>NZ_JAGE01000002.1:0-600000 GCF_000526495.1 Ruminiclostridium josui JCM 17888 | reverse complement strand
GACACCGACTATACAGGAACTTCCAGAAACGCTAAGCCTGTTGTAGGGCCTATTGAAGGATTGAAATCCGGATTCAATCGCATTAAAGTTTGGGGTTAGTTTATAAAGTTAACTTATAAAGTCTGGGAATTAAATATAATCCCAGGCTTATTTATGTGCAAAAAAAGTCAAATAAATTCTAATAAAATACAAAATTTGGATATTATGATATAATTTAATTAAAAGCCTAAGAAAGGGGAAATGTAAATGAAGCTGAAATTAACGGCATTTTCGTTAATTGCATCACTAATGCTTAGTTGTATAGGCATTATTTCAAATGTTGCCGCAAATGAACAATCATACAGAAATGTGGCATATTTTACTTCATGGAGCGGCTATCAGAGAGCCGTAGAGGTGGGAGATATTAATCCTTCCTTGTTGACACATATTAACTTTGCTTTTGCCAATTTATCTGCTGATGGAACTATTACGGTTGGAGATCCGTGGATTGATACCCAAAAGCCATATGGAGATGACACATGGGAAACAGAACTAAGGGGGCATTTTGGACAACTGATAAAATTGAAACAGCAACATCCTCATATTAAGACAATTATATCAGTAGGAGGATGGACGTGGTCAAAGAATTTCTCTGATGTAGCGGCTTCAGATTCTCTGAGAAAGGCATGTGCACAGTCCGCAGTAGATTTTGTTGTAAAATACGATTTTGACGGTGTAGATCTTGACTGGGAATATCCCGTTCAAGGTGGTGATAATATACCTCACCGTGCAGACGACGGCGATAACTATATTCTACTGCTTAAAGAGATTAGAACTGCACTGGATGCACAGGGAGAAAAAGACGGAAAAAAATATCTGCTAAGTATTGCAGGAGCGGCAGATGCTAAATTCATAGCTAATTGTAAAGTTGCAGAAATGATGAAGTATCTGGATTACATAAATGTCATGACTTATGATTATCATGGTACATGGGATAAAATAACCAATCACAATACTCCGCTGTATGCAGAGCCAGGTAATCTCTGTGTATCAACAACCATTGAGAATTATATTGCCGCAGGAGTAAAACCCACTGATTTAAATCTGGGTCTTGCTTTCTCCGGAAAAGGTTGGGTTAACGTAAATGATCCTAATGGCTCAGGCCTTTTTAAAAGTGGAGAAGCCCCATCCTCTGCAGGTTACGGAAGTGGTACATATGAAGCTGCTGTATTTGATTATTGGGATATTGTAGAAAATTATATAGATAAAAATAGTTATGTTCGCTATTGGGATGATGTTGCAAAAGTACCTTATTTATATAACGGAAGTACATTTATTACATACGAGGATGAAGAATCCATTAGTTATAAGATAGATTACATAAAGAAAATGGCTCTCGGTGGTGCAATGTTCTGGGAATTCTCCTATGATAAAAATTTAGTACTTCAGAATGTCATTGCTCGTAATCTCAATATAAATAAGGCCCCAGAAGTAATCCTATACTATGGAGACGTTAACGAGGATGGTGTACTAGATGCTATTGACTTTGCAATGCTCAAGTCATTTCTTTTAGGTAAAGGTACTTTACAGAATATAGCTATTGCTGATGTTAATAATGATGGTAATGTTGATGCAATTGACCTTACAAACCTGAAAATGATTTTATTGGAAAAGATTACTCCAAAGCCATTTTTATAGTAAGATTGTATGATAAAAAGAATGCTGTCTCATGCGGGATATATACCACCTCATGGGACAGCATTTTTTATATAAAAAATATAAAATGTTATTCAACCGGGAATTTATCAATTATCCCAAGAAGCTTTTGCCTCATATATGCAAAGTCCAATGCATTTATTTGTCCATTTCCATCTACGTCTGCGTTTGTTAAGTCAAGTGAGTCATTATGGAGTTGGAGTATGAATGCTTTTAATAAGGCGAAATCTATGGCATCAAAAACACCGTCTGAATTCAAATCTCCTGCTACTCCGGCTGAAGGTGCAGAACCGTAAATATCTTTAGGCAGTTCATCCAGAGTTATTACGTACTCACTGTTGTAAATAGTCTTTAAGAGCACCGGATCATTATATCTTGAACTGGTTAAGAAATCGCCATACCATGGGCAGAAATAAAGCCACCATGCTCCTTCGTTAACTATGTTCTTAATGTCAGGTATAACGTCATTTTCACTCATTGCCACCATTTTTGTGTCGTTTGTAGCATTTACAAGTGAGAGAAATGCTGTTGTTGCAGCACTTGTTTCCCAAGTGTAAGGTGAGCCTTCATACTTGTCATAGGCAACGATATCCACATATTGGTCACCAGGATACCATTGGAGTGAATTCGCATATGTATAAAGGTTTACTTCCCATATTAAATTATGAATACCGTATTTTTCTGTTAGTGTAGTATAAAGCAGTTTCCAGAGTTCCTTGTAAACCTCAGCACCTGATGAACCCCACCAGAACCAAGCTCCTGAGCCATCGGTATTGTTATACCCCTCAGCTTCATGAAAAGGACGGAAAAGCACTGGAACTTTTGCATCCTGAAGGATAAGGAGCTGTTTAGCCAGTTCATCAATTGCCATCATCAAGTAACCGTACTCTTTTGTTGTTTTATCTAGACAGTTGGCTGTTTTGAAGCTGGCAGTGGGTTTATAAGTACACTTTGTCCAATCCACTTTTTCACCCAACTGGTAGCTTGTGAAATCTGCCGGTATATTGATATGCCAACAAGCTGTTGCAATACCGCCTTTTTCTTTTACCCACTCTATCATACGGTCTGTTGTACCATCTTCCCATCCGTACAGAGGGTTGTAGTTCATCATATCAAAGCCTCTGATTGCAGGATACTTGCCGGTTTTATCATGTATATAGTTGAATTCAAGTTCGTAATCTCCGTTATTACCACTACCATAAATTTCCTGCTGACCTGAAATAACATGGTTCCCATAAACCTTTGTCAGATATTTCATAAGAGATTTTGTTTCATGGGTTGCCTTCGAATCACATGGAGTTGGCTCTATATTCAAATCAGGCATATCTGCATAGTCAAAGGATATTTTATCATATAGTATAAATCCCCAGCTTCCTGATGTTCCAATCTCAATCTTAGCTGTTCCAGCTTCAAGATAGAAGAATCCAAAACTATAATCCATCCAGTCGCCTTTGTTGGGAATATAGAAGCTACCTTTAGATACACCGTTGATACTTACAGTCTGAAGTCTGGTTTCACCAAGATTGCCCAGATACATCCAGCAACGAGTTTTAAGTTCATACATTGCACTTTTAGGAACTGTTACCTCTAAAGTTATTGTTCCTGCATTGGATACCCATACAAATCCATCCCCTGAATACCCCGGATATTCAGTTCCATAAACATTTGTAGTAACAGTAGCACCGTTGCTGAGAGCACAATCTTCTGCTTCAACATCTACAGGTACGGAATAAGCAGCCTGTACCGGAGAGGGAACGGTTGTAAGGACTGTACATGACAATGCAACCGCTGTTAGAAGAGACATAACTCTCCCTAAAATTCTTTTCATAAAAACACTCCTTTTAAATTTTTTTACCTATTGCGAATATAAAAAGAAATAATGCTGTCAGGATGTAATGACGAAATGAATGTAATGAAGTACATATTTAGTTAAAATATAACATAATTTTAGTTTAATTTCAATTTGAATTTTACTTTAATTGAAAAATATGATAAGTGTTGACTATGTAATATTACAAACAGCAACATTATATGGTAAGATTTTATTAATAATATTAATATTTCGTATAAATAAGGAGAATTTATGGATAATATTACTATCCCAAAAGAGTTGGAGCAACTAATTAATGTATTTAGGAATGACTTTTCTGAAATTGATGAAAAAACATCATCGTATAGAATTTCAAAGGATAAGTGGACTTTAAAAGAAATAATAGGCCATTTAATTGATTCAGCCTCAAACAATCATCAACGTTTTGTAAGATTACAATTGTCTGAAGTTCTTGAATTTCCCGATTACAAAAATGATGAGTGGCTAGAAACTCAAAATTATCAGAATATGAGCTTATCAGAACTTCTTTCATTGTTTTATTACTATAATAAATTAATAATAAATATAATTTTGAATTTAGATAGCAAATGTTTAAAACACAGGTGGAATGTAGATTGGGATGAGAATTCTCCATTTATTACTTTTGAAAACCTATTAAGTCACTATGTTAGCCATATGAGAACCCATTTGACTCACTTTAGAGAAAGATTAGGTGAGGCGGAGATGACGAAGAAATAGTTTATAATGGAGGGTTTTGGCATGAGAGCATTAATTTTGGATATGTATGGGGTGGTTATTAAAGACCCGGAGGGAGGTCTTTTGCCATTCATTAATCGTACATTTCCTAATTTGAGCCGGGAGGATGTATATTTTCATTGGAAAAAAGCTAATGTTGGTGAACTATCTTCTTTAGAACTTTTCAGAAATCTAGGATTTCAAGGTGATTTAGATAAGATTGAAAAAGAATATTTAGATACAATAGAAATTGATGATTCTTTTTATGAATTTGCTCCCATCTTAAAGAAACATTATCATTTAGCATTAATATCAAACGATTTAAAGGAATGGAGCAGGTATTTACGTGATAAATTTAAAATTAATGATTATTTTGATGCTATAACAGTAAGTGGGGAATTTAAAATAAAAAAACCAGATATGCAAATATTCATGCATACACTTGATAAACTTGGACTTAAGGCATCTGATTGCATTTATGTAGATGACAGAATATATAATTTAGATGCTGCTGAATCCCTTGGAATGGATGCCATTTTATTTAATAGCAGAAATGTTCAGTACCATGGAAAAACGGTTTTCAGTTTTAAAGAACTTGCCGATTTGCTGATTGATTAATTAATACCATCATCAATAAATAAATATATTGACAAAAATTCTCTTGTGTTATAACATAGTAAACAGATAGGAATAGTGTACATTGTAATAATAGTAAAAAAAGCTAAAGCAAATCTACAGAGAGAAAAAAGAATTAACTTTTGCCTCTGAATAGGGGGTAGGAGTTTTTTATTTAAGAATATTTTTTCAATGTATTTATTGGGGTGAAAAACTGATGGGTATTAATTGGCAATTCATAGCAGATAGCCTGCCTCTTTACTTAGAGGCTGCATGGACGACACTGAAACTAGGATTTTGGGGTATATTGTTTTCTTTAATAATTGGATTAATTTGTAGTATAGTTCTGTACTTCAAGGTCAAAGTGCTAAAATCAATAGTTCAAGCTTATATTGAGTTATCCCGCAATACTCCGCTGCTTATACAGTTGTTCTTCTTATACTTTGGACTTACAAAACTGGGAATCACACTAAACGAGAATGCATGTGCCATTATTGGTTTGTCTTTTTTAGGAGGAAGCTATATGGCAGAAGCATATAGAAGTGGTTTGGAAGCTATAAGCAAGATACAGATTGAATCAGGCCTTAGTATAGGACTAAACAAAGCCCAGTTTGTGAGATATGTGATTTTTCCTCAAGCATTTTCAGTTAGTATACCTTTGTTAGGTGCAAATTGCATTTTTTTGCTGAAAGAAACCTCTATAGTAGGAGCTATTGCAGTGGTTGACCTTATGAATGTAACAAAGGATTTAATAGGTATGTATTATCAAACCTTTGAAGCTCTCTCTATGCTGGTGGCAGTATATTTGCTCATTATTTTGCCGTTATCATTACTATTGACATGGTTGGAAAGGAAGGTGCGTTATGCAGAGTTTGGGAATTAGTGTGCTTTTTAAGGGAATGAATATGCAGCGCCTTTTTGACGGCTTGCTGGTAACAGCAAGGATAGCTTTTATTTCAATTGTTATAGGCTCGCTTCTAGGAATAGTTTTAGGAGTTATCTGGACTTCAAAGTCAAAATGGATACGTTCCTTTTGTCGAATATATCTAGAGGTATTTAGAATAATACCGATTCTTGTTTGGTTGTTTATTATGTATTTTGGAGTTACTACCGCCCTAAATTTACATATAAGTGGAGAGATTACTTCTATTATTGTATTTACTCTTTGGGGGGCAGCTGAAATGGGGGATATCGTAAGAGGTGCACTGGAATCGCTGCCAAAACATCAGATTGAGTCTGGAAAGGCAATAGGCCTTAGTTTTTTAGGACTTTACAGGTACATTCTAATACCCCAAGCAATAAGAAGAATGTTACCGGGTGCCATAAATTTAGCAACAAGGATGGTTAAGACTACTTCTCTGGTAGTTTTGATAGGAGTTATAGATGTTATAAAGGTAGGCCAGCAAATTATAGAACTTTCACGTTTAGAAGTGCCTACAGCATCCTTTTGGGTTTATGGTTTCATATTTATACTTTATTTTATAATTTGTTATCCACTTTCAATGTTATCTAAGAGATTAGAAAATAAATGGAATGGTTAGGGAGGTTATCATGGATAAGGGGAGCAACGAAGTATTACTTGAGATAAAAGGTTTACATAAGAAATATGACGAAGTATCGGTACTAGAAAATATAAATCTCAGTGTTAAAAAAGGAGAAGTTGTTGTTGTTTTAGGGCCATCGGGGTGTGGAAAGAGTACTCTTTTACGATGCCTCAATGGACTCGAAAGTATTCAAGGCGGAGATATAATATTCAGGAATAAAAGTCTCATAAATAAAGATGTAAATTGGCAGGAAATCCGCCAGCACATAGGGATGGTATTTCAGAGCTATGACTTATTTCCGCATATGACAGTCATAGAAAATATCCTTTTAGGCCCTACTAAAGTACAAAAGAGAAATAAATCTGAGGTTATGGAGCAAGCAAAGCAGCTTTTAGACAGAGTAGGATTACTTGACCGGTTAAACTCATATCCTCGTCAGCTTTCAGGTGGTCAAAAGCAGAGAATAGCTATTGTAAGGGCTTTGTGCATGAATCCTGACATTATGTTATTTGATGAGGTTACCGCGTCACTTGATCCAGAAATGGTAAGAGAAGTTTTAGAAGTTATATTGGGACTTGCAAAGCAGGGAATGACAATGGTTATTGTAACTCATGAAATGTCATTTGCTCATGCTGTCGCCGATAAGATAGTGTTTATTGATAAAGGCAATATATGTGAAATATCAGAGCCGGATGTATTTTTTACAAACCCTAAGACAGAACGTGCTAAGCACTTCTTAAATATATTTCAATACTAAAAAAGAAAGGAATGATTGCAATGAATAAAATTAAAAGAATTATCCCATTAGTAGTAAGCATAGTATTAGCTTTGGGGGTATTGGCAGGTTGCGGTTCAAATACTTCAAATAACAAGAGTTCAATTGATGAAATAAAAGAGCGAGGAAAAATTAAGATTGGTGTATTCAGCGACAAAAATCCTTTTGGTTACGTGGATGCAGATGGCAAGAATCAAGGGTTTGATGTATATATAGCCAAAAGATTTGCAAAAGATTTACTAGGAGATGAGTCTAAGGTTGAATTTGTGTTGGTAGACGCAGCAAGCAGAGTTGCATACTTAGAATCAAACAAGGTTGACATAATAATGGCAAACTTTACGGTTACAGAAGACAGAAAGCAAAAGGTGGATTTTGCAAATCCATATATGAAGGTTTCTCTTGGAATAGTATCTCCAGACAGTGCTCCAATTACTTCAATTGACCAACTAAAGGGCAAGAAAGCTATTGTCGCTAAAGGAACAACTGCTGAAACATATTTAACAAAGAATTATCCGGACATAGAGCAACTAAAGTTTGAGCAATATACAGAAATATTTGAAGCATTAAAAGATGGGCGTGGTGCTGCAATAGTTAACGACAATACTGAAGTAATAGCATGGGCAAAACAGAATCCTGGCTTCACTGTTGGTGTGCCATCATTGGGTGGTCAGGATACAATAGCACCTGCTGTAAAGAAAGGAAATAAAGATCTCCTGGATTGGATTAATAATGAACTCACTGCTTTAGGAAAAGAGAATTTTATACATAAAGCATATGATGCTACATTAGCAGATGTATATGGAGAAGATTACAAAGAAAGCCTTGTTATAGAAGGTGGGAAATTAGAATAACTGGCTGTACTGATAGAAAATTAAATAAATAGTAAAAAGGTCGCAATTACTTTGCGACTTTTTTAGTATAAAAAAGTTAACTTCTTCATAATTCCTCCTATATAACTTGTTCAATCTGCGTTTGATAATTAAAAACTTGAAAAAAAGTATTCAAAAAAACCAGAGAAGCATTAAAATTGCGGGATTATTAGCGCTTGCGCATTCATTTCATGAAATAGCTAGTATTACGGCATATGTTGTATTTGGTCACCCCAATTACGCGAAATTTTAATTTCGCGTAATTGGGGTGACCAAACAAACCTTTTTTATCATAATCAAAATTGTTGTAGAAAATTAACAAACGTAGCGTTTAAGCATTATATCCTATTTTCTATAACTTTAAGAAAACAGAAAGTTATAGAAAATGCATAAATATACTCAATATTAATTATTTTTAATATAATATACATTTCTTTTAGGTCATATTTGCATCTTTTTACTTGCATTCAATAATGTACTTTTACATATGCCCGTAATATTAGCTATTTCTTGAAATGAATAACGATCTCGCAATTTTAATGCTTCGCTTAATTGTTTTTTAGAGTATTTTGGAGGTCTTCCACAAGGAATTGCACTATTTGATTGATGATTTTTCCTGGAAATCAAGTGGCCCCTACAAATTTTTTCATATCTTATATCTTCTTCAAATTCTTTTAATGCATTTATCCATTTTTCATTCGAAATATGACCATTTCTTGATATTTCGCCTAATCCTAAGACCTTTAAAATTGCTCTTTTGTTAGAGAAAATGCCACATATATCAGATAATTCGCTTAGGCTAACCGCGAGTCTGGACAGTTTGACAATCACTACAATATCATTTTCTTCTAACATATCAAGTAAATGATTAAATTGCTCATTACCTGTAGTTTTTCTTGTTACTAAATCCTGAAAAATAATTTCAATCCCTTGATTTGTCATAGTTTCTAACTGCTTTTGCATATTAATGTCTCTCTCAGGAGAACAATTCTCAATGGCTCGTAAATATCCATAAATCATTTAATATGTTTTATCCCTTCTCATTTATCTATTGTTATTCTATATCGAAAAATTATATGATGTCAATTTAATTATTACACCAAGTTATTACACCGAGTGTTGGTTTAATAACTTGGTGTAATAATTATTAAATTAAAAAGTTTATTTAATATCATATATATGAACGGTTCTGCTTAGCCAACCTCCTATTCAGTTCATCAAGTTCTTCTGGTTTAAGTTTATATGTTCTCGAACCGACACCTTTATATATAACAAACTCCTTACGTTGTTCATCATTATTATAGGGAAAATGGTCCGTTACCACCCTTGTATCCTCGTTATCCTTATAAAACAAGTCAAACAAATACTCGAATAATCTTTTTGATGTTAGAATGTTTTTGATATCCTTTTTAGTTTTTTTCTTTGATGCTAGTATGTTCTCAGCAAATTGATATTGTTCGTCAGTAATATTTGATTCTATAAATTCTTTGACTTTTTGCGTGCGATGGTTTAAATACTTTTTTTCAAGTTTTTTATTCATCCCAACATTGTATCCCAAAATATCATAATTTGTAGTTTTCCTTGCCAGCATTTTCTTTGAGAGAGCTTTATGCATGGTAAGCTTATCACGACTATATTTTGCATAGCTTATATCCTTAACATTCTCTTTTCCTCTTTTTATGAATGTTGAAACTTCGTCATGATTACGAGTTATAATATATCCCAATTTCTCAAATGAATCATATATTATTGAGCCATATTCCTTATTAGTATAAAGGCGTTCATCCAATATAGAAACAATTCCATAATCACTTATATCACGAATTAACCTTCCAACAGCCTGGTTGAGTTTTACCATCATATGCGGAAAGGATACACTCATAAACTTTGAACCTTCAAGTCCCTCCCCTAGCAAATCTATATATGGATCTTCTGGAACAGGAAATGGCAGACGAGTTATAATAACACAAAGAAGTGATTCCCCTTTTACTGATATTCCAGAAAAAAAGCTCCCAGAACCTATAAGTACACTGGTTTCATCTTTCTTAAATTTATCTGACAAAACCTCAACACTACTGGAATCTTGAACAAAAGAATTAATCCCCTGTTTTTCTAAGTAAGGTGTAATACCAGAAAAGACATTGTTCATGTGTGTCTTGGATGTTGCTAAAATCAAGCTTCTTCCTCCACACATTTCTATAATAGAGATAATTTTTTCAACTTGATTTTCAGTATACTCTGGTGTAGCGCTCTCTTTAGGTGATACCAAACCATCAGGCACATATATTTTAGCTTGATCCCTATATGAAAACGAAGTTGGTAGAGCAAGTTTTCGGACATCCTTTTGCGTTAAATGCCATAAATCTAACATAGGTGTGAAATCCCCATTTGTAGTTAGAGTTCCAGACATTATTACAACTTTGTTGTATTTAGCCAATTCAAGTAAGAAATTTCTAAAGGAACTTGTAAACCCTTTGTTTACTGCATGAACAGTATTGTCTTCATAGCAGACCCAAGAAACATAAGATGCTGATGTGATCTTTCTAATAGCTGCCGAAATTTCTTCTAGTTCTTGTATCTTACTGTCTTCATTTTTGTAGAGTAATAGATTTTTACCTATATTTTTTGATTCCTCTTTTAACATAGCCTCATCAATACAGCTTTTCATAGATATTAGCATGCTCCGAGCTTTTTCTGAAAGCTTATATCTTCCCTGAGCTGATTCAACAGATGATTTCTCTTCCGTGTACAGGCTCCAAAATTTTTCCATGAGTCTAGAATATTTGTTTTTCAGTAATTTCGGAATTAGATGCTTAACTTTACTCAAAGTATTAAGCTTAAGACATACTTCTGTTTGTCCTAAAAAATTCTCTAAAAAATCATGTGCTTCATCTATAATTATAATGCCGGGATTTGTTGGCAGGATAGGTTTACTCGCAGACTCCATGTCTTGAAAATTAAGGAATGAGCGTATTAGCTGATCATGATTAGTGATAATGAGATCATTGGACGAAGACAAAAAACGGGAACGGTGCTTCTGCGTTGGACAATTTAGGCTATATGTACAATTACGACATTCGTAGCTACTTGCTTCAAGGTTAAAGTTTTCCCACAGTTTATTTTCTAAAGGCCTATAAATATTTTCATACTCATCTCTGTGACCCGTTTCTGCCTGTTCAAAAAAGGAAATTAGACTTTCTTTCAAATTTTTGTACCGATGTAATGATTCCATAGCACGTTCATGGCAATAATAATTCCCTTTTCCTTTAGCTAAAATATACTTATTTACTAAACCATATTTTTTTAAAAGAGGGACTTCTTCACGAGTCAACTGACCTTGAAGATTTATAGTCGCTGTAGCATATATAACTTGAGATGAGAGAATTCTATGCTTTTTTTCAAGCATTGCAGGAATCAACGCTCCCAAAGATTTACCAGTACCTACGGGAGCTTCTAAAATAAAAATATTGGGCCGGCTTTCATTAAGTAGAAAATCAGCTATATCTAGCGACATCTGTACCTGTGTTAACCTAATAACATCTGAACTGTAGTATTCTGGTAACTTATTTTCCCAAAAGTCAAGAATTTCTTCAATGCGAGTATCCATCATACCTCCTATATTTAGTGGTTATTACGTTCTTTACTAAAATATTATACTATATTTATGTAATTGTGTTAATATAATTAGAGAATATTTGTTCGGAATTTTGATTTTAATTTGATAATTCCAATCTGTTTTTAGACTTTCCTAACCTATTGTAACAGATAAACCAAGAAAGTTATCTGGCACCTCAACAAGTGGTCCTATAACTGCTGTAAAGACTTCTTTAGATTCTGATAACAACAACCGCTGCTACAGCAAGTGCGCCAAATATGGTTAATACAAACCTTTCCAGTGGAGTAGTTGTATCTATACTTTCTTTCAAGAAACAAGGTCTACTGACTTTTCCTATAACTGTTGAACAATTGTAAGAAGGTTCTTAATACTTCTTGCTAAGCTAGAGATACTTTCGATATATACAGTATCACTTTATTTATGAATTCAATCATTTTTCTGAGTTGTGGTCTATCCAATGATTCTCAGGATACTATAATTAAAAATTTTAAATTATAGTAAATTGACATATTATAACAAAATTATTAATTTTTACATGATATAATTTAGTTGTTCAGTATAACAGGATGAAAATCATATTTTAGGGAGGTTAGATGATAATAAATACAAGTTAAACAGGAGGAATTTATGAAGAAGTTAATTTACATTTTTATAACCACATTTACCTTGTTAGTCTTTGTAGGATGTTCACAGCAACCCAAAAAAGACATTCAAAGTTATATTCAAAATACCTTTGGGTATAAAGATATAAAATCAGTAAATAAAACAGTACCACCGATTTTAGGTGGAAAATTTAATTATTATGTATTGTTTACTGATAAATCTGACAATGAATGTTTTTTAATTGTTGACTTAAATTTTGATAAATATTTATTAATTTATAATAATCTTGTAATTAAACAAAATTCAAAGGAACTACAAGATAAATATAAAGATCTTATTCAATCTAAGCTTAACCCTGTAGATACAAGTTCCGATTATTCCATTAAATGTGACTTAACTGATTTGAATATAAAAAAGTGTATAAGTAATTTGGATTCATATAAAAATGGTGAAATTGGAGAAATGCACATCTTGACGAACTATATCTATAAGGATAAAAAGGATAAAGAAATAGGAGAAGCAGCAGGTCAGTCACAATATGAAACAATTGTTTTGTTTGATACCGAAACGGAGCAGTATTGCTCATTTGATAGCATGAACAGTAAACCCCAAAAATGAAATGAGGTCAAAAGATGACAAAAAGAATATTAAGTATGTTTATAATTTTAACTATGTTATTAACAACATTATGTGGTCAAGCAGTATTTGCTGAAAACAGTAATGATCAGATTGAAATATCAAGCTTTGATATAATACAAGTTGATGCTGAAAAAGTAGCGGCTTTATTTTTACTGAGTGATGTTGTAAACAATCAGGATTCTCAATGGGATAGCTCTTGTAAGATTTCAATAACAACTCCGTTATATGATCTTGATAATAATGTCACAGCGTACGAATGCAAAGTTGTTAAAGATGTTCAAGAGAAAGGCTATATAATAATTTCAGCAAGCAGTAGTTTAAATCCTATAGTAGAGTTCTCATATGAATCAACAACTCCTGCTAACTATATGGATTCTATTATTGCAAGTGATTCTCAAAGTTCTGCCGAGAAAAAGTATTATTTAGGAAACCAACAATATTTTGTCGGAATTAAGGACAAAAATAATAAATTAGAATTTAAATCTATTCTAAAAAACAGAGTAGATAAAAAAGACATGAAGAAATATTTTAAGACAACAAGGACATTAGAAACCATAAACAAGGGAAAATGGTCATCATTTAAAAAAATTGATAGAAAGTCTATTAATGAGTTGTTTGTAGCTGGGTCAAATGAAAATACATATGCCAATGTAATAGATAATCCTCACTTATTTAGAAAATAGATTTGGTCAAAGCAATACATATACTTTGAACACGTCAAGAAATTTATCTAATGTTGGTAATTGGTTGCAGAAAGAATATGAAACTACCGATGGAGTCGGCGCTACTACTGGAAACAGTGTTAACAATTGTAGCCTAAGTGCTTTGGCAAATATTTTAATATATTATGCTGCAAATGGCTATTCAAAGATTCCTCTAGATAGAATAAAGATATACAACAGTTTCAGGCAAAGAGCAATTCTATTAGGATATAATAATACAGACGGGATTAGCGTTACAAGCATTGACAATCTAGTTGAAGAAGCATGGAAAAGTTTTGGTTATACAGACGGTAGCGGATCTAATAACTATGCGTGGTCATTTGCTGTTTTTGAAGCTCAAATTAACAACAGTCGGCCAGCACTCTTTTCATTAGCATCCAGGCCATATTACAATCACACTGTGGCAGTTAAGGGGTATAATATATACAAAAATGGTACATCAACTTATCATTTTTTGATAGTTAAAGATAACTGGAATAAAGGGGATAGATTTATATCTGACCAAGAATTTTACCTTGGGTGCCATACAACTATTACCCCTCCATCATTTAAGTCATAAAGTATTCCGAATTTGTGTGAATCAATTATGAATTTGAACAAACTATATATTAACTGCAAGAAAATAAAAATTTTCATAATATAGGATAAATTGAAATGGCTAATCTGTAAAATACACACACTTATAGCCGTTTTCTGTTCCATTACTACCTAAAATCCAAAACTAATAAAAAGTTGCAACTAATTTAAAAAGGGTTGCAGCTTTTTAGTTTAGTTAAAAATGTCAAGTTATATACAAATTCTCCCTTTGGCGTGGTTTTATTGGGATGTTAGCGGTATCCCTATAGGTACATGAAAAATTATTAGTATTCTGAATATTAATCTTTAATTCCAAGGATTTTTGCCAAATCAACGATATTATTATTTATCTCTTTTAAATAGGTGTTTTCCTTTTGACCTACAATTTCTTCTATTAATTCTTGATTATTATCAAAAATATGCAAAAGTTCCTTTTGAATATATGTATCCCCTTCTTTTTTTAAAACCATTACATCATTTGTAAGCGGTAAACCATGAGTACCTATACAAAAATACCGCCTTTCGGCGGATATAATTTTGCTAATTTTGAGTTGCTTTTCTGCATTCTTCAGGCAAATCTTCTGACCAAGGAAGCAGCTTGTCTATAAAGGATGTATCCTTATCATCCATATGTTGGGGAAGCTGCTGCAGTAAATATTTAAAGTAATGGTATGGTTTTAAGTTATTAGCCTTAGCTGTTTCTGCAATACTGTAAATTATTGCGCTTGCCTGGGCTCCTTGAACTGTGTCTATCAAATGCCAGTTGTTTTTTCCTATGCAGAAGCCCCTTATAGCTCCCTCTGTAACATTATTATCCAGAGGTACGTAACCATTTTCAAGAAATGTTCTTAGATATTTTTCTTGATTTAGGCAATAGGTAAAGCCTTTGCCTGTTTCTGATTGTGATGGAACGTCACTTCTATGCTCTTTAACCCATGCAAAGAAAGCTTCTACTTCAGGCCTTACAAGAAGCTTACGTCTGACAACTCTCTCTTGTGGAGATAGCCCCAAAAGATCATTATCTGTTTTATATATCAAAGCTATTTGTTTTAATGCTGCATATGCTAATGTATCTTTAGCGGTTTCTTTGTCCATTGTCTTGACAACATCCGCAAACCTACGACGGGCATGACTCCAACATCCTGCTATCTTTATGTCTGGTTCTTCTTTCTCAAGCTTGTGGTAAACTTCATATCCATCGGTTACAATAATCCCTTTATACCCCTTGAGAAATTCTCTTGGATGATCAGCTTTACGCGTTTTCTGGTAATCATACAGGATAATGGGCGGAGCCTCGTACATTTTGCCCGTACGATATACCCACATGTAGCTTTTAGAACCGGCAGATCTACCATCCTTTGAAACAAGCACTGGTGTCTCATCAGCCTGTGATACGCTGCACTGATAGAGTTCCTGATGCATTCTATCATACAATAGTGACAGGTACCTCTCGGCACATTGTATTGTCCAGTTTGCCATTACCTGTCTGGATATATGTATGTCATTTCTGGCAAACTCCTGTTCCAACCTGTATAGAGGAAGAGCATTTATATATTTTCCATTTAGTATACCAGCTGCCAGAGTTGGCGTTACAATACTGTTGCGCAATAGATCAACAGGGCGGTTTGCCTTTACAATGGTTTGATTGTCCTTTCCTGCATATACTGCAACATGATGCTCTTCCACCTCAAATGTAGCAGGGTGAAATTGAAGGCGCTTGTACACTTCATCAGGCAGTCGTTTCCATGTGTCTCCGAAAATAGATCTTAACTCATCGTCATTAAGAGTATGTTCAATGATACTGACAGGCAAATCCTTTAAGTCCTCATTACGTTTTCCTTTTGCTTTTTTTCGCTTATATGGCTTAGGACATACTTCATCAAATTCAGGTTCTTCAATAAGCTTTCCGGCAGCAGTTACTTCTGCTTCGTTAAAGCACAGTTCCATCTGCTCATCATATACCATCTTTTCAGATGAACGTCCAAATCTTTTCTGCTTTCCAATTTTATTTGCTTCAATCAGAAGAGTGATGTTTTTATTCATTTCTTCTAATTGAGTGCTTTGTTTTTCAAGTATGGCCTGCTGCTTCAGAAAAAGCTGAACAATATCTTTTTTACTATATTTAGTTAATTCCAGTTCTGTAAATGTTTTATCCATGAATCTACAATATCATGAAAAAAGACACAATGGAATAGAAAAGTCTCAAGTTTTAAAAGTCGTGGATAATTACGGAAAATATGTGAGGTTTTGCACAATTTCAAAAGAGTTATCCACTAGATAATACGGCTGGGAGACACTTTCTTAACAGCTTTTGCTTGCTCAATGGCAAGACCTTCTGTTAGCCATCGGAATTGTTTAGGTGTGATTTCTTTCATTTCTGCTTCACTGCGAGGCCATTGAAATCTTCCGCCTTCTAAACGCTTGTATAGTAATACAAAACCATCACCTTCCCAAAGAAGACCTTTTATCCTTGTTGTTTTTCTTCCGCAGAAAAGAAACAGGATGTTTTGAAAAGGATTTAAATGAAATTGATTTTGAACCATCCCAGCAAGGCCATCAATTCCTTGGCGCAAATCGGTATAACCACATGCAATGTAAATCTGGTCAAAACCAGTAGCATTATTAAACATTTTGGAGTACCTTCAGTACTGTCTCTATCAGCTTAGGGCTAGTATCATTATTAATTTGTAATTGGCATCCTCCAACGTTAACAATCATCTCTGTGCTAAAAGATACTTCTTGCAAGGACTTATTACGGGAATTCGTGAGTTGAACGGGTGCGAAAGTGATTGACGAATCCTTTGCTGAATTATCTACCGATGAACAGAGTTGCTTACGTATTTTACGCTGCCAATAAAAAAATTGAGCCATATTCACATTGTTTTCCAAGCACCAATCCTTCACAGACATTCCGGTAGCACGGCATTCCTGAATAGTAGCAGCCCATTTTGAAAGAAGGTACTGTTGTTGTACTTTTTTAGTCTCCATTGATAAAACCTCCTTGAAAAACTTTATTAAAGTTTTTCAAGCTAACTTTAAAAAGTTGTACAATTTTTTAAAGTAGCTTGTGAAAACATGGAAGAATTATCTCATATTAAAGAGAGTCTATCGAGGTACTCATGGTTTACCGCTTACCATCATTTAATGAATTTTCCGATAATCGACTGTTATAAAACATCATAAATAATGCTTGTTTATATTGACTCGCCAATTTTTTATACGTATTTACTTTTTGCTGCAATTCATTGAACTTTTTATCATTACGTGCATTTTCATTACGTTCTTTTTGGAAAATCTTAATTAGAATCTGTTTCATTTTCTGAGGATTGTTTGAGTTAGTATCAATTACTGCTTTTATATCATCTGTACCTACTTCAAATGATTCTCCGGCAATTATAGGATTATTATGGCGTTTATATAAATCTATATGCTCCTTACCGTGATTTGGTACTCCTCTATAATCAGCAGCCCAGAAAGAGTAGCCATATAGTTTAAAAAGTTCGTTCTTTGAATTTCGTTTTTTTGTATTAACAAGATATTGGTTGAATTTAAATACTGAATTGTAGGTGACCTTACTTATATTATAGTCAACACTCTTTAGTTTCATTTCAATGATTTCATTTATCTCTTCGATATCATACTGTGTCTTGGGTCTTCCAGTACCATTTTTATTCATCTTTTTTTCCCTCCCCATTAAAATTTAGTATTAATGCTTCTTTGAGCATTTCTAAACGGTTTGCATTGCCGGTAATGGATTTTATTAGCTGACGATATTCACAATAGTATTCTTCTTTTAGAATCAAGCTCCCATTGATAAGTTCGATACTAGCCTTATTTAATAACGCATGCAGCATTTTTTTGTTTGTACTAAGTTCATTTTTGAGTTGTACCATACTACGACGACTTATATATTGTCCTGCCTTTACTAAGTTTTCATTTTTGGGACGACACCACCATTTACTGCAAAAAAAACATAAATCATCTTCACATGAGAATGACCTGTCTGTACAGTAACCTATTCCGTATTCATCCGGAATAGAATCCTCAAAATTTGATGGCGCTTGAAAAGGCATATTCATAATTATATCTTTAAGTTTCTTACTATAATTATAAGTGTTCAAATCAATATTGTTATAATAGCGATATATTTCAGAATCTATATATAGATCCACATGATTAACATAGGAACCAAGAGATTCCAATGAAGTATGTCCACCTATCATGGCTATATCAATTGGATTTAAATTTTGAAGCAATAGCGATGAGAAAGCCAGATGTCTTGTATCCCCAGCACGTAGACGGTCGTATTCTTTAGGTGCATTTATCTGCCTATTTATATAAAAATCATAAAAAAGATCTATGAGCTGATTAAGGTCTGTACTTTCAAAGTGGGTGTATTCTTCATAAAAACGCAGGAAAGTATTTGCTTTATCCCGGAACATATCTTCTTTTTCTCTTACATTAAGAAAACAATTTCTTAGAAAGTCTATTGAAAATAGAGTTACCGATTTTGTATCATAAGCAACAACATCCTGATAGCTCTTAATCAAATCATACAAATCCTCAGAAATGCATATTTTTCTGGCAATTGGTATCTGCATTCGTTTAATTAAGCTACCTTTAATTCGATTTAAGCGAATATAACAGGCGTTGTTTAACCTAAATATACAGTCTTTATTAAGATTATATGTAATTTCTGACGGGCGAATCGGTATCACAATAGATATTCTCCACCATATTATTACCGGCAAAAATAAATTTTTTAGATCCTTGTCTTGTTCTGTTGTTTCAAACTTGTGTAGATAATACTGAAACATTGCAATATCCTTGTTACTTGGAAGTTCACGGCTTTCATTAGCTTTATTATTTACGTTATGTATTAAATTTAACTTATTTTTTGCCTTTACTAAAGTTTTATAGTTAGTACTATAGAAAGAATTTTCTATAATAAATTCTATAAAGTTGATGGGTATATATAAATATATCTTATCGTTTTGGCTACAGTAATACTTTATTTCATCATCGCTCAATTCATTAACAGTCGTCAATCCATGAGAGGATATGTAAAACTGTTTAAGGATAGAATAATAAGCATAAACGGTAGCCTCAGAATACCCGTCCATCAGCATGTTAGCCAAAAAGCATTTTATAAGTACTTTATCGTTTCGGTTATAAATTACCTTGCTAAATAAGCTAAAATCTATCCTTTCACGGTCATTATTATGATAAGCCTTTTTCAATAGCCATACTTCTGATTCAAATGTAAATGATCGTACATCATCGCTGCGACAATATCTACTGTTAAACCAGAGAGCCATATGATTCTTATAATCTATTATTTGTTCCTGGGTTGAATGTTCTTGCTGTGGTAAATTATTAGGCATCTATCTTATCTCCTGCTATTTGATTCATTTTCTTTTGTGTAGTTAAGAAATTCTCAAGAATTAGTAAGAACTGGTCATAGTCAGTTCCGTTAATTGCCAGGATTTCTCCTAAAATTTCATCTCCATATTTTTGTTTGGCCCAGATAATATCTCTGGATTTCTTGAACAGTTTGGATATTATTTTTTTGCGAGTTATATCACTTACTGCACTTCTATAGCTATTAATATCTTCCTTAATACTTTGACATATGACAGACAATGAATAAATTGATGGTATGTGAAATATACAACACATACATTCATCCTTATTACCATGACTGTAATTGCAAATATTTTTTATACATGGTAGATATTTATCTGTTTTCGAACCCAAATGGTTCAGATATAGCTTTGTAAGTTTAGTCTGTAATTCTTCCAAAGACAAAGAGTTTACGTACTCATTTAAGCTAGCCTGTTCCTGATGAGTGTAATTTAAAAATCCATATAAAATATCAATGTCCTTCATATTAGGAATCATATATCGTATTCTCCTGATTTTATCGGTCATGTCTTCTAAACTCAGTTTGTTATCCGTATCTAAAACACTTCTTATCATCATTTCATAGGCATAGCCAAACTCACCCCGAGCACAAATCATGTTAGTCAATCTGTCAAAAACCTCCTTTGACTTCTTAATATAGTACGCGGTTGAAGAAGGTTTTACATGGCTTCTAAGTAGCATTGCCTGCCTGCGCTCAGTATCAATGTCGTTATCTATATAGTAATTTTCAAGAAAATCAATCAGTGAAAGAAGCGTTTTATTCAACTTCTTTGACTTAAATCGAAAGTTAATTATCCCAAACTTTAAAAAGAAGTAATCTAGCTGTGCTTTACTGACTCCGTTGTACTTGTTTTCAAAATGGCTTACAAAACCTATATTGTAGCTTATATGTTTTGCCGTATATAAGGATAATAATGAATATACAGTTGCATATGTAATAAGGAGCTCATCAGAACACGTAAACCTGGTGTATTTTTTTGTTTTGGATATAACCTTAGGGTTGTTCTGTATTCGCAGTACTATTATAGTTGCATCACTTTTAGATATTCGGTTATTAAGGTACCAATTTATATCATCAGATGTATTTCTATAGACTATATCCATGATATCAATGTACGGGAACATTGAAAAATCACTGCTTCTCCATGCGTTGTTTAAATGTGACATTACATAGAACCATGTTGATGCATAAATACATGTGCCCTTTTCAAGAATCTCTCTTACGGCTATTTCTACATGTATATAGTAATCATTACAATAATTAAACAACTTACTATACTCTCTAAAACTATAGGTCTCGGGTAGTATATCATCAGGATTTTCTTTTTTAGTTACTGGTATTTTCAATTCAGCAATACGGTATTTTGGTTTAATTCCTATTTCAGCATACATAATGGCTGCATACTTAAAAAATCCCATTAGAATACTGCAATATGTTACTGAAGCGATATAATTAAAACTACGGTTTATTACACCTGTCTGAAAGTCACTTATTTCTGCAATTTCATTGTCCTGAAACATATTGACTAGTATATTCAATGCTTTTATGCATTGATTTATCATGGAATTTACACCTTCTTCAGAACGTTGCTGAGTTGATAATTGTAGCCTTATGTATCCATCCCATATATCGGCTGATATAGGAGATATATGCTCTAAAGTTTTTTCTAATCCTAATGGCTTCTGGCGCATTAAATAAGTCTGATAAGGTTCTTTTCCGGAAATGTTATTATCCACCTTGATATCATATTGAGTGTTACGAGAAACATGGAAGAAATCTCGAAGTCCAATAACATCTTCTTTGAGGTAAGCTCTATTATTTGTAAGATTTTTGTTACTAGTCATATTGATAATATAATCAGGTGTCTTATAAACACTGATGGTTTTTAAGATTTCCCTGTCCTTTTCGGATAAACTTTCAATGTTAATGTTTAAAAATTGGGGTATATAATCCTCCAAAACATAGTTTGTTTGATGAGCTTTTTGTAATTCAACTAATTTGATAACAGAATCTCGTCTACAAAAAACATTAGATCCATCAGCAAACAAAGAGTACGTCCGTTCCAGCTTGTCAAGGCTATTTCCAACCTGCAACAGATGAACAGCTAATCTACTTGGTATTTTTGAAGGTAGTAAGTATAGATTATTCTGCACTTCAGCTGCAGTAAGCAAAGTATCACAATTGACCCTCTCATTATAAACTTCATCCAAAAGATTTTGTGAAATTTTTTTAATTAGATAGAAGCCTCTATGATTTTCTGGCATCAAGAAATAAAACATTGCTGGTGGCGCAACTATTTCATTAGTTACATTTACGATTGGGCGACTATTGTGAAGTAAATAATATAAATTTTTAACTGGAATATATTCATCCAATAAATCATTAATGTAATTTCTCAATGCAATAATTTCTTTAGCTATCATGTATATATTTTCGCGATAATAAAATAAGGATAATTCAAGATTATGAAGAATCGCCCACGTTAGTGTAATCGAATATTTGTCTAAATTAAGATACATTATAACTTTTAATATTGGCCAGTATTCTATTGATTTATCAAGGTATTCGCATACAGTAATATTACTTTTTCTTTTTTGTTGTAAAAAAGTAACTATCATTTGCGCTGCACACAAATTTTTCACGTTCATCGCAGTAAGATAATCATCGTTGATAAGATATTGTAAGTTTTGGTTAAAGTTATATAAACAAGTATAATCAAGATTTACATGTTCTTTTGCACAACCAATATTACTATGTAAATTAAATAACTCTGCAGTATAAAAAATTTTTAAGCATTGAAGTTTGTGTGCTGTAAATGAGACATATTGATGCTCATCATTTTTAATGGTATCTTCTATTATGTTATATCTATAATCTTTAACTTTATGCCAATATTTGGAAATACTATTTGACACGTATTTCCTTAACCCTCTACTAATGTACCATATCCAGTTCGGAGAAGATAGTTTAGCTCTTATAAAATAAAAACTAAGTGAGTCTCTATTTTTAGCTGAATAAAAATATTGATCACTTTCAGAAGTTTTTATATTTAAATTCTTAAGAGCAATATAATAAATTGCTTTTTCATATTGTTTTGCAAAATCATATATACGATAGAGATGCAATGATTCAATTTTTTTTAATTTGCCTTGGCGCTTAAGTGCTTTTTCAAATGCAGAATTGTACTCAAATCCTTCCAAATCCCACATCTTACACAATAGATTTAAAGTCTCATATTCGTTGTTATTTTCATAAAAATTAAAATTACCTGTCGAAAGGCCAATATACTTATGAGTCATTTTACTTGATTTTCTGCTAAACCAGCCCAAGTACCTTTCATGAACATCATATTTATCAAAAAAAGATTTACTTTCTTTATACTGATGTTTAAATCTTGTATCACTAGAAACAACATCATATTTTGCAATACTATCACCATAGCTAAGTGAAATGTTATTTACACATATATAGCGAATACTATTATGACAGTATAATTCACAAGTCTCATTAAACGATATATATTTACCATGTACTTCTATAGCTTTTTCTAGTACATTACAAATGTCGTCAATTAGATATTTTTTTTTACCTTCAGTACAGTTATATCTTATATTAAGCTTCATTAAATAAAAGTGGTATAATGCAGGATGAACCTTGGTAAACCCTAAGATAGAAACAGCTGCTTCTATGGAAACAAAGCTCTTATTATAATGTTTTGCATATTTTCTTGGTATTTTGAGAAAGACTGACTTACTCAAAATGCCCAATACCTTATATACCTGTATTGACTTATAGACAAACTTTGAATACTTAAATTTTCCTACTGGATAACTATCATAGAACAAACACTGCATTTCAACAGGCATTCTCAAATATTCTAAGTTCATATTTAATAAGTCATTAACATTTACGCCAAGTAATTCAGCTACATAATACTCTGGTAGGTACTCCTTAAAAAAGGTTACAGCTTTTGCATAAAATATACAGACTTCTTCGCCATCATATTCCGGATTTATATCGCATAGTTCTAATACATTTTCAGCTATTTCATTTTCAAGAGTAGAAATGCCAAGCATGGTCATTACTTCAAATTTAGTCATTTTCATTTTTGTTATACCCCATTGCTATATTGCTGATGTCATTTATATTTTTAGATACCGCTTCACTTAAAGTATACTCGTCAATGTATACCATAGATGATTCTTCTGAACTGTCTCCTCGTAAAAGAGCAACTAGCTTTGGAATGGGTTTATTTCCACTTCCATTAGCATATCCTTTTTTTACTATGGTGTTAGTGAAAATATGCCTTCCTATGTGAGTACCCCAACGATATTCCTTCATTTGCTGGGCCAAAGCTGGAAGTCCTTCGTTTTCTAAAAACTTAATAAAATCATGTTTCAAATTATTAAAATAATTACTAAAGGAATCTCCTGACATTGGCAGTCCATAAGCATTTACAAAAAGTGCTTTATTCTTTATATACCGACTATTATATATTTTTCTTAAGTATTTTTTATGAGTTTCAAAAATTTCTACTATTCTTGAATGGAGTGGTAATACGGGTTGTTTCTGACGTGGCTTTTTAACTTGTGAATTATTTAGATTTATGTCTCTATCTCCAAATAATTCATACTGATTATCTTTTATGTTAAGATACAGCATATGATTTTGTTTATGTAATTTGACGTCCTTTACACGTAAGTTCACACAACCCCCACGCCGGATTCCACTACAGATTGTGATTATAACCCCAATGGCTATATTAGGATAGTATTCCTCTGCATATTCTACAAAAAGATTCCATATTTCTTCCGGCATATCTTTTAAAACACTTTGAGAATTTGTAAGTTGTTTTGGATATGAAATTACAATATCTGGGCACATGTCGAAAGGAGATATTTTTTTGGATTTCTTATTAATATTTTGGGAGTTTAGTAGGTCCACTTTTTCAATGATATCATCATTAAGATTATTTATATTGGATAGGCTTAGGAATTTATAGAACATAAACAATATATTTTCCTTTATTTTCGCAGTACTTAATAGGGGTAGTGGGAGCATCCGTGTCACCAGGGGCAAAGTAGATGTAATTAATTACCGTTTATTTTTGTCTCAAACTCTTTAACTCTTCTATAAAAGGTGCCTCTATTTAGGTTTAATCGTTTCATAGCTTCTATGGCAGTTATATTCCCTTTTTTCCAAAGCTCTATTACTTTATCCCAGTCTTTTGGTGTCTCAATAAGTGGCCTACCAAATTTTTTACCTTTAATTCGGGCTGCAGCAATCCCTTCCCGCTGACGTTGAAGTGTACTTTCCCTTTCTAATTCTGATAATGCACCAAAAATAGTCAATACGAAGCGACCTTGCGGGGTTGTAGTGTCAATATTTTCTTTTAGGGAAACTAGATCAACCTTTTTATCCTGCAGTATATTTACTATTGATAACAAATCTCTTGTACTTCTGGCTAATCGAGAAATGCTTTCAATATAGAGTGTATCTCCTTCTCTGATATAATCAAGCATTTTGTTTAGCTCCAGTCTATTTGTACTTTTTCCCGAAATTTTCTCAGAAAATATTTTATCCATCCCTATTTCAGATAGAGCTATTTCCTGCCTATCCGTATTTTGTTCAAATGTCGAAACTCTCACGTATCCGATCTTAGACATTATTGAAGCCTCCTACTAAAAAACAATTTTACAGTTGTAAATATATCATAAGTATCACAAAAATACTATATTGCTATTTGTGATATCAATAAATTATTTTTGGTGACTTTTGTGACAGAGTTTTGTTCTGACACAAAACCCCTACTTATTGGGATAGTATATATAATTAGTTTTAAATAATTTTAATATACTTACATAAACTAAAAACTGAATAAAAATAAGGAGTGAATAGAAATGAGAAACTTTAAAAATTTAAAGATAAATATTCTTATTGGAACACTATTAATCACAATTTTACTAGCTACATACAATAATGTAGCTGCATCTATTCAAACGCAAGGTAAAAATTATGTTGTTGCCGACCCTAGTAGAATTGAATCCAAAGAGATACTTTACAGGGATTTTCTTCTTACACAGCTTTCACCACTTATTAGCGATGCTGTACAAAATTATTATGGTTATCCCAAAAGTTTTGATTTATTTGATGCCAAAGTACTGGAAATTAAGAGATTAGAAAAAGGATCTTTTTATTTTAATATTATAATACAAGTAATAACATATGAGGGAGCACATAATCCCCCATATGGACTTGAAACAGTAACTATTCGTCAAGACTACAAAGGTATTAGAGTTACGGACTTTAAACATAGTGATTATATTGATAGGTCTTCTAATTAAGGTAATAAAATAAGGCTAAGTAAAATTCCCATTTACCTAGCCTTATTTCTTTAATTAAGTAATTAATACATTACCATCTGACTGTATAATTACATTTCTGCTTTCCAAAATTTATTGCTGCTTGATCATATGTAGGTTTCAATCCAACATAGCAATCAAACCAATACTTCGTTAGCCCCCTCGTATTATTTACATCCCCGATGTCTTGTACTTGAAATACTGTCATACCATCGCCTGCATTTGGAAGATATAATTCCGATGTAGTTGTTATAAATGCTCCAAATGGGAATAGTGGATTGGTATGACTACCCCAAGTTTTAGGATGAACAGCAACATAACCTACTTCTGGGGTTGCTCCGCTTGCCGTGAGTGCACTTGAATAAGCCGTATATGCTGTTACATCTTGATTGGAATAAGAATATGACGTAGCATAACATACCGAGAAAGCATTAGATAATACCGCAACTAGTAAAAATAGTACAATTATTCGTTTTTTCAAAGCAAAAACCACCTTCTTTTCATCTGTATTTTTTGTGCAAGTAGCTTAAGAACGTCGCCAAGCGTTCATAACACTGTTTAAAAGAGATTTTTTACATTTAAACCACCTCCCATTTCATCCATTGACTAGTTCCACTATCAATTTGTTTATAAAATGCTGATTCTACATTTCCAATTAATGTATTAAAATTAACTTTAGCAAAATTGCCATTGGAATCTAGTCCTACAACAGTTAATAGTGTTTTTCCACCGATTTTATTCAAAACGAAGTGGTACCCTTGGGCCCACTCTTTTCCCGGATTCAAATTATACTTCTTTATCGCCGCTTTTACAGCATAGGTACTATTCATTTCTATCTCACTGTAATTAATTAAGTTTTCATTTAGGGTTAGGGAATTAACCTGGTTACAGTTGATTATTACACCGTCATGTATCGTTAATAGCAGATGGTGGTTTGTATTTTTTACTGCATAATCTATATTCCAATATCTTCTCCTGCCATTCTTACCAGATTCGTTATTTTTATAATTAGGATTATCAACGCTTGTCAAAAAATATAAGGAAGCTTGATTATTCCACTCAATAGCTCTTTTAGAAGAAATATTAATTGCTTGTTGTAAATCTATTAATACAGTATCTTTTTCTTTCTTTATCCCGTAAATTGAGGTTATACATAAAATAGTTATGATGGTAGTGCATAAGGCGATGACGAGCATTATCTTTTTTAATCTCATAGTTCCCTCCAAAGATATTACTATAAATCAATTTTATACTATTACCTCTAAATTACAAATTTCCCATACTTATTCCTTATAAAATAAAAAATCTGTTCATATTTTAAAGGATATAAAATATTCTTCAATTGCAAATATATCCATAACTACCGTATGTTATGATATACTGAAATAGACGAAATTCAGTAGTGGAGGTATTCTTTTGAAAAGACATTGGGAAATAGACGAACTTATTGAAAACTTTACATTTCTACCTAATGAGCTTACTGAGTTAAGTAATAAAACTGGAACAACTCGCCTTGGCTTTGCTGTATTATTTAAATACTTTCAATATGAAGCAAGGTTTCCAAGTAACAAAAATGAAATTCCCAAAGAAGTATTATTATATATAGCTAAGCAATTGAATCTTGATGATTGTTCTATTGAAAATTATGACTGGAACGGAAGAACCAGAAAGTATCACAGGGCACAAATAAGAGAATTCTTCGGTTTTAGAGAAGTCAATACCGAAGACATCCAATCAATTACCAGTTGGCTATCAAAGCACGTGTTTTATCACGATGCAGAAGTAGAAAGTTTAAAAGAAGAAGCATATAAGCGTTTCAGGGAACTTCATATCGAACCACCTACCGCCGATCGTATTGACCGCATTACCAGATCTGCTGTTTTTGCATATGAAAATCAATTCTTTAAGGAAACATATGCAAAGCTAGCAAAAGAAACAATTCTGAAGATGGATGAACTAATTACAACCCTTACTACATACGACGAAACAGAAGTTGATTATACATCTAATGGTGATTCCATGACATTTAGCGAATTAAGAGCTGATCCTGGACGAATAGGAATAGACAGTGTTTTTAGAGAAATAGCAAAATTGAGGACAATTCAGCAACTGGAACTTCCTAATAATCTTTTTAACAATATACCTCAAAAAATAGTAAAAAGGTATAAGCTCAGGGCGGTATCAGAAAAGCTACCTGAGCTTCGTCGGCATCCAGATCATGTAAGGTACACAATTCTTGCTGCTTTCTTCTGGCTCAGGTGTAGAGAAATAACTGATAATCTCATTGAGCTGCTAATACAAATAATACACAGAATAAGTGTCAGAGCTGAAAGAAAGGTTGAAAAGCAGCTTATTAATGATTTCAGGAAAGTTAATGGTAAGACAAATATTTT
Source organism: Ruminiclostridium josui JCM 17888 (assembly GCF_000526495.1). Classification (NCBI taxonomy): domain Bacteria; kingdom Bacillati; phylum Bacillota; class Clostridia; order Eubacteriales; family Oscillospiraceae; genus Ruminiclostridium; species Ruminiclostridium josui. The sequence goes on along the minus strand of NZ_JAGE01000002.1, from coordinate 571,600 downwards.
GTTCCAAATGGCTGATGCTGCTTTAAATAATCCTGATGGGATAATTAAAAAAGTATTATTCCCGGTAGTCAGTGAAAATACATTAAGAGCATTGGTAAAAGAATTCAAAAATACCGGTGCTCAGTACCGTCAAAAGGTTTATACCATAATGAGGGCTTCCTACGCTACTCATTATAGACGAATGGTTCCTGAATTACTTAATACATTAGAATTCCGTTCTAACAACGAAGTTCACCAACCAGTAATAAAAGCTTTAGACGTAATCAGAAAGTACTATGACATTCGTACTCATTATTTTTCTGATGCAGAAAATATTCCTATTGAAGGTGTTATACGCTCCGGCATGAAGGATGCTGTCATTGAAAAAGATAGCGAAAAAGGAATTGAACGAATTAACAGAATGAACTATGAAATTGTTGCTTTACAGTCTCTCAGGGATAAATTACGCTGTAAAGAAATATGGGTAGTTGGTGCTAACAGATACAGGAATCCTGATGATGATTTGCCAACCGACTTTGAAGAACGTAGGGAGGAAAATTACAAGGCGTTAAAGCAGCCGATGGATGCACAAGAATTTATAGATAAAATCCGTCAAGCAATGTACGATGGTTTATCTAAACTAGATGTAGGTATGCCCAGAAATTCCAAAGTCAGATTTACTGATAGGGGTAATGGTTGGATAACAATATCTCCAAGTGAACCACAGCAAGAATCAATGAATTTGTCAAAATTAAAAGCAGAAATTATGCGGCATTGGCCTATGACAAATTTACTTGATGTATTGAAAGAAACAGATTTGAGGATAAATTTTACAGACCATTTAAAAACAGTAGCTTCACATGAACGATTGGAAAGGTCAGTAATTCAAAAACGTTTAATACTGGCTCTATATGGGCTTGGCACGAATACGGGTTTAAAACGTGTATCCGCCGGCAATCATGGAGAAAGCTACCAAGACTTGCTTTACATCAGAAGGAAGTTTATAAATAAAGATAATTTACGCAATGCAATATCCTCTGTAGTTAATGCAATACTTCAGAGCCGTGTTCAAGATGTTTGGGGTGAAGGAACTACAACCTGTGCATCAGACTCTAAAAAATTCGGTGCCTGGGATCAGAACCTGATGACTGAATGGCATATTCGCTACCGTGGCCGTGGGGTTATGATTTATTGGCATGTAGAAAAAATTCAACCTGTATTTATTCTCAACTGAAGTCTTGTTCATCCTCAGAAGTATCCGCTATGATTGAAGGACTATTAAAACATTGCACAGACATGGAAATTGAGAAAAACTACGTTGATACGCATGGACAAAGTGAAGTGGCTTTTGCATTCTGCCATCTGTTAGGCTTTAATTTAATGCCCCGTTTAAAAAACATCGGCTCACAAAAATTATACCGTCCAGACACTGGTATATCTGATGCTTTCCCAAACTTACAGGCAATTCTTACACGCCCAATTAATTGGGAACTTATTCGGCAGCAGTATGACCAAATGGTAAAATATGCTACCGCATTACGGTTAGGTACGGCTGAAACCGAGGCAATAATGAAAAGGTTCACTAGAAATAACATAAAACATCCTACATATCTTGCCCTTGCCGAACTTGGAAAAGCCATAAAGACAATATTTCTTTGTGAATACCTTAATTCTGAGGAATTAAGAATAGAAATACACGAAGGTCTTAATGTGGTTGAAAACTGGAATTCAGCAAATAGCTTTATTTTCTATGGAAAAGGTGGAGAAATATCCACCAACAGGATAGAAGATCAGGAGCTTTCCGTTCTATGCCTTCATTTATTACAAAATTGCCTTGTCTATATAAATACCCTGATGATTCAACAGGTTCTATCACAGAAAAAATGGTATGAATTAATGACACATGAAGATTTCAGGGCACTTACACCACTTATATATACACATATCAACCCATACGGTAATTTTGATCTCAATATGAATGAAAGACTTTTAATCGACATTGCCATATAATTACATTGGAGAAAGTGTATCGTAGTGAAACAGAGAACGGCTACCAAGAGTATGAATTTATTACATTTATAGCCGTTTCGTTTTACTAAGGCTAAACATAACTTATTTATTATTAGTCTCAGTTTTGATAAATTTTTCAGCTGCTTTTGCTTTATCTTGTATCATCGCCAAATAATCAAGTGCATTTTCATAATTACCGTTCTTAACAGCTTCTATAATTCGATTTACTCTTGAACAAATATACTCACCTTCCCATACTTGTCCGAATTCCCCTATATTCAAATAATCACCTTCCTCCAGTAAACTACATTTTATTGATATACTTAATTGTTACCACTAATTACCCATGTTACACTTTTACTAAGTATAGTTTCCAAAATTCATTTACACAATTACATTACTTTTCAGTATAGATTACCCTATGAATGAAAGAATACCTATTGAAAACGCACTATAATATAATGGAATCTACTTTGCCCCTAGTGACACGGATGCTCCCACTACCCCTAATAATACCGGTTTTTCAGGGTTATTTGAAATGTGATTTAAATAATGAGCCAGATGATAAAAGGTTAAGCCAGAAAGCCCTTGAGTCTTTAAAGGTTCAAATATTTCATTCTGGCTACTTTGTACATTATCAATTATGTAATTAATAAACAAACACAATTCATTTGCATACTTCCTCTGTGAATTATATGACTTACCATATTTTATTACAAAATGTGTTAATGGACTTGGTAAAACAAAATCAGGAGAATCTGTACAAAATTTCACAATAAAGATTTGCTTATTTCTTTCCTTTTGAAGTTCGTCGTAGACAGTTATGTCCTTGGTCTTGTAAATAATCACGTGCTATCCCTTCTTTTTCAAAATATATAGTAGCAACAATTACCATTGAAGCAAAAATCGCTACTATTTCGTATATATATGCATTTTATGATAGCACATCATTTACAAATATTCTATAACATTATAGAATATTAATATAACCCAGAAACACTATGTTTTGGAAGGAATTTTATAGGCCACATTTAATATTCTATAAAAGGATTATGATAAGCAATAAATACATTTAGAATACACATAATCCATCCAAATCCATAAAGTGATTAAATGCAAACATTTAATAAGAATCCAACTAAAAGTGCAAAAATTATAACATATGATAAATACAGCACAAATCGTCGAGTACCCAATACAATTTTTACAGCACCTAAATTAGTTATTTTTGTGGCTGGCCCTGTAATCATAAAAGCTGCTGCAGAGCCCAAGCTCATACCGTCAAATAACCACTGCCTCAAAAGCGGTATTGTTCCTCCGCCGCACATGTAAAGCGGAACACCAATGGTGGCTGCCATCAGTATACCGAATCCTCTGTTGCTGCCGAATAGATTAGCAAATGCATTTGCCGGTACATACCTCTGAAACAGCGCGGACAATAAAATTCCCAGAAGAAAATACAGACCGGTTGCTTTCACATTTCTTCCAAAATTCTTGAGGAAACGTAGTAATATATTAGGATCTGTATCACGGTTTTTCGTTTCATAAAAACCACTGAAATTAAAAAAAGATTTTTCCTTGTAAAATATTCTTATTAGCAACCCTGCTATAAATCCACATAGTAAGCATGAGACAATTCGTACAATAAATGCTGTAGTTCCCAATGCTGCACTGTAAATAATCAGCTGAGGATTTAATAAAATCGATGACATCATAAAAGCGGCCAACCAGTCGTCTCTCATGCCCTTCTGTGAAAAGGAAGCGGCAATTGGAATCGTTCCATACATGCAAAGCGGAGAAGCTATCCCAAGGCAACAGGCTAGAAAAATGCCTAAAACACCAAGTCTCTTATTCTGCATGCCGCTAAACAGCCGGTGTATCCGTTCTTTGCCAAACACTGACACTGTAGACCCTATGAGCATACCTAACAGCCAATATGTAAAAATCTGTTCAAGCTGAACACTAAAGTAATAGAGTAAATATATAAATTCACGATACAGTATATCAATCATTAATGTTCACCAATTTATAATTGCGACTACCAAGACCAATTTTCTCTGCGTGTTCCAATGTATGTAATCCATTCAAATCTTCAATTCTTCCTACCAGGGATTCATTACCTTTTGCAGCATATACAAGGTCAATACATGCCTGGTCCAACGCTACCGGATCAGTAGATGCAAGTATTCCAATATCATCAATCTCCGGTTCTGCTGGATAGCCGTTACAGTCACAATCTATACTAAGATTATTCATTACATTTATGTAAACAATATTCTTTCCGTTTTTCAGGCTGTCAGAAACTGCCTTACCTGCATCACCCATGGATTCAAGGAAGTCATCCTGATTTGCGCCATATATGGTTGAATTATATTTTCCGGCTGTATGGATTAGACATTTTCCCTCGCTTGAACCAAGACCTATGGAAATATTCTTAATAGCTCCTCCAAATCCAGCCATTTCATGTCCTTTAAAATGAGATAATACTAGATAAGAATTATAGTTGGAAAAGTGTGATCCTACAAGATCTTCTTTCAGATGGGCTCCCCCTACTACTGGAAGACTCATTGAACCATCGGCATCCAAAATATCTACTTTTGCAATCTCAGTAAAACCATGGTCCTTTGCAACCTGCATATGCATGGCTGTACTGATTCGAGATCCTCCATACGCTGTATTACATTCTACAATTGTACCATTGACTGACTGCACTAAATCTTTAATCAATTTAGGATCCAGATAGTTACTAGACGGCGGCTCACCAGTGCTTAGCTTTACTGCAACATTACCCTCCGGTGCCCAGTTCAGCGCATTATAAGCTGCCATTAAGCCTTTAGAGCTGATATCAGTGGTCATATACACGATTGGAGTCTCTTTCTGTGAATTGGTTGCTGATTGGGTTGATGGTGAGGTTGATGATTTGGTTGGTGACGAGTTTACCTTAGCAACTTCATTAGCACTGTCCTTAGTATTACTGCATGCTACGAGATAAGGAATCATCACCATGCTTAAAACAATACCTATCATACGTTTTATATTCATTTTTCTTATCCTCCCACTATTTCAATACTGCTAATCAGAAGCAATATAAAAATTATGAAATATATACCAAACTTTACAATAACATACATATATAATCTGAGTCAAGGTTATTATTTAAATATTAGATGCAAAAGGATAAGCAAAAAAATAATGCGAAGAATGTATCCAAGTGTATGTTTAAGTTACCACACCAAAATATACATTGGGATACATCTCCGCATAAATCGTCTATCATTAATTAAATGTATTAATATATGATAAAAATAACATCAGCTAGTTTCCAAATAATTTTATAATGTTTTGTCTTACTTCATCCTGCCGAAAGGTTTTTTCATGCATAATAAGCTCTTGTCTAATTATTTCATTCAACTGTATTCTTAATGGAGCAACAAAGTGTTCTTTTAATGTAATTAATGAAAGTCTTGGTTTTTCCGCTATTTTTTTCGCCAAATTATAAGCATGATCAAGAACCTCTAATCTGGGAAGTACCGGAAATGGAACTCCACGTCTTTCAAGTTCAGCCCCACGGTAATTATCAGCACTATATAACATTTCCTGGGCAAGACTGCTGCCCAATTTATTAGGTAAGATGAATGTCGCACCAAAGCCGGGAGTAAATCCGTATCGCATAAAATTAGCACTATAAATACTTTCTCTTGCCAAAATGACAGAGTCAGCAAATAATCCTAATGCAAATCCACCCCCTATTCCATGACCTTGCATAGCTGCAATAACTGGAACTTCACAATTCAATGGAAGATTGTAAAGACTTTTGTCGGTGAATACTTCCTTGCCCTCATTCAATGCCAACAGTCCCTCTTTTGTTCCACCTGTACAAAAATAGTTATCATATCCTGTCATAATGACCACTTTACAGGTAATATCATTCTTTATAGACTCAAAAGCTTCTTTTAAACCAAGCATTAATTCATCAGAAAAAGTATTTTTATTCTCTCTGTCTTCCATTTTAATCAGTACAATTCCTTGTCCCAATTGCTCAATATATACTACCGATTTCATAATCATTCAATCTCCATCTACTTTTACTTTGCCGCATTTTTATGCTTGGCGTCGGCAATCATAATTTGTCCGAGAGATAACCCTCCGTCATTTGATGGTACTGCACTGTGGTAATAAACGTTAAAATCCAATTTCCTCAATGATAAAATTGAGTTTACTAAAAGGTATTCATTAGTAAATACCCCACCACTTAATGCAACATCATTTACCAAATATATATCCCGTAGTTTTACACACATATTTGCAACGATATCAACAATAGTTGTATGGAAACGTCTGCTTAAAGTAGCTACATCTTGATTTTTACTGAGAATATTACTTACAATATCTTTTACTATAGGTCTATAATCAATCTTTAAAATTTCGTCCTTTTCGATAATTTCATACGGAAATGCTTCCAAAAGATCAAAATTTCTATTTAAAAGCCCCTCAAGTTCAACTGCAGCTTGAGCTTCATAATCTATAATAGAACAAATATTCAAGATTGCAGAGATTCCATCGAATATACGGCCCATACTTGAAGTTTGGAAAGCATTGATTTTATTTTCTGCCATTTTAAAGAGCACATGTAATTCTTCTGGCTTTCTATTTTTAATAATATCAAGAGGAAGATTTAAAAATTCTTCACCATAAGTTCGGAAAAGCATATCTATTGCAACTCTGAAAGGTTCTTTAACAGCTTTATCTCCACCAAGTAAATATAAAGGAGAAAAAGTACCTACCCGCTTAAAATCACTATAATCACCAATCAGAAATTCTCCTCCCCAAATTGTCCCATCCAATCCATATCCGGTACCGTCAAATATGACACCGATTGTTTTTCCATCCAGCTTATTTTCTGCCATACATGAAGCCATGTGTGCATGATGATGCTGAACTAATACAACAGGTAATTCCTTTTGATTTTGAGAAGCAACTGTGGACCTAAAAGCAGGATGACTGTCACAAGCAATAAGCTCCGGCTTAATAGAAAGTAGGTTCTGCATATGTGTGGAACAATCCATAAGAGATTTAAATGTAGTATCATTTTTGATATCGCCAATATGTTGACTAACAAATACCTGGTTATCTTTACTTAATGCAATAGTTGCCTTTAGCTCAGAGCCTAGAGCCAATATTGGTTTTATATTTTTATGTATGGTTATGGGATACGGAGCAAATCCACGGGCACGTCTTATATGGGATACGATAGTCTTTTTTAATGGCTTATAATCAGTACATCTTGCTATAGAATCATCTACACGTATACAGATATCCCTGTTATTTAATATATAATAGTCTGCAATACTGTTTAATTGCTCTAATGCATCCTTGTTTTTATAAACAATCGGGTGACCAGAAATATTAGCGCTTGTCATAATCAATGCAGGTAATTTCTCGTTTTCTAGTAAAAGATAATGCAATGGTGCTGACGGAAGCATAATACCTAAACTAGGGTTATTAGGTGCAATAGATTCGGGCAATACCCCTGGCTTTTTTTTCAAAATAACAATGGGTCTTTGGGTGCTTTTTAGTAGTTCTATGTCTTTATCGCATAAATAGGCGATTTTATTTGCCGTGTCAATGTCCTTAACCATCAGGGCAAAAGCTTTAAAATCCCTCTTCTTCTTTTTACGCAGTTGTTGGATTGCTTCATCATTTTGTGCATCAACTGCAAGATGGAAACCGCCTATGCTCTTTATCGCAAATATTTTGCCCTCTAGCAATTTCTCTTGACTAAAACCAATAATATCATCAACTTCAATAGTTTCTCCTTTATTATTAGTCAATTCCAATTGTGGTCCGCACACAGGGCACGCATTGGGCTGGGCATGATAACGGCGATCTTCAATATCAGTATACTCGTGATGACATTCGGGACACATCTTAAAATGCTTCATAGTCGTTTTAGGACGATCATATGGCATGTCCTCAATGATAGAATATCTAGGTCCACAATTAGTGCAGTTGATAAACGGATACCTATATCTACGGTTGGATTCATCAAATAATTCGGATAAACAATCATCGCAAACATTTGCATCCGGGGGTATAAGTGTATTGGTCTTGTCAAGCTTTACACTGCTTCTGATATCAAAACTAGTGTATGGCTCACATTGCTCCGTTTGAAGCAATAGCACAATACTATCAATTCTTGCAATAGGAGGTAATGATGTTTTAACATCATTAATAAATGAAGATAATACTTCAGCCTCCCCCTGAACTTCTATCAGAACACCATCCGAATCATTTAAAATCCACCCGGTTAACCCATATTTTGATGTCAGCTTATGAATAAATGGACGAAACCCCACGCCCTGAACAATTCCTGTTATACGATAACGACGCAGTTCCATACATATCTCCCCCAAAAAATTTATTTTGTATAAGATGAAGAAAATTTTATAAGAAAATGGCTCATTGCAGGTTTTCTTCATCTTATACCAATCAGACTATATTAGTTGAATTCATAGGTGAATCAGCTGATATATCTTGATGTTAACATAATCTTGGCAGTTCCATTCCGATTAATTCTTCGACTATTTTGGAGGAACCATCCACCTTTATCATAACAACATCTGTGGATTTTTCATTAGATACACTTCCTATTGTAACTGCCTTTTGCCCGTACTTATGTTTTTTCATTATTTCTAATACCTTTTCTTCTACCTCAGGTTTTACAAAAAGACAAATACAACCTTCATTAGCAAGATGAATAGGATTGATGCCCAGCATATCACTAGCCATAGCTGTCTCAGGCATAATAGGCAGTTTCTCTTCTTCTATAACTATAGACTTTCCTATGTGTCCTGAGAATTCATTTAAAACAGAAGATAACCCTCCGCGAGTAACATCTCTTATAGTTTTAATGCTTCCAGCAGGTACGGCATTTAACAATTCCTCAATTAATCCGTTAAGTGGTGCACAATCGCTCATAATTCGCTTTTCATAGCCAAGACCTACACGGACGGAAAGAAGATGGATACTGTGATTACCTATATATCCGCTTAAAATTAGTTTATCGCCAGATTCAATTTTATTCATATTCAAAGGCTCTCTCTCAAAAATGCCTACACCAGTTGTGTTGATACATATCTTGTCTATTTCACCTTCATTGACAACTTTTGTATCTCCGGCTACAATCTTAATATTCGCTTCTTTTGAAGCATTACGAATTGATGTAAGGATTTTTACGAGATCAGCTATAGGAAAACCTGTTTCCAGTATCATTGCCAATGTTAAATATAGAGGTTTTGCACCGCTTACGGCAATATCATTTACAGTACCACAAACAGATATTTTTCCAATGTCTCCATTCCCGAAAAACACAGGCGTTACAACAAATGAATCTGTTGTAACTGCAATTCTATCTCCTGTTATGGGAAGTACGGCACTATCTTCCATTTTGCCGATGTAAACATCTCCCAATGTTTCAACAATCAGTGAAATAAGTTCATGACTCAGTTTTGCTCCTGTTCCATGATCTAAAACAATTTTATCGTTTTTCATATCATTCACGTTAACAAGCAAAATGAAACTGTAATTGCAAAAGAACATTTTCTTTAGCTTTATACCTAATTAAAAAATTTAATCTTAATTTAGCTTATGATTTAGCTTATGTAAATACAGTTTGATATCCTCATAATCTAATTGCTTGTTATTCTCCTTTCTAAATAAACATTTTGTCATATTCTCAATAGTCATATTACTGCTGATTTAAAACTTTTAACCATGTAGCCCAAATAACCGCAGCTTTTATATATCCTTAAAGGTAGTTTTTGGGGCAAAATCATCATTTTTCAGTAAGTGCTCATAAATTTCTTCTGAGGTCATAATTAATGCAAAATAATCATTTAACCATTCCAATGCCCTATCAGTATCTTTTTCTTCAGTTGAAATTACTGCATCGCTTGGAACAACTACTTTATACCCTCTGAAAAATGCGTCTGCAGCTGTAGTCTGAACACAAATTTGTGTCTGGAATCCAGTAATTATAAGAGTCTTAACCTCCAATTCTTCAAGAACTTTATCAAGGCTGGAATTATAGAAACCACTTGGTTTGGATTTTTCCACTAGGATATCCTTTTCGTCAAAAAACTCAGCAATAATCTTGGTATCTGGAGAGCCTTTAAGCATAGGTATATTGTCTCCGTAAAGTTTTTTTAGAGTTGGACTGTTAGGATCGTTTACTTGCTGCAGATGTATAATTGGAACGTTTAGGGAACGCATTTTATTATAGAAATCCGCTAATTTTGTTTGGGATTTTAAAACACAGTTCCATCTTTCTTTTTTTGCATCCATAATTCCATACTGAAGATCATTGGTTAACACAACAACGTTTGGCATACTCTTGTAACCTCCTTAAAATTATAAAATTTATTTTTCTTTGCTTTAAGTGGTTTTACCACTTTTTAACGCCATATCTTTTGTACGCCTGTCTATCTCTTCTTTGTTTACCTCTACATATTTACAGCTAGGTTCTGCTCCACATTTCCGACATGACATGTCATACGCTGAATTAATGGTATTGCATTGAGGACAGGAATACCATGCCACCATCTCTTCATACCATTTTTCATATCCTATATTTTTGATTCGCTCTAGGCATCCTGCAACTTCAATCCTATCCGGTGCTTCGGACTCAAAAGCTTTGAACTCTTCACAGGGATATTCTTCGCACAAACTGCAAAAATCAACTTTATGTTTCTCGGCACAATCTCTCATTTTGCATACTGTCGTACAGTAAAAGGACTTATTATCGGAACGACAACCGTGACATGTAACTTCTTCTATAGTACGGTTCGTTCTCTTTGAAATTCCTTTAAGCCTTTCGGGATCTTCCTGAGAGCCGATAAACAATGAACATGCGGTGCAAAAATGCCCACAAACTGCGGCAAGTGTAAAATCTGGCTTACTGAAACGGCTTTCAAAATCACTCATATGTATTCTCCTTTTCTTAATATATTTTTAATGCCCCTATACTTTATATTTTACATGGCAAGTATAATGTCCTGAGGAAGCTTTAAACCAGTCGTATCCTTGCTGTGTAACGCTAAAGCTGCTGCAAATCCAGCCCTTTCTAACTGGTTTGCCCACATTTTACAACTCAGCAGTGGTGAACCTGAAATTCGATGGTCTTCATCCTCATAAAGCCACCAGCCATCTAGCAGTCCGAAGGTAAGCGTCAGAAAGCTGCTAAACGCTGTTATTTCATTTAAAATAAGCAACCCCCGGGGCTTCAAAAGTTTTCTAGTATTTTTCAATGTTTTTTCAATATATTTTGTAGCATGCAGAACGTTGGCTGCAATGACAATATCAAAGGAATAAGGGCTGTATCCCTGAACTTCTATGTCATTTTCAATATTCAATTCCTTAAAATCAACAAACCCATAGGTATTTCCGAACATACCTTTACCATATTGTATAAAGGTTTTAGCTATATCGGTGTAAACATACTCTATATGTCCGTTATACTTTGATATACCCATAAGCACATGCTTACTGGTTCCTCCTGTACCTGCTCCGATTTCCAAAATCCTTATTTGCCCAGTCTTATTAAAATCAAGCTGTTTTTCGATGTAATTCTCTACGCTGTGTGTAACTAAGCCATTGTAGTAATCCGAGCTGGCATTATGTTTATAGATATTCTCAACAAGCTCCATGGACCCCTTAGGAAACATGATTTGTGCAGGGTGTATTTTCCCTGTAAGAATCCTTGGATAATTCTCTACACAAGCTCCCAGGAACTTTATTTGAGCCTTCATTTCAGGATAAGCATAAAGATAATCGCCAAACATTCTTTCTTTATTATTCAGCTTATATCTTATGCTTTCGTCCTCTGCCTTTCTGGTCAAAAATACATATTTACCTTCCCTGTAAACAAACCCAGCATCTTCTACCATGCCTAAAAGTGCACCAAAAAGGCGGCCGTATTGGTAAATGATATTCAGTTTGCTTTTTAACTCATCTTCATGGTACCTTTCTCCTGCATCACAGAAAACTCCCATTTCCCTAAAAGCATTGAATAATAGTAGCTTAGATATATTTTCTAATTCTGTGGCTGCCTCTTGAAACCTATTAAACTCCTTACTGGGTACCATGTATTCATTCATAGTTTCTGTCAAGGCTTCTAGCCGGGCTTGTCCTTCATAACTGCTTGGCTGTTCCTTGTTAAAGATAGATTCGTTATTCGGTACTTCTTGCTCTCTGTTTGTTGTAATTATTACCATCATCTCCTTTGTGACATGATTGATTAACAGTCATATGTATAAAATGCCATTGTCCCTCTGATAATTACCCTTGCATAAGAGTGCCATATTCCACCATTTCCATCTTCTTCCTGAGCAAAAAATGTCAGATGAATAATTCTACCAGTCTCTTTTCGTCCGGTAACAACATTTTTTATGTCATAAATAGGAACATTATTATTGGCTGCCTCTGGTGAAAAGTGGTACTTAAAGCGGCCATTCTCCACTGGAATTTCCCCTTGCTCTACCAATGCCCCCGGTGTAATAGAAGCATAATATACCTTCTTGGCACTGCTTACTCCTTCAATAATCAATCCTTCCTCTATATCAAATTTCTGCTGTTTTCTAAGGTTCAATTTGATATAACTGAAATTAGCAGGTCTTTCCTTTTCATATACAAAGATATAAGCTCCATCTTTGGGCATACCAGGCATACTTCCCTTGTAGCCATTCCAATTTGACTCAAAATTGATTCTGTATACGCCTGGTTGGTCAAGAGGAAACCTTTCAGGTGACATAAAATACCCCAGTTTACTATCGGCACTTCCTTGAACAGTCCTTTTTCTGCCATCAGGATATGTTAGTGTATAATTTATATGCGCCGGAACAATAGGATCCATCTGCAAATATGGCCAGAACAAGTAGTCTTGTTCGTAGAGCAATCCAGGACGGTGAGAGATAATATAGTACCTGAATTTCGCTCCTTTTGCTCCTACCAAAAGTTCTTCTCCAGCTTTGATAACTCGTGCTTCAGAGCCTTTAGATATAATAAATGCATTGGAAATATAATCACCATACATGGGTGTTTCATTTTTTTTGCGTAAAACTACGCCTCCAAGTAGCCTGTATGGAGTTCCCAGAGTACTGCCGGTATTTGATGCGCCAATCTGACCGCCAAAATTAGTTGCACTTACGGGCCAGGACGGCTTGTACACACCATCTTCTGCAACCATAAATCTTGCCGACAGACCGGGGCAAGATGCACCTACATAGTAATATGCCCAGTCAGTTATATATTCCGGATAAAGATGAGGACACAAATCCTTTGAGGCTACGATTCTGACATTGCTGGCACCGACTTTTTCAAAGTCATTCTTATCTTCTCTTCCACTGATGGTGTACGTGAGAACCGGCTCAATCATATTGGCACCGTATCCATCCTCTGGCACAAGTAGTACTTCTCCGTAATTGTATGGATAACCATACTGTTGTGGAGATAAATAATCTTTACATTCCTTCAGCTTTTTCCCATGGGCTATAAGAGGTCCTTTTCCCGTATGAATAACACCTGCATGACGTAAAGTACATACCCATAAGTGGCCTTCATTATCAGTGTATGTAGCCCTTAGTTTTGCATGATATTCTCCCGGTTCGTCAAACACAAATTTTTGCATTCCATAGGCTGTACTGAACATTCCACCGCTACTTGCTTTGCCTTGGGAAGTTGACGTCTTTACATTATTAGGATCAGAACCTACGTAAAGATCTACCTTGACAGTAACATCCGCAGGAACCGCAGGGGCAAACCCAATTTCAGCACCATATCCGTATCCAACACTAAAAGGCATTCCCATAAATGTGGATGTACCAAAAGTTATTCTTTTTGCAATCCAAAATTCATAGGTTCCGCCTCCATAGTAGCGGTTTCCCCATATATCTTCAATCCAGCCCTTTGCAATAACCTTGTACTGTCCATACTTATGGGGCTTCCATTGTATAAAACTAGTTTTGCCTGTGGTTGCACAACCGTTTATATTTTCAACAAATGCAGCAGAACCCAGATCATTTTCGTTTCCATCAGGATCATACACTTTAATTGATAGTTGTCCTGAATGATAATTCCAAGGTATATTTCTCTGACAATCCACAAGGTCAGTTGCAAATACAGGTTCCAAATTATATGTATTTATGTTTCCTCTTTCATCATACAAAGGCAGAATAACTTCATCATGAACAATATTCCTGTTAGATAACGCAAAGTTGTGTTTGTCTTCTTCTGCCACAACACCTTGATATCCATTGGATTTGTATTGATTCAGCAGCACCCAGTACAACCTTTTCTCAATATTGGCTGCATTAATCCAATTACCATAAACATCTTGTCCGCTTACAGTAAAAGGCGGCGAATAAACTAATGAAATATCATCATCATTTTCAGGCCGTCCACCAAACTCTTCATGGTTAAGGCTGAAATTGTTTTTGCCATCCGATATTCCAAAATCCAAGCGTATCCTATAAACTCCGGGTGGCATGTCTTGGGGTAAAGGAATTTCATATTTGCCTTCTATCCAAAAAAAGTTGTCACTGTACCCTTTTTGAAGTTCATTTAGGGGTATCTCAAACATTTCATCAATAGGGTTTCTATACCTGCTGCCCGTATGTTTACTTATGGCATTGGAACTGCCTCCCTCAATAGCCAGGCCTGTAGGTGTCAACAGTGTAGACATTTTCTCATCTAGCGGTATTCGATGGATGCCTTGGGAGTCGAAGCACCGCTCTGAGGTAAATAAGAGTAGCAATGATTTTGGTGTCAGTCTACTGCCATTCATAAATCCATTAAGTATGTTTGTCGATAGGTTTATTCGCAGCTTAAACTGTAGATTTTCTCCGGCTTTAAGGTTTTTCTTGGACATTTCCATGTCTAAAGTCCATTTACCCAATTTTGCTTTTCTTGCCTCCGAAAAGGTTATTGCTCCATCAAATTGTTCTTTTCCTCTATTTGCCATAATGACACCCTCAATTTCAACCAGAAGATCACTTCTGCATACATCAGCCTTTAAATAAACGATTGATTTATCGGGCAAAAATTCCTTGCTGCAAATATCTCTGACAGTCTCAAAGTCCTCTTCGTTTTTAATATATACCTTGATACAATCCAGGTCTTCAAGAGTAAAACCTCTATTTATCCCATAATTGTATAAATTCTTTTCAGATATCAGAACCTTGATATTATCTATGGTTGTCTCACACTGCTTTCTTACATCACCTACGTGAACTGTCTCATGGCCTATAATGCTGGCTGTCCCAGATATATACAATGTCCCTTTGTCTGGACCATACCCCGTATAGGTTGCTCTTGCAAAGCTCGGGGACTTTATTCCATACTTCTGCGGATATTTATATGCAGGAGTCTGGTTTGGGTTTTCAATATATTTGTTTATATCTTTTGATGTGGAAATCGCATAAATTCCAACACTGTCTCCACGACAGCCGATTCCTGTTGCTGCAGGATAAATACTTCTGTTGTTCTGGAAAGAATCCGCTCTGCCATGGCAAAACTGAGTATACCTTTCTGTTTCATTTGCATATTCGTTAATATTGGGGATATTATTCCAAATTCTTGAAATGTTCGGGTAATTATTTCTTCCGATAGCCTCAAAGATTGAATCATATGCAAGCTTGCCAGCTTCTTTCAGTCCTATGTTATCCTCTTTTATGCTAACAGTTAAAAAGTGGTGAAATCCGTCTGTCGCATATTGCAGATCACCCATACTTCCATAAGAAACAGGCTTACTTGACGTCCAAACTTCGTAATATACATCCCCCAAAAGCACCTTCATGTTAACACTTAATTCAGGATAGCCATCTTTTAATGTTTCAAAATCATTACTCTTTTCTTGATTACTATATTTGATGACTCCAAGGATATTTCCATTTTTCATTACTTCTTTCAGTTTGCTTGAATCAGAAGGAAGCAAATATACGCTAACCTCAGGTAACTCTTCATTGCAGATAACGCCTTCTTCTATTGCACTTATCATTGCAGCCATTCCCTCCTTTACAAAATCATTCTACCTATAATTCCATGTATTTACATACTTTTAGTCCAGTAACGCAAGCTGCTTCAAAAATTGATTCCACCATGTTTCATCCAGAACCGGAAATTCAATTCCTGTATCTTCCAGTGCTGCATGTGTATTTGAATTCATAAGACCTTGATATCTAAAATAATATACTTCAAACAACCTATAACCAGTCGCTCCTCTTTTGATAAAAAAGTCCAGTAACACAGTCCTTTTATTGCTTTCGGGCAGGCTTTCAATGTATTTTTGACAGTACTCCACCCATTGTTGATAAGGAATTTCGGACATCGTGGTATTCTTTTTTCTCAAATATCCAAAAAACTCCTTAATGGGAATCGGTTTGGGATTTATCAGGTTATAAATCTTCCCGTAGCAATCGTTTTTCTGACTTATTGCAAGAACCGCTTGACTTATATAGTCAATGGGGGTAACGTCTATCACACCATCATCCCAAGCAGGTGTATATTGTAATTCGCTGAATATTTTCAAAAATCTATGCAACATATCTACTGCAATACCGACACATTTATCACTTGTACCAGTAACCTGACCGCATCTCATAATAGTAACAGGAATCCCTCTTTCATGGGCTTGCATCATGTGATGTTCCGATACCCATTTTGTCTGTGAGTAGCCATTTGTCAGGTATCTTCCGTCTTCCAGCAAATTTTCCTCTGTGTAGGCCGGTAGCAGCAAATTGTCATCACCAGTCCGTATGCATACTCCAGTAGAGGAAATAAAGTGAATGGGTTTAATTTTAAGGTTACCTGCAAATTTGATAATAGAAATTGTCCCATCTACATTCGCCGTTTTCATTTGTGAATAATTCAACACATGGTTTACAAGTGCTCCGCAATGATAAATTGCTTCTATCTCTTTGCTGAGCTCTTCATAAACATCCATGCTGATTCCCATTCTTTCCTCGTTTAAGTCACCTAAGACAGGAAATACACGAGTTTTGTAACCTTCACTCCACAAATTGTACTTTCTTAAATTTTCCTCAATCCGTTTTAAGCCTGATACTTCTGACTCAGCTCTGATAAGACAGTAAACAGATGTAGAAGTACTTCTTAATATTTCGCCACATAAAAATGCACCAAACAGACCTGTTACCCCTGTCAGGAAAACCTTTTCCTTTACAAAGCTATGCTTGAATGGAACAGCATTCTGCCCCAAACTTAATCCCTCAGGCAGTTTTCTGTCCAACTCCCATGGGGACAAGGAGTTGTTACTTGCTGTTGTTACAGGTCTTTGAGATTTTTTTATATCCTCTGTTTCTCCAATATTTTGTATTTTCTCTAAGGAAGTTTTCTGTTCTGGCAGTTCCTTATCCTCAGTCAATATTGGCACCGGAGTACTCTGTTCTTTCCTGGGACAATTTTGCAACTTTTGAAGCTCTTTAATTTGCTCCACTACTTCAGCCATTGTGAATTTCTCAACAAATCTCCTGCCATCAAGTTCTATCTTTAGATCGTTCTTTACCCTATCCTGTAATTTTATTGCTGATATGGAATCCATTCCGTATTTGGACAACTGCTCTTCTGGCTCTATTTGGGTGTTGGAAGATAATCCTAATAACTCCCTTGTTATTTGTTCTACATATTGCTTAACATCAAAGGAATTATTTTCTTCCCCACACGGCTTTTCATCTTCTACTTTCTTTGTCTGTTCCTTGACTGTCTCAAAAGTTGTTTCGGTATTTGGAGTTTTTTGCTCTTTCGTAGGGCAATTTTGCAATTTTTGGAGTTCTTTAATTTGCTCCACTACTTCATTCATTGTAAATTTCTCAACAAATCTTCTGCCGTCAAGTTCTATCTTCAAATCGTTCTTTACCCTATCCTGTAATTTTATTGCTGATATGGAATCCATTCCGTATTTGGACAACTGCTCTTCTGGCTCTATTTGGGTATCTGAAGATAATCCTAATAATTCCCTTATTATTTGTTCTATATATTGCTTAACATCAAAGGAATTATTTTTATTCTGACAGACCTTTTCTTCCTCAACTTTCTTTGGCTGTTCCTTTTCAGTCTCAAATGTCTGTACCGAGACAGTTTGATTTGCCACAGGATTTCCTTGAGGTTTCCTGACTTCGTCTATTTGATTAACCAATTCATTGACTGTAAATTTATCAATAAACCTCTTGCCATCAATTTCAATATTCAAATCCTTCTTAATACGGTCCTGTAATTTTATTGCCAATGTGTAATTCATTCCGTACTTTGACAACTGCTGACCGGGATTGATTAAAGTTTCGGAAACCATGCCTAATAATTCTTTAACAACGCTTTTGACATATTTTAAGCTGTCAAAGGTATTACTTTCCAAATTAATTTGAACAGGCTTACTGCTTACAGAAGATACTTTTTCTTCTGACTTATTACTTTCTGGAATAGTCATTATAGGAAGAGTTGTTTTGCTTTCCATATTTCCTATCATCTTATTTCCAGATACGGGAACCCAATACTTTTCCTTTGCAAAGGGATAAGTAGGAAGGCTTATTCTGTGCAATTCAGCATCACAATAAAGAAGGTTCCATTTTATATCAAAGCCCTTGGTCCAAAGTTCTGCGATTTTAGAGTATTTTTTCTTTATTACCCAATTTTCTATGGCTTTTTGAATATCCTCATCACCGGCAAAAATATCCAAAGCCTTTTTGCTGCTCTTAACCTGACCTCTGTAAAAATCATCAATATCCTGCTGACCTTCAATAAATGCCTTAAGCTTTTCTTTCAGCTCCTCAACTGTTTTTACCACAATTGCAATACGTTCTTCCATGGCGTCACGTCCTACCTGAAGGGTATATGCCATATTGACAATATCATTTTCCTCAAACTGCGGCTTAGATATTGCTTCCAGCAGCTGATTTGCTTGTTCATTAAGACGTTCTTCATTTCTCGCTGACAGTATTATAATGTAAGGCTCACCGCTGTTTTGAAGATTCTTGCTGCAATTGCAGGCTTTAGGTATATACTCTTCCAATACAATATGGCAATTAGCTCCGCCAAATCCAAAGGAGCTTACACCAGCTCTGCGTGGTATGTCATTGCCTGAATCATCTTTAAGAGCCTTCCATTCCTTCTTTTCATTTACAATATAAAATGGACTGTCTTCCAACTGTATATATGGGTTAATAGTTTCAGTGTGCAGACTTTTAACTAAAGTCTTATACTTCATTTGCAGAAGAACTTTAACTACTCCTGCAATTCCAGCTGCCAGTTCCAAATGTCCTATATTACTTTTCACAGAGCCCAGCCCACAATGTCTGCTTGTAACTTCACTATCTCCTGTTTCTTTGTACAAATCCCTGAATGCCATTTTCAATCCGTTTATTTCTATGGGATCTCCAAGTTCAGTACCTGTTCCATGTGCTTCAATATATGTAACGGTTCTCGGATCTACTCCGGCATTAGTGTATGCAGTCTTAATCAACTCTGCCTGAGCTTTAGGATTAGGTGCAGTCAGTGAATTTGCACGACCTCCGTGGTTTTCGGCAGTCCCTAAAATGACTCCATAAATATGATCCCCTGCTTTTTCAGCATCACTTAATCTCTTTAAGAAAAGTATGCCTGCCCCTTCACCTCTCACATATCCATTGGCTTTATCCGAGAAGGTTTTACACCTGCCATCCTCGCAGAGCATTCCTGCTTTGGAAAAGCTGATATGTGCATCGGGGGATACCAATGTGTTTACACCGCCGGCAAGAGCCATATCGCAGCTTCCATCCTTTATTGCGGATACTGCCCGGTGAATTGCAATTAACGAGCTTGAGCAAGCCGTTTCTATAGGTTCACTGGGTCCATGGATATTAAGGAAATAGCTCATCCTGTTTGGACCGACAGAAATAGACAATCCGGTAGCAGTATAACCTTCGATTGGAAGATTTGCCCTGCATATCAATTGGCTATAACCCGTGTTTGCGGTGCCGATAAACATTCCTGTTTTACTTCCTGAAATGCTTTGAGCTGAATATCCGGCATCTTCTATTGCCTTCCATGCATACATCATAAGTAGACGCTGCTGTGGATCCATGAGCTTTGCTTCTTGAGGAGAAATCCCGAAAAATAGCGGATCAAATTCATCGACAGCCTCAATAAAGCCCCCCCACTTAACATTTGTTTTGTTATCTTCTTTAGAAGGGTCTCCATAATATTCCTTATAATCCCAACGTTCTTTTGGAATTTCGGTAATACAGTCCCGTCCGTTTACTAAATTATCCCAGAACATATCTATATCCTTGGATTGAGGGAATATTCCGCTAATACCGACAATGGCAATAGGTTCTTGTTCCCTATGGATACTCTTTGAAGTAGGTGTTTCCTGTATTAATTTATACTTTTCCATCCCTTTATCCATATGTACCGATTCTTCTTTTATATATACATATTTTTCCATATATGTTTCTTTCTCTTGAACAGGAACATCAACTACTTTTCTTACACCAAATTTTGAAGCAAGAACTTCTTCATATTCGTCAGTTAAATACTTGGCAAAGCTATGAAGTGTGGAGTATTCGAAGAAAATTGTAGGAGCCAGTTCAAGTTTGTACTGCTCATTAAGCTTATTTATAAACTGTGTTAGTGAAATAGAGTCAAATCCATATTCACTTAACTCTCCTTCCAAATCAATATCCTGTATTTTGACCTTAAGTAGCATGGAAACCGTTTTGGCTAAATCTGTCTGAACCTTTTCAAATAAATTATCCTTATCAATGACAACTCTGGCTTCTTTCAATGGAGTACTATTCAAAGCTTGCACACCTTCGGAATCATTTATTGCATTGATTTTATCCTTTAACATTTTATACCTCCCCTCCAATACCATTATCTGTTCTTTTGTTGATGAAAAGCATCGGTAAAATGCCTTTATGCCCCTTGAAGATTTCATTGCAACCATTCCGGTATTTCTCATTACCAGCTTTTCATTTTCTTCATCCACATGTAAGCCTCCAGATTTCCAAAGAGGCCAATTGATTGCCAAAGTCCTGCCGTACCGTTGCTTCGATGACACTAGCTCATTACGATAGGAAGCAAATTGATCCATAAATGCATTAGCAGCAGAATAATCTATTTGCCCCATATTTCCCATTGCTCCGGCACCTGATGAAAAGAGTAGGATAAAGTCGAGATTCATATCTTTGCTTTCCAAATCCATATTTACAAGGCCGGTAACTTTGGGTGCCAAAACATTTTTTAATTCTTTCTGAGTTTTCTTTACAATAAAGTTATCCTGAATTAAACCTGCTGCATGTATGATTCCATTGATATTTCCATACTGGTTTTTTATGCTTTGAATTACCATTCGGACATCTTGTCTATTAGCAACGTTCATTTGTTGATATCTGACGGTAGCACCAAGTTTCTCTAATTCTTCTAATTCTTTAAGCCTGCTTTCATTCAGAGGGGATCTTCCTGTTAAAATCAAAATTGGATTTTCAACTCTTTCTGCAATCTCTTTTGAAAAAATCAAGCCTAATTTTCCTGCTCCGCCAGTAATAAGGTAAACTCCGTTATCTCTCCATGGCATTGATTCAACTTGTTCAGGTTTATCTAATTGAGTCCATTGACAAACAAACCTTCTGCCATCCTGATATTTTATTTCTTTATTGCTTAGGTTGAATTTATTTACGTTTATTTTGTTAAAAATTTCATCTAAACTTTCATCGGATTCGATACCAATCATCTGACCGATAAATTTTGAATATTCTAACCGAGCAGTTTTCAACAATGCTGAGAGAGCCCAAAATAGCTGTTTTTCACCTGTTGGTTGAACAACTATTTGGAACAGTACCTTATCTTTTGGCTTTTCTTTGAGTACCCTTTGAATTATTTCAAATATCTGAATGCTATACTCTTCAAACCGTTTGTCAATGTCCTTATGTTTAGAATCTAATATAAAAGTCTCTATGCCATCCATTTCGGCTACGCAACCTTCATCTGAAAGTTGCGGTATCTCACAAAATACTGCGATATGCTTGTACAAGGATGGCATATGGCCTTTTCCAGTTGAAGGCTGTTCTATCCATGATGGATAAATCATGACAGTATCCATATCTGAAGGGTTCATGTCATCTACATTGGTTGTTTCAGGTCCTTTTGATGTCAGCCCTTTTATCTGAGCACAAACCAGCCCTTGTTCATCACACAAGTCAATATCAAGCCTTTGAATCTTTCCGGAACTATTGCTGTCGTTGCTATAACGGATTAAGGCCCACATGTTGGATGTAGATTTACTAAACACATTCAATTGCTGCAATTCAAAGGGAAGAGCAAATTTTTGATTATCCGTACCCATTACCAGAGCAACCGAGGCCTGTAAGGCAGCATCGAGTATGCTTGGATGCAGACCAAACTCCTCTTTGGTTGATGATACGGATGACGGCAGGACTAGCTTTGCAAGAGCCATCTCCTTACCTACAAATACAGATTCTATTCCTTTGAATTCCTGACCATACTCAATACCCAATTCACTAAACACCTGATAGCATTGCTCTGAAGAAATTCTCTTTACATTGGTTTGACATTTCAATTCCTCTAAGTTCAATACAGGTCGCTCACCGGATTTTTCATTGAAAAGAATTTTACCCTGACAATGTAACTTCGAATTTTCATCAGCTGCTTCAACGTCACTGTATACCTTAAAAGCAAATTCGCTGTTGTTATCTTCAGAAAGGTTAATATCGACCTTTGCCGGGGTTTTTTCTACAATAATAGGGTGTACCCAAACCACATTTTTTAATGTTATTTGAGCCTTTGAAAAATCTCCGGACAACATTTCCGCTGCCGCCCTTGCCATCTCAAGATATGCTACACCCGGCATTATCCTTTTTTCTTTTACAACATGCCCTTTTAAGAAGAATTCATCTCCAGTGAAAATCGAGGTGTACCTGTTATGATATAAATCAGAGGTATTTTGGTGCAGTAAAGGATGTAACGCTTTTAAGCCAGTGGTAGTATCCAAAGGCTCATTAGCCTCTGTATTTCCTTGGCAGTTCCAATACCGCTCTCTTTTAAATGGATATGTAGGAGCATGAATACTTCTTGGCCTTTTATCATCATCATAAAGCATGTCCCAATGGATATTAACACCTTTGACAAAAGCCTTTGCCAATCCACTGAAGTTTTTATCCTTAATCCATATTTTTACCGCCGCTAGTATTTCTTTTTCCTCATTTATCTCTTCCACAGACTTTTTTCTTTTAGCTCGACCTGTGAAAACTCGCTCAGAAGGATGTCCGGAAACAACCCCTGCTAACTCCTCAATTAACTGCTCTCTGGATTCTGCAATAACTGCAAGGCGGAAATCCATAGCATCCCTGCCGACCTGAAAAGTGTATGCCAGTTCCTCAATATTGATGTCTTTCTTTGATTCAAGCCAATTTTTTAGTCTGTCAGCATACTCAATGAGGGATTCTTCTTTTTTGGCAGACAAAACAAATAATCCAGGATTATTTGAGTTTATTACAGATGCAGAGTCTTTTATCTCATTTTGTGAAGCATATTCTTCAATTACCAAATGGGCATTTGTTCCACTAAATCCGAAGGAGCTGATACACGCTCGACGCAATTGCCCCGGTGCTGTTTCCCATGGTTTTAATTGTGTGTTGATATAGAATGGGCTATTTTCTAAATAAATATGTTCATTTAAGTTTTCAAAATTTATCGTAGGCGGTATCATTTTATTTTTCAAAGAAAGTAATATTTTAATGAGCCCTGCAACTCCTGCGGCCTTAACAGAATGACCTATATTGCTTTTAACAGAACCCAACGCACAATAATTTTTTTTGTTTGTAAAATGTTGAAAGGATTCTGTAAGTGCCTCTATTTCAATGGGGTCCCCAAGCTTTGTTCCGGTTCCGTGAGCTTCGGCCATTGTAATGGTTTCGGGATTAATTCCAAAGCGCCTATATACTTCCTTCTCAAGCTCAATTTGTGAATTTGCACTCGGTGCAGTAATACCATTGGTTTTCCCGTCATGGTTTACTCCCCATCCGCGGATAACTCCGTAAATAGGATTTCTGTCTCTTATAGCATCAGACAGGCGCTTCAGCAAAACTACGCCTACCCCTTCCCCAGGGACAAACCCATCAGCTCGGGCATCGAAAGTATGACATCTGCCGCTCGGTGACAGCATCCCAGCTTTACTTGCCATTACAAATCCCGCAGGACTAAGCATAATATGTACTCCACCTGCAAGGGCAATATCACTGGTATTCAACATCAAGCTGTTACAAGCTTCTGATATTGCAACTAAGGAGGAAGAGCATGCTGTATCTATGGCCATACATGGTCCTTTTAAATTTAGTATATACGAAATCCGTGCTGCCAAAATAGAAGGGGAACTTCCCATCAGTCCATAGGCATTCAACTCTTGGCCATCCCCCTGCTGTCCATAGTCGCTGACTCCGCACCCTACAAAAACTCCGCATTTGGTTTCAGACAATGATTGAGGATTAATTCCAGCATCTTCTATACAGCCCCAACAGCTTTCAAGGATAAGTCTCTGCTGTGGATCCATGATTTCGGCTTCAATAGGAGATATGTTGAAAAACAAAGGATCAAACTTGTCTACATCCTCAAGTACTCCTTGCCATTTGCAATAGGTCTTTCCCGGAACATTTGCATCTGCATCGTAATATTTTTCAGCAGGCCATCTCTCCGGGGGTACCTCCGAGATACAGTCGATACCGTTTGCGATATTATTCCAAAATTCATGCAAAGTTTTTGACTTTGGGAATTGTCCGGACATACCTATAATTGCAATTCCATTCTCACTTGCGGACACTTCCTTTGCACAGGTCTTTGTGGATGTGCTTATCCTGCTATTTATCCCAAAATCTTTTTCTTCAGGCTTTTTCCTATTTTCCAATATGCTTTTTGTATCAGATATACTTATTTCTCCGGATTTTAATGCCTTTAATATGCTGTTCAATTTTGTCCGGTCTTTGTCCTGCATAGTACTCATCACTCCCCCATTTACCTCAAGAAACCTAACCTATTTCATATTTTCTATAAATTGAAATATTTTGTTGAGATTTTCCGGATCAGAAAACACATCACGATTTGCTTCAACTGCCAATTCTTTTGACTTTACTAAATCATTGTCCAGCATGCTGATGTACTTTTTATACTTTCGAACCGCAGTTTTCGATATATATTTCAACCTTAGAAAATGTTTCCTGAGTAGTAATTCGCTATCGTCTCCCAAAGCATCCACCAACCCCCACGAGTAGGCTTGCTGTGCCGAGATGGGTTGTGTCATCAAAGACATATAATGGGCTTTCTGTAATCCTATTTTTCTTTTTAAGAAAGGCAATACACATGCCGGAAAAAGTCCAAACAGTAATTCAGACAAACTGAACTGAGCATTTGAATCTGCAATAACAATATCGCTTGCAGCAACAAAACCCACTCCTCCGGCATTGGCTTTTCCTCTGACATGAGATACTGTAATATATGGGCCTGTCGCCAACTTAAGCCATAAATTATACAGGGGCTCCGGGTCCTGTTCAAACTGTTCTCCCTGTTTCATAGTTTCATAGATGACCTCAAAATCAGCACCAAAGCAAAAGTATTCAGGAGATCCTTCCAGAATCAAAACAGTCACAGATTCTTCACACATTTCCGCAACTTGGAGTACTTCATCAACCAAGCGGTTGGTTATGGCATTTTTGGCCTCGAGTCGATTAAATTTTAGAAAGCAAAAAGTATCCTGAAAACGTACATCAATAGTCTCAAAATTCATTAGATCCACCTATATTCACGATGAAATTCGTGAATTCCTTCCAAATATAATTTTGGAGTATCCTTAACTGAATCAATAATGCCTGGAAGTAAATCAAAATCAGATTTGCAGTTTCTTGTTCCAAACTTAACTGCACCACTTCCCCTTAGCAATATTTCATACTCATCCATAGACAACTTATAGCGTTGATCCAGTCTCTTACCTATATCAAATTGACGCTGAATTTGCTGTCCCCTTGCTGTAACAACCCCACTGTAGAACTCCGAACAACAACCTGAGCCGTATGAATAGCAACCTATCCTTTTGGGCGTATCAAAATTCCCCAAATCAATAGTGCTTGCAAGGGATAAGAATACCGTAGCCCCCATAATATTGCCAACTCTTTGACAATAAACCATACCCGGCATAACTCGACGGATGAAATCTTCTTCGATTTCGGCCGGCTTTGCATGCTTCATTTTTCTCATCATTGTGCGGTGCGCACCTTTTACCATTCCCCCAAAAGGAGTGTGGAATGCGAGATAATGGAAGGTTTCACCGTAATCTGCACCTTTAACTCTTTTCTGATATTCCAAGAACGTCTGCTCACAGCAATCCAAATATGAGGTTAAAGACAAGTCTGAATCGCCGGCTTCACTATCAGGCACAGGACGGCAAGTATCCATAACCTCATATCCGTAGTAACCATTTGCTCCCACATCTACCCTGTAGACATAAGGAGTCTCACTTATCAATAAAGCCACTGCCCCTGCCCCGGCACTGGGTTCTACAAATGACCAGTCCATTGATAAAGCCTCACCTTCATCCACTATCAGAAACCTTGAAATATCAGTAGCAATTACTAAAGCCTTTGCTCCCGGTGAAGTTTGAGACAATATAAAGTTTACAGCCATCTGCAAACCTGCAGTCCCGGAATAACATGCATTCTTCAATTCAAATAATCTGCAATTGCGATTAAGGCCAAGATACTGATGGATATAAGTGCTGATAGATTTTCCAAAGTCAATCCCCGATTCTGAACAGGTAATAAGCAACTCAATCCTATTTTTCTCATCCTCTGTCATCCTATCAACAATCGGCTTTGCTGCATTTACGCCAAAGGTAATAGGGTCTTCATAAGGCAGTGCGACAGTCTTTTCCTTCATTAATAGGTTTTCAAACCTAGCTGTATCTAATTTGCGGTGCTCTGCCAATTGCATTACATCCAGATAAGCTGTTCCGCCAAATACATTTAAAGCCTCAATTCCAACTGGTACCATATTCCCACTCCTATCAATTACTTGTTTTCTATTCCTCATACCCCAATCGTGTCAATAATTCCTCAGCTTGTTCAATATTCATTAATCCAGACTGAACTTTCATCAATATTTCATCTGCCGACAGATGAAGTACCGGATTTGGTGTCTGTCCCATTTTCTCGATTTCCTTTTGCAGAAATGTTGAAAACTCAAGTATATTTGGATAATCATAAACCTTAGTTGCCTTGATGGAAGTTCCGTATTGCTGATTAATGAGCCCAACCCAATTTACTCCAGTGATAGAATCTAACCCCATATCTACAAACTTCTCGCTCACATCAATCTGATTCTCATCAATATTCAACACATCAGCCAAACAAGCCGCCAAAGAAGCTTGAAGAGCTTCAATATCAACAGAGATTGCTTTCTGGCTTTCCAATACTTCTCCTGATGTTTCACTCTCCGGCTGCGTATACATAGCTTCTTCCTTCACAGGATTTTGCAGCGAGGTATATGTTGATTTATCTGGTGTAGTAAAGGAATTATCTTTCCCGGAAACAATCAAATCATTTTTATAAAGTTCCTTTTCCAAATATTTTGCAAACTCTTTTATGCTGGGATAATCATAAATTTTTGTTGCCCTAATGGTAATTCCATATTTTTGTCCTATTGCCTGCACCCAGTTAACTCCAGTGATTGAGTCAACACCCATATCAATAAATTTCTCATGGGGATCAATATCACCCTGACTCAAATTCAGTACTTCAGCAAGACTCTCCAACAAATATTCTTCTAATGCTTGTCCAGATATTATCTTCTTTTTATCCGATTCCGCGGATAATGCGCTTTCTGCCTCAGAATGCTTTGATTCCTCTGCCGAAACTTTTATATCAAGATGGTTTCCCACATCTTTCACATATACTTTTTCCATATCCGGCGATAAATTAATTAATGAAATCCCTTTCGGTTTCTCAAGGGTTTTAGTAAAAAATTCAGTTTCCGTCCCTATTTCTAGTGGATTTACAATCTGCCTTTCCACTGTTTTTACTGAAGCCTGTTTGAAATCTACTTCCTCCTTTATACTATTTTGGGAAAGTTCAACAGGATTGATGTCAAACTTTTTGCTCTTGCCCTTTGGCACCCAGTATTTTTCCTTAGCAAAAGGATACGTCGGAAGACTCATTCGGGTTGGCTTTTCATTGACATACAGCTTATCCCAGTCTACCCACAAGCCTCTGACCCAAATTTCTAAAAGCTTGGTATATTTTCTGTTATGAAGCCATTTGTCAATGGTTTCCTGAAACTCATCATCTGAAGAAAAAATTGATAGCAAATCTTTATTCCGCTTTGTTTGTCCATAATATAAATCAGATATTTTTTCTTTGTTTTCAAGAAAACCCTTTAATTTATCTTTGAGTTCCTGAATTGAACTTACTATAACACCTAACCTCTCATCAAAAGCCTCACGTCCTATTTGCAGCGTATATGCCAAATCCCTCAAATCGGCATCTGTCAGATTATTTTTGCTTATATGTGAAAGCAATAGCTCTACGTACTCTCTTAAGCGAGCTTCATTTTTTGCTGAAATAACTATCGCAACAGAATTTTGATTACTAGCAGTTGTCCTTACAGTCTTACGAGGAATATATTCTTCTAGGACAATATGTACATTTACACCACCAAATCCAAAAGAACTTACACCTGCACGCCGAGGAATGTCATTACCACTTTCATCCTTACAAGTCTCCCAGTTCTTTGCCTCCTGTACGATGTAGAACGGACTATCCTCTAACTTGATATACGGATTGACAGTCTCACAATGAAGGCTCTTAACTAAAGTCTTATGCTTTAATTGCAATAACACCTTAATTACTCCTGCAATACCTGATGAAAGCTCCAAATGTCCGATGTTCGTTTTTACCGAACCCAATCCGCAATGTCTTTCTTCTATGTGAGAAATTCCATAGTCCTGATACAGTTCTTTAAAAGCCGCCTTAAGGGCATTGATTTCAATTGGATCACCAAGTTCAGTCCCTGTGCCATGGGCTTCTATATATGTAATCGTCCTAGGATCAAAGCCTACCTTTTTATAAGCTGTGACAAGTAAATCAGCTTGTGCCTTAGGATTAGGTGAAGTTAATGAATTGGCATGTCCCCCGTGATTTTCTGCACTTCCTCTGATTAGACCATAAATATGGTCTCCGTCTTTCTCTGCTTCACTGAGTCTTTTTAACAAAAGCATTCCAACGCCTTCACCACGTACATAACCGTTTGCTTTGTCTGAGAAAGTCTTGCATCTCCCATCTTCGCAAAGCATTCCGGCTTTGTTGAAGCTGATATGGAAATCTGGATTAACGAGGGTGTTGACTCCGCCAACAATTGCCATATCACAGGTACCATCCCTCATTGCTGATATGGCTCTATTTATTGCAACTAGTGAACTTGAACATGCCGTTTCAATCGCTTCACTAGGTCCGTGTAAATTCAGAAAATAGCTCATCCGATTGGGACCTATAGAGGGAACAATACCGGTAGCAGAATAACCTTCAATAGAAGTATCTTCATAAGAGAAAAGCCTACTATAACCTGTGTCTGCAGTTCCCACAAAGATACCAGTTTTGGTTCCCGAAAGTTTCTTTGCTGAATATCCTGCATCTTCAATAGTTTTCCAAACGTGCATCATCAAAAGCCTTTGCTGTGGATCCATAAATTCAGCTTCACGCGGGGATATACCAAAGAAAAGTGGATCAAATTGGTCTACTCCGTCAATGAATCCGCCCCATTTAATATTGGACTTATTGCGTTCCTTAACAGGATCTCCATACAGTTTTTTCCAATCCCATCTTAATGAAGGTACTTCACTGATACAATCCCTTCCAGCCTTCAAGTTTTCCCAAAACTCTTCCAAATCCTTTGCCATAGGGAAGCTGCCACTCATTCCCACAACTGCAATAGGCTCTTGTTCAAAATCCTTAGCTGCTACCTTATTTGTAGTATGCTTCACAAATCTTGAATTGTTTCTTTTTTTAGCCGCCATATTAATTGTCGTAGGTACTGTTTCCTCATCGACCTTTTCTTCTTTTGCTTTCAAATCCTGCTGTTGCGTCATGTATGTAAAGTTTGATGGGAATTCCTTAATAAGATAATCACAAAGGCTATTCACTGTTGAATACTCAAAAAATAGTGTAGGATTTATATCCAACTCATATTCCTGATTCAACCGATTAGCAAATTCGGTCCATGTAATTGAATCAAAGCCATAGTCATTCAAATCCGAATTATTATCAATATCTTTTTCTTGCACCTTCAAAACCTTACATACAATCTGGACTAAACCTTCACTTAGCTTTTTATGTACGCTTTCGCTTTCATTATTGTTTCTATTCGCAGAATTAGTCATCGTTTTTGGGAATACATCGGAAGTCTCGTCACTTGAAATAAGCTTTTGTCTCATACGCTTCAATAAACCCTCCACAACCATAACTTGGACTTCACCGGAGGAAATACACCGGTAAAGTGCATTAATTCCTGTAGAAGTCAGCATTGGAGTTATTCCCAACCTGCTCATCATCAACTTTTCAGACTCTTCATCCACCTTCATTCCGCCATTTTCCCACAATGGCCAATTGATTGATAAAGTCTTACCAGATCTTTGGTCTAAATCTACCAATATTTCACGATATTCCGCATAAGCATCAAGAAAAGCATTAGCTGCCGAATAATCTGCCTGTCCCGGATTTCCCACCACCGCTGCACCGGATGAAAATATGATGAAAAAGTCCAGTGCAACATCCTTAGTTGATAAATCCAAATTTACTACTCCGGCAACCTTCGGAGCCAGCACTTCCCAAAACTCTTCTTTAGGCTTTTTAACAATAAAATTGTCCTTTACAATACCTGCACTATGGATAATTCCGTTAATAGTACCGTAGGTATCTAACATTTCCTTCACAAGAATTGAAACAGCTACCTTGTCCGATACATCCACTTGCTTGTAAATTATCTTGTTTCCGTTTATTTCCAATCCTTTTAATCTTCCACTCTTTTCCGATGTCAAGGTGGATCTTCCGGTTAAAACAAGAACGGCTCCTTTAACTTTTTGCACTATTTCTTCGGCGAAAATCAATCCCAAACCGCCTGCACCACCGGAAATCAAGTAAACTCCATTGTCTTTCCAGGGGATTTCCTTGTCATCAACTTTATCAATTTCACTCCAATTACAAACAAGACATCTGTCTCCAACATATCTAATGCGGCTATATTTAGATATTTTGCTGCTATCCTCAAGCTTTTCAATCAGTGCATCAGTCTCTTCCTGTGGGTTCAGTTCAAGAATCTGCCCAACCAGATTTGGATTTTCCAGGGTAGCAGTCTTTAAAAGCCCGGAAAGCCCAGAAAATATTTGCTTCTCACCACAATTGGGTATTATGATTTGGATAAGTAATTTATCCAATGGTTTTTCAAGCAAAATACTCTGAATATTTTCAAAAACTTTCATGGAAAAATCCGTAAACGCCGTTGCTGCATCCTCAAAATTATCGCTAAAAGTAAAACATCTCACCCCATTAATTTTTTGCTTAATTGATTTTTTTGCTGAATCAAAAGGCGCACACAGCATCACAATCCGTTTTTTAAAGGATACCTCATCCAAGCATGCAGTTTTTTCAACCCACTTCGGTTTAAGAAGCATACTGCCGTGAGTTTTATCAATGTTTAAGCCCGAAGCATTCATTTCAATTGCCTTGGTAGAAAGCCCTTTAATACTTACACAAAGCATCCCCTGCATGTCGTATAAATCGATGTTTAGCTTTCTTAGTTGTTTTTCTTCTTTGTTGCTGTCTGCATATTTTATAAGAGCTCTCATCTTATTAGTGCAGCTCTTTAATATCCTCACTTCATCCAGTGCAAACGGTACTAAAGAAGTAAAGTTACCGTTTCTGAGAATGAGGCCTATGGAAGCTTGAAGCGCCGAATCTGTTATTCCGGGGTGCAGCATGTACTCATTCACAAAACCGAAAAGCTCAGGAGCCAAGGATAATTTACCCACTACCTGACCATCACCCACCAATAATTCTTCAATTCCATTATGGCTTGGTCCATACTCAAAGCCTACGTCTTTAAAGGCTTCATAACATTGTGCACCACTTACAGTCATCTCCTTACATTTAGCTTCTACAGATGCAATGTCTATAGAAGGTTCTTCTCCCGTTTGCTGTTCCAGCAGTACATATCCCTGACTGTATACAATAAGCTCTTTGCCATCTTCCTCTAAATCTTGATATATTTCAAAGCTAATTTCTTCATTTTCGCCAGGATAAAGCCCAATATTCACTGTTACAGGCTGCTCAACAACTACCGGTCTTATCCAAACAACATCTTTTATCCGCATTTCAGTTCCAATCAGTTTGTCGGCTCCCACAGACAGTTTTACCGCTTCTCTGACCATTTCAAGATGAGCTACACCCGGTAAATGTTTTTGGCCATTAATCATATGGTCTAAAAGAAATATTTCATCACCTGTAAAGGTTGTGCTGAAACGCTGTTCAGAAAAGTCCGAGGTATTCTTCTGCAATAACGGATGTAACCACTCAGTCGCCTTTTTGTTGCCTAATATATTTTTGGCTTCGCTGTCAACAATGGGTATCCAGTAGTGTTCATTGGCAAAAGGGTATGTGGGCAAACTAATTTTTCTAGGTTTTCCTTCACCGTATAAAAGCTCCCAATTTACTGATTCTCCATTAATCCATAGCTCTGCCATTTCTTTCAGTCTTTGCTTTAATGTAATGAGATTCTTCGCAGTTATTGGAGTAAGCCCTTTATCTGACTTTTCCTTTTTGGACTTTTTGTTCTTTATTTCTCCGAACCAACAGTCTTCGGGTAAATCATTTCCAGTGATAAAAGCTTTAATCTTTTCCTTGAGTTCAAAAATACTGCTGGACAAAAATGCCACACGTACTTCCATTGCTTCTCTTCCGGTTTGAAATGTATACGCAAGCTGCCGTAAAGATAACTCCTTTACAGTAATAAAATCCAGCAACTTTTTTGCATACTCCAGAAGTCTATCTTTATTTTTGGCAGATAAGGGTACTAATACCAGATTTTCCTGGTTATCTGCTTCTATGCTATCCCTTGTATGAAAATCATCAGAGATATACTCCTCCAAGATTAAATGTACATTGGAGCCTGAAGCACCGAAAGAGCTTAAGCCGGCGCGTCTTTTTACAGGAATCTCTTTGCCGTTAGTTACAATTGTTGGAGTTTTCCATTCTTCTGTTTTCCTCTGAACATAGAATGGGGATTTTTCAAAATCAATATATGAATTTAACTTTTCGGAATGCAGGGATTTTACCAGAGTTTTGTAATAAAGCTGTAATACAACTTTTTGAAGCCCAATCACTCCTGCAGCAGACTCTGCATGTCCGATATTACTCTTCACCGAACCGATTGAACAATATTGATGATCCGATGTATAGTTCTTATAGGCTCTTACAAGTCCTTCAATTTCTATAGGATCGCCTAATGATGTCCCTGTTCCATGCGCCTCAACATAACTGATAGTTCTCGGGTCAATTCCTGTTTTTTTCAGACAGGCATCAATTACTTCGCCCTGAGCAACAGGGCTCGGTACAGTAATGCCGCTGACAGTTCCCACATGGTTTATGGCACTGCCCTTTATCACCGCATAGATATGGTCATTGTCCTCAATGGCTTTTTTTAGAGGTTTCAGCAATATGGCTGCTACGCCATCGGCAGATACATATCCGTCTCCCCCTTCACCAAAGGCACGGCAGCGACCTTCGCTGGATTGCATATCCATCATGCCATATGTCATATATTTGTTTGGATGCAATGATAAATTAACTCCTCCTGCGATTGCTACTTCGCATTCATCGTGATTTATGCTTTCCATTGCCAGATGAACAGCAGTCAAGGATGAGGAACATACTGTATCAACTGCTATACTGGGGCCATTAAAATTGCAAAAATACGATACTCGGTTGGCAATTTGTGCATGACTGAAGGATACAGGAAGTACTTGTCCTTTTAAGACCGCATCTGACTCGATCATAGTGTAATCCTTATGCATTACTCCTACGAACACTCCAACATCTCTTCTATTGTTTGCGCCCTTGGGTATAACAAGGTTTTTGGGAGTGTACCCCGAATCTTCTATTGTTTCCCAGCAAACCTCCAAAAACAACCGTTCTTGAGGATCCATGGTTTCAGCGTCCCTTGGAGATACCCTAAAAAATTTTGCATCAAAACGATCAGGTTCTTTAATAAAGCCACCCCATTTTGACATGCTTTTTCCTGAATTCGATTTTAATCCGTCAAGGCAATGGTAATCCCATCTGGATTTTGGAATTTCAGTGATGCAATCTCTTCCGTTGAAAAGATTTTCCCAAAACTCCTGGATATTTTCTGCTTGAGGATACCTCCCAGACATACCTATAACTGCAATATCCTGTATTTGAGATCCTTTTATTTCTTCGCATTCCTTAAGTTCTTCTTGGAAAATCGGCTTTTTTTCTATTTTAGCCGTTACACTATTATTGTTTAGTTCTTCATCATTGGCTTCATTGGAATGAATAAAGTGAGAACCGTATCTTTCTACAAGATATTCACTAAGCTCTTTAATGGTTGTGTATTCAAATAACAATGTAGGTGGCAGTATTTCATCCACTTTTTCTTCAATTGAACTCACAATTCTTAATAAGCCCGGTGAATCTAAACCCATCTCATAATATCCGGCTTGAGTATCGATACAATCTGCTGATACTTCCAATTGTTCTGCCATCAGTTGCTTTAAAAAAGATTCTATATCATTTATAACATCGTCCTCTGAATTATTGCCGGATTCTGAAAATATATTTTCAGAATCCTCCATTTCTAATTTATCCTGTTTTAGCTGCTCATATTCCATGTTGGAATTAATCAAATTGGCACTACGTACTAATTTATTAGCAAAGTTTTTTAGCTCGCCAACTTTATTACCGTCCTCATTGAAAAACTCTATTGTCATGTAGAGAAGGTCTTTTTTACGTTGCAAGGACTCTTTTTTAATTCTCGTCAGGCATCGTTTCTGCAATAATTCGGCTGCATAGAAAGACTCATAATAAAGGGGCAAAAACAGTCGATGCTCTTCTTCTACAATTTTAGAAAACATCGTCATTGAGCCTACTGCACTTCCATCAATAAGAACTGGATGAAACATGGCATCATCTGCATCTACAGAAGCTTCCTGTCCTGCTGAAATATCCATAAGGATATCCTGTTCCGTCGCATATACAGTGCCATCAGCTTTCATATACCCATAATGAACTAGTTCCTGCAGTCGGCATTTTCCATATACTTCCTCCAAACTCCAATGCTTTACGGATTGTGCTTTTAACTCACAAAAATCTATTTTTTCGCCGTCATATGTCTTCGGAATAATTCGGTGCATTTCAGCATGCACATATAACTTCTTTTCTGAAATGGATCCGTCATCCTTCTTCTTACTCCCGTAAATATCTATGCTCCATAAATCGGTTTTTGCTTCTGTACAACGGATATCCAACAAAATACTATATCCGCATTCAACGGTCATAGGGTAATAGATAGAGAGATTCCTTAATTCAAGCTCCTTAAAGTTGAATCCTCTTTCCCTGAAAATCTGGTAAAGCATATCAATATATGCCAATCCAGGAAGCAACTCCTGACCATATGCTTTGTGATTTTTTAAAACCGGATGCTCCATATCCAATAATAATTGTTCTCGCACTCTCATCCCCCCTATATTTTACGTTTCCAGAAGCGATTTAAAGTTGTAACAGGTCGGTTTTCTACAGTCTCAGGTTCAGGAAGAGGAATAGGTCTTCGCTTCGGCTCAACTGCATTATCATACTCCCAGTTTTCCAATATTACATGGACATTTGTACCACCATCAGCAAAGCAATTTATTGCAGCTGCCTTCTTGGTGCCTGTCCACTCTTGTTCAGTCCTTTGATACCTGAAACGTGTTGATTCCATATCGAAATGCTTCAGTGGCTCTTCCCCCGAAAGGAATGGAACCATCCTTTGATGATTCAGCATCATCACTACCTTAATAAATCCTGCAATACCCTCTGCACAAAGGGGATGCCCGATATTGGGTTTTATGGAGCCCAGTATGCAAATATCGGCTGAATCTGAATCATACACTGACTTGATGGATTTGAGCTCCAACAGATCTGTAACCTCTGAACCTGATCCGTTGACTTCAATATAACTTATGTCCTCCGCTCGCTTGCCACTTTTCTTCAATGCTGTAAGCATTACTTCCTTCTGTGCCTCTAGGTTTGGACTTGCCGGACCTGCTGTCCGCCCATTATTATTAACTGCAACAGATTTAACCACAGCGTAAATTTTATCTCCATCAGCAAGTGCCTTATCCAAAGTTTTCAGCAAAACCATGCCGATGCCTTCCCCCAGAACCACACCATCTGCTCGACGGTCAAATACATGCATCTGGTGGTATTTACTCAAAATTTTCCTCTGCTCAAATATGTGATGTACTTCATCTGAATTCAGCAAACTAACACCACCAACAACTGCTGCCTCAATATCAGCAGACTGCAGCGCTTGAATGGCCATGCTCATTCCTACCAGTGCAGAAGAACAGGCAGTGTCGACAACCATACTAGGACCTCTTAAATCAAAAAACTGTGAAACATTTGCTGCCAAGTAATTCTGTCCAACTGCTACGATGGGATTTCTTGCTTTTTCAAGAAAAGTCTTTTCCGGGCGGTGTTGACTCCTTCCGCCAATATAAACCCCTATAGGTTTTCCCTTTACTTCCTGAGCAGAATATCCAGCATGGCTAAATAGCTTCAAACTCTCTTCCAGAACTATAAGTGCTTGTTGATCCATAGCCTTGACATCCGCTTCAGACAAAATGAAGTACTTTGAGTCAAATTGTCCGCTATCTTCTAATAAACCCGCCCAATATGTGCTTTGATATCCCCATTTCTCCTTTGGAACAGGTCTTATGGCTTTTCGACCCTCTTTTAATAGTTTCCAGTATTCTTCCAAATTTCTGGCGCCAGGGAATTTGCATGAAAGTCCTACCACTGCAATGTCTAGCATACTCCCTGCAGTTAAAGGTGTACTATTGTATGTCGTCTTCTCCGAGGTAGCCAAAACTTCTTTTGCCTCTACTGACGAAACATTTTGCTCTGGTTTCTCAAGTTTGATTACTTTAGCCAGTGATGGGCCATGCTCCTTTATAAGCCAGCCTGAGAAGGTCTCTATAGTAGGATATTCATATAAAATTGAAGTATCTAAATCCTGTTCAAGCTGCTTATTGATTGAGCTTATAATCTGAGCCAATATGATTGAATCCATACCATAGTCTTGGAATGCAACATCCTTTTCCAGTTCCTTTTCAGAAAGCTTCAACTCCATTGCAAATAAATCTGTTATCCACTTTTGAACATTGTTTCGGATATCTTCCGTCACTTGTTCTTCATATAATTTATATTTAGTATCAAGCTTTTTTATTGTCTTTGTGGTTTTTATTTCACTTTTTGCTTTCATAAGAGCTTCAGGACTCCATGTACGGCTATCTACAACCGCAGGCAATACAACAGGCCCCAATTGACCAGATAAAATATCATCCAGAAAATGCAATCCTTCTTCATTTGTTTGGCTTAAAAATCCAGTTTGCTTGAAAGCAGGCGTCTTCGCTTCACCCATTCCCGTTTCCTTCCAGCTGTTCCATTGGATACTCACAATAGGAAGCTCTGAAAATTTAGCTTCTGCAACATAATCCATGTAAGCATTTGCCATTGCATAATCACTTTGCCCTGAAGCCAGTGCTGGAACTACTGCCGATACAGAGGAAAAAAGTATGAAAAACTTTAAGGGTTGATTCTCAAAGGCTTTCAGCAGTGTATTAAGCCCATCTACCTTAGGAGACAATACTTTACGGAGTCCATCCTGTTTTTTTCTGATAAATGCAGGATTTTCTGCATCGTAAATCCCTGCAGCATGTATAACACCACCAATATGGCCCATTTTTTCATGGATTCTTTTCACTTCACTGCAAACTCCCTCAAAATCCGTCAAGTCTAGAGACAACACTTCAACTTCAGTGCCCGTTGCTTCTAGTGAATTAATATTGCGGATTTTTTGACCAAGGGAAGTGTTATCATCTATATACAAATCCCATTGCTCTTTCGGCGGGAATTTTTCTCGTCCCGTCAACACAAGGTATTTAACTCCATAATTCTTTACTAAGTACTCCGCACAAAGGAATCCAATTCCCCTTGTTCCTCCGGTCACCAGCAAAACCTTATCTTTGGGAAAAGCTTTATCAGCTATTGATACAACATTCTTTATTTGTTCTTCCTGGAAAGAAGTCTTATATCGGTTACCTCCACGGTAGCAAATTTCTGACTCATTACTTTCAAGACAAAATTCTTCTAAAACGAGTTTTAGAAGAGTCTCGTTATCTGTCTGGGCTTCAACATCCATATGCCGTGAAGTCAAATATCCGTATTCACTATGGAGCATACGGTACAAGCCAGCATGTAAGGCTCCCGACAAGTTAACGCTACAGTTATGAAAAAACTCTAGTCCTTTCGTAACACATAATAACATCATCCCATCCTTATCTCCGTATTCCACAAGACGCTGTAGCCATTCAATCCAATCATAAGTTTCGCTTTCTTTATTTCCACATCCAACTATATCAATACAGCCATTGTAGCTTTCCCAGAATTTCTCCGGTTTCTTAAGCTCCGCAGTAATGTCAGATATATTTATTGTTTTACCTTTTGGAAAATGATTTGAAAGCTCCGCTGCTAAATCCTTCGTTTCCTCGTTGTATAAGATTGCGATTCTTTTATGTAAGCATTTCTCTGATATCTCAGAGCAGAGATTACTCTCTTTCCAAGACTTTTTAAGGTATACCATTTTCCGGCTTTCTTGATTACGCCCGGCAATCCAGTAAGTCTGCTTGTCAAAGGGGTATGTAGGCATATGAATAGTTTTGGGCTTAGTCCCTTTGTACAATAACTCCCAATTTATTATTGAACCATTTACCCAATGCTCTGCAATTAATTTCAAATTTCCGTCCTGTACAATACTATCCAGTACGTTATCTTTCTCAGCATCAATATTCCATCCTTGCTTATTTCTCTCACCTTTTACAACCTGCCCCTGGAATATTTTGCTGACTAAATCTCCATCTACAAACCTTTGTAGAGTATTAATCAAATCTTCCCGGGAGTCTGTTACAAATGCAATTCTATAACGCATTGCTTCTCGACCTGTTTGCAATGTGTATGCAACATCCTTTAATACAAGCTCCTTTTGCTCAAAAACCCAGTTCAGTATTGATTTGGCATAAACTTTAAGTAAGCCTTCCTTTTTAGTTGACAGAGTAAACAATACCGGGCCTTCTTCTGGGGTAACAAGCCCTAGCAGGCTGTCCTTATTATCTGTTCTGTATTCTTCTATCACAATATGTGCATTGGTTCCACTAAATCCAAATGAACTGACAGCGGCACGCCTTGGTTCATCCTTTACAGACTCCCATGGCTGCAGCTTTGTATTTATATAAAATGGACTTTCCTCTAAATTTATATGCTCATTTAGCTGTTCAAAATTGATAGTAGGCGGCAACATCTTATGCTTTATTGAAAGCAGTACTTTAATGATACCTGCTATACCTGAGGCGGTAAGCAAATGTCCAATATTGCTTTTGGAGGATCCCAAAGCACAGTAATTCTTCTTTTGAGTATATGCACCAAATGATTCAGTAAGAGCCTCAACTTCTATGGGATCTCCTAACTTTGTCCCTGTACCGTGAGCTTCAATCATGGAAATGCTTTCAGGATTGATTGAAAAACGCTCATATACATCTTTTTCTAAAGAAATCTGAGAAAGTACACTAGGGGCAGTAATTCCGTTAGTTTTTCCATCTTGGTTCACACCCCATCCACGGATGACACCATAGATAGAATCATTATCCCGAATAGCATCAGATAGTCTTTTTAGTAAGATAACACCTACACCCTCACCTGGAACAAATCCATTAGCCCTCTGATCAAAAGTAAAGCATTTTCCATCTTTAGACAGCATTTCTGCCTTGCTAGTCATGATATGAATAGATGGTCCTGTTAACACACACACACCACCGGCTAATGCTAAATCGCTGGTTCCAAGGATAAGGCTGTTACAAGCTTCAGCAATTGCTACCAAGGAAGACGAACACGCTGTATCAATTGCCAAACAAGGCCCTTTTAAATTAAGCAAGTAGGAAATCCTTGCACTTAAGATTGAACTTGAATTTCCCATCATCCCATGTGCATTTAATCCGTTATTTCCGGCAATATTCGCATAATCACCTGTCATACAGCCCACGAAAACACCACATCGGCTTCCTGAAAGTGAAGTTGGATTAATACCCGCATCTTCGATGCTTCTCCAGCAGTTTTCAAGGAAAAGTCGCTGCTGTGGGTCCATTAACTCTGCCTCCACAGGTAAAATGTTAAAAAATTGCGGATCAAACTTTTCTATATCTTCTAAAATCCCCATCCATTTTGAATATGTTTTGCCTTCAGCCTTTGGATTTTCATCAAAGTATTCTTCTACAGGCCAGCGAGTTGAAGGAATTTCAGATATACAATCTCTTCCATTTTTCAGATTATCCCAGAACATATCAATATCCTTTGATTTCGGAAATTGACCTGACATTCCAATCACAGCAATGGCACAATCCTCAGTATTTCTATTTTGTAAGGTTTGCGGCAAATCATATTTCTGTATAAAATCACGAGCCTTGTCCATCAATAGTGTCGCAATCTCACTTACTTTGCGGTTTCTCCACTGTTCCAGTGCAGTGCCCCGTACCCACTGGTTAAAAGCACCCATTGCCGGACCGCAATGGATCATGAAATTATCTTTTTCTGATACATCACCTTTCAGAGTCACTTGACTACAATGAGCAAAATACCATTTATACACAAGTGCAGTCTTAAATCTTGGATTTTTGTTAGCTTCAGCAATTTGCTCCGGGTGCTTCTTCTTTTTATATTCACAAATAATGTCCCATACTTCTGAAATTGGCTTTTTAAAATACTTTGTTTCAATTTCACGCCTTATTGCATCGGGCATTTCATCAATAGAATTGTACTGCATAAACAAACGATATAAGCGGTTAGCCCTAGCTGCAAATTGTGTATTTTTCTTAACCACTTGTATTTTCGAGCCTATTTCAAACATGTCTCCAGCCATTGTAATGCAAGTATCATGAATGGTAATAGAAGAAAGCATATCCTTAACCACCTCATGGGCACCACTTTCAACTGTACATTGATTTATTGAACCCGTAAATATAAAATCTGCACCCAGCATAAATGCAGATGCCACCGCTTCTGGAGTCCCAATACCTCCCCCGCAGCCAACCATTATGCTTATTTGGTTTTTATATTGCTTAACCATTTCATTCTTTAAAGAAATAATGGAAGGAATCAGAGCAAATGAGACTCCCTGATCTGTGTGTCCACCTGAATCAGCTTCTATAGCTAAATCGTCGGCCAATGGAATCTGCTGAGAAAGCTCTGCTTCGCTGGCACTTATAAGACCTTCATTCAATAAGGCTTTAACAATTTCTACAGGCGGAGGAGACATAAACATCCTTGCAACTTCCAAGCGTGAGCACTTTGCAATGATACGTCGCGGAAATATGAACTTATTGCCTTCTTTTTTCAGCCCTTTTAATCTATAATAAACCAAAGGTGCAGAAGCCGATGAATAGGCAGCCGCTTCAATTACTGGTACTTTATATTTCAATAACAATTCTACTTGTTGCTTTTCTTCATCAGGGTCATTCAAATTGCATATCAATCCAACGCCATAAGGCTGTCCGGAGCTCAACTCTCTTTGAATGCTTTGCATTTGTCTTTCTAGTTCATCAATGGCTAATCCTGCACTTCCCAGAAAACTTAAATAACCAGATTTCCCCATGGTAACAACCATTTTAACGGAGGATACCCCACAGTACATTGACCCAGCATAATAATTTGAGATACAGTGGTATCGCTCTCGGAAAGCAGGAGTTCCCAATACTTCGGGATTCTGTACTTCTTTCTCCTTATTTTCAGACTTGACCTCCAACGTCATAGGCAAGCTCTCTTCTATAGTAGCAGCTATCTCCGGCAAAACAGGATTTTCTGATGCATTCAAAATCTCGTCATCCAGATTTAAGAGTTCTACTTTGGGAGCTTTCTCGGGCTGATGCATTTTTATCATGTTATTATTTACAGCATTTTGTAGGGGAATTGACGGCTCAACCCTTTCGTCAAGAACAACACTTATTGTTTTATTATGCTTAGCCAATTCACTTACTAAAAATTCCGAAAACTCCCTTATAGTAGGATAATCATAAACTTTTGTAGCAGCAATTGATAATCCGTACTTTTGGTTTATGGTCTTAATCCATTCAACCCCTATAATAGAATCCATACCTAAGTCTATAAACTGGCTGTCCAAGTCAATGTCAGACTGTTTTATGTATAACGCATCTGCTAAACTTGCGGCTAGTTCCATTTGATATTCTGAGATAGGGATGCTTGCTGATGATTTTATTTCCTTTACACTCAAATTCATACTTCCATAGCTAACATCGGTGGGCAAATCTTCAAAGGTAATAGTGTCGGATAAATCCACCTGTAAAGGTTTTGAATACTTGAATTTATCATAAGACTCACCAGAGCTTACTGCTACATCAGTTTCCCCTAGCTTCCTTATCAAAAAATCCGAAAACTCTCTTATCGTTGGGTAATCATACACTTTTGTTACCGCTATAGAAACACCGTATTTGTTGTTTACAGCATTAATCCATTCAACTGCAATGATTGAATCCATACCCATGTCGATAAATTGTTTGTCAATATCTACATCACCGATTTTTATATATAAAGCATCCGCCAAGCTAGATACCAATTCTTTCTGAAGTGTCTCCAATGAAACAGATACTTTTTCAATTTCCAAAGAAGCTTCTTTTCCATTCTCAGCAAGTATCTCGTCACTTTGTACTAAAGTTACCATACACGGAATTTGATTGTGGTTTTTCTCCAGTTCATAAAGCGCTTCCTCATCCAAAGGTTGCAATACAATCCCTCCTGGCTCGGTATGCGAATTTAAAATAGTGCTTGGCTTTATATTTTCAGTACTGTCAACTGAATCCTCGGCTACAAGCTTTACATCTTTATGGGAATAATTTTTACCATTCCCCTTAACCCAATAGCTGGAACGTTCAAAGGGATAAGTAGGCAAGGAAATTCTTGAATACAAATCTTCAGAAAACAGTCTTTCAAAATTCAGAGAATATCCTTGAATGTATAGTTCCGCTAATAAATCATAGTTTTCTAAAAACTCCCCTACTGATTCAGTATTTAGAGAGTTTTCAATACATTGATTTCCAAAACTCTTTAATAACCCTTGATCCTTATGCTCATTTATATGAAGCTCTGAAGTATGAACCTGTGGTATATTTCCTTTCTCCAGCCACTTTGTTAAAAATTCCACAAGTTCATCTATATCCCTTACCACACAAGCCATTCTGTTTTTCAAATGCTTTCTTCCCGTGAGAAGGGTGTAGCTCATATTTCCTAAATCAATGTTCTTATTTTTTTCAATATGGCTTAGCAATTGAGCAGCCTGTATCAGGAGCTGCTCCTTGGTACGAGCTGAAAGTACAATCAAGTATGCGGGCTTCTTTGAATGAACCCTTTCTGTATAAGG
Organism: Ruminiclostridium josui JCM 17888; assembly: GCF_000526495.1. Classification (NCBI taxonomy): domain Bacteria; kingdom Bacillati; phylum Bacillota; class Clostridia; order Eubacteriales; family Oscillospiraceae; genus Ruminiclostridium; species Ruminiclostridium josui. Next base: position 527,764 of record NZ_JAGE01000002.1, on the reverse strand, counting down.
TGCTTCTTCTATAACCACATGTGCATTTGTACCACCAAAACCGAAGGAGTTTATGGCAGCCATACGTTTATCTCCCTGGTTTGCCTCCCAATCTATAGCTTGTGTATTCACAAAGAAAGGGCTTTGGTCAAATTGAATATTTGGATTGCAATTTTCAAAATGAATTGACGGTGGTATTTTCTTATTTTTTAATGACAACAGAACCTTAATTACACTGGCTATGCCCGCTGCAGTGGAAGTATGTCCGATATTTGTCTTAATTGATCCAATAGCACAATAATTGCTCTTATCCGTATAATGTCTAAAGGCTTTGGTAAGTGCCTGGAATTCAATAGGATCTCCAAGTTTTGTCCCAGTTCCGTGAGCCTCTACCATCTGAATTTTCTCAGGGTTTATATCAAATGTGTCATATACACTCCGCTCTAAGCTTTCCTGAGAGCTTGCATTTGGTGCCGTTATTCCGTTTGTAGCACCGTCTTGATTTACAGCAGAGCCAGTGATTACTCCATAAATGTGGTCACCGTCCGCCAAAGCATCTTCCAACCGTTTGAGAACTATAACTCCAGCCCCTTCCCCAGGAACGAAGCCATCTGCAGCACTATCAAAAGTATGACAATGTCCTGAAGGAGATAACATTCCCGCACGGCTGCACATCAAATGAAACTCTTCGGTAGTTCGTATAAATACACCTCCGGCCAAAGCCATGTTGACTTCGTTTTCTCTCAAGCTTTGGCATGCCATATGCAAAGCAACCAACGAACTTGAACAAGCAGTATCAATTGCAACCGCTGGTCCTTTAAGATTTAGAAAATAGGATATTCTGGCTGGGATAACCGACCCGGCATTCCCCCAAAAAGCTTGGGCAGGTGCATTATCGTCAAAGAGATTGGGATAGTCTCCTGGCACGCATCCTACAAAAACACCACAGGAATATTCATTCAGGTTATCATTAATATATCCAGCGTCCTCTAAAGCTTTCCAGGACTCTTCTAGAAAAATCCTCTGCTGCGGGTCCATATAAGTTGCTTCAAGACCAGAAATATTAAAAAACCCCGGGTCAAATTTGTCAATTTCATTTATAAAACTACCATAATTGCAATAGCTCTTATCGCCTGAAAAATGTTTGGAAAGGTCCCAACGTGTTACTTTTTCTGTTAAATCAGAGCCTTGAATAAGGTTTTCCCACAATTCATCCAAGGTATCAGACTTTGCAAACCTTCCACTGATTCCTATAATTGCTATTGAGTCCTTTTTTCTTTTAGCAGTAGCAGGTTCATCTTTGATTATCTCTTCAGGTGCTTCCTGCTTGTTAATTCGGTTTTTATGTACAGACCTTTTAATCTGCCTAATGTCCGGATTCCTATTTTCATCATCGAATTCTTCTTCAACCTCAGAATGCAGTTCTTGAGAAGGCCGACTTTTTTCAAGGATACCTTCAATGACAGGTTTAAATTCTTTGATAATATGCTTTAACAAACTATTTACATTATTATATTCAAATAATGCTGTGGTATTTATAGAAATGTTAAAACACTTATTCAGAGAATTTATAAGGTTTACTCCAATGATAGAATCAACACCATATTCGGAAAAACTACGATCATCCTGTATTTTTCTTTCATCAATTTTTATGGATTTTGCTATACTTTCACGAATTATCATTCTTGCATAGTCATTTACCATCTGCTCGGTAACATCTTTGCCTTGAACTACTTTTGCTCTCTTTTCATCCCGTTTAAATTCATGCGCAGTCGTCAAATTGGTACTTTGGGTTGCAATTTGCTTCACCTTTTTATTCTCTAGATTTTCTCGTTTTCTGATAATACCGTCACTCTCTGCTATAATTATCTGTTGCCCCCTTGTATGTGCCTCCTTCACTGGAAAGAATACATGCCTGAAACCTTCATCTTCCAATACATTTTTCCAAACCTCAGGATACAGTCCGGGACATCCCGGTATACGTAAATCTGCATCTTCGTATAGCCACCACCCCTCTAGAAGACCGAAGGTAAGATGTAGAAGCAGGGTATTACAGCTTATTTCATTTAAAAGAATCAAACCGTTATTTTTCAGTAGTCCTTTTACGTTTCTTAAAGTATTTCTAATGTTTGATGTTGCATGAAGCACATTAGTAGCCAGCACTGCATCATAACTGCCCTCTTGGATTCCCTGACTTTCACTGGACAGTTCAGCGTTGTAAATTCTATATGTCAAAAAGTGATTGTCTGGACCGAAAGTATTTTCGGCATGCAACAAAAATGCTTTAGAAATATCTGAATAACAATATTCCTGTATATGGTCCTTAAAAGGGCGCAGATTTTGAAAAACCTTTTCGCTAGTTCCTCCTGTACCAGCACCGATTTCAAGTATCTTCACTTTTGTTTTTGGGTTTTGCTTAAGGCGTTCTTCTATGAAAGCAGCCAAAGCATCAGCAAGTACTTTATTAAAGAAATCAGAGACCTCATTATTCTTATAAATTCCTTCAACCAAATTCATGGATGAATTCGGAAACATAATATCAGTAGCAGGAGTTTTGCCTGTAAGAATTTCTGGCAAAGCTCTTAAAGTTACATCTACCAAAGATGCATAGGCTTTAGTATTCTGACCTTTCAGCCATTTATCCCTATTATTGTCCCATTCTTTCCATACTTCTTTTGTGTCAATATTAAGATTCTCCGCCAAAGTATAAGCATATCCATCAAATTTTAGAAAACCGACATTTTCCAAAATTTTAATACTTTCTTCCAGCCAAGGGCTATATAAATCTCTTATCTTATTTTCTATTTTCAGTTTTGATAGAATCAATTTTTTTTCATTAAAAATGCCGCAGTTTTGAAGTTGTACTAATAAAAGCTTTTTTAAAAGCCCTTCCATTTCTTTCATGAATGCAACCCTCCTTCCCTATATGCTTGCAAAGTACTTTTTCTTTCCTCAGATATGTAATTAGCCAGACTTTCAATATTTCGATATTCAGATAATAAAGCAACATTTATTTCCAACCCAAATGTCTGGTTCACTTTGTCTGTCAGCTTTGCCATGGCAACATTATCCATGCCTGCTTCAATCCAATCGACACCTGCATCTATATACTCATGTGCTACATCAAGTATTGATGATACGGTATCCACGATTATTTTCTTCAACATATCCTCGTCCATTTTGGATGTATCCTGACTGTCTGTATTCAGGGTAGTACTTATTTTTTTCTGTAAATATTGTATGCTTGAAGGAAAATGTGTGGGTAGCACTGTAATCTTCTCTTCATTCGCTATATAGGCATTCAATCCAGTAAAATCAGCAAGCTTCAATTTTTCAAAGAAGACTAATTGAGACAAAGCTCCTTGAAGCAGCATTTCCAATGTTTCCATAGCCTTTATATGATCTATGGATGCAAAACCTGTTTTAGCCATTCTATCCATATATTCTTGAGAGGCTACAACCCCAACATTTCCCCAATACCCCCAGTTTATAACCTTTACTGCACAATTCCATTCCTTACTCAGCCGTTTTGCAAAAGCATCCTTAAAGGTACATCCTGCAACATAGTTGCTTTGTCCTGGAGTTTTCAAAAAAGAGTTTATTGAGGAAAAAAACAGCACAAAATCCAAAGGCTCATTCTTAAATACTTGAGACATATGAACGCTAGTATCAACCTTAGCGGCCAGAGCAGTCCTAAAACGCTCCTCATCCATATTTGCCAAGCTTCGGTCAAGTAACAGGATTGCAGAATGTATTACACCGTGAATAGTTGGATACATCTTCTTAATTTCTTCATATGCATGCTTTAATGAATTGAAATCTGATGCATCTGCACTGATGTATTGTGGAGTAGGACCAAAGGCAGCAAGTCTGTCTAATTTTGCTTGAATGCTGCTGTCTTTCTGCCGTCTGCCGATTAATACTACCTGTGCTTTATAGTTTTTAATTACATATTCACTCCAAACTTCACCGAGCCCTCCTGCACCACCAATCACCACATATACTCCGCCGCTCCTGTACGCGACATTCTCCTGAGAAAGGCTTTGAACAGGAATTAACTTTTCTTCATACCAAACAGAATTGCGAAGAGCTAAGGGTTTTCCATTAGTCTCGCTGGATATTGTAAAAATATTATTCACCGAAAACTCATTGCTATCTTCCAAGTCAAACAGCCGTATATCCCAGTTGGGGTATTCTTGGGCCATTGTCCCAAGGAGCCCATGCAAACTGGCATGTCCTGGGTTTGCTACATCACTTTTGAGTACTTGACAAGTTTTATATGTAATTACACTCCAAACCAGTTTTTTTGTGCCATAGCCTTTATTAAGCAAAGCCTTAATCAATCGGAAAACAGTGATTACACCATACTCCTGCTGTTCTATTAAAGTATTGTCAGTAGCAGAAATCACTTCTTCATCCGGTGCAAACCATACAATATGGTCAATTTGTCCATAGCTATCAAGGAGTGCTGTTAACTCCTCAATAGTATTTTGCATCTCTATGTGAAACTTCTTCGAATTACAGAACTTTTCTTTTATCTCTTCAAATTTCCTGTCATTGCCACCAACAATCAAAACATTTGATTCCTTTTTAGTATCAAATTCGCTCTTTAAAACATTGGCTTTATGCCATTCAGGGGTGAGCAACACTGTTTCCGTTGCATCATAGATTTTGCTAGTTTCATCGTTTTGGAATTCACCTTCTAATACTCGAGTAGAGAACCCCTTAATTCGTATGCATACTTCTCCACTATCATTGCATACATCAATGTCCAGCTTCTGAAATTCCTTTGTTACCCCTTCCTCTCCAGACGGCCTTACGTATGCCCACATTTGAGGTTGAAGTTCTTTCAAAATCTCTAAGTTTTCCAGTGCAAAAGGCAAATATGGATTTCGCTTTTCCTTATCTCCAAAAGAGCCTATCTCCGTAGAACCTATAATTAAGCAAAGCTGTAAAACTGAATCCATAATGGTTGGATGAAGTACGAATTCATCCTCAGCATCCCACATTGACATTGGCAGCGAAAGCTTTGCAAGAAGTTTTTGCTGCCCTACAAAAACCTTTTGTATCCCCTGCAGTCTGCTCCCATATTCAGCGTTCATAGACCTGAATACCTCATAGCATTCATCTGTAGAGAAGCTAGCATAATCGCATTCAGCCTTCAAATCATCAATATTAATTATTTCAGTCTTCGGCTTCTGAAGGATTACCGCATCACCTTGGCAGTAAACCAAATCAAAAGACGTATCTTCTTTATCTTTTCTATATATCTCATAATTGACTTGTCCACTTTCCTCTAGACTAAGCCTTACATTTATTTCTATAGGTTCTTCTTTTACTACTACCGGACGAATCCAAACAATGTTTCTCATTCTGATTCCAGAAACTTCGTTTGTCATATTTCCCATGGCTATGTTCACGGCTGCCCTGGCCATTTCAAGGAAAATAACTCCAGGAAGCACTTTTTCACCCTTGACTACATGATCCTCCAAAAAGAATTCTCGTCCTGAGAATTGTGTGCAAAACCGTTGTTCAAAGAAATTTGAAACATTATTATGCAGTAAAGGATGAAGGGCAGTTGACTTCACTAAACTTCTTATACTGCTTTCAGATATTTCGTCATTGTCAGACAACCAATAGTGTTCATTGGCAAAAGGATATACCGGTAAGCTTATACGGTAAGGTTTTATATCTCCATAAATAATACCCCAGTCAATTTCCATTCCTCTTACCCAAAGTTCTGCAATCTTGGAATAATACCCCTTTGCAGCCCACATTTTTACAACCGCCTGCATGTCCGCATCCTCAGAAAACAGTTTGATTGCAATGGGATCATTTTTTCCTCTTACAAGATTCTCAATATGGTCTTGCCCGTTAATAAAATCTTCAAGTTTTTTATCTAGTTCTTTTAAAGAATTTACAATAATCGCAAGCTTCTCCTCCATGGCTTCTCGTCCAACTTGAAGGGTATACGCCATATTTACAAGATCTTCATCCGATAAACAGCCATCTTCTATTACATTTTTCAGCAAAATAGCTCTTTCCTTTAGTTGCTCCTTATTTTTAGCAGATAATACAACCAGCACAGGCATGAAATTCGCAGATATTCTACTGCTTTCATTTTCAGGTAAATACTCACTCACAATAACATGTGCATTCGCCCCTCCTGCACCAAAGGAAGACAATCCGGCAATCCGCGGATATTCCACAACTTTTCCGTCAACAACACCCATAGGATTATTCCAATCCTCAAGCTCCTGTTGAACCTTAAAGGGTGTAGATTTGAAATCGATATATGGATTGAGTGTCCTTGAATGCAAGGATGGTACTAATTTTTTATATTTCATCTGTAATAATATTTTCGTCAAACCTGCAATCCCAGCAGCTGCTTCCAAATGCCCTATATTTGACTTCACAGAACCTATATGGCAAAACTGCTTATCCTGTGTATACTTGTTAAAAGCCCGGGTCAATCCTGTAATTTCAATAGGATCCCCAAGTGCTGTACCAGTTCCGTGAGTCTCAATATAGCTTATATTGCGTGGGTTAATGTTGGCTTCTTCCAGTGTTTTAAGCACTACTTCAGACTGAGCTATAGGATTAGGAACAGAATATCCATTTGTTTTTCCTCCATGATTTACAGCGGTTGCCTTAATCACTCCATAGATGTGATCCCTATCCTTTTCAGCCTTTTCAAGGGGTTTCAGCAATATAGCCCCTACTCCTTCCCCAGGAACATACCCATCTCCGCCTGCACCGAAACTTCTGCATTTGCCTTCACTTGACAGAAACTTGTATTGATTCAGGAACATATATTTGCTTTCTCCAATGGATAAATTAACCCCGCCCGCTATTGCCAAATCACTTTCGCCACTTTGAATACTCTTACACGCCATATGCAAAGCAGTCAACGAAGATGAGCATGCAGTGTCAACAGCCATGCTTGGGCCATTAAAATTACAATAATATGAAACCCTGTTTGCAATGTTGTAAAGAAGGGTACTAGGGCCAACCATATTCCCATTCTTACGCATATGTACGCCTACTTCCTGATATGGTTGCCATAAAGCGCCTACAAATACCCCTACGGTCTTATCTTTTAATCCTTGTCTTGTATACCCTGCATCTTCCAGTGTATGCCACACAACCTCAAGAAACAGCCTTTCCTGCGGATCCATAAGTTCCGCTTCACGGGGTGATATATTAAAAAACATAGGGTCAAATTTATCAACATCGTCTATAAAGCTTCCCCACTTGCTGACAAGTTTGCCATTTTCTTTGTCCGCATCATAGTAGGGCCTGAAATCAAAACGGTCAGTCCTGATTTCTTCTATACAATCTGTAGCATTCTTCAAGACTTCCCAAAATTCCAAAAGTGTTTTTGCTTTTGGATAGCGTCCAGCTAAGCCTATTATTGCTATATCACGTGAAATTGGCTCATATAATGTTTGTCCGCTGCTCTGTATCTTAATAGAACTCACTTTAGCTGATTCTTCGAAATTTATTTTTTCTGAAATCTTACTAATTTCCTCCTCAGCACTTTCCTCAAGCTCAGGTTGTACAGGCAGCTTTGCTCTAAGTACCTCTTTATGTTCATCCATGAAATACTCTGTAAGCTCGGACAAATTACGATACTCAAAGAACAAGGTCTTGGACAATCCACTTCCGAAGTTCTCTTCCAGCACCTGGTTCAATTCAAGTATCAATACTGAATTGATTCCATATGTTTCAAAATCATCATCTGGCTTAATGTCAGCCGGCTCAACACCGATAACTGGCGCAATCATTGTCCGTATAAAGTTCTGTGCCAATACTGTGTTAATGGATTTATCAACAACTGCTTTCTTTTCAATTGCAGCCAGTGTTCTGTCAGCAGCTTTCTGCCCATCGGTTTTTCTTGCTCTAATTGCAAAACCATTAAGTATTGCTACAACTCCGCCGTTTTCATTGCAAACCATCAAGTCAAATTTCTTTATATCCTGATTGTTTTTGTTTTTAGGATTCGATTTACAATATACATAACATCTTTGAGGTATCAAATCCATTATTTCTATACAATCTATAGCTATTGGAATATAAGTATTGTAATCGCCTTCATAGAAGCGATTATTCATGAGCGCAGTCTGGAAAACCCCTGTCAACATTGTAGGATGAATTAAGTAATCCTGATAAGTATCGCTGATAATCTCAGGCAATTCGAGTATAGCCAGAGTTTCATTCTCATTGGAGTAGATTTCCTGCATTGGCATAAATGTAGGCCCCACTATCAGTCCTTCAGCATGAATTTGCTTATAAACATGTTCTCTTGACCAGGAAACAGAGCATCTATCCTTAATTTCTTTAAAATCAAGCCCTTCAATTACTTTTTGAGGCTGTTCAAAACTTTCAAAAACCAATTCCCCTGTTGCATAGATATCCCTTTGCTGCGTTTTTTCCAAACTATAAATCTCATAACATACACGGTCATCCTTTTCCTGTAGTTGAATGTAAACTGTAAATGGCTCTCCACTGGAAGAAAGCTGCTTTGCCCAGTAATTGTTTGTTAATTTACAAAGCTTTTGATCCGGGTAAGCCAGTACTCCTGCCTGTCTTGCCATTTCTATAAAGCAAGCACCAGGAACATTGAATTTCTCTTCAACTACATGATCTACCATATAAAACTCATTATTATGGTAGACTCGTTGATAAATCCCCTGATTTATTTCCGACAGTTCAACATCTAAAAAGCCTGTGCTTCTGTATAATTCCACAGTTTTTCCAAGCTTTTCATAATTCTCTTTGATTTTGTCGTACTTTTCTTGAAGCAAATACTCTCTTAATTGCATGATGGTTTCATATTCGAAAAATAAAGTAGGCTTGATATCAATCCCGATAAACTTTCTGGAAATTTGTGCAATTTTTAGCAATGAAACCGAATCTACACCAAATTCTTTTAATGAAATATTTTCACTTATTTCCTCCATGGGTTTTTGGAACACCATGGAAACCATGATTTTCAAATCTTTTGTCAATAGTTCTGGTAAAATTGATTCCAGTTTTGCAAATGAATGATTTGAAATCTGGAAATGCTTATCTATTTTAGCCTTGTCACCTTCAATGCCTAAAATCTGTGTAAGATTTTGCTCTTTGGAAATCTTCAAGAGTTCCGCAAATATTTTCAGTCCATTATTATTTTCCACCGGCTGCATTCCAAAAACATTCTTAAGGTGCTCCTTTTCTTGAGGCATAACCTGAATCCCGCCACTTTCCCAAAGGGGCCAGTTTATTGAAATCGAAAGACCTTTACGCTTATTTTCTGCAACCATTTGACTTCGATATTCAGAATAGTAATCCATAAAGCTATTGCCTGAAGAATAATCACATTGGCCTTGATTCGGCATTAATGCAGCTACAGATGAAAACATAATAAAGAAATCTAGATTATCGTATGCTGTGAATTTATCCAGATTCACAGTACCATCAATCTTAGATGATATAACTCTTTCAAATGATTCTGCCGATTTGTTGATAATAAAGCTATCCTCAATCATGCCTCCAGCTTGTATTACTCCATCAATGCCGCCATATTGAGCCCTTATACCTTTTAAAGACTCTTTCAACTGATGCTCATCGGCAATATCTGTTTGAATATATTCTGCATTTCCTCCTGTTTTGCTAATATCATCCAGAAATATTTGTATATGTTCATTTTTAGCCTTCCGTCCAAGTAAAATCAAATTTGCCTGATAATTCCGGGCCAAAAATTCAGAGAATATTTTTCCAAGTCCCCCTGCCCCTCCGGCAAAAACATACACGCCGCCTTTTTTAAAACATAATTCTTCATTTGAATGCTTACCTGCCACAGGAACCATTTCCCGCTGATATCTCTTTCCCAGAACAAAGCGTGTTTCATTCATGGGTGAAAAATTTGCAAATACTTCTTTCCAAAGCAGTTCATGGTTTTTATCATTCTTGCCGTCAAAGCTTGTAACCTCCAACCTGATACGCGGATATTCATATTTCAATGTACGCGCTAGTCCGCCTACAGCATGAATATATGGTAAAAACTCTGGTTTGCCGTCCATATCAAAATAAGAAATTTTAACCGGATTCTTTATTTTAGCCTTAATCAGAGATTGAATCAGGTGAAGCAAAACCTTTAAGTCGCCTTTTCCCGGGCTGTAGGAATGCATAACAATATGACTTGGAATACTTTTTTTAGTCATCAATTCTTTAAACAGCTTAAGGAAATCTACCGAATCGTCAGCTCTTAAAGATTCACCCTCCAATTTGTCAGTTTTGAAGGTTTTATACATAGTGATTTGAATGCCTTCACCAACTGTTGCTATGGCATTTTCTTTCATGCTCTTATCGCCATTAATAATCATAACGCCAGTTGCTGCTAAAGGATTCCAATTGCTTTCTTTTTTACGCCACTGGGATGTATAATAATAAACCTGTTGACTATTGTCACCTTTGCCGGGCAGAGCACGTTTCACAAAGTTCTCAAAAGATAAAAGAACTTGTCCTTTTTGATCACAACCAAATATATCAAATTTTAGAACAGATTCATTTGAATCTTCTTGCTGTCTGACATAATAGAAACTCAGCTTTTCCAAATCTCCCTTACATACAAGATTTTCTAAAAAATAAGGCACGTATTGGGAATCTTCACCCGACTTATCTTTAATGCTCAATCTGACTGCCGTCTGCAAAGCACCATCAAGAATTCCAACAACTGTCTTTTGAGTTTTGTCATTAATTTTTGCAACTGCTTCATTTTGCCCACAATAAATATTTTGTAACATTTGGAAGGAAGGCCCATATAAAAGACCACTTTTTATAAATCTACTATACAAAGATTCATTGGATTCTTCCTCCGAGCACCGTCCGATTACTTTCTGAATATCAAGCCTGTCTGTTTCTAAATTATTGCTGAATATTTCGACTACACCTTGGCAATATACCTCATTGGAAATGTTAATTTGGAAATTATATTCATTGCCTGCAGGCTTGAAGGATAGTGTAAGTTCCATTGAGTCTTCCAGAAAAACAGCAGGCTTAATCCAATAGATTTTTTTCATGCTCCAACAATTCACATTATTGGCACCCAATTCTTCTGCCAGTGTTTTTAATGCCAGTTCCACATAACCCATTCCAGGCATTGTTTTTTTACTTTGAACAAGATGGTGGGCAACCATTAAAGAATCTGTAGTAACTGTTATTTTTGTGATAAACCCCTTTTCGGATATTTTCTTCTCAACAATTCCAGTTTTTATCTCACTTTCTTTATTATCCATATTCATAAACCAGCAACGCTTCTTTAAGAACGGATGACCTGTCAGTAAGGTACGTTTACCAGGAAATGTTGAAATATCCCAATCAATTAAGCCACCGTTCACCCACTTAACAGCGTAATGCAGCAAATCGTCTGTAAACATTACCTTTTCTGGTATATTGCCTTTTATACCGGAAGCCAAGCCATAAAAACAGTCTTTTGAAGTTTCACCTTTCATATACCCCTGCAGTAAAGCAATAAGGTTTGCTGTTGAATCCGTGTAAACTGCCAGTCTTTCTTCAAATTCATCACGTCCGAACATCATTGTAAAGGCAATGTCTTCAATGGATACTTTAAGTCCGTTCTCATTGCACAGAAAATCCAGTAAGTCCTGTACCATAGTTTTCAATCGGTCTTTTTTGGATGAGAGCAGCACAAGATGTTTTACCGAATTATCAACTAGCTGCTTTCGCTGGACTTTCGGCGGTTCTTCAAGAATAACATGGGCATTTACGCCACCCATCCCAAAGCCACTGACAGCAGCTTGCTTGGGTTGAATTTTTTCATTAATTTGTCTGTTTTCCCATTTCATTGGCTCTTTAACGATAAAAAAGGGAGAATTATCCAATTCTATATATTGATTTAACTCTTTAAAATTAAGTAATTGAGGTAGCATCCCATGCTGCATACATAGCAATACTTTAATTATTGAGGCCATGCCTGAGGCACTTTCAAGATGTCCTATATTTGTCTTCACTGAGCCAATACCACAATAGTTGCTTTCTTTCATCTCAACATTGCAAAAATCATAATATTCTTTATAGGCCTTTTTGAGTGCATTAATTTCTATAGGATCACCTAAAGGAGTTCCTGTACCATGAGCTTCAATATAGCTGATATTTCTAGGGTCTACTCCAGACCTTTTCAAAGCTGTTAATACTACCTCGGCTTGAGCTGTTACATTTGGTGCAGTCAAAAAGTTAGAGCGACCACCATGATTAATTGCTGTCGCTTTAATCACTCCAAGGATATTGTCTTTGTCCTTGAGAGCCTTTTCAAGAGGCTTAATAAAAAGTGCACCAACACCTTCCCCGCGGACATATCCATTTGCTGATGCATCAAATGTCTTACACTGCCCATCTTTGGACAACATTCCGGATTTTGCATGTGAAATATACATTCGAGGACTAATCATTGCGTTTACGCCACCTACAACAGCAGCTTCGCACTCTCCCAGACATATATCTTTCACCGCATTATGTAAAGCAACTAATGAGCTTGAACATGCTGTATCTACTGCTTCACTGGGCCCATTAAAGTTAAAGAAAAATGACACTCTATTTACTAATATGGAATGAACTGTACCCGTTGATACAAAAGCACTGATGTCATGACCTAAAAGCTCACTGTAATCATTCTTGGAAACTCCTGCATATACACCAATTTTTCTTCCAGACAAGCTTTTTGGGCTGTATCCCGAATTTTCGAAAAGCTGCCAAACTGTTTCAAGAAAAATTCTATGCTGAGGATCGATATAATTGGCTTCTTTTGGTGATATGTTAAAAAAACGGGAATCAAATTTATCAAGGTTATCGATAAATCCCCCCCATTTACTATTCGTTTTATTTTCTTCCTTCTGGGGATCTCCGTATACTTCTCTCCAATCCCAACGTTCCTGTGGGATTTCCGTTATGCTGTTTACCCCCGAAATCAAGTTTTCCCAAAATTCTTGAGTATTGTTTGCTCCCGGAAAGCGGCAAGCCATCCCAATAATAGCGATATCCTTTTTATTGTTAATATCACATTCTTTATTGCTTATTGCTCCTTGTATTTCAAGCTTATTGATAGCACCATCATTCATTGCACAAATCCACCCCTTAAATAGATTGCAATCAAGTATCTCTTTGCAGTAGAGATTAAATCATTGATTTCAATTTATCTCTTATTAGGTTTTCAATTATACACAGTGTTTCATTAATGAATGAAACTGTGAATTCAAATATGCTGCTGTTTCATTCATAATTTTGATGCCTATTTCATCTACATGCCTATTTCTCCAATTTTCCAGTTCGGTCCCTTTGACCCATTGATTAAATGCACCCAGAGCCGGGCCACAGTGTACCTGATAATTTACTCTCTGGTCTTCATTTCCTTCCAGTGCAAGTTTGGTCGAATACCTGAAATACCACTTGAAAATCAGAGCCATTTTGTATTTCGGGCTTTTTTCTGCTTTTGAAATTTCATGAGGATATTTGTTTACAATTTCAGAATAAATATCTTCAAAGCTTTTCATAAAATATTTTTCCTGAAGCTGAGTCCTTGTCTTTAAGTCAATTTCTTCTAATGAATTATGTTGTCTGTACAAATCATATAATTTGTTTGCTCTTGCCGGAAAAAACAGTCCTTTTTTCAATACCTGAACTTTGGCTCCTATCTCAAACATATCTCCAGCCGGAGCATATTCAGTGTCCTGTACATTGGCTTTTTGAAGCAAATCCTTTACTGCACTGCTTGTTGCTGCCTCCACAGTACATTGATTAATAGAGCCTGTCAAAATAAAATCGGCATCCAGAATGAATGCTGCTGCCGCTGACTCAGGTGTCCCAATTCCACCAGCAGCACCTACCCTAATTTTTTTGTGAAATCCAAATTTCTCTTGCATTCTATCTCTTAATGTCGTAATTGCAGGCATCAACGTATATGCTACTCCTGAATCTGTATGCCCTCCTGAGTCTGCCTCAACACAAATATCGTCGGCCATGGCTGTTTCCGCCAACATATCTGCTTCTTCCTGGGATAGCTTCCTTTCCTCCAACAACTTTTTTACAATACGGTTGGGGGCAGGAGATAAAAAAGCCTCTGCTACTTCTGGCCTTGACACCTTTGCAATAATTCTGTTGGTAGCTATAACTTTTCCATTGGCTATGCGCTTCAAACCTTTGCCACGGTATTTTACCAAGGCAGGTGTTATTCCCAAAAAAGCAGCCGCTTCTATAATATTAATTCCATTATCTAAAATAATGTCGATTATTTTTTCTTCCATTTCATGATTTTCAGGATGGTGCAAAAAGTTTATTCCATATGCTTCATTTCTGGAAAGTTCACTTTTAATATACGAAATTGATTCTTGGATTTCAGGGATTTTTAATCCGCCTGTTCCCAGAAATCCCATCATTCCTGCCTTCCCCATCTTAACTACCATTTCCTTTGAGGAAATTCCACGATACATACCTCCTGCCAGATATGCATATTTAAGGTTATAATCCTTTTTAAATTCAGAATCTCCTAACGAGAAAGGCGTGATTCCCTCTGGTTCCACTGATGGAAAGTTTTTTGATTCAGTAATTGAATTGTTAATATCCGTATACTTTAAAGTCCCCTGGCTTTCCACTGCAGCATATGTTATACCGTATCTTCCTGATAGAACACTCTCTTTTTCATCATTTGGAATTTCTATGGGGTTAGCTTCCTTTTGTATTCTGGAGAATAAGCCTGTTAAAACCTTTCCTGCACCAATTTCATTAAATTCCAATTCTCCAAATCCAAGGAGATATCGAATACTTTCTGTCCATTTTACAGGGTGTGTAATTTGATTGACCATGTTTCTTTTGATTTCAGTTTTTATATATGGCCTTGCTGTAACATTTGAAATAACAGGAATCTTAGGTTCATTAAGGCTGATATCGCTTATAAAGTTTTCAAATTCAACTTTAGCTTTCTCCATATATCTGGAATGAAATGCTCCGCTTGTTTTAAGTGGTATATACATCTTAACATCAGGATGTGATTTAAAAATAGCTTCTGCCAAATCAATATCGGCTTTAAGACCTGAAATTACGATTTGATAGGGGCTATTAAGATTTGCTATATCAATTGTATGTAAATTATTCTGCTTTAAAACATCAAATACCTGTTCTTCACTTAATCCAATAACCGCAGCCATTCCGCCGCCAACTGCCATAGCCATCAGATTGCCTCTTTTTTGAACCAGTCTTAAACCTGTCTCAAAGTCGAATACATCTGCTGCAAACAATGCGTTATATTCTCCTAGACTGTGACCAAGTACAAAGTCCGGCTTTCTGCCAACTTCCTGAATTTTTTTCAAGTAGCTTAAGGCATTAACAACAAAAAGTGCCGGCTGAGTATATTGTGTCTGTCCTAAATTTGAGTCCGGATCCTCTAAACAAAGCTTCTTTATTGAATACCCTAAAATTTCGTCAGCTTGAGAAGTATAGTCCTTGAATTCGTCAAACAATATTCCTCCCATTCCTTTAGCCTGTGAACCCTGTCCTGGAAAAGAATATACAACCATATACCTGCCTCCTCATCATTATCCGGTGTTATCTATCGAAATCTTAGCTTTACAATATCAGGTGTAAAACTTTAACCTGAATAAACTGCCAATGCACCAACACGTCTTAAACTTATTTTTTAAAAACTACAGAGGTGTTGATACCCCCAAAGCCGAAGGAATTGCTTAATGCTACCTGTAATTCCGCCGGAGATGAAGTTTTTCCCACAAAACGAAATCCTATGTCCACCGGATTCTCAAGGTTTCTGTTGGGATGTACAAATCCCTGCTCCATTTGTAAAATCGTCGCAATACCTTCCACCACTCCTGCCGAATAAAGACAGTGGCCTGTAAGTCCTTTGGTAGAATTTATCCATATATTACCAGTGTGTTCTCTGAAAACCCGTCGGATGGCCTTCAGTTCGGTAATATCTCCCAAGGGAGTGGATGTACCATGTGCATTAATATAGGACACTTCAGATGCTTCTACATTTCCCTGAGCCATAGCGGATATCATAGTTCTAGCCTCCCCTTCTTCATTAGGATCCGAGAGTCGATTTCCGTCTAATGCAATGGCTCCTCCTAACATAAATGCATGTATTGATGCTCCTCGTGCAGAAGCACTATCATAAGCCTCCAGCAGTATGCATCCTCCGGCTTGACCATAGATAAAACCTTCATGATCCTTGTCAAAGGGACGGCAAGCCTTTTCTGGTTCCTCTGCAAAACCCTTTCCACCCATGCCTCCTAAATTGTAAAACCCTTGCAACTCCATAGGGGACAAATCTGCTAGTGCACCTACCACCAAACAGGCATCTACAATGCCGCTCTGTACCATACGGAATCCCTGAATCAATGCCACATTACCACTAGCTGAGGCTCCACCTGCTGTAAAGCCTTCTCCTTTGACTCCTAGTAATTGGCTCAGAACGCCCAAATGGTCTGTATCCATATAGTGAAGTGCATAGCTAGGCGTCAGATACTCAGGGGTATTGCGAAATTTATCATAATGACCATAAGTATAATTTTGGGAAAGGTTGCTTCCCGATACAACTATTCCAATTCTGTCACTTTTCAGCTGTTCCTGATACAGTCCGGAATTCTCCCATGCCTCCAAAGTAGCTAGAACTGAAGCCTGAATGGGTAGTGATGACCGCCGTGCAAACTGCCTGGCGTTTTTCACTGTTTCGGCAGGCAAAAGAGTATATTTTTCCAAGCCTGCTTCAAAGGAAAAGTTTTTAATTTGCCCACCAATGGTCACGGAAATTTCAGGTGCCGGCATATTTTCCAGCTTTTTAATACCATGTTTTCCTTCTTTGAGAGAGGCTGTAAATTCCGGGATACTGTTCCCAATGGAACTTACAATTCCCATGCCCGTAATCGCAACCATTCTTTTACTATCGCCCATTTATTTAACTCCCCATCTTCTTTTCATACAAAAGGTCTACGATTTCCCCAATGTTTTTCAGCATGCCAAATTCAACTAAAGGAATCTTTAGTTGAAGCCTTTCAATAGTATCCACAATGATATCCATACGGTCGATTGAATTTGCTCCAAGATTTTTTAAACTTTCCTCAATAGTAATGCTTTCTTCTGGTAAATCTGGAAGTATTTCTAGAATATTTTCCTTGATAATACAAAAAATCTCTTGTTTTGTCATGATTCTTCTTCCTTTCTGATTGCGATAATAGGAAATCAAAATCAGTTAAAGCTAAACTTAAACTGATAACATATATCTCGGTTATTAAATTATAAATATGGATGAATCTGATATACACTTCTTGTATCTTTTGAGAACTTTAAAAATCCCTGGAATTAATGCCGCATTACTGCTCCAAGGGCTTTGAGAAGGCCTTTTTTAAAGGTATGGATGTGTTTAACGGAGAATGCCTTTTTATACCTATTATGATAAAAAGCGAACTAATTAATTTACAGAATATCTATCGCAGATTGAGCAAATCCACGCTATTGGTACTAACAGCATCGCGACCAATGTAAATTTCTTCCAGATACACTGGAATACATAAAACAATTCATCTTAGTCATTTCCATTATTCACATGCTTTCCCTCAAAAATATACTGTCCCCAATTCTATTAAGTTCTGCAATATTATAACTGAAAATAGTTTCTTTTTTTATGAATCTATGCAATTTATATCAATATTTTACAATGTGTGTATAAGAACATTATATACTCAAATATATAATTTTACAATATTTATATTTATTACATTTTAGTATTAAAATTAATAAATTTGTTATTTTTTGTCTATAAATGATAAATAAAATTGGATTATGATGAAGAAGTAACATATACTTGTGCAAGGTAACATTAAGTTTACACAATTATCAAATTTAATGAGCTGCTTTATATACTGTTGGATAAACTCAAAAATCGTATACCCTAGAAAAGCCTCAATGCCACTTCTCTTAAGAGTATACGATTTTCACTAAATTTATATAACACAATAATTACTCAGCTTCGGGAACATCAAGCATAAGCATTTGTGGAGGTACTTCTTCGTTATAATCAAAAGGAAGACGTACACCGCAACACTCTGTACGTGGAATCCCCCAATCACAGAGTCTACCGTCCGGGTCATTAATGTATGCCATATTCTGACCGCTGCTACTGTCAGATTCACTTCCCCCATCGTCATCCAATTTGCCCTTGATACTATCTAGTAAGCCGCAAATTGTTTCATGGTCCTGCCCCGGAATAAGACTTTGCTTTTGCTACTCTTACATTAGTTACGTTCACCTCGTTTCAACCACCCACATTTATTATAAAGAAGTAGAGAGATTATGGCTTGATTTTACTTGCTGTTTGAGCAGGAAATTTGTTAATAGTCCCAAGTAAGTATTGCTTAATTAATGAAAAATCCAGTGCTGTTATTTGCTGGTCTCCATCAACATCAGCAGCAAGCTTGCCTTTTGAATCAGGACAATCAGAAATCTGGCCCAGCAAATACCGTTTTACTAATGAATAATCTAATGCGTCAATCATGCCATTTCCGTCAACATCACCAAACTCTATATTTGTATCAGTGGAGCTTGCTTGTACTTTTAGTACCACTACACCATGTGACGGTACATTGGCTGTATACCCAGTGTTAAAGGTACCGCAGTCCTTATGCTCCCAAAGATCACGAACTGTGACAGGACCATCGGCAAGCTGTATATCACTCCAATTAACTGTGATATCTGCCGAAGTGGCTCCTCTATTTAAGAGTGCAACCGCCTTGGTAGTACCATCTGTCCCTAGAGGTTTACACCATACTTCAAGTTCTCCTGAAGAACTTACCTTAGTGCCTTGCACTCCTGCGGCATCTTGGTCAATAGCAATGACTTCTTTGTTGGTAAGAATTTCTTTGGTAGCAGGTGTCATATTTCTAAGATCATTTCCGGCAATAAGTGGAGCTGCCATCATACACCACATGCTGAAATGCGCTTTGTATTCTGTGTCTGTCATATTACCATTACCAACCTCCAACATATCTGGGTCGTTCCAATGCCCAGGACCTGCGTAAGCGGCTGATTTAGAGTTTTCGTCAATATTCCTTATAATGCTTCCCCAACTGTCACTTATATCCCCCGTGGTTCTCCAAGAATTACCGCAATCTACCATCCACGGACCTGCAAAATACCAGCAACATATGCTGTAAAAAATAGGCCTCCCTGTCTTCAAAAGAGCATCCCTCATTTTTTCGTAGCCTGCCTGCAAATTGCTGTCTGAAGCGCAGTTATCATATTTTAAATAGTCCACGCCCCATTCAGCAAAAGTTTTTGCATCTTGCTCCTCATATCCCTGACTTCCACTTTGGGGAATATTGCAGCAAGTGGTTACTCCCCTGTCACCATATATTCCAAATTTTAATCCTTTTGAATGAATATAATCTGCCAAAGCCTTCATTCCGCTCGGAAAACGTTTGGGGTCTGGAATAAGTTTTCCATTAGCGTCACGTGCAGGGTTTGCCATCCAATTGTCATCAAGATTTACATACTCATAGCCTGCATCCTTCATTCCTGTTGTAACCATAGCATCTGCAATTTCTTTAATTTTATCTTCGTTGATGTCACCCCCAAATATATTCCAGCTGTTCCAACCCATTGGGGGAGTCAATCCCAGACCGTTGTTCAGGGCCATTACTTGATTGAAATTTAAGACAGATGCCGGAAATGGTGAGATAAACACCATTGTTAAAATTGCCAAGGCTATAAGGCGTTTGATTTTTTTCATTATAATAACCTCCAAAAAATTAATAGTGAGACACAAACTAGAACAACGTTAACTGAGTATGTATGTTTGTTATGCTGGGACTTTATCTATAATAAATATCATTTTACCATAACTTATTTATCTTGGTAAAACCAACTAAACTTTAGATATCATGAGAGTATTCCCTTTTAAATTGTCTTGATTGACATTGTATCACGATGATATAATATAACGGAAAAAAATAGTATAAATATATATATTTCTTAAAAATGTAAAGTCATTTCATATGGCCGTATTTAATTGTAAATCAATCTTACTAAACATCGACTCTATTTCTCGTCTTTCTCTGTGTGGTGTATTGGACACACGCACAGCGAAATATAAATCATGCAAGTAATGACCGGGATTGTAATTGAATCAAAGGTTATACACTGCTATATCATATGGAGAGGAGGCAAACCAAAGCTCATTTCTATGTGAGCGGTATCGTTCACATCTTATTTCCAACTATTTAACCTTATATTTAAAGGAGGATTATCATGTTTAGAAACACCAATAAAAGAATTCTTGCTTTTGTTATTGTTGTTGCAATGTTAATGTATTTCATTCCAACAATGACTTTCGCAGTAGAAGAGGATAGCTCTCATCTCATTACCAATCAGGCTAAAAAGCCTTCAACTGCAGGCGCCCTTCAACTTCTAAACAAGAACGGAGTTAAAACATTATGCGACAAAGATGGGAACCCTATACAGCTTCGTGGTATGAGTACCCACGGTCTTCAGTGGTTTCCTGAAATAATTAACAATAATGCCTTTGCGGCTCTCTCCAAGGATTGGGGCAGCAATGTTATCCGTTTAGCAATGTACGTTGCTGAAGGCGGATATTCAAAAGACCCTGAAATAATTAAGAAAAGAGTAATTGATGGAATTGATTTAGCCATTGCAAATGATATGTACGTTATTGTAGACTGGCATGTACTTACACCAGGTGACCCAAATGCAGATGTATATAAGGGTGCAATGGATTTCTTCAAGGAAATATCCCAAAAGTACCCCAATAATCCTCATATAATATATGAATTGGCTAATGAGCCAAGCCCCAACGATCCGGGTGTTACCAACGACGCAGCAGGTTGGGCAAAAGTAAAAAGTTACGCAGAACCTATAATAAAAATACTTCGTGACAGCGGTAATAAGAATCTTATAATCGTTGGAAGTCCAAACTGGAGCCAGCGCCCTGATTTGGCTGCTGAAAATCCAATAAACGACAACAATACAGCATATTCATTTCACTTTTATAGTGGAACGCATAAAACTTCAACTGATAGCACCGACAGAGGCAATATAATGAGTAATGCAAGATACGCTCTTGAACATGGTGTAGCAGTTTTTTGCTCTGAATGGGGAACTAGTGAAGCAAGCGGAAACAACGGACCATACTTGAAAGAAGCAGATGAGTGGCTTGAATTTCTCAATGCCAACAATATCAGTTGGATTAACTGGTCTCTTACAAATAAGAATGAAACATCAGGATCGTTTATACCTTTCATATCCGGCAAATCAGATGCCACAAACCTGAATCCCGGAGATGATCAGGTTTGGTCATTAAAAGAACTGAGTGTATCCGGAGAATATGCCCGTGCCAGAATAAAAGGTATAAAATACGAACCTATTGAGCGTTCCGAAAAAGAAGAGTTTACAACAAATGTATGGGATTTCAATGATGGAACGACTCAAGGCTTCGGTATAAATGGTGACAGTCCGATTAAAGCTGACAGTATCACCCTTGCAAATGAAAAAAATGCTCTTAAAATCACCGGCTTAAATAACAGCAATGATCTTACAGAAGGAAACTACTGGGCAAATGTTCGTCTTTCAGCTGATGGTACAAGCAATAAACCTAACATTTTTGGTGCAGAAAAACTAACAATGGATGTTATTACAGCTGCTCCTGCCACAGTATCAATAGCTGCCATTCCACAGAGTTCAACCCATGGTTGGGCGAATCCTACACGTGCCATTGCTGTAAAACCAGCTGACTTTGTAAAACAAGAAGATGGTACATATAAAGCAGTATTAACAATAACACCGGCTGATTCACCGAATTTTGATTCTATAGCAAAAGACAGCAAAGATAGTACAATGACTAATATTATTTTGTTTGTTGGTGCGGATACAGATGTTATTTCACTTGATAATATAACTGTATCAGGAAACCGTGCTGTGGTAGAAGCACCTGTTGAACATGCTCCAATAGGAAAGGCAACTCTTCCTTCAACCTTTGAAGATTCAACCCGACAGGGATGGGCTTGGGATGCTACCTCAGGAGTTCAGAGTGCCTTGACAATAAAAGATGCCAACGAATCAAAAGCCATTTCATGGGAAGTTAAATACCCTGAAGTCAAGCCAGTAGACGGATGGGCCTCAGCACCTCGTATAATGCTTGGTAATGTAAATACAACTCGTGGGAATAACAAATATCTTACATTTGATTTTTATCTGAAGCCTACACAGGCAAGCAAGGGTTCTCTTACAATAAGTCTGGCTTTTGCTCCACCAAGCCTTGGTTTCTGGGCGCAGGCAACAGGTGATGTAAATATACCTTTATCAAGTTTAAGCAAAATGAAAAAAACCACAGATGGGTTATACCACTTCCAGGTAAAATACGATTTGGATAAAATAAATGACGGAAAAGTACTTACTGCCAATACTGTCCTCCGTGATATTACAATTGTTGTTGCAGACGGTAACAGTGATTTTGCCGGTACTATGTACTTGGATAATATCAGGTTTGAAAATGACAGCAAAACTGAACTTAATAATTCCATAACAATGTTGGTATCAAAAGGTATCATCAATAACGCAGATGTTAAAAAAATCAATTTTAATAGTAGCATTTCAAGAGGCGAGTTTTTAATGTGGCTTGTTAAAACTTTAGATTTGAATGCAAAATTTAGCTCAAATTTCAGCGATGTTAATAAAAAAGGCAGCTACTATAATTCAGTGGGTATTGCCAAAGCACTTGGTATTACTAGCGGCGTCGGAAATAATAAATTCAATCCTAATAAGGCAATAAGCCGCGAAGATATGTTGGTATTAACCTATAAAGCTCTGAAAATAGTAAATAAAAATTTGGCTAAAGGTAATGCTAACGATTTAAAACAATTTACTGATGCTTCAAAGGTTTCAAAAAATGCTGTTGAAAGTGTAGCCACTATTGTAAAGAACGGATTTTATTCAGGTGATGCAAAAAAACTGAATCCAAAAGCATCTGTTGCAAAGTCTGAGGCTGCATTAATGCTTTATAAAATATACTCTAGTTTACATAAGTAAAATATTGGATTAATTTACTTATAAAAAATCTTCCGTACGTTTGTTCGGAAGATTTTTTTTTGTATGAAATAGTATTAAATAAGCAATTGATTTTTAATTTACTTCCGATGCTTTAGTTTTCAATTATTTTACCATTTTGCATCATAAAGTATCTGTTTGCGGCAGTTGGAATTTGTCTGTCGTGAGTAACGATAATTATCGCAGTGCCGCCTTTGTTTATCTCTTCAAAAAGCCGCAAGATTGAGTCGGCGTTTTCGGGGTCAAGGTCGCTTGTAGGTTCGTCTGCAATCAGTATCTTGGGATTTGATATCAAACTTCTTGCTATTGCCACACGTCTTGCCTCCCCACCTGATAAATTACGAGGCCTTTCATTTAACAGATGTGATATGCCGACTTTTTTAAGAAGTTCTACGATATTCACTCCTTTAATCCCCGATAACTTTGATGGCAAAGTTATATTTTCGATTACAGATAAATTGTATAAAAGCGTATTTCCTTGCGGAATATATCCGATTTCAGAACAGCGAAGATAAGCAAGCTTATCTTCAGACAATTGTGTTAAATCTTTACCGTCAAAAATAATTTCTCCGCTGTCTGGTTTCAAAATTCCTGTAAGTAAAGAAAGTAAAGTGCTTTTTCCACTTCCGGAATGACCAGTAATGACTGCAAAATCCGTCTTATATAGTTCAATGTCTACTCTGTCAACTGCAAAAAATTCCTCGCCACGTCGAGTATATGATTTTGCTAAATTATTCGTTTTAAGAAAGCTCATAAACTATTTCACCGCCTTTAGTTGCTGTCTTTTATATTGTTTAATACTTCCATCTTAGAAATTTTTACAGTCGAAAATAATACCGCAATTGTCCCAGCCATGACTCCTGAAATAATCGCCCCGAATATAAGAGTCACTGCCGATAATCCGGATGGAGGAAGATATGCTGCTGAAAGAGATTTTTCAATAAGCTTATTATACAACGAAACACCGAAAACTGCTGTTGATGCGCCAATAACTGCGCCTGTGAGTGAAAGAATCAGACCTTCAGAAATCATAATCTGAATAAGAACATTGTTTTTTGCGCCAACTGCCCGAAGTATTCCAAATTCACGTTTCCGTTCGTTAAGTACAACAGTCCATATAATTACAAGTGCAAACACGGCAAAAAGCCAAATCCCAACCGAGATAACAGTTAAAGTACTTTTCACAAGTCCCAGGTTTTTTGATGTACTTGAAATTAACGCTTTATTCGTTATGGTTTTAATGCTCTCACGACGAAAGTGCTCATTTATATTTTTTTGTACATCCACTATATTGTAATCATCGGAAATATTAGCCATAACAGTCGAAACAACATCTTTTACGCCTTTGCCCTTTGGTAATGGTGACGATTCCTTGTAATGCTGATATTCATCAAGCAATGTCTGTGCCGTATCAAGGGTTACAAATACGCAGTTATCAAACCCCATACCCGTTTTTCCAAGATTTGCAACAACTTCGTATTCTTTTGAAAACAAGAGCATTTTCTCCCCGACAGTGCGCTTGATGTTTGCACCTACTACGATTTGTCCATATTTGGGAGTGAAAATATTAGAATTGCTCAACCAAGGCTTAATAACAAAATCCGTTTCCGGGTCATATCCGATTATTTGTACGAGTGCCGCACAGTGTTCACTATTAAATGTTGAAATAAATATTTGAGGCGTGCTATCTTTAATTCCGTCAATTTGTGGCAACTCCTCTGCTACTGTGTTAGAAATATAAAACGTAGACGGTTTGCCTGAAAGCAATACACCCTCAAAATCATTTTCAACTTGAACAGGAACAAGCATAATATCTGCACCGAGTCTTTCTGTGATGCTGTCAATACCGTTTTGCAAGCCAATTTTAAACCATAGCCCCACTGTTATTATAAAAACTGCAAAAGCGGTTAGCAATAATATCCCTACACTTCTAAAACTTCTTTCTTTAATGTTACAGATTGAAATTTTCCAAACAATCATAAAATTTCAACCTTTTTATGAATACTTTTTATCTTAGAAAGTATCTGAACAATAGATAGTAAGCTTATAAGTACGCCAAGTACAATCAAAGTAGGCTCTGTTATTTCACGACAAGCCATAGTTTCCATTTCGCAGTATCCATTGAATTTAGGGATAATAATAACCAAAACTCCTCCCAAAAATAACAATCCGCTTGCTAACAAGTTGACCTTTTTGCTTTTAACAAATAATGTTCCAAGTGCAATTGCTGCAAGAATTGTGCCGAGTACAGTCACACTGACACAAGTCTTATAACACAGCATATGAGTTCCCATATGCATACCAGTGGTTTCTTTTAAGTGATACACTCCTTGAGGAAGTACAGCCGTTACCGCTCCTAAAAATGATGTCACTACCAATAGTACTTTTGCTCTGGTTTTAAGTTTAGTCATTTTACCCATTCTCCTTAATTCTCAATATTTGCAAATCAAAATGCGATTGTTCGAATGTTCATATCCTGTAATCGCCCTCTATCGATTCTATAAGCCCATATTCTATCAGAATTTCCTCAAGGCGTTCCTGAGTCATAGGCGTGGGAATAGTGAATTTTTCATTCTCGTCTATGGCTTTTGCAAGTTGTCGATATTCTTTTGCCTGATTTGCTTTGGGGTTGTATTCGATTACTGTTTTGCGGTTAATTTCAGCTCTCTGAACAACGTTGTCACGTGGGATAAAATGTATAAGCTGTGTGTTTAGTTCTTTGCTGAACGCACGAAGCAAGTCAATCTCCCGGTCTACATTACGGCTGTTACAGATAATACCTCCAAGGCGAACACTACTTGTTTTGGCATATTTGGCAATACCTTTTGAGATATTGTTTGCCGCATATAACGCCATCATTTCTCCGCTTGCAACAATATAGATTTCTTTTGCTTTGCCCTCACGGATAGGCATAGCAAAACCACCACAGACAACATCGCCGAGAACATCATAAAATACATAATCCAAATCATCCGTATATGCACCAAGCTGTTCAAGAAGTCCAATAGACGTTATGATTCCGCGCCCTGCACAACCCACGCCAGGTTCAGGTCCGCCGCTTTCAACACACTTTATGCCAAGAAAACCCTCTCTAAGAATATTATCAAGCTCTACTTCCTCACCTGTCTCACGAAGAGTATCTAGAACGGTTTTTTGTGATAGTTTACCAAGAAGCAAACGTGTACTGTCAGCTTTTGGGTCACATCCCACAACCATAATTTTCTTTCCCGCTTCCGCAAGCCCTGCCGTAAGATTTTGTGTTGTAGTAGATTTACCGATACCACCTTTACCGTAAATTGCTACTTGTCTGAGTCCCATAAATTAAACCTCCATATATTCATTAACTGTGTGAAAATGTATTTTCAAAGCTTACTTCACGTAAGTAAATTGTTCACGAATATTAAATTTCATTTTGTCGCTCATAAATATCTACTCCTCTCCCATTCTCCGATATGCTTTAAGTTTTCCGAAAGTATAAGCACAGTATCTTTTTTCCACGGCAAAATTCGAATTGTTTTAAAATCGGGATATAAGAATGCATCGAGTGCCCCCTTACTAAAACCTGCTCTGCCGTCTTCTGCAAAATAATTAGACTGGACATCCCATCGCTCTTTATGTAATTCATATATTCACCATAAAAAATTATTTTACTTCAAACTGATGTGTAACAATATCACTGACTTTTATTTCACCCTCTTTTAGAGTACCTGATTTTACAAGGTCGTCAATCCAGGGTTTGATGCTATCTTCGGGGATTTGGGTGTTTTCGGAATAGTAATGATTTCCTTTTACTTCCTGACCTATAAAATCCCCCGTAAGCTTTGCGGTTTCTTCCTTATTTGCGTTCGCCCAAACTTGAGCCTTTTTCAAAGCGTTGACAAAGGACTGAACCTTGTCAGGGTGTTTTGCAATAAAGTCATCTGAAAAGAAATAGAGATATGTTCCCGTTGCTTCACCGAGTCCAGCATCCCAGCTATCGTCAATTTTATGAAGGCCAGCTTCTTTAGCTGCATCAAAGAACGGAGGATGAACACCAATTATATCAACCTGTCCCAGCTTGAGTGCCTCTATTTTTGATGTGTCCGCATCCATACCTATCCACTCAAAATTAGAACGCGGTACATTGTATTTATCAAATATTGTTTCAAGTATGAAAGATTCACAAGTATTGACCCAACCGGCTGATTTGAGCTTTGTGCCACTCTTGTATTTCTTTAGGTCAGCAATAGTCCTTACGCCTGCATTCCAAGCGTCGTCATTAACGAAATACCACATATGCAGTAATCTGTGTTCGGTATCACCTATTTTATCAGGGTCAGGTTCGATGATAGAACGCCCCACAGCCTTTACTTTGGCACCACCTTGTACCCAAAGTGCAAGCTGATTTGGATGAGTGTCATGGAAATCATTTACTCCTGTAACAATGGACGTGAGTATTTCGCTGTCTGGAATTTCACCTGTCCATACCAGTTCAAGTCCTTCTTCTGCAAAGAATCCCTTTTTAATCGCCACGATATACGGAGCAAGTGTGCAGTCTTTGCGAGTTGCGGTTTTAATGGGGAAAAGTTCCTCTTTTTTGCTTGAAACATTTGCGTTTGTCTGCGTATTCCTTGCTTTTTCATCATTTCCGCAAGATGCAAGTGAAATGACTACCACAAACGACAGAAGCAGTGTGATTATTGTTTTGTTTTTCATAACAATCCTCCCTTTTTAATAATTTTATGTTAACGTAGGTAAGTACCTTTTCTCCTCATCAATTTATTAAACTTGCTTTTTGCTTCCAATCAAAAAGTTTTTCACCAATTAAATCAAGTATTTTTGTAAGAACTATGCCTATGATTGCTGTAATGATTATACCGGAGTAAATATTCGGCAGATTATATGCTTTTTTTGATTCCATTATGAATCCGCCAAGTCCTGGGAATAGATTTGAGGAGCTTATCATCTCAACAGATACAACAAATAAAAACGACATTTGCACTCCGAGTTTAAAACCAATGTATAGCTCTGGAAGCGATGCGGGAAGTATAACCTTTAACAACAGCACCACCCTATTTGTTCCCATAGCTTTTGCCCCTTTTATAATCTCCTTATCGACGTTTTCAATGCCCGCAAGGGTATGAAAGGCAATTTGCCAAACCACTACCCAAAACACAATAGCTGCTTTACTTTCATCACCTATACCGAAAAACAGCATAAACAACGGAAACAACGCAAGGGGATTAAGTTTTTCAAACAAATGCAATAGCGGCATTATATATTCTTTTGCAAATTTTAAATAAGTGGCAAGTGATACGCCAATAAATATTCCGACAGTCGCTGATATGGTAAAGCCCTTCAGTCCTCTTTTTACAGTAAGAAACAATGTCTTTTGCCAAAAGTCAGGTTGCTGTATATTTATCAGAATCCGTTTTAGTACATCAAGAGGTGCGGGCAGAATACCATTATCAATTGCACCTGTTACGATAGCTATATGCCAAACAACAAATAAAACAATTGTGAGAAAACTTGCAGAAATGAGATTTTTAAGTCTATCCATCTCTACATCACCTCCTTGGATTCCCAACGTACCGACCATTCCTGTAACTTATCAAGAAGGGTTGCTACAATTATGCCGATTATGGCTATGAGTAATATTCCAACATACATTCGGGGAATGTTGTAATTCTTTTCAGCATTATGTACAAGCCACCCAAGTCCGCTGTCCGCGCCGAGTTCTTCCACTGCAATAAGTACCGTAAATCCGAAAGTAACCGAAGTTTTAATTCCTGTAAGTATTCGTCCGAAACACCCAGGAAGTATTACCGCAAAGAACATTTTAATCCCGTTTGTTCCCATGGCTTTTGCGGCCTTAATCAATATCGGGTCAAAGTTGGTTACGCTTATCATAGTTGAAAATAGTGCCGGAAACACAACACACCAAAATATAATCACAATCTTGCTTGTTTCACCAGTTTTAAAAAGAATAATGAATATAGGCATAAGCGTGAATGCGTTTATAAGCGAGAGGTTTGTCAAAAAAGGCGTTACAAAACCTGCTACTTTAGGAAGCTTTGTCGCAAGTATAAACCCAAGGGGCAGTGCGACCAGTACTGCTATCACAATCCCTAAAGCAAGTCTGAAAACGCTGTAATATATGTGCTCCCAGAACATATTCAGCTGTATCATCTTCGCCATTTCTTTGATTACAGTAGAAAACGCAGGGACAAACTGCGTATCAATCCAGTTCTGACTTGCCGCAAGCTCCCAAAACCCGAAGAAGAGGATTACAAATATAAAACCCACAAATTTTTTCATATTCTATAATCCCCCTCATTCAGAATATCTTCGTCTTCAGGCTTGTTATGGAGAAGCTTCCAAAACAGCTGAACATAATCCCGAAATACATTTGTACCACGTATGTCTGAGTTACGGGGGCGGGTAAGTTCTATGTTTTTTATGGCTTTTATTGTCCCGGGGTTTTCAGTTAGGACAATTACCCTGTCCGAAAGGATAACTGCCTCTTCAATACTGTGTGTGACAAAGATAATAGTCTTCTTAGTTTGTTCCCAAATGTTTAAAAGTTCGTCCTGCAAGATTTCTCTTGTTTGTGCGTCAACTGCCGCGAACGGTTCGTCCATAAGCAGTATGTCCGGATTATATGCCAGCGAGCGCGCAATAGCCACACGTTGCTTCATTCCGCCAGAAAGCTCATAGGGGTATCTGTCCGCAAAGCTTTCTAGGTGAATGAGTGACAAATATTTATCAGTTATCTCTTTACGCTCTTTTTTAGGTACTTTTTTTAATTCAAGACCATATTCAATATTTCTTCGCACAGTCCTCCAAGGAAACAGCCCATAGCTTTGCATGACAAACCCTACATCAAGAGATGGCTTTTCAACCTTCTTATCGTCAATTAGCACTTCTCCTTTTTCGGGTTTAATTAGTCCCGCAATCACGTCAAGCAATGTTGACTTTCCGCAACCAGAAGGACCAAGTATTGTGATAAATTCTCCCTCTTCTACTGTAATATTAATATTCTCCAGTGCGGTAAATTTTTGTTTTTTACCGTTATCTTTGATTATATAAGATGTTTTAAGTTCGTTAACAATAAGTTTTTTAGCCATATAGATTCCTCATTCTTCTTACGGCTGACCGCCTACCGACGCCGTATATATTGTTTCAATTAACGATAACGCTCCTCGATATCCCACATAGCTTTTATTTATAACAAGTCTGTCTGTTATCGGCGTCCCAATGCGGATAAGCTGTGCCTTTCGTTTAGCCGCAACGTCTGCCTCCCAGGATGTACCGAATATGAATGGCATTGCAGAGCCAAAATCTACCTTTTCAATCTCCTGTTCGATAATATAACCGTCCTCGATAAAGTCTACATCAACGCTTACACCGTCCGTGAGGTTTTTATACAATTCTTGTAAATGTACACGATGTTTTGCAGGCGTGTTGTCAGTAATAATTGCTTTTAGGGGTATAAGCCCCAATTGATCGGCAAGGAATTTTGTTATTGCGATGTTATATGCAGCATCTGATACAATAGCAAATTTTGACGGCAGTCCGAACCAGAATTCCGCAAAAAATTCTGCAAAGTGTTCAAGGTAGTAATAGTAAATCTGTGCTTCTTTGGCAATGAAATTGTTAGCCTTAGCCACTTGTGTCTTGCCTGCTTTTGTAAATTTCAGAACATTATGTATAAATTCAGTGGTTGCCTCTTCGCCGATAGGTATGACAGGATAATGTAGATAAGGTGTGTTGTATTTCTTTTCAAGGTGCTCAGCGATTCTAAGTCCTACCCAAGGTGACAGAACAATATTATACTCCGCTTTGGGAATGGTTTTCCATTCTGAAATCCCGCCGCTGTCAATTCCGAAAAGTATATTGACGGTATACCCCGCCCCCTCTAAAATACGCTTTATCTCTGTATAATCACCACGCCAAAATGTATTAAAGTATGGAACCTCCGTAAATACATTGATTAGTTTTTTTTGCTTCGGCTCGTCTTTTCCATAATCCCCCACAAACTGGTCAATAATATCAATAACAACTTGTTCATGTCCATAGAGATTATTTCCCTTAAATCCAGCTACGTCCGAATGTATTACAGGTTTTCCCTTTTCGGCATATTTTCTCGTAACGCTTTCAACGTCGTCGCCAATAAGCTCGCTAACACAACCTGACAGCACAACGAACAAATCGCCGTCAATAATGCGGAGTGTAGATTTCACAAGATCATCAAGTTTTTTTGCGGCTCCAAATACCACATCCTTTTCACCGATATTTACGGAGGGAATAGCACCACCACCACCATATCCCGCACCCTGATAACCGTTTTCACCCGAAAGCATTGTGTATTGTTTATCCACGCAACCGGGAGAACAGTTTATAATAGGGATAGCCCTGTTGATTGCAAGAACGGTATATGCCGCACCGATTGAACAACCGTAACGTGGGTGGACTATTGAGTTTGTTTGTTTAGCCATTATGCTATAACCTCCTTAATTACGGTTTTTTTCTTTGTGGTTTCTACAACAGGCTCGGGTTCATCAAGTATTTCGGGGTGCTTTGCAAGTATAAACTGATCGGGCTGATTAAGCCACCATTCAGTATATGGCAATTTAACATGGCGTTTTAATACATTGTTGAATTTCTTGCGAGCCAAAATATCAAGTAATGCGTTACCTGTACGAACAATTCCCTCATACCCAAGCGGGAAATGTTCATCGCCCATGGCAAATGACGGTATCCCGAGCTTTGCAGCAACAGGAGCAAGACCGTTATGTCTTATAATAATAAAATCGGGGTTAACACGTTTTAAAAGTCCGGCAAACTGAAATTGCTGTGTTTTACTTACGGTAAAATAGTCTATATCACCGCTTGCATCTATTAAATGCTGCAAAGTTTCCTGTTCAGGATAACCTGCGTCATAAGTCGGGTCATGGTGGAAAACGATAGAACCGTTCACATCCACACCAAGGTCACGGACAACTTCAATCATAGCATGTGCGAATGATGAGCCTGTTGAAACGAAACCCCTTACCGTTTTACCTCCGTTAAATTCTTTAAGCTTTATTTTGAGTTTTTCAATTTCAGGCAGCCATTTTTCGTGCTGTTCTTTGATATAGTCCTCTATTTGCCCATCTTTGCCAACTGTCCGAGCAACCGCTCTGAGCCAATCGTCCGTGCCTTTAATGCCGTATGGTTGAGGTCCTTTTATTTGCGGTATACCATATTCTTCTTCAAGTGCAGTGGCCATATATGAACCGAGAGTATGGCAGAATGTTGCTGTAGCTGCCGCTTCGGAAGTTTGCTGTAATTCTTCAAAGCTAGCCATGTCTATTATATAATTCACTCTCAGTCCGAGAGGCTTTAACATATCCGTAAAATAATCCGTCCCCCAAAGTGCAACTATGTTTATTAAGTCCGGTTGCCGGACAGGGTTTTTATTCGCTATCTGTCTGACAATGCCATGCTGTGAAATATCGAAACCTGTTGACCAGTGTTTGCTTCTGAAGCCTTCGCAGTAAAGTGGAACGACGGGTATACCAATTTCTTCTTCAAGCTCGCTTGCAATTGCACCTATATCTTCACCGATAATAGCGGTGGAGCAGGACATTGATATAAATATTGCTTTCGGTGCGTACCTATTAAATGCATCTCGTATGGATTGCCGCAACTTATCACTTGCTCCAAACACCATATCTTTTTCAAGCAAATTTGTGCTGAAAATGCGTATGCTTTCCACAGGTTTATGACGACGAATGAGACCTATTTTGAAACCCAGATCAAATCGGGGATGATTGGCGGAACAGCCTATTGGGGAGTGTTCAATTAAAATGCAATCTGTAAGATTCCCGATTTGACATGCGACAATGGCATTATTACACATCGTCTGCTGATTGAACGGCATATTTAGTTCATTTATGCGACAACCTCCGCCTTTTTTATTACCAGCACAACCACTGCAACCGTTTCTGGAAATTTCACGACTTTCATTTTGTTCTTGCGAAAGTCTGGAAAGTTCACTTGCCTTTCCATCCCATGATACAATAGAACCGAGTCTTGCTTCGCGATTTTCAACATTCGCAAGACGTAAGTTTACTTTGGACATTTTATACCTCCATCTTATTTAAAATTGAAAAACAAGAATAGATTTAGCCTATTAGTCAAATCAAATATCACTGCGGTTATTATAGAATAAAAGGCTTTTCATATCCAATACATGAAAATGATACGCGCCTATAGAATGAATCTATAGGCGCGTATCGGTTTCTTTGCCATTGGCAATAAGAAATTTTTTGATTTCTTCAATATACTGACTTCCCATGTGACTGAGAATGGTGTTTTTTCTGATGATATAACCGATTTCCATTACACTATTTGGATTTAAATCATCATCCTCAAAAGGAACTGTAGTAAAATCGGTGCCGTTGAGTTCTTCGCAGATTATGCCGGAGCACAGCGTATAACCGTTCAACCCAATCATCAGATTCAGCATAGTTGCCCGGTCGCATGCCTTGATGGTCCGCGGATATTCGTTGGTACTCAGTATTTCTTCGGTAAAATAAAAAGAACTGTTATCCCCCTGCTCAAAGGATAGACAAGGATATTCGGCAAGCTGGGAAAAATGGATGGAACTTTCCTTTGCCAGCGGATGACCCTTCCACAAATAGACATAAGCCTTGCAATCAACCAGCTTATGAAATTCAAGATTATTAGTAGAGAGCAATCTCCTAATGATTTTTTGGTTAAAATCGCTCAGGTATAGAATCCCTATCTCGCTTTTGTGCGTACTGACGTCGTTTATAACGTCCTTTGTTTTCGTCTCCCGTATGGCGAACTCATATTTAGAGGTGTCAAAGGATTTTACCATTTCCACAAATGCCTTTACCGCAAAGGAATAGTGTTGTGTGGAAACACCGAATTTTCTTTTCAGATTTCCGTTTTTCCCATACTTTTCAAGCAACGACTCATATTGACTATAAATCTGGCGGGCGTAAAGTAAGAATTCTGCGCCGTCACTAGTCAGGCTCACCCCTTTACCGCTCCTGTGGAAAATTGTAATGCCGATTTCCTTTTCAAGTTCTTTGACGGTACTTGTAAGCGAAGGCTGTGACACATAAAGAAACTCCGCCGCCTTGTTCAGCGAGCCTGTTTCGGAAATAGTAATAACGTAGCGTAATTGCTGTAAAGTCATAAATCCTTCCCCCATTTATTTGCCATAAAATGGTGGTTGAACCCCCCACCTAGCGTAATATATATCTAATTAATATGAATTCTGGCATAATTAAATTGCTGTGCGACTTTCTCCATATCGATTGCGTACCAGTAGGATTCAGATGCGTTTCAATAATCAATGGGAAAATTCCAACGTTAAATTTTTGCACACAAGTTTTTTTGGCTCAAAATCCAAATCCATATAAAACATATGTGACTAGTATGCATTATTATAGTAAACAGTCCACTTACTGTCAATACTTAATTGGTAATAATATGAAAATTTTGGCTTGCCATTTCTCCATTCCTTTTCCGATAAACTCCAACATACTCAACAGGCTAAAGCCCAAAAAAACCGACTAAGATGCTACATCAGCACCCCAATCGGCAGTCAAATTCGTTTAATAATTCTAAAATATCAAAACTTTATTTTCAAATCCATATCCTCTATAGATATTTCTGGATGATGATATTGCCCTCTTTTATTCAACATTTTTCCACCCCGAACAGCTTTTTTAGGGCACCAATGAAAACAAGCTAAACAGCTTGAACAATCCTTTTTCCAATGTGGCCTTTTATTTATAATTTTTATATTATTTAGTGGGCATACATTTTCGCATATTCCACAACCAACACACTGATATGTATATGAAACATTTTTAGGATTTAAATATAAATGCTTTCCCAAGAGTTCACAAATGCTACTTTCTATACGAGTCTTAAGGTTATCTTTACCTTCAATTTTAATTATACTTCTATTATTAATTTTAGCAGAAATTTCAGTTACTTTAGCCTTATAAGTGTTCAGCCTTTCAACTTCTAAGTTGTGTGGAGTTACAAGTGCATTTCCAGGCATATTAATAAGAAATACTGAAGACAATGATTGTCCTTTTTTATTTATACATTTATTTAATTCACTCAAGCTTATACCAGGAGTTCCATTGCAGGTTGCAATAGCAAAAATATATGGATTAGTTTTAAATATTAATTTTTTTATAAAGGACTTAACTAAATCAGGAACATTCATAAAATGAACTGGAAATGCAAATCCTACTACATCTGCATTTATTTGAACAGATTCTTCATTTCTATATATTGATAATGGAATTATACATGCTTTATCATTCAAACTGTTATTAAGTTCTCTTGCTATTGCCAAAGAATTTCCAGTTCCAGAAAAATAAAAAATTCTTGACCTCATACTAGCACCTCTTATTATAATTTTAAATAATTATAAATCTTGTACTTAGGTACAAAGTCAAGCATATTTTTATTTTTCTAAATTATTAATAAATGCATTACATAATGGACATTCATGTGGCTTATATAAATTTTCCTTAATATCTTTAAGATTTTCTTTGACACCTTTAAGCTCTATAATCTTATCATCAATTTCAACAAGCTTTTTATTAATTAATTCTTCTACGTAATTTATATCTAAATCTACACCATTAATAGCTGAAATAAATTTCTTATCTGTTCTAAAGTAAATCCAGCACTCTTAGCACTCTTAATAAAGCTAAGGATAATTAATGTATCTTCTGAATAAAGTCTGTATCCTTTTGAAGTTCTTTTAGGATTAGGAATTAGCTTGTTCTTTTCATAGAATCTTAGTGTTTCCACATTAATGTCAGCTATCTTGGCAATTTCACCTCTTAAATAATATTTCATATTACTTTCCTTTATTCATGCCTTTCTATTCAAGATATGTTTTTTTTAACTTAATATTTGATGAGTTATCATATTATCATACAACTCATTTACGGAACGGGCAAATTATATATTGTCCTATGTAATTTATAAGAAGGTTCTGACTTTCAGATTTCCATGTATTGTAGCAATAACATAACGAGAAGTTTAAGCTTGAACATTAGTTACGAATATTACTTATTAGCAGAAGCAAAAGTTATTTTTCTGACAAATCATGTGTTAAGTAATTCCTTTAATACCATATCAACCACTTCTGGTACTGTGTCTGTTGACCCTTGTGCCCCATTTTTTTCCGCTTCTACCCTATGCTCCAACCGACTTCCGTCTGAAGAGAATATTATAAATGGAATTTTGTTGCCACTATCACGTATTTTCTTCAACAATACATACCCCTCGCGAGGTCCTTCCTTTCGCCCCATATCAGATATAACAAGCGAATACGTATTGTTCTCCATAAAATTTAGTGCACGTTCAGTTGATAATGCTAAATCAAACTTTAACCCATAGTTTTCAAGAATGTTCCGTACATACACATTGTTTTCAGGGCAATCGTCCACCCAAAGTATCAGTTTATTTCCTCTCGTTTTACTAAACTCTACTCCACGATGAATACTGTCAATATATAATTCTAAATGCTCACGAAATATATTTACCAAAGCATTTTCGTCTGGTACTGTGAAGAAAAGACCTTCATTTTTATGTTTCTCTTTAAACGCTTGTATTTTAGCATACTGCTCTTGGTCGATTTTTGATGGTGAGACAGGTTTGTCAAGAAAATAAAGAAACACATGCTTTCCATCCTTGAGCATACGTTCTATTTCTTCTTCCGTACCCGAGCCATAATCCTCGGTTTCTGTACCAAATCTTGTCCAAAAAACAGCAACCGCAAAGTCTGCTTTATCAACAATCTGTTTATCCAAAATTTTTTGAGGATGTCCACCAAATTGTGGAAAGGCATTGTTTGTCCAACTTATTGTCCGCAAGACAACACCATTTTCTCTCCCATAAAAGTTATTAAATTTACTCGCAACATTTTCAAACATTCCTACAAATTGAGAAACATCACCTGGGCAAGATATTAGCAAGTCATAAACTTTAGCCATTTTCATAATAAATCCTCCTCAAATATAAGGTATTTATATTTTTAATATAATTCTTATTTGATAGTATAAAGACATGGTAGCAATTCGAATTTTCACATTACTGCTATTATATGCATGCCCAGTAATATGGAAAACAGTATTTAAGCCCCCCATAATTCTTAAAATTACAGCCTTCCAATCTTAGCTAAATCTTCTTAATCAATATTTTACCATATATCCCTTATATTTGTTATAACATATCTTTCCTTTAAAATCCTTCTATAACACAAAAAGCCACTATTTATGAATCCCAAAACCCATAAATAGCGACTTTTCTCATCATTTAAGCAATCTGCTTCACGTTACCAACATCATGTATCTACAGTCAAACTACCACTATATCACATCTCTGTTCTTACAATTTTACCTGCACCAAATCCTAATTAACATAGGGCAACTTATCATACTTACCCAGCAAATACCCTTTGAGTATGGCTAAATCAATAGCATTTATTTCACCATCCATATTTAAATCTCCGACAAACATCTTGTCCTGGACAGGAAAACTATCTATCTTTCCCAGTAGGTATTGCTTTAAATATGCAAAATCAATGGCGTCTACTGTTTTGTCTCCATTATAATCACCTACAACTTCTACGTTAAGCGGTGTTTCTGCCACCCCTTCTAATGTAGGAACTACTACCTTCATCAGTCCGGTGTTGGCATCAAACTCCACTTTATCAATACAGGTCTCTCTATGGTAGCCGAGACCACTGCTATATTGCCCCAATGGCGTCACAAACCTGTGATAAGCCATATAATACTCATCTTTATTAGGAAGCTTTATAATTGACTGATGTCCGCATCCAAGAATATTGTTGTCCGGATTCTTGGATAAAACTGTGTATTGATATTGAATAGGCCCATATAGGCTATTTGAAGTACCATAGTTTACATGATAGTTTTCACTACCTGTATCATCACACGACCATGTAAAATGATACAGACCGTTCCTCTTAATCACTGTCATTGATTCTCTGAAATCAACAGCACCACTCAGATTTTTCATAGACCCTGATTTTAAGCTTATCATATCATCATTCAACTGAACTATAGCAGGTGAGCCATTACCAAAAAGCAGATAGGAAATTCCGTCATCATCTGTAAAGACTGATGAGTCTATTGTCTGACTTACAGTAACTCCATTTTCCAGATTTTCCGGTGTGATTAATGGTTCACTTTCTGCTATAAATGGCCCTTTAGGACTTTCCGAGGTTGCAACTCCAATACAGGATTTACCATCTGAACGCTTTGCACAGAAGTAGAAATAATACTTTCCGTTCTTCTCTACAATAGTTGGCGCCCAAGCACTTCCTACCGCCCAAGGAACATCCTTCCCCACTCCTGCATCAAGAATAACTCCTTCATCTTTCCAGTTAATCATATCTGATGATGAAAATGCATGGAACTGGGTTCCACTCCATCCTGTATAACCGTCTGTGGTAGGATATATATAGTATTTATCTCCAAATATACTGATATCTGGGTCAGCAAATTGTCCTCCTAAAACAGGATTATTGCAGAGTATCCCTTCTACTGTCCATACCTGTATACTCTCATCCGGCATCTTGATTCTAATCGATACCGGCTGTGTCAAATCTATGGGGTGTCCAACCAATCCATCTATTGTACAGCCGTTTGCTAACTGATATTTTAATGGCACTGATGAAATATCCTTTACAGTACTGTTGCTACGACTGAAATATACTGTAGCCTTTTTATTTACCGAATCACATTTTGTCCCAATGATACTGTATCCTTCTGCAGATGCTCCTTTTATAATGTTCTCTTCAACAATGTTTGCTTTAACCTTTACCGTTGACAATACTTTTCCGTCTGCCATTGGTACTCCGAAGTTAGGAGTTCCGTCGCTATTCCAGACTAATTTCTGAACACGGGTATGTCTGCCTGCATCATACAGGGGTTCATAGCTACCACTAATGTATTTTTCTTCCTGACGGGCATGGTATACAAGGATATCTTCACTACCATCCTCAGACACTGTAAATGTATTATGTCCCGGGCCGTATTGGCCTGCCTCTGTATTGAAGGTCATTACCGGATATGGTGTCTTTACCCAAGAATTAGGATTCAATAAATCGCTTTTATCCGAGGCTGTAAGAAGTCCCATACAATATAGAGCATCTGTACCGCTAGCGGAATAAGAAATGAATATTCTGCCGTTTCTCTTAATAACGCTTGGCCCCTCATTTACTTTATAGGCATGAATTTCCCAATCGTATTGAGGAGTGGCAATCTTGACAGCATTTGTATCAATTGTATAGGGATCTTTCATTCTAGCAATATATAAGTTTGAATTAGGGTCATTCTGAGCCCAAACCATATACATATTTCCGTTATGCTCAAAAACAGTTTCATCCAGAGAGAAACCACTAAAAGCCATGTCTGAAGAATTAGTCTTCTTTACCTGTCCCTTGTCCTGCCAGTTTTCTTTTACCATTGGATCCAGATTACCCGGGCACATTAAGACATGTGGCCGTATTTGCCAGACGTCGGTGCTGGATATGGTAGTTGTATAATAAATATACCAATTCCCGTTAATAAAGTGTATTTCTGGTGCCCAGACATGAGGACTTTTGTTTCCTTGAAGAGGAGCCTTTGTATATATTACCTTTTCAGTTGCAGTGGAAAGGCCCTGAATGGTTGATGCTTTTCTAATTACTATACGGTCATATTGATACATACCTACATTGTTGTGTCCGTTTGAAGCATCTGTATATGAGGCAGTGAAATAATAATAACCATCTGTATGTTTATAAATACACGGATCTGCCCTGTTCAATATTAAAGGATTTTCGTACTCATTTTCATATAATACTCCTTCAACTGTAGCAATTCCATCCTCTGTATACTTAGCCTGACTTATATCATCCCATAATACTTTAGCACTTCCTGTTGTACCATTACTGTAATTAACTTTTACTTTCGAAGGTAATTCAGGTAATTGACCTGCATTTTTGGTAACAGTAACATCTTCTGCACTTACTATTTTTACTGGCTTGTTAGCAATACCAAATTCATCTGCAATTTCTGTTTCATTAAATGCACGATTGTACACTTTTACATTGTCAAAATAGCCCTTGAAATAGAGATCTGCTGAGTAGAAGGATTTACCTAGATAAGCCATCAGACTTGTACCCAAATCCGACATTGAAATTGACACATTATTATTTCTGCCAAGCATCAAGCCATCCTTATATATAGCCATACTTGTAGGTGTTATTACCAACTTAATATTCATCCACTTATTTGCTATAGGTACAGTAGTGGCCTTAACCTCCTGTTCATTTGAGTAGGAATTTATAGTAATTGCATTTCTGCTTTCAGTATCCCGTGTTCTCAGAAACATATATTTATTTGTATCTTTACCTACAGTAAAAGTAAAGAAATTCCCTGATACTGTCAACGGCTTAATATCCATAGATATTGTTACCGTATTCCTGCCATCAAAGAAACCCTGTGGGAAAGCCGCAAAGGTATCTGTGGTTCCATCTAGATAAAGTACTTGAGATTTCTTTTCAGAGTCATATACATATGTTGCATTTCCGTTCAAGGTACCCTTACGGTTATTACCTGATGTATCAGCGATTGTATTTCCTGTCTTTGTCTCGTCAAATTTGTATTCAAGTATCGGAGTTGTCTTGGGTTCTTCAATTGGTGCTGAGTTTCCCCATTTTGTCATAATTGCATTGTATTCAGCCTGGGTTATGGGCATTACTGTTCCATGACGTGGCCCGGTTGGCAGCTTATACTCTGAAGAATTTAGTCTAGTAAACACACCAGATGCAATGTCTGTAGATACCATGGGATAGTAGCCTCCTCCTCCATAGTAATCTAATAGCAGACACCATTTGTTTTGACCGTTAAACTTGAAGATTGCGGGTCCTTCAACACCTTTCTGGCTTTCAACACTAGTTGATGGTAAAGATACGAAATTCTTATTCAGCAACTGATCGCATTTATCTATAAGAATGTTCTTATTAACTTCATCTTTTGAAAATCTGTAATATATGCCTGCGTGTTTGATTATTGTTGTATCTATTACATCATTACTTCTTTCAATATACAACTTTGGTTCGGTAAAAGTATAAAAGTCTCTTGTCTTTGCTATGTATATTCTAAACTTGCTATAGTTATCTGCTCCTATTCTTGATGCCCAGAACATCACATATTCTCCGGTTTTCTCGTCAAATACTATTTCAGGAGCCCAGGTACAGCCTGCGTCATCCCTTGCAACCTTAACTAGTCTTTCTTTAGACCAATTTATTAAATCATTGGATTCCCAAATAACAACAGATTTACTTCCGGATGTTGCAGCTGCATCCCAGCCTTTACCATTTGCTATTCTTAGGTCTGTTGCAACCATATAGAATTTATCTCCATCAGGTGATCTTATTATAAAAGGATCTCGAACACCCTTATCTCCAACAGTTGAAGTCAGTACCGGATTGTTTCCATTGAGTTCATTCCAATGAAGT
The DNA here is from genome assembly GCF_000526495.1 of Ruminiclostridium josui JCM 17888. Lineage (NCBI taxonomy): Bacteria > Bacillati > Bacillota > Clostridia > Eubacteriales > Oscillospiraceae > Ruminiclostridium > Ruminiclostridium josui. Next base: position 486,105 of record NZ_JAGE01000002.1, on the reverse strand, counting down.
CCATCTATACTTGAAGCAAAGTATATCTGCTCTGCATCAGATCTGGCAGTGCCATTAAAATATGTAAAGAAATATCCCTTATAATCCGATTCATTTATAGTTTTTGGTTTTGCCTTTACTGTAATAGTCAAATCTGTGGTATCCGATGCAGTTCCATTTGTCAGATGTGCTGTTAATGTTACTTTTGTGTCTGTGTTAGGCCTTGTAACGACACCTGCAGGAGTATTGTCATAGCCTTGATTCACTACTTCATTCACATTAACAATAGAAGGCTTGTCCGTTGACCATGTTACCTTGACAGTTACTCCTTCAGTAACAATTGATGATGGTAATGTAATATTTCCGCGTATATCATCTGCATTAGGAATAAAAAGCTGCTTTTTGGCATTCTCAATTACCTGGTCCTGTCCTTGCAACAATGCTTTAACTGTAACTTGGAATATTTTAGTATCACTTGCACTTCCTCTAGATATAGTTGCAGTAAGCGTTACCTGTTTATCTGTATCAGGGTATTTAGGCCTATTTACATAGCCAGTTGAAGAAACAACACTTGGGTTAGAAGAGACCCAGGTAATAATACTGCCATTCTCTCCTGTTGTGGGCAAGTTAATTTTTGAAGTTACCTGACTTAAATCTCCTAAGTTTAGCGCTGCTTTGTCCATTGCCACAATATCAGCTGCGCTGCTGTTACTTAATTCTACTACCTCTGCGCTGCTCAATGCCCTATTATATAATCTGAAATCAGAAATTTTTCCTTTGAAATATTTGTCCTCAACATAAGGTGCTCTTCCAATGAAATTTGCTGCCGTAGATTCAATATCTTTGGGAGTATATGCTACATTGGTGTTCTCAGCAACCTTCACCCCATCTACATAAAGTGTACCTATAGTCCCTTTTTGAGTATATGTAACATACTTCCACACTCCTGTACTAAAGGCCGAGTTCACCTTAGTGTTTTGCTCGTCAGTCCAGCGTGCTTTTGCAAGCATAACCCTGTAAACTCCTGATTCTAATAGAAAACCGAAATAATGTGCATTCACGTCACTTTTGGAATCTGTCGTCGTACCAAAAGTAAATATCCAGGACGGGTTCATATTTGATGAATCAACAAAGACCCTGGCGCTTACAGTAGTCTCTGTCAGCTCTGACAATAGGCCATTGGGCATCTTTATATATCCTGAACTTCCATCTAATTCAATTGCACCCGAGCCATTTTGGGCCGTTATCCAACTGCAATTACCATTCAAAATTCCGTCCCTGCCGTTACCTGAAGAATCGGCCACTTTTATACCTGATCCCTCGTTAAACCTATACCAAAGCATCAAACCGGTGTCTGCATTTGCATTGTTTACAGGCATAAATGAAAGTAGTCCTGTGAGAATTGAAGTAATTAGCAGACATGACAAAATACGCATTTTAATCATAGCTTTCCTCCTTTATATTCACTTTTCAATTTGGCGGGAGCTTATATTTCTACAGATAGTTATCATAGTAGGGTTTATACAAGAATATTATATCATAATTATATACATATAAGTAAATTATTGTATTATAATTCAATTAGTGAGTCAAAAAATAATGCTATATAGAATAAGTATAATTAGTTAAAAGTATGTTATTTAGGCATTTTAGAAGGGCTTAATATTGTATTAATTATTACTTTTTTCCGTATATATAATTACTACATAAAGACATGCAGCAAAAGAAATTAATCTTTTGTTGCATGTCTTCATTGTACTTACCTCCTTGTACAATTATTTTGTATTAAATCAGTGACCAAAGCCACTGTTCGACCCATTAAAAGTCATAGTTAACATAACACTTCAAATTTTATTCTTTTCCAAACATCAAGCACATCATCCGGCTTCACATCTTAGCCATTATGCCAGCGTTTGTTGGCCTGAACTTTGACAATCATGTATAATATCTTCCGGACTTGGAAGGTGTGTGTTTCACCTCCTGGGACGGACCTTGGCGGGCCGATTACCCGTATGAAAGAGTATTTTTCCATTCCGGTAAGTCTACATGATTTGGCTGGTTGAGGCCAGCTTTTTAGCTGGTTCCTCGTGTCACATGCAAGGTTGTTTGCTTACATGAGAAGGAATGGAGGCTTTTAAGTCCATTAATTTTTTAAGGAGGCATTTTGATGAATTTCAGACCTATTGCAGGAATCGATGTAGGTAAATTCTTCAGTGAGATGGCAATTCTTTCTCCATCCAATGAAGTGATTGCCCGCATGAAGATCCACCATGATTCCAGTTCTGACGTTGAAAGAGTCGTTGAATTACTGAAAAAAACGGAAAAGGACTTTGATTCTAGGCCTTTCGTCGTCATGGAATCCACCGGGCACTATCACAAAATCCTTTTCCATTCACTTTGTAAAGCTGGATTGGAGGTCTCCATCATAAACCCCATCCAGACTGATTCTATCAAAAATATTGGAATCAGAAAAGTGAAAAATGATAAAGCTGATGCCCGGAAAATTGCCCTGCTATACAGATTTCAGGAGCTTAAAACTACTAATATCCCCGATGAGGATATTGAATGCCTGCGAAGTCTTTGCCGACAGTACTACAAGCTCTCTGACGAACTTACTGCCTACAAAAACAGGCTTACGGGTATTGTTGACCAACTCATGTTAAACTTCAAGGATGTATTCCCCAACATCTTTTCAAAGGCTGCTCTTGCAGTATTGGAGAAATATCCTACGCCTGCGCATATTCTTAAAGCGAACAGGAACAAGTTGATTGCACTGATCCAGAAGAATTCTCGCAGAAGCCTTAAGTGGTCAACTGCAAAGTATAATCTTTTGGTCTCCAAAGCCAGAGAGTTTGCGCCTTTGACTGTTCATAATTCCTCGAACATTGCTATGCTGGGTGTCTACATATCCATGATCAGAACTCTGGAAGATAACTTGGCGAAGGTCCTAAAAACCATTCATCTATTGATCGCTGAAGATATGGCAAAGGATATGCCCATGCTAGCATTAACTCTTGAACTTTTTCAGAGCCTGCCAGGTATTGGCCTTCTTACTGCTGCCACCATTCTAGCAGAAATCGGCGATTTTTCCGCTTTCTCTAAGCCGGGAAAACTGGTTGCTTACTTTGGCATTGACCCCTCTGTGATGCAATCCGGAGAATTTACCGGCACACGGAATAAAATGTCCAAGAGAGGTTCCAGGCTACTTCGCAGGGTTCTTTTTACAACTGCTCTTGCCAATATCCGAACTAAGCGGAATAAAGAGGCTTGCAACCCTGTATTACTTGAATTCTACAAGCAAAAATGCCAGAGTAAACCTAAGAAGGTAGCTTTGGGAGCAGTTATGCGTAAGATCATCATTTACATCTTTGCTGTTCTAAGGGACAGAAAACCGTACCAGTTACGCAGTCCTCAGGAACATGCTCAGATATTAGCAGCAAAGCATATAGCAGCTTAGCAGTACCTGCACTTGATGTTTAGTTTTCAAGGATCAGTATTTCATTTTAGACCAGCTATTTTATGTCTACTTCGCAAAGGTGGTCTTGTTGTTATGCATTTTTTCTATGTCAGGAGTTTTCAAAAATTCATAAAGCTTTTTCTTAAAAACTCTTGACTTTAATTAGCTGGTCTTTTATTTTTTTGAGCTAATTCTATTATTATTTTCTATTTATTGTAATTTTTTAAATAAATTGACAAAATGTATAATAATTCTAATCTATTTTTTTGTAAAATGTTGGAATAATTGTTGACAATTTGCAAGATATCTTGTATTATATGAAATATCCATTATAGTAAATTCAACCCATATATGTATTATGTATAGTTTATTATTCAATCAAACATAAGTAGCTGTGATTTAGCCACTCTTGTTTTAGTTAGCTTTATATGTAAACATTTAAATCTTTTTGCTAAGGAGATTATAGCGGTATAAATTAGTAGAATATGCTAAGCAAAATCTTTTCAAAACATTTATTCTCCCAAGTATAGACCTGTACAGAGGGTAGTATCCCCCTTATCAGATTAATAAGGGTATAGAAATACTTGGCGTTCCATAAAAGGAAGTGGAAGAACATAAATGTGCAGCGTTATATACTTTTTTGATTCAGAAGTATTATAGTAAGAACACTCAAAGTGCCCATATCAGTCTTAAGAATGGATTTTAAAGAGATATAAAATTCACTTTTTTGACTGTGTAGGATTATTAAAAATCTAAAATTTTAGGAGGATGAAGCAACAATGACTGAAAATGAGAAAAAAATAATAAAGATTTTGGAAGAAGTTTTGGCATTAGAGGACTCTGGTGAAACAATAACTGCCGATTCTGATTTAATAAATGATCTTGCCGCTGAATCAATTGATTTTATTGATATCTGTTTTAGATTGGAAAAGGATTTTAATATCGGTAAAGTAGCAGTAACAGATATTTTCCCTGCGGGTTTAAAAGATGAAGAAAAATATGATGATGATAAAATGAGCGATGAATTAAAAAAATATCCTCATATTAAAGGAGATTTGCTGGAAGAAATTATATCAACTAAGAGTTTAAAACCACTTATGAAGGTAAAAACCCTAATATACTTTGTTGATTGGAAGAAGGCAAATGCATAAGGATAATCAGGTTGTTGTCACTGGCATCGGTTTGGTTACTCCTTTAGGATGCAATTATAATGAGGTGTGGAACTCACTGCTTGCCGGCGAGAATGGTATTCGCCGATTATCCGGTGATTTTAGCCGATTAAGTGAAAATCAAGTATATATTGGCGGTGTAATGCCTGAACTTCCATTCCACCAGCTAAAAATGATGAATTCAGGATATAAGGCTAAATGTAGACATTTGGGTCCAACCGCCAAAATGCTTATTTATGCAGGACTAAAGGCATTAGAAGATGCAAACCTGAGTACTCCGGATGATACTCAAAGGTATAATATCGGGGCTGTTGTAGGTGCTGGGTCCACCCTTGCAGAGGAATATGATGGAATACCTTTAGAGGATAGGAATCCTAAATGGTTTTTGGAAACCTACCCTAATCTTCTACTATCCCACCTGGCTTCTGCAGCTTCTCTCAAAGGATTTGGGTGTACTATTTTGTCTGCCTGTGCCGGAGGCAATCAGGCTATCGGAGAAGCAATGAAGAAGATTCAGCGTGGCGAGGAAACTGTTCTTCTGGCTGGAGCTGTGGATAATAAACTGTCATACTTACATACCTCGGGCTTTAGCCGACTGAAAATGTGTTCAACAAGTGACGACCCTGAAAGTGCCGTCAAGCCTTTTGACAAAAACCGTAATGGTTTTGTTATTGGTCAGGGTGCTTGTATGCTGGTGTTGGAGTCATTAAGCAACGCCCTTAAACGAGGTGCGGATATAAAAGGAAGAATTGTGGGCTATGGAAATGCATTGGATGGAGGAAGTTTGACTGATGCATCCTACAAAGGAAAAATTGCGGCCATGCAGCGGGCTTTGGATGATGCCGGACTGCAGGCTGATGGCATAGGGTATATTAATGCCCACGGGACATCCACCGTATCCAATGACAAGGAAGAGAGTATCGCAATTAAAGAGGTTTTTGGAAATAAATCCTACGAAATTCCTGTAAGCAGTACAAAATCAATGATTGGGCACACTTTTGCCGCCTGTGGTGCAATAGAAGCTTTTGTATGTATCAAGAGTCTTTTAGATCAGCGTGTCCATATTACCAGAAACTTTCAAGAAGGAGATCAATTCTGTAATCTTGATTACGTTAAAGGTTCTGCCAGGGATGTTAAGATGGATTATTGTATCAGTAATACAAGCGGACTCGGAGGTTATAATTCATCCCTTATTTTTGCAAGGGTTTAAATTATGTGGAGGATATCATGGAAAATGCAGTAGTCATCAGCGGAATAGGAATTTTAAGTCCATTGGGAATTGGATTAGAAGATCACATAACTGCCTTGAAAGATGGAAAAAGCACTCTCAGGGCTTCAGATAAGAGTGGTTTTGCAAATAATATCGGTAGTGTGCCGGATTTTAACCCGGGCAAATATATTCAAAATAGAAAGTCTCTGAAATTCCTTAGCAGGCAGAACATCTTTGGCTGTACTGCTGCCGAATTAGCAAAACTAGATACGGATTTATCATTAGAAGAAATCAAAAAGCAGAGCCAGGCTACCACTTTAATTGTCGGCTCCGGTTTCACCCATAGCCTTAGCTTAAAACCTGTAAGCGAGGCTATAATACCTTGTGTTGACGAAGATGGTTGTTTGGATTACAACAAGCTTGGAGATACAGGATATCGCATGCTCCCCCCTCTTTGGATTCTCGGACGACTACCTAATACAACAGCAGGTCAAATTTCCATACAAAACGGAATTAAAGGTTTAAATTATACTGTAGTAAATGGAATTAACAGCGGGATTGTAGCTATTGGAGAGGCATTCCTGGTTCTACGGCATCAACGGGCAGTTAGAGCTTTCTGTGGTGCTGTTGAAGATGCAATTTCCCCCGACGTTTTTTGTCTAATGCTAGATGAAGGCGTAATAAGCGAATCAATTCATGAATCGTATCCTTTTAGCGTAAAAAGTAAAGGTTTCATAGGAAGCGAAGGCGCAGCTATTCTAATTCTAGAAACTGAACAAGAGGCTAAAGAAAGAGGCGCAAAGCCATACGCCGAAATCATCGGTTACAGTAATTTTTACATTCCTGACCGTGCAGACTTTAACTGTTCCGAAAGCCTTATACCGCATTTTGAAAAGTGTATGGTTAAAGCATTGGAGTCATCAGGCATTTCTGCAGATGACGTAGATTTTATCCAGGCCAGTGCCGGCGGTAATTCAATCATGGATGCTGCCGAAGCGGCTTCTATTAAAAAGCTGTTTGGTAAGAAGCCATGGGTAACGACAGCACAATCTTACATTGGAAACACCTTAGCTGCCTCTGGCGCCATTTCGGTGGCCATTTCCTGTCTAGAACTTCAAAACGGGTTTATCGCACCAATTCTATCAGATAATTCTCATTTATTAGATCAATCATTGAATTATGTATTAGGACAGGCGTTAGAAGTAGACAGCAAAATTTGTCTGATCAATTCTTTCAGTCATCTAGGAGAGATCAGCAGTCTTGTCATAAGGAAGAGGGATATATATGAATAGAGTAGTTGTAACAGGTATGGGGGCTGTTACGCCATTTGGTTTTGGCGTTAATACCCTATGGGATAATTTGCTGAAATGTAATAATGGGATTTCCAAAATTAAGCATATCAATTTGCAGGGTGACATTGTTAAAATTGGGGCATGTCTGCCTGAAGCTGATTTTACCCAATATGAAAAAGAGGATCCCGTACTTTTTTCGTATCTACCGGAAGATGATAGCGTAAAAAGCTATTTTTTGGCTGTATACGAAGCATTAAAGCAATCAGGATTGGAGCCGCGAAAAATGGACTCCACTGACCATATAGCGGTTTGTATCGCTGACCGAAAAATGAACTTAATAAATTACGTTGATCAATATGCCCCCTTTCTTAAGAAAGCAAAAACTGAAACGGGATTTGACGATCAACTGTATTTTGATTTAATTAAAGGAAAAAAATTGGGCAAAACTACCCCATTTAATGATAATGAGAGCATTAATCACTATGTTTCCCGAAATCTTCGAATCACTGGCCCACAGTTAAGTGTAGCTACTGCGTGTGCATCAGGAAACAATGCTATTGGAGAGGCTTTCTTTAAAATACAGAATGGTTATATAGATATTGCCATTGCAGGTGGAGCTTACAATTTGGATTTAAATAGTATGCTTGGCTTTACACGTATTGGTGCTTTGACAGTCAATCCTGACCCTGAAACAGCTTGCTGCCCTTTTGATGCACGTCGCGATGGATTTGTGATGGGTTCTGGTTGCGGAGTTGTCATTTTGGAGAGTCTGGAATCAGCCGTAAAAAGAGGAGCCAATATTCTTGGTGAAATAGTAGGCTATGGATATTTCAGTGATGCATACCGTCCTACAGACCCAGATCCTGAAGCCACAATCAGTACAGCAACCATACAGGCATGTTTGAAGATGGCCGGTGTAAATCCTGAGGATGTGGGATACATTAATGCTCATGGTACATCAACTAAAATGAATGACTTAACGGAAACCATAGCAATTAAGAATACTTTTAAAGACTATGCCTACAAAATCCCAATCTCATCTACCAAATCTATGATTGGACATTCCATCATGGCAGCTGCTGCCATTGAAGCAATTGTTTGTCTGAAGAGCATTCAAGAAGGAGTAATCCATCCTACTAGAAATTGGAAAGAACGAGACAGTGCACTTGATTTGGACTATGTTGCAGATGGTCCTCGTGAGGTAAAAATGGATTATGCACTTTCCAACAGCTTTGGATTTGGAGGACAAAATACTTCAGTATTATTTGCAAGATATAAATAACATTATGAAAGGAACCGCCTCTATGCATACGGAAAAAAAGTTTCAAAATACCGAAAGTGCCTTTGAACTTTCGGAAGACCGTTACCCTCATTTTAAAAACCATATTGAGTGTTTTTCTGTGGAAGGAGATACAGCACGTTTAGATATTGAAATAGATTCGTCCCACCACGTTTATTTAAAGGACCATATTTTCGGTACCGATTCTTTTGTTCCTGCAACCATGATCATGGAGCTTTTTTTTGAAGCCGCTGTCTTCTATTCTGAATATCAACTGAATTTGGATGTAGCTAATTTAAGACCGGCACAGCTTGTGGATTTTTCAATATTGCGTGCACTTGCAATGCTTCCCGGTAATTCCATGAAGGCACAATTTATATACCGGAAAGTAATTAAAAATAAAAATGAAATTGAATTTGAAATTGAAATTGTTTCTAAAAGAATTAACAAAATGAATCAGGTATTGGGAACGCGACTTAATGCGACATCACGCGTAGTTTTATCCTATAATGATGTTGAAATTCAGGAATTTCTAATTCCCCAGGAAGAATATAACTACTACCAATTACCAAAAGATAGTTACTATAAGTTCTATTTCCCTTCATTAGGACCTTTGTTTCAAAGTTCCTGTGCACGCTTTGCTGTAAATAGTGAAAAAACTTTATTTATCGGTGAGTATGACTGTTCTGGAAAAGAGAAAAACTTCATTTCCAATCAAGAATCTACTTTTTTGACTTCTCCTCTTGGAAATGATTCTTGCTTACAATATGCAGTATTCTTTTCCAGATATATAAACCTAATTGGAAGGCTTCCTATTGGAGGTAAGCAATTGGATTTTTGCAGACCTCATCCATTAACCGGTAAAGTTAAGGTTTTTGTAGAATTGGTTGCTATTGATGAAGATATGGTGTGTAACATCTGTTCCTTTGATTCGAATGGTATTATTTTTAAAGCAAAAGAATTTGTTGTAAGAAAGTCCCCATATCATTCATTAATGGAACGAAAAGAATTTGATGACATGATAAATAAATGTAAGGCAATGCCGTTTATTTGGTAAATTCGGAGTAAGCCTATGTGCTTGAAAGGATTAAATATAATGTCGGATAAGATTTTATATGCCTATTTAGGTAAAACATCTAAAGAGCAGTCTCTATCCATTTTGGATTTAAGATCTGACAATGATATAAACTATATGATTGATTCTGACCTAAGAAACAGCATAAACAAAGATGTAGAAGGTTTATGTGGCTATACTGATTTTTTCGATGAGCGTCAGATTCAGGAAAAATTGGATAATTGGATGCCTGCAAAACATATTGTAGTATGCCCCACAGTAGATAGTCTTTTGGATTTATCCAGTGCCGATGAAAACTTGAGAGTACTCCTGCAAAAGGTCTTCTCCCTCACAAAAATGCTTTATCTTCCGGTAATGCGTTATAGACAAAGTATGTTATGGTATCTGGATTTCACTCCAATATATTTAGAAAAAAATCCTCAATGCGGTGTTTTGATGGAATCCTTTAGTAAAGGTCTAGATGCTGTATCTAAGGTAGCAGCATTAGAATTATCAAGAAAAAAGATTCTTGTGAACTCCATCAAAGTAACAAATCAAGATTACTTACCGGATCTTATATCTTTTCTGGCATGGTCTGGCAAACGGAAAATGTATTTGACCGCACAGTCATTAACGCTTTAAGGAAAGCAGGGTGAAATATGGACAAGAAAATTGCTTTGGTAACGGGTGGTAATAAGGGAATTGGAGCTGCTATATGCAGAAAACTGGCATCGGACGGGTGTTATGTATGTATCAACTCCAGAAATAAAGAAAATGCCCGCGATTTATTGGATGACATTGTAGCCTCTGGTGGGGTTGGAGAAATCATTGAATTTGATGTGAGGTCTCCTCAGGAAGAAATTCAAAAAGCTTTGAATAACTTCCCTTTCCAACGGTTGGATATTTTAGTAAATAATGCAGGTACCTTAAAAGACAATCTCATTTATGAAGTGAGTAATGAGGACTGGAATCAGGTGTTGGATACTAATTATTTTGGTGCTTTAGCAGTCCATTCTGCCTGTTTGAGCAGGCTAAGATTATCCCCAAACGCTACGGTTGTAAATCTTTGCAGTATTTCAGGAGTCAAACCCCGGAAAGGCCAGCTCCCCTATGCTGTTTCTAAAGCCATGCTTATTGAATGGACAAAGCAAATGGGCCTCCGTAACAGAAAAAATGATATTTCATATTATGCCGTCTCCCCTGGCCCGGTTGCTACTGATCTGATTAAATCCTCACCTTGGTACAACGACCCCAAATCTACTCAAAGAATACCGTTGGGAAGGTATGCAGAAGTGGAAGAAATAGCTGAATTCATTTCATATCTTGCAGAAGGAAACCATGTTTTTGAAAATGGCTCTAACATTATTTTGGATGGCGGTTTCACTCAAACCGTAAAGGAAACCTAATTTTGACGAGTATGAGCAATATTAAACCTGTTGTTTAGCGAGGTAGTAAAATAATTGTAAAGGTATTGGTTACTAAACTATGAAAGATAACATGAGCAAATTTTTTATTGAGAATAATCAACGTACGGTATGCTATTATGTTGGAGGCAATCCCGCTTCTGAGAAGATTATCTTCTTTTTAAACGGTTTATATGTAGGTAATAAATCATGGATAAAACAGCAGCGATACTCTTATTTTCGCGATAATTATAAACTACTGTTTCTTGATTACCCTGGAGTAGGCAATTCTGAAGAAAAGGAAAATCAGGAACTGGTTTATGAGGATATTATAACAGCCATAAAAAATGTTTTAGACCGTGAGGGTCGTCGGGAAACTCACTTGATTGGCTATTCACTTGGAGGTATGTTCGGCCTTTGGTTCACCTACCAGTTTCCATCTTATGTAAACAGTCTGGTATTGTTGAATACCGGTGTCCGGATAAATATTTATATTTATCAGATGATTCATGGTTTGATAACAATGATTGATTCAGGTGTTGACCTTAAAAATGTATATATGTTTCTATATCCCTGGAACCATTCAGAGGAATATTTAGAAAAAACTTCTGACATGGAGCATATTACTCTTGAAAACTATTACAATTACAACCGAAACACTCGTTCTTTTAAAGCATTGTTAACAGCCCTTAGAAACCATCCAAATCTTAAAGAGAGTCTGGAACATATCACCTGTCCTACACTTGTTGTTGGTAGTGGTAATGATAAGGTTTTCCCTCTGGAATATCAGAAGGAAATCGCAGCAAAGATTCCAAACAGTACCTTGCATATTATCCCCAGTGCAGGGCACTCAGCGTTTATTGAAAATCACCAGGAAATGAACGCTTTAATAGAACAACATCTAAAGAAGTTTGAAAATACAAATGAGAAGTTATAAACTGCTGAATTTAATAATTGGGAGGAATTATAATGAATATCACTGAGAACTTATCAACACAGGATATTTTAAAACGGCTTTCGGAAAAAAATTATACCGAAATATTCAACATTCGTTCAAGGGTGGAAGCAAGTGATTGGGAAAGAATTGCGGTAGAAAATCTGAAGCAGAATATTTTTGCCAATCCCAACCGATACCCGAACACAAAAAATGTTTTGTATGTACATATTCCCTTTTGTGCTACAAGGTGTGATTACTGCCCTTATTATACAACTCCATATACATCCCAAAAAATAACGGATTATTTGGATGCTTTGGAAAAGGAAATCGAAAATATAAAGAATACTCCCTTTATAAAATCTACAACTTTTAGTTCTGTCTACTTTGGTGGTGGTACCCCTTCGGTTTTAAGCGCAGAAAATATTAAACGAATTGTTTACAAAATTTTTAACAGCTTTAATTTTGACAAAGATGGTGAGTTTTCATTTGAGTCAAATCCTTCAACATTAAATGAAGAAAAAATTATAGCGTTAAAAAGCAGTGGAATGAACAGAGTCAGTCTCGGAATCCAGACCTTTAGCGACCGTTTTCTAAAGGAAATGCATTGTGCACATACGCCTGAAAAAGCAAAACAAATAATCAATCTTTTACTGGATTATGGATTTACAGTAAATATCGATATGATTTATGGGCTCATTGGACAGACAAAGGAACATTTGGAATACGATATGGAAGTGCTGAATTCTTTTGGTGCACCACATCAAGTTACTTTGTTCCCTCTTAGAATTGCCACACACACACCTTTAGGTGAAGAACTTGAAAGAAAAGAAGGTATTACAATTAAGGCACATTTCAAAAGGTTATTGGAATTTGATGCTTTTATTGAAAAAACTATGCTCAATAATAATTATTTCAGAGAGGAATCCCCCGTATTCTATCATAAGAAAGGTGCTTATGAACATAAATACCATTCTACTGAAACAAGGATTGTAGGTATCGGTTCTAGTGCCGGAACATTACTTGATGATGGTGAAGGCTGTAATTTCCATAACGTTGATGAGTATATCTCTGCAATAAATGAAAACCGTGATCCTGCTATCAGCGGAGTTGCTCTCAATCAGCAGCAAGCTTATGAACGATTCATTCTCTATCGTATTATCTATATGAATCGTTCCCTACCCAATTTTAAAGAAATTGTAGAACAGCGTTTTATGGAACACTATGGAGTTCCAATGGGGGACATTTACGACAAAGTGCTGGAGGATATGCGCCGACTACGCTTTATTAAAAGCGGAACAGACAAAATTATATTTACAGACCGTCTTTGGATGGTACTTAATAAGGTCAAAATTGGAATGCCTAGTATATTATAGTTGCATTAGGATAAGGAGTGTTGATATATGGAAAAGCATTGTAAAAAGTGTTTGTTACCGGATACTTATCCCGGTTTGACACTGGATGAAAACGACATTTGCAATTTATGCAACAATTTCGAAAACGAAATTGCTCGTAAAAGTTCAAGGTTATTCGAAAATGAGGAGGAATTAGGTAAATTTCTTAGGAAATTCAAAAAAAGGGGCAACAAATATGATGTCCTTGTTCCTCTCAGTGGAGGCGTGGATAGCTCTAATGCATTGGTAACCTTAGTTGAGAAATACAAACTCCGCCCTCTTGTATATCATAATGACGATGGTTTTGTAAGTGAAATAGCTTCGGAAAATGCCAGAAAACTTTGTGCCGGGTTGGATGTAGATCTAATTGTCTGGCAACATGATATGACATTCATGAAAAAGTTATTTCGCTATATCAATGAGTCTGATCTTAAAATTAGTACCTGCTTAATGTGCGGAACTATTTTATATCTAAATAACATTGAACTGGCAAGGAAATTTAACATTCCATTGATTATCAACGGCTTTTCAAAAGGTGGATTTTCCATTATTACAAACAGACCGAGATTTAATGATATGGTTGAACAAATCATTGCAGAAGTATTAAAGCGTGAAGATATTCAATTTGTGAGAGAGTTCCGTAATAAATTTAAGCTTATGGATGAACATGTAATCCTACAGGAGATGAAAGATGCTGAAGAAAGCATCCGCTCGGAACTGCCCCTGTTTATTCCCTACTATATGTTCAAATTTAATAAAACCGATAAGGAAGCTTATAAAGAAGATCTCATGCGCCGCTTTGGCTGGCAGCCTATGCCCACCAGTTATCCCTGCAGAACTACCAACTGTATAATGATTTGGCTAAATACTTATAGTGACTTTAGGAAAATGGACTATACGTATTTTACTGAGGAATATGCTTATATGATAAGAGAAGGCGAATTTTCCCAAGAACAGGCAAAAAAAGATCTGATGTTCTCTCCCCCACCTGGAATGCTAAAAAAATTAGCTGAGCAAATCGGTCAGGATGCATTTGAATGTCCTGACACCGTTACATTAGATAATTGGGGAAAACCATGTAAATAAACTAATATGAAAAAGGGTATAAAATATGTGTGGAATCAATAGCCTATATAAAATTCATGGAGTTGTAGATCCAACAGATTTGCGGCGGATGTCTTCTGCCATCGTACATCGTGGACCGGATGAGGCCGGTTTTTGCATTGTAAATGGTGGAAGGGTCGGTCTAGCAAACCTTCGCCTTAGCATTATAGATATAAAAAATGGGCATCAACCCATGTATAATGAAGACCAATCAGTTGCATTAGTATATAATGGTGAAATTTATGATATTGAGGAATGTCGCCAGAATCTTATAAAAAAGGGACATCGCTTTATTACCCGCTCTGATACTGAAGTAATTGTACATCTTTACGAAGAATATGGAATGGATTTTCTTGATAAAATCAATGGCGAATTCGCGTTTATATTATGGGATGAGCGAAAAAAGACAATGTATGCAGGGCGGGACCGTCATGGAATTAAACCGCTTTTTTACCATGTTAACAGTAATGAATTTGTATTTTCTTCTGAAATCAAGGGAATTCTTTCTCTTGACAGGATTGAAAGAAAAATCTCGCCCGACTACGTTATGTCTACCTGTATTACCCTTTACTCACCAACTGATACCTTTATAGACGGTATAAAAAGTATACGTCCCGGCCATTACCTAGAAATCAGCGACGAGTACGGTTTAAGGGAGAAATGCTATTGGAAACCTCGCTTCAATACCGATAATAGTATATCCTTTTCTGAAGCCAAAGAAGGAGTACAACACTACTTAGTTAATGCGGTAAGACGAAGAATGATAGCAGATGTCCCTGTAGTGGTTTATTTGAGCGGAGGTGTGGATTCTACCCTTCTCTGCGGTATCATGGCAAAGCTTAACCAAAAGTTGAAAGCATTTAATATAGGGTTCAACGAAGCTATATATGATGAATCGGGTATTGCTGAGGAAACTGCCAAATTTTATAATGTAGACTTTCAAAGTGTCCATTGTAGTATGGAAATGCTGGCAGATTCTTTTGAAAAAAATCTTTACCATAATGAAGCAGTAATTGTAAATCCGCATTCTATTGCAAAACAACTATTATCAGCTCATGTCCATCAATCAGGCTATAAGGTTTGTATTACCGGTGAAGGCGGAGACGAGTACTTTGGAGGGTACCCCTATTTCCGTCTGGAACAGATATGGAGGATGCTGTTATCCGACAGTGATACTGCTAAAAAAGGACTGAAATTTTTAGAAGAATTTAAAGTAAAAGAAGCCCCAACGGAATTTGCTATGTGGGATCACAATGATAAATGGAATCAGAACAGCAGTTTTGTCGGATATCACAGTTTTTTTGCCAACCGTGCAATCGGAGCATATGAAATGTTTCATAAGATTCTGGACACCGAGGCACTGGGAATCACTTCAGCTCAGCAACCGGGAAATCTCATACGACGCAACTATGATTTCGAGTATTTAAGAGAACTTCACCCTTTCAACGCCAGCCGTTTTATTTCTTTAAACCAACTATATACATATATGATTCCTCTTCTAGGGGACAGAATAGAAATGGCAAATTCTGTAGAAGGACGTTTGCCTTATTTAGATCGTGATTTAGCAGCGTTTGTATCAAAACTTCATCCCAAGTATCTTCTACAAATGGATAATCTCCGTGAAAAACATGTCCTTAGAGAAGCATTTAATACAGAGCTGCCCCCTCATATTAGAAAAGGTAAAAAGCACACGTTTTTATCACCTAATTGGGATTCCTTTCTGGCAACTAGCAGAGGGCATGAGCTTGAAGAAGAACTGCTTTCGGTAGATGCAATTAAAAGAACCGGAATTTTTCACAGAAAAAATTCAAAATATATAACTCTGGCTCGGAAAACTCTCTCACCTGATGATCACACCAGGAAAAGAGTAGATTTGGCTATTGGAGTAATGCTTTCTCTTCAAATGCTACATCATCTTTTTATTGAAAATAAAGTATACTCAAATCCAAAGTTTAATATGGTTGATCGAAGCCCTAAGTAGTTAAACTTTTTAAAAGTTTGTTACGTTAAGGTAAAAAGTACAAATAAAAAAGTTTGAGGTGTCGGTAATGAAAATAACTGTACTAAACGGAAGTCCAAAAAGAGAAAAAAGTACAACTTTACTGCTAGTTAAACATTTAATTGATAATTACCCACAACATGAATGGAATGTATGCCATATCTGTCAAAGTGAGAACTCCCATGAAAATTTTTTGCACGCAGTTAAATATGTGGAGAAATCAGATATAATACTCTGGTCATTCCCGGTGATTTTTATGTTGGTTCACTCCGATTATAAAAGATTTATTGAATGGATTTACGAAAACAATTTCCAGACAGCATTTAGTAATAAATATGCAGCCTCTCTATCTACTTCAAACCATATTTACGACAGTACAGCCCATGATTATATTCAAGCCATATGTGAAGACCTTGGAATGCAATACTTTGAACCATTTTCTGCATCTAAAAGTATTGCATTAAGTATAAAACAGAAACAATGTCTTGAAACATTTGCAGAAACCCTCTTTCAATCTGCATCAGGCAAAGTGCAAAGAGAAAATTTATTTCCCCCTCTGCAAGAAAAGTGCTTTACATATACTTCAACTCTCCCTCTTAAAAAGGTAGATGTAAAAGAACATCGTATATTAATGCTCACAGACTGCACTGACCCAAGTTCTAACCTGTACGGAATGATTGAAAGGATGCGTAATACCTTTTCAGGCTCCGTTGAGGTATTGGATGTTAATAAAATCAAAATGAACGGCAGTTGCAAGGCTTGTTTACAGTGTGGGATGGACAACGTATGTATTTATGGTAACAGCGATGACATCCATGAAATCTATAACAAAAAGATTAAAGAGGCTGATATTATTATTTTTGCCCTTAGGATGGTGGATCGCTATTTTTCATCACGCTGGAAAATGTTTGTGGACCGCCGTTTTCTTAATACTACCCGTCCGCAGATGGTGAATAAACAGATTTGCTATCTTGTTTCAGGACCTTTACGACAAAATTATACATTGCATGAACTCATCCGTGCTCAGGTAGAGATTGACAAAGCAAACCTGGTAGGTATTGTAACCGATGAATACCAAGATTCACAAGAAATTGATCGATTACTGGATGTTCAGGCACAAAAATTAATTTATTTTGCTGATCATAGTTATGTTAAACCCTTTACCTTCCTTGGTGTAGCGGCAGGCAAGCTGCTAAGGGATTTAATTTGGGAGAGATATTCCGTAAAACTAAATGGGGACTACCGATATTATCGTAAACATAAGATGTTTGACTTTCCCCAGAAGAAATTTGATAGAAAAATCAAAAACATTTTTTTAATCAATCTCATTAGACTGCCTTGGGTTAGAAAAACCATTCAAAAAAATACAAGGCGCATTATGATTGCTCCTTTTCGTAAGGTTATCCATAATTGGAGCAAATAATATTTTTATACATCGAGGTGTTTACAATGAAAATCACGGTACTTAATGGAAGTCCAAAAGGAGAAATAAGTGTTACTATGCAGTATGCACGCTATATGGAACAGGAATTTCCCCAGCACACCTTTCAATATGTACATGTATCCTATGATATCCGCACTCTAGAGGAAAATACTTCGGAGTTTTTACGTGTCATAGATATAATCAGAAATTCGGACGGTATAATATGGGCAACACCAACTTTCTTTTTTTTAGTGCACTCCAACTATAAACGTTTTATCGAATTAATTCGGGAGCGTAAAGCAGAAGATGCCTTCAGTGGAAAATATGCAGCAATATTGACCTCTTCCATACATATATACGATAATGTAACTCATGATTACTTAACAGCAATTTGTGAAGATTTAAACATGCTTTGTACTGGTTATTTTTCTGCTTCCATGAACGAATTGATACAGAAATCCCAACGAGATAGATTATATCTTTTTGCTATGGACTTTTTTAACGCCATTACTGAAAAAATTCCCATTGCAAAAATGTATCAGCCCTTACAGTATAATAGTAACAGATATATTCCGGGAGAATCTGCCTGTCAGGTGAATAGCTCCGGGAAAAAAATACTGCTTCTAACCGATTGTCCCGAAGCCGACAGCAACCTTGGAAAAATGGTGTCCCGTCTAAGTAATGCGTTTACCGAATCTGTAGAAGTCATCGACGTAAACAGGATGGATATTAAAGGCGGCTGTCTTGGATGTGTGCATTGTGGCTTCGATAATCAATGTGTATATGCAGATACTGATGATATTTTCACTGTTTATAATAAAAAGATTCGGGAAGCCGATATCATTATTCTGTGCCTGAGAATCGTTGACCGTTACTTTTCATCCCGGTGGAAAATGTTTTTTGACCGGAAGTTTTTAAATACCCATCAACCTCAAATGATTAATAAGCAAGTGGGATACATTGTCTCTGGGCCACTTAGTCAATTACCTCAACTTAGAGAAATCATTCGTTTCCAAACGGAGATTGATCGAGCTAATCTGGCAGGGATTGTTACCGATGAGCACGAAAAATCAGAAGACATTGACTCGCTGATAGATGATTTTGCAAAACGGATAGTTTTCTATGCAAATCAAAAATATCGTCGCCCATACACCTTCCTTGTAGAAGGCTCTGGAAAAATTTGCAATGATTTGGTTTGGGGAAAATGGCGTTTTATTTACAGGGGTGACCATCGGTTTTATAAAGCACATGAAATGTACGGATATGGTAAATCAAAAAGAAAAACAAGCAGAAGTATTTTAAATTTTCTTTTGACTATGCTATGTAGAATTCCGGGTGTGAAAATGTACATTTGGAAGAATTACAGCGAGCCAAAATCTGACCCTTTCGATTATCTGGATTTACTTGAAAATTGATTTATAAAATCTTGAATTTCTATAAAGTACCCTTTGAAGTATCATCTTGAGAAATATTCTGAAACTCCTTTGATTTCAGGGGTTTCAGAATATTTCCGCTTTCTTATAAGAAAAAACAATAAGATTTAGCAATTATATTTCTCCGTAAGCAGCAAAAATACTAATATTTGCATTGGTGCGTCCACAACCGGAAGTTGCACAGCAATTACCACCGGCACAATCAACAATTACATTTTTCAGACCAACAGAACGAAACCAACTTGAAACGTCTATTCGTTTAAATCCCATCCATCGATCATGGTGTTCAGTTTTTAAAAAGTCAATATTATGTTCGTCCAAATCAGTTATAACGATTTTTCCACCTGGCTTAAGTATTCTGACCATTTCTTTTATAGCTAGTAGAGGTTCTTCAACGTGGTGTAAATACATATTAGCCATTGCATAATCCACAGAATGGGTTTCAATTGGGAGACATTCAGCTTCCCCTTGCCGGTATTCAATTTTTATATTTGCACCAAATTTATTTTTCATCTGCTTCAACATTTCTTCTGATCTGTCTACAGCAATAACTCTCAAACCCTTTTGTATAAGCCCCTCTGTTATAAAACCAGTACCGGCTCCAATGTCTGCTGCGATTTTTCCTTCTTTAACATTTGCAAGACTATATGCCTTTTGCCGAACAGTTTCTGAAAAAAAACCTTGCCGCATCGTATCCCATTTACCAGCTACCTCGCTAAAATATACTTTACTATCTATAAAATTCACTCACTTCTACTTCAAATCCAGTAATTTTTCAACTATTTCAGAGGAATCTCTCACTAATTTTGGACACAATGTTTTAAAAAGATTCTTTTCGCCAGCTACACTCATTTCTTCAGGAATACTGATATCGTAACCTAACAATTCTTTACATCTGACCGATCCATTCAATTTTACAAATTGTCTCTTGTATTCCTTAACAAGTGCATAGGTTTTTTCCTTTGAAGCATTATCATCAACTCTTACTTTTCCATGTTTCAAACCGATTAACATTATTGCACCTGTGACCGCACCACAAGTTTCACCAATATGCCCCATACCTCCACCAAAGCTACCTGCAATTCTCAAAGCTAATTCAGGGTCTAGCCCCAATTCACCGGAGTATGTAGAAAAAACAGCTTGCGCACAGTTAAACCCACTTAAAAAACATTGTTCGGAACATTCTACTTTATTCATAATCAAACCGCCTTTCTCTAAATTCAGTTGTTTTTATCAATGGCTTCCAATAAGAGCCCCAAACTTTCCAATACCTGTAATTTTTTATTTTTCGGAAGTGAGTTGTATATTTTACCAAAATATGAATTCATACTTTCCTCAATATCTGTAAACAGTTTTGCTCCACTGTCTGTGAGCGAAATGGTTATATACCTTCTGTCTTCCGGGTCAACATCTCTTTTTGCCAGTTTTGCCTTTACTAAGTTATTTACTGTTCTACTCATGGTACTGTTATCAAGATTTAATAAATCTGCCAACTCATTTAAAGAAATACTGCCTGAACGCCCAATTTCAACTAAAGCATGGCATTGACCTAAAGTGATACTACAGCATGAAGTTTGGTTTTCCTTTATAACACCTAACTTTCTTTCAAGTACTCTAATTAGTTCTCTTAATTTTTTCGAATCATCAGTAATATTCATTATTTGCTTGCCTCCTACTACCATTGTACTATACAATAGTTGTAATGTACAAGTATTATATAAGAAAATATTTATTTATTTTCAATATTTAAAATCCTCAAGTGGTGTCGCATATCATTTCTCCTTGATGAAACCTTGTTCTTTTTTATAGGCAAGTTCCGTAATTATGTATTTACCAACTCCAATGAATTTTAAAACAGTTAATTAATATTCAAATCTGTAAAATTTTTACTTTCATATTGACAATATCGTAAAATATAGATATAATTCATATCGTAAACTAACGATATGAATTTGAGAAAATACAATCTTAGAGGCCTTCTATTTTACATATATCTAAAATAATTAAACAGTTGTTATAACAACGTACTTTTTTGCATATTCACATCGTAAATATACGATATGGATATTAATTACTATGCCAATCAGAAAGGAGATGAAATAATCAGCATAACAGCATAAAAAATATATTGTAAAGTGAGGAAATTAATATGATAAACAGTAATGAAAAAAAGAAATCTCTGATACAAGTTCTTAGAAATATATTTCTCGATTCTGACCAAGAAAAAGAAAATCAAGTTTGTGGATGCAATACGCCTCCCAAGGCAACACAAAATTGCAGATGTTGTACTCCACCATCTCCCCCGACCTGCGGATGCGGTAGTGCCAACCAAGTCAGCAGCTGTTGCTCCTCATCTGTAAACGAAACCTTTAATAGTATCGCACAACGATTCGGTAAAAAAAAGGCGGACTCAAGCTGTGGATGCGGCAGTATCTATACTGTTGGACCTGAAGAAATTACAAAAATGTCACAAGAAGAGCTTACATACTACAGAGCATATGAACAGATTAATCCTAAAGTGTTTAAAAATCTAGATGACCTTTTTAGCTATAAAAAATTCGGAAAAGTACCTTCCCCAACATTTATCTCAATTGATCCTACTAATATATGCAATTTAGAATGTCCATTGTGTTTTTACGGGCAGAAAAAGGCTAATTATAAAAAAGGTGTAATGTCATTCAGTACATTTAAAACAGTGGTTGACAAAATACCTACTTTGGAAAGCATAGCATTATTTAGTTTCGGTGAATCCTTTTTAAACCCTGAAATATTTGAAATGATAAAATACTCTAGCCAAAAGGGTATCATGACTTCAATCCATTCAAATTTTAGTTTTAATAAGAATAATGAATTTTTTACCAATATTGTACAATCCGGATTATGTAGCCTAGTCCTTTCTATCGATGGAGCATCTCAAGATTCTTACTCCGCCTATAGAAAAGGTGGTGACTTTGATCTTATTATTTCAAATATACGTATGTTAAATAGTATTAAAAAGCAATTAAAGAGTGAAACACCGATTATTGTTTGGAAGCTGATGGTAAATAAATATAATGAACATGAAGTAGAAAAAGCAAGGAAAATGGCCGAAGATTTAGGAATGCTTTTTATGACTGATGAGATAACACTTTGTGATCTCATCCCTGACGCTGATTTTGGTGAAACCCTTGAAAAAAGAAAAAATGATTGGCTTCCTAAAAACGATAAATATGTAAAAAGTATTTATCTAGGAGAATACACCTACCCAATAAATCAAAATAGCATTTGCAACCAACTTTTTGAAAACTTAATTGTAAATTGGGATGGCAAGGTATTTCCATGTTGTTGGTTGACAAATGAGGACAATGCCTTTGGAGATTTGTCAAAGGAATCCTTTGAAGAGGTCTGGCATGGTGAGAAATACCAATATGCAAGAAGTATGTTTATCCCAAGAGATGGCGCACCTAAAAATATAAAAAACACAATCTGCTCTGCATGCAAGAATTTCAAGAAGAATGATACATTTTAATCTAATAACAACAGTAGGATAATTGTTGATTTGCAGTGATTATCCTACTGTTAGACCATATATCACATTTAAGTTATAATTTTATTTACATGTGCAGTCACATCCGTTATCTATCATAGAATTATCTTTACATATACAATCACATGTATCAGTTACAAGGCTCATAAGAAACAGAATAAGCTTATTACAGTTGGTAGTATCCAGTGAATAATAGTTCCATAATCCTTCTTTTCTGCTTTTTACCAGACCACAATCGGTTAAGACCTTCATATGATGAGATAATGTTGGCTGTGTAAAATCAAATTGCTCTAATATATTACAAGCACATTTCTCACCACATGACAAAATATCAATTATTTTAAGTCTGCCTGGATCAGAAAGGGCTTTAATTATTTTTGAATTTTCTTCATAATTCAGCATTATTTATCACTCCAATATAGATAATAATCTATACTATAGACCATTATTTGGTATATATCAATATATATTAATCAATTTTTATTAATCATGAAGAGATAACCTGCCACAAAAACAAGGGGTGCATTATAATCAATTGCATACTCGTTACAGGAGCAGGCTTCGAACAAATCAACATATCCTTTAGGTCCGAGACCTTTACTGTAAAAACCATCTTCAGCATTATTATTCGGACCTGCCACCAATAATCCAGGTATTAATATTCCTTTTGATTTTATAAGACGATGATGAGGATTTCGAACATAATCAGTACCTAGTTTAGTAATATAAACCTTGCTTAGAGGGTTAACTCCCAATACATAATCAAGCTGGGCTTTAATTTCATCTTCCAAGTCATTCCTGCCAAGAATTTTCTGTGCAAGGATCATGCTAACACCATAGGCCAAAGCAGCCTTGTTTGAACCCCAAGTATACTCCTCAAATTTCAAAGCACTCCTGTAACCATTTAAAGAAATCTGATTTTTTATACTTTTCGTCCACTGAAATATTGTATCTCTGATATAATTCTGGCGCTCAGTTGGAATTCCCATACAGGAAGTAAGTGCATATGCAGCTAAAAAAGAGACATTGTCCCAGTTAATATTAGGGGAAAAAACTTCAACCCAATACTTATCAATCAGAGTAATGTATTTGCTATTCCCTGTCAAACAGTAAAGCTCTGCATAACACCATAACAAATCATCTTCAACAGAAGAATTAAGATAAGCTCCTGTATTTCCCACAGTATGAACCAAAATCTGATCATTAGTTTTAATCAGAAATTCTCCTGCTGCTATTGCAGCCTTCTTTAGCGTGTCTGAATAATCCTGATCAACCTTTTCAAAGACTCTTGCAGCAATAGAAATAGCCGCTCCAAAGTTGGCAGTTACTGCCGTTCCCTTGCTATAACAATAGCAAATACTATCATCATCTTCAGGTGCTATATTTGGCGGAGGAAATTCATTGGTACTTATCTTAAAATAAACTCCACCGTCTTTGGGATCCTGCATTTTTAGCATCCAATCCAGCTCATATTTAATTTCTTCAAGGATATCGGGTAGATGTAAATTATCTTTTTCTTTTTGAATATCAAGAAAAACACTTCCGAATGTTTCAGGTGAAAGTTCATACATCAGAAGTATTTGGGCTACAGTTACAGCCGCGGTAGGAATATATTTTCCATAATCCCCTGCATCGTGCCATCCACCCGTTGCAGTTATTTTTCCGCCTTTAGGTTCACTCTCCATAATGGCATCGTTTATGTGACATGGTCCATGAGAAACACCGGTTATTGAGTCATTGATTTCCATGCCACATCTTTGAAGGTAATATGAACGCATAGCTGTATAAAACACTTTTCTGTACTTATCTGGCGTAATCTTAAATGGATATGACTCTTCATCACCGATTCTTATAACATACTCTCCGGGTTCTTCAACAAATGAAAACTCACCTAAATAATTTTTGTCTCCGCTGTCTTTATCTACAATTATATTCCCTAGCACTCCTTTGAATGCTTTATGGTCAGACAGACGAACAACATGAAAAACAACCCCGTTCATATTTTTATTGATATCAGTAAACATGAATACCTTCCTTTCAAAAGGAAGGTATCCCACTTGATTTACTTTAATTTTTTTAACCGGCAGTTGTATAATTTTCTCTCCAAATAAAACCGTCTTAATTTTCTTTAAGAGCAATATAAGCTTTTTTATCATATAACCACCCTGTTTTTATTTCTATTTAATTCCTACAAGTCCCGTTGCAATTAAGATGTCATACAGATATCCGCAGAAAATTCCCCCAAAGAATATTAGTCCAACATAAAGAGCAAGAGCACGTCTTTTCATGAATGTAGCAAGACCTGCAATAACCATTGCACTGGTACCCGGACCTGTGATCATAAAAGCAAGAACAGATCCACCGCTTGCTCCTCCCTTGAGAAACGATTGTACAATTGCAATAGAAGCTTCAGTATTAATATAGATAGGCACACCTATTGCAGATGCCAATGGAACGGCATAAAACTTTTTAGCTCCAAACAAACTTACTATTAAATCGGTAGGAATAAATCTGTTTACAAGATAGCCTAAAGCTATAAATATGGTAAAGTAAAGTAATATTTGCTTTACACCTATATCTATTAAAGCCTTCCAAACTTGGTCCAGTTTTAGTTTACCTATAAGCCCCTTGTCAACCACCGGTGATTGTATATTACCACAACATGTCTGTACTGTTGCAGTGGCCGTACCGCATCCACATGCCTGAACTTCCGGAACAGTATCTGATTCACATGAACAGCTTTGTACCGGAGACGGTTCAGGTGTACCGCATGAACATGAATTCACATTCTCAGGTTCATTTGTCGTACCGCATCCACATGCTGATGCAGGTTTTGATTTACCGTCAAAGCGGCTTTGATTCTTTAAAAATTTAGTTTTGCGTTCGATAGCACTTGTTATAAAGCCTGATCCCAAACCAATAACAATAGATGCAATTGTCAATGCTACCGCAAATTGGAAGCCGATTATTCCAGCATTCATAACGAAACCATCAGGACTCATTAACGGTGAAGAAGTCAGGAACGCCATAATAGGGCTCCATGGTAAAGCAGTAGTCACCATCCCCAACAGAACTGCCATTGTTCCACATGCACAAAGAGGTGTGAGTGCTCCGAAAAGTACAGCTGCAAAAACTGAAATTTTCGTTTTTTTAAGAAGAAAATTGCTTAGCTTATCATTATTGACATATACCGTCATTATTGCAGCTGTGAGCGCGGCTATGAGAAGTGGCAACCAATTGTGTGAATAACTTGTAAGAACTTCAATAACCATGTTAGAAACTAAATCCCCTATCATGGGAAAATATTTTTCCATATCTTTTACCTCCATCATAAATCTATATCGTTTTTTTACGATGTAGACAAGTAAAATTTTTTATTATTTTAGGTCACTATTCAACTCTGCTAAAAACTCTTTAATTACTTCAGTATTAAGGAAATAACATGTCCAAAGATCCCTTTTTTCCCTATAAAGTAATCCAGCCTTCTCTAGTACTACTAAATGCTGAGAGACTGTTGACTGTGCAAGTCCGGTAAGTTTAACTACATCTCCAACACTAATACCATTTTCAAAATATTCAATCTTATCACAGCATGTAGAAATCGACTTGTTCTTTAAAGATTTAATTATCTGAAAACGGGTTTTATTACCTAAAGCATTGCAGATAGCAATAACATCCATTAATTAATATATTCACCTCGCTTACATCGTATTTACACGATGTATTATATCGTATAAATACGATACTGTCAATGATTTCATTGGATAATATTACTTATTTGTAATTACTTCCTATTATTGCCTTATTTCACTTGACTTAAAAATATATTTTACATATAATTATCGTATATTTACGATATGCGATAAGGAGGTAGTGATTACATGCCAGATACTAAAAAAGATGCACAAAAGCGTAAAACGCTGAGCGAAATACTTTTTGGTAAAAAAACTGAAACACAGTGTGGATGCGGTAGTACAACTGTTGCTAACAGCTGTTGCTCTTCATGTGAAGTTGATGTATCTTCTGCAATTGAAGACACACTTGTTTCACAGGATTGTGGTTGTGGCAGTAATGAGCAGGCAGAAAGTTGCGGCTGTTCCCCAAAAGTTGATAATGACTGCACCTGCAAGTAATCATACAAAAGAGGATTACTGCCAATTTTGAATGATTCGAAATTGGCAGTAATTTTTGAATGTTTATAGCTATATTATTTCAACAAACATATCTGCTATAGTCATCCAGTCATGCCTGTCGATAAAATCATTTACTACAGAACTGTCAATACTCAAGGAATCTTTATTGTTATATATTTCTTGAAAGACATCAATAATGGATTCCTTTATAGGAACATCAATATGATATGTATTTCTCAAATTTCCATCATCCTTTGATGGCTTTCCAACTAAAACAGGAACAAGTTTTGTCTTGACCCTGAAGCTTTCCTTATCCGAAAAATAACCGTCATAATTGCCATTATCCAATATCATTGGTTTTTTACCAAAAGCTATTGACTCTAATACCCAACTGTTTATTTTCATCAGGGAGTTAAGATTAATAAAGCAATCACACTGGAAAATCTCTTTTGAATACTCTTCTTCAGATAATTCCGCTTGCAGGAACTTAATATTCTTTTCGTGCTGATATTTATTATATAAATCAGCATAAATTCGGTCAAAGGACTCTTGATAAAAGAATTTATTATATGAACTATATACAAGATTTTTTCCTGTATGAACAATCTTTAAATCTACATCGTCCTTATTCTTAAACAACTCAGTAAATGCTTCTAAAATAATTTCAAGATTTGAATATTTGTCGGTATATTGATCTGACCAAAGAAATGTAAATTTATCTTTCTTGGCCTTATCCATTCCCTTTATTTCAATTATTTTTTGCTTATCAATGCCCACAGGTATGTAACCTATTAATTTATTCTCATTATAAAAATCCACATCCCTTTCTCTTCTTGGGCAAACTGCATCAACATAAGAGGTAATATCAGAACCGAACTCTTTTTCATGACCGTGATAATTTATTTCATCCCATAATATCCTTGCCCCCATATTTTTGGAAGCAACCTTTAAAAGAATTTTATCAACAATTGATATCGTTTGACTGGAATTTATGCTCATTTCATGCCTTAAGAGCTTATTAATTATATCAATTTTTTCTTTATTTCTGGTATGCATAACACCACGGTTTGGATTTATTTCATGGGTTGGGTCAAAATATACATTATAACCGGTTTTAATTCCTTTCTTATGCAGAGCAATTGCAAGGTTTATATAGTGTCTGTAAATGGAGTAGTTCTCAAATGCTGATACATAAAAAATAATTTCTTTTGGGAAGTCAAAGGGTTCTACCTCGGTAGAATTCAAAACGGAAAGAATATTTGAATTGTCATCTACCAAAATTACTTTTTTGGCTATTCTGCTTATTTCATGATACAGGATGTGAAAAAGTCCGTAATTAATCTCTTTGTATTTTATTGATAGCAGTGCCAATTCAAAATGGTTGTCTTTATAATCAGTTTTTATTCCTAACCAATTAAGTACTTTTTCCGACTTTATCAAAGGTTCAGGATTAAATACATTAATAATTTTATGGCAATTAATTAATTCACTTATCTCGATTCCACACAGCAAAACGTTTTCAGGCAGATGGCTTATAACTGTATCAACATTTTGGATTTTTGACACAATATGGCTTCTCTTCTTTATTAACTTTTGCATTCCAATAATTTCAATAGCCTGGGTTTCATACTCTTTGGTAAATAGCTCAACAGTCCAATGCTTGTGCATACGAAGAAAAATATCATAATTTTTCATCATTGATTCAAATCTTTTGAAGCCATCTTCAGTGTGAAAAATATGAATACCGTTTGCTGCTTCGTTCATTTCAATAATACACCCATTTTGAAAAAGTCTAAACCCAAGTTCCACATCCTCTGCACCCCAATTTTCAGAAAATACTTCATCAAATCCGCCTATAGCTTCAAACTCATTTTTAGGTATACATACACAATTAGTATAAAGATATTGCCATCCGCCCACTATTTTGTTACCCGTGCTCTTCTCATAATCCACATTTAAATGGCGGCTGTCTGAATTATAAGGAAGTTTTAATAAGGATTCACAATTATTTTCTACAGCTTCTTCTGTCAAGAGACTGATGTCAACTTCTCTAAGAAGTCTTCGAAATCCCACTGAAACCAACCTTGGGTTATCTTTTGTTGCTTTATAAAAAGCGGATATTAAATTGCTCTCCGGTATTATATCACCATCAAGAAAAATTATTTTTTTGCCATTACTTTCTTTAGCACCTTTGTTTCTATTCCGACCACGGTTCCCGGTGTGCTCAAGATATATATACTTTATGTTCAAATAATTTGCATATTTCTCTAGCAAATCATTAATGGAATTTTCTGAACCATCATCTACTATAACCACTTCAAATTTGCCTTTATCATAGTCCTGACAGGATAGTCCTTTTAACACAAGATTAAGCTCAAATCTCTTGTTGTAAAATGGTATTACGACAGAAAAATCAAATTTCATACAAATATGGTCCCTCCTTATTAAAAGTAGGAGGGGATAAAATTCCAATCCCCTCCTCTGTTCTATTTCTAAAAATATTACGTTTAAAATTCATTAATATAAATCAACTGGCTTTACGAGCAAATTCTCTATTGCCACTATATTCGGATTCATCCTTTGCTGGTGAAATTTGAGCAATAAATTTATATATACAGCCACCTAAAATTGCTCCAGCGATTGGCGCTAAAATATACACTAGCAAAAATCCTCCATTTGGGCCCGGAATGGCAATATCTTTCCATCCTGCAAAGTATGAAACTAACCTTGGACCAAAATCTCTGGCAGGATTAAGCCCGGCTTGGGAAAAAGGAGCGAACATGATTATGGATATAGAAAGTACAAGACCTATGCAATATGTAAAAGCTCTGAATCCTTTTTTGGAACTGTCAAACTTCTTCTCATCTGTTAATGCAAATACTCCCAGTGCAAGAAACATAGTACCCATAAACTCTGCCACCGTACCAATAATCAATGGTACCTGTGCAAATACTTCTTTTGTGGTTCCATAAATAGCAGGATTCGGGAAGTACTCTCCAAACATCATAGCCGATAATTCACTTCCAGGCTGCCCTCTTACAATATTATTTGAAGCTTCAAAACTGATAAGGGTTTTACTAAATAGTCCGTACAATACTAGCCCGGCAATAACAGCGCCTACTAATTGAGCTAAAATATATGGCAATATCTTTTTTGCGGGAAACTTTTTAGGTCTGAAAATAGCCATAGCAATTGTTATTGCAGGATTAAGATGCGCACCACTTATGGAGCCCACCATGTAAATGGCCAGATTAACTGCTATTCCCCAAACAATTGCCACCTGAAACAAACCAAGATGTGCACCGCTTATTACATCAACTGCAACGGAGCCACAGCCGAAAAAAACAAGAATAAACGTGCCAATTATTTCTGCTATAAATTCTTTACGCATATTTATATCAACTCCTCGCTTCTGCCAAATCAATTAGGCAGTGTAAATGAATTAAATTTCGTATTTTTAGAGATATTTTCTCATGGCAAGTCTTAGCAGACCATTTTGATTAAAGGTCGGAAAGCCGTCATCCACAGTACTTAATTCGCCATTAAAGGCATATATTGTCATAGGACAGCTGCCGGCAGTCGGTGAGCCATATGAGGATACAAGACCAGCATTAGCCAGTTGCTTCAATTCTGATACTAAAGGATTTGGACAACAAGAATCTTTATCTGCAGGATCACTTCCCTGTAAAATAAAATAATCATTATTGTTATCAATCATATTTTTAAAGCGTAATTTTAATGAATCGGATATTGACTTGATTTTCTCTATCTGAGGGTAATAATTAATACTTTCGCCCATACTGTTTCCCAGTAAAAAAATCGCCCCATACTTTTTATATAAATCCAAATAGTTTTTAGCAAGTGGAGCTGTAAACTCTAATAATAAATAGTTATTCTCCCCTATAATTTCTGCAGATTTTTTTGATACAGAAACTGGAATTCCCCTTCTTACAATAGTTCCATTTGGAAGAAAAATACAACGAAAAGGACCTGTATAAAGCAAACTTACTTCTGCTGTCTCGGGGCTATATTTTATGTTTTCGGCTACTAAACCTGCATCCCTTTCAAAAGTATCACAATCAAACAACACGGGATCGGTAGTTAATCTAGCATAAAGTTCAGGATCGGGTTCTGAAACTTCGAGTTCCTTTTGATAAACCGGCAACATATATACACTGCTGGTCTTTTCACAAATCCGCATATTCTTGAATATAAAATGATTATCATCATCCAGAACAGCCAAGCAATTGCCCTTGTAGTGTACTGTTCTTCCGCTGTCAAAACATTTTTCATCAGGAGCCTTCCAGCCTTCTAAAAAATATTCTCCCTTTTTTGTTACAGATAAATTAATTCCACGAAGATTATTTGATTCAAATTCATTAATTACTTCATAAATACAATCAAGTTGAAAAGTTACTCCCCATTGCTCAAATTTACCTTGCTGAACTTTGCTAATATTAAATTCCTTTTCATTAATAAAAATTGACATTTTTATCACTCCTTTAATTGTCGACTAATTGCCTTTATTAAAGCATCTGTCATAGAATAAACATCATCTTCTTCGGTGTAATACCCCATAGATATTCTCAATGAACCAAATGCTTCCTTCATACTTCTGCCCATAGCCATTATAATGCGCGGCGGAATTTCCATACTGGAATGACAGGCCGATCCCGATGATATTGCATATCCGTGCATAGCCATCTCCGTGACCGTAATACTACCCTTTATACCAGGGACTGATAGTGATAAAAGTCCTGGTAATCCATTATCGCTTGAATTGAATATTATTTGGGGAAAATGCTCCGTAAGCTTACCTTTTACATAATTGCAATATAATTTTAATCGTTCTTCCATTTGTTCAAATTTATTAATAGATATTTCAAGAGCAGAAGCAGCCGCAGCAAAAGCTGCGATATTTTCCGTTCCAGCACGTATATTTTTCTCTTGTGGTCCGCCAAAAATGAAGCTGTTTAATAGCTCAGGTGAACTTGTAATAATCCCTCCGCTTCCTCTTGGAGAGCCAAATTTATGGGAAGAAAAAGTATAAAATATTCCCTTAAAATCATCTATTCCTATAGGAATATGTCCTACAGTCTGAACTCCATCAATATGTATCAAAACATTTTTATTTCTACAGATTTCAATTATTTTTCTTAATTCCCTCTGAACAACTCCTGTTTCGTTGTTTCCGTGAAGTATACATAGAAGAGAATATTCCTGAGAAAGAGTGTTCTCCAAATCCTTTAAATTAATCTGACCATGACTGTCAATATTCAGAATATCCACTCTATCGGGATACTTTTTTTTGATAAAATAACATGATTCGTGGGAATCCTGTGCAACTAAGATTTTCTTATCAGGATATTTCAGAATCATGGAATTCAAAATCAGATTATTAGCCTCTGAGCCTCCTGAAGTAACAACAATAGTTGCATCTGAAATACCAAGTACATTTAAAAACTTTTCTTTGCTTTTGTTTAAGATTTCCCTTGCTTTCATCCCTGGGCTATGGTTGGATGAAGGATTTCCAAAAGTAAACATAGATATGTTTTTAAAAACTTCAATGCTCTCCTCAAATGCAGGAGCACTGGCCGCATAGTCAAAATACCCTTTTGCTTCTTTCAAAATATTCACACCTCTGCTTTCCTCTTTTTCAAGTACACATTCTTCCGGATACAATATAATTTCATTTTGAAATCATTTCAGCATATTTTCTCATGGAATCAAGTATAACTTTCTCACTCCAGAAGCATGCTTTGTGTCCTGAAGCCGCTGATAATCTGCAGCCTCCCAGACAAACCGGGAGCAATTTACACTTTAAGCATTCTTTTCGATTATTTTCTAAATCTTCAAAGACAGGTCTTATCCAAGGTTGAGCATTTTCGTTTAATGAAATACGTCCATCCAAGGTAATTTCTCCTACACTCTTTTCTTTTTCAACCATCATGGTATCACACATAAACACAGCCCCGTCAGCACCGATAATATAAGTATTTCCGCTGCTTCCGGTACACCAAGTGTGTATTGGTGATGGTAAAGGCTTAAATATATTGACCATAGAATCCATTGATTTTTCAGGTAATTGACTGAAAACCTTGTTTGCGAGAACTAACTGTGAATTTACACCTTCATCAGGATCTAATATATCATCAGCAACCTTTTCCACATCATTTCTGGAGGTTTTAAAGTGATATACCGGTCTGAAAAAGATATTAAATCTTTTATCTGTCTCAAAATCTTTAACAAAATCCTCTATAAATTCATTCATTGATTCAATGCTGCTCTTTAAAAAGTTCGCTCTAATGTAAAATTTAAAACTTTTCTCTTTACCGGTAAATCTTTTGATATTTTTTAAGTTTGTATAAATAGTATCAAATGTAGACTCTCCACTATTTAATCTCCGCAAACGATCATGACTACTTTTACCTCCGTCAACCGTAACCTGAAAAGTTTCTATACCACATTCTAGGAGTTGTTGGAACAAGTCACTTGTAAGAAGATATCCATTTGTATATATGGAACTATTTAATTTAAAATTGTAATTTTCTTTTAACTGGTTCAACCTTCCCATAAACTCAATTATCTTTTGGGAAGCTAATAGAGGTTCTCCTCCGTACCATGAAAGCTGTACTAAAGTTTGCTCTGTACTTTTTGATACCTTACTTTCAATATATTTAAGGATTGAATCATATACCCATTCGCTCATAAAAATATTTCTCTGCCTGTAAATAAAGCAATAGGGGCATGTAAAATTACATGCCTCAGCAGGTAATACAATTAACCGTACAAGGTTCTTTGCTTTTCTAAAGCTCTGAGTAATTGACTTGATATCATCCAACTCATTTCTATTTCTTTCTACTATGAAGCCTTGACTTAACAAGTTGCCTATTAATAATCTGTCTTTGCATACATTTTTACCTGATAAAGCAGAGCTCATAGTGTCTCTTTCTATGTTGTCTAAAAGAGAAACAGCACCGGTTTTGGTGTTATATAGCATATACTTTTCATTATCCAGCTTTAGCTCAAAATTATAATAGCTTTGTTTATATAGTGGTATTTGCCCGCTAATATTTTCAGTCACAAAAAACATCCTTCTTTTATAATTGTCTACTTGAACCGCAGCAGGTACAAGCTACTACGCCGCCCTCTTTACAATTGCATCCTTCTCCAATAATTGAAGTTGTCAGCTCAGTAATATCAAGCAGCTCATCATTTATTATGGTTGTTTCCAGAAATTTTGCTTCTCTCAAATTTTCCATACTTTTCACCTCCCTTTACCTAAAATCATTTATTTACTTTTTAATACAAGCTTTCCTAACAGGTTTGGATTCATTTCCACAACCATTCCTGGTGACCATTCCCACCACCACTCAGCCACATATGGATAAGGATGTTCTCTTTCGTAAAGCACCACATTAAATCTTAAAACCTTACCATCTTCCGGTTTCACTCCAAATTCCTTCCATGGAATAGCAACCTGATATGACATTCCTTCCTCAGTTTCACTTATAGATACAATCGCATCTTCTACATTTCCAAAGAAATCCTTTGATATATCCTTCATATAGAAACGAGTGAGAACAGGTTGTCCTATGTTTAAACCTATTCCATATTCCCATATATTCCCATCAGTATTCTCCATAAGACAGAACCGAACCAGATTTTCTTGATTAAACATTTTTTTATCAGAATTCAAACCAAGAATATCAGCTTTCAGATAAAAATATTGTTCATCCCACAAAGTATGTACCTTCCCAGTAAAAATCTGTTTTCCGCTTACAGCTCCCCTTAATTGCTCTTTTCTATTTAGATTTATAATCTTTGCATTTTCCCAAGCAGTTGAATCGGACAGCGGTGAAACATTTGTATGTTTACTTGATGCTGACAATAATACAGATTGGGGAGAACGCCTTCTAAATGCAGTTTCAAGCATTTTTGAAGCCTCTGGTCTGCTTCTTATTCCAGAAAGTAAAATCATTGCTTGCTCTATAACATGCCTTACCAAATCACATTTAACAAGATCTGGGGTTTCAAGTGAACCATTATTGAGCCATCCGGCATGTGCACATCCTCCTCC
Organism: Ruminiclostridium josui JCM 17888; assembly: GCF_000526495.1. Classification (NCBI taxonomy): domain Bacteria; kingdom Bacillati; phylum Bacillota; class Clostridia; order Eubacteriales; family Oscillospiraceae; genus Ruminiclostridium; species Ruminiclostridium josui. Next base: position 451,236 of record NZ_JAGE01000002.1, on the reverse strand, counting down.
GCACAAATTAATTGCCCAGCATTTTTTACACTCTTCCTTTAGATTCACATGCATTTTGGTTAAAAGTGAATTTCTCTTTTCGTTCCAGGCAGTGTCATCGTCAAAGATGTTTCCTACCTTAAATTCTTCAAAACCTATAACGCTCTGACATGAGTAAATATCACCATCACTATTAACAACAATTGTGTCTCTTAAAGCAGGACACCTGTATTTAGAAACAATTCCTTTTAACAATGTCTGGAAAAACCTGCCCAGCAACTCGTCTCCATCAATACAAGATATATAATCTACTAGTTGCGCATCATCCTGTTCCAAAAGGAACTTAATAAATTTCGTATATTCCTCTTTTACAATATTCACATTGTCCTTTGTTATTGCATAAGGATTATCATAGCTTGCTCTTATAGGTTTGATACGAATACGTCTGAATCCCAGGTTATAAAGATGGAGAAAAATCTCAGTTACATTTGGATTTTGACCGTTTAGTACTGCAGATGCTACAGTAGGCCATTTGTTTACGCAGTCCTTTACATTCTCCTCAATAATTGTGTAAGTTCCTTTTCCGTTGGGAAAATGCCTTACTTTATCATGGATATGTGCGGGACCATCAATGCTTATATTTATTTCACCCATATCTGACAGTTCCCACATTTCACGGGCTTTTTCAGGGGTTAAGAGAGTAGCATTTGTGGCATTAAACCTGCTTGAGAGCCTTTTACCGTTTTTGTTTCCCCAGTCCTCAAGGTATTGCTTCATTTCTGTTAAAAGGGGAATATTCAAAAGTACTTCGCCAAACAGCGAAAAGTTAAACATAAATCTTTTGTTTTTTGACGGAGCAACAAACCGTTCTATCAATCTGTCCAAAATCTTGAACACCTGTTCTCTAGAGACAGGCTTGTAATAATCCTTGCTATAGCAATATTCACAGTCCAGATTACAAGCATGAGGTATTGTAAGGTTTATTGAACATACATTAAGTTCATTCTCCGGTATTTCACGGGTAAAATTTTCGTGGCTGTAATAATCGATATATTTGAGAGTATTGTACTCTTTAACTGCCGCCTCCATTTTGCCTTCACGCGCTGCTTCTCCCTGCAACACTTTAAGAGCATACTCGTCCATTTCCATACATCTGGATGTATTTACATCCAAAGCGATATATTCATCTCCGTTTTGAAATACATGCCATCTTGTTCCTGACAAAGAGAATTCATTACTATAATTATCTTCTTTTTGGGAAGAACAGCTGCAACCGCAACTGCAGGAAGAAGATTTAAAGCTTAACTGGTTTTCTATGTATTCCTCCAGAAATTCCATTGGTACAACTCTTCCTGAAGACACTACACAATCATCCATCAATAGAATTGGAGTAGTATAGTTCAAAAACCCTTCTTTGTTTGCTTCATATGATATTTTTTTCAAATTTATATCAGGATACTTATTCTTTAGGACAACCAATTGCTCATACATGGTAGTACATTTTTCACACTCACTGTTTGGAGAAACTAATGTTAGTTCCATTTTTCTACCTCCCGTTATATAAAATATTATTTAACTTACTCTATTAAGCTAATAATTCCGATTCGTGCCATTTTATCAATTATTGCTCTTACAGACATTTCCGTTGCGTCAGAATTTTCAGACACCACCATTTGAATAATTTTCTCTACCGTGTAGCTGCCATTACAATATTTATGTATACCAAAAGAATCAATTCTGTCCAGGTCAAACTTCATATCAAAAGCACTTAAAATCTTAAAATGTTGGAAATTTAGCAATCTTTCATTCTGAATGGGGACACACAACATATTACCCTTGGTATTTTTATCTTCAGTTACCACAAACTCGGGATTCCATACTGGATATAAATCCTTTTCTTTAATTTTCGAAGAACTACTCATTTTTTTTACCCCCTTAATGTTTTAATTCCGCATATACTCACTGCTATAGCATTTCAATCTATTATGATTTCTAAATACCAATTCCGTGGTATTCGTATCCAATATTCAATAACTTAGTTTTATCCAGCAAATTTTTAAGATCAAAAATTATACTTCTTTTCAATTGCTTCTTTGCCGCTATAAAATCAATTTCGCTGAACTGTTTCCATTCTGTTGCAATAACTATTGCATCCGCATCAGCTATTGCATCATATTCATCATTTGCAAAATATAAATTTTCTTGTTTTATAAGACATTTTTTCGCTGAATTAATTGCAACAGGATCAAAAACTTTTACAAATGCGCCTTTATTAATTAATTTATTAATAATGACTAATGCAACCGACTCCCGCAAATCATCGGTATCCGCTTTAAAGGAAAGCCCCAGCAAAGCTATAGTTTTTCCACATACACCGTCTAAAACCATTTCAATTTTTTTTGCAATACGATTTTTTTGAAGATTGTTGGATTTGATTACAGTTTTAATAATAGACATGTCTACTCCATATTCATTACCTATATGTACTAATGCTTTTGTGTCTTTAGGAAGACAGTTTCCGCCATATCCGGGGCCGGCATTTAAATATTTACCTCCAATGCGGCTATCTAGCCCCATCCCTTTTGCAACATCCTTAACATTTACTCCGATAGCCTCGCTTAGATTTGCAATTTCGTTAATAAAAGCAACCTTCACAGCTAGGAATGAATTACAAGCATATTTAATTATTTCTGATGTTTCTATATTAGTAAAAACAAACGAACAATTATTTTTATTGTATAGTTCTTTGAAAATCTTTTTTATATTATCGTTTTCATCAATATTATCTGCACCTACTATAACTCTTTCCGGATTCATAAAATCATGTACACTACTTCCTTCTCTCAGAAATTCCGGATTTGAAACTACATCAAAATTATAGTTTTCACCTCTTTTACTTAGTACTTCTCTAAGTATTTCTTTGATTTTATTACCTGTACCTACAGGAACCGTACTTTTTGTGACGATAATCTTATAGTCGTTAATGTACTCCCCTATGGAATTAGCGACTGATAGAACCTGACTTATATCAGCATTACCTTCTTTATTTGACGGGGTATCTACTGCTATAAAAATTATCGTTGAGTTTTCCACAGCATATTTACAATCTGTCGTAAATTCAAGTCTGCCATTAATATAATTTCGCTTAACTATTTCACTTAAGCCCGGTTCATAAAAAGGTACTTGTCCATCTTTAAGCATATTAATTTTTTCTTCATTAATATCCATGCTGACAACATTAAACCCTGATTCCGCAAAACATCCGGATGTTACCAATCCTACATAGCCTATACCTATAACAGCTATTTTCATATATATTCACCTCTCTATTCAGCATAAATAGATTCGAAATACTTAGCTGTCTTATAAATTCCTGTCCTAATGTCAACACATGGCTTCCATGCCAATTCCTTGGCAGCTTTTGATATATCGGGCTTTCTTCTTGTGGGGTCATCTGATGGCATATCTTTATATTCAATTACCGGCTCTTTATTCATAACTTGCGATACAATTTTCGCTAATTCGGCAATGGTTATTTCATCAGTCCCTCCTAAATTTATGGGTCCGGAGCTGTCACTATTCATCATCCTTATAAGCCCTTCAACAAGATCATCAATATAGCAGAAGGAACGTGTTTGAACCCCCCCGCCAAATAATTCGATAGGCTGGTTTTTTAGTATACAATTTATAAATTCACATACCACTCTTCCATCATTTTTATTCATGTATGGACCGTAGGTATTGAATATCCTGACAATTTTTGTGTCCACTTTATGATGTCTGCGATAGTCTGAGCATAAAGTCTCACTACATCTTTTGCCTTCATCATAACAAGCTCTGATCCCATTTATGTTAACATTACCTCTGTAAGTTTCAGTTTGGGGGTGCACCAACGGCTCCCCATAAATCTCACTTGTTGAAGTGTTTAGAATCTTTGAATTGTTAATTCTTGCACATTCCAAAGCATTCAAGGTTCCAATAACAATAGTTTTTATTGTATAGATGGGATCCTTTTGATAATGCATTGGCGAAGCAGGTGCCGCAAGGTGGTATATTTCATCCGCACTAATATTAAACGGAACTGTAACATCGTGTTCCACAAGCTCAAAATCCTGATTTTGAAGCAAGTCCTCTACATTTCTTTTGCTTCCCGTATAAAAGTTATCCAGGCAAATAACTTTGCAGTTTTCTTTTAATAACCGTCTGCAAAGATTACTGCCTATAAACCCTGCACCGCCTGTAACCAACACTGTTTTACTGATAGACATTTATATTTTCACTTTCCTTTCTTTGACTTTTTATATAAAGCAGAAATACAGTATTATTTGCTTGTTAACAAACTATATATGTTAAAATTAATCCGGAAAATTTCATCATTAGGAATGTAGCTTAATATGATGAGTCCATAAAAATTTAAATAACTATTGAAAAAGCAAGTAAAATACACAAGCTTATTAGATGGCTCCATAATAATAAGCTTCCGCTGTTTATTTGGCTTTCAAGCTGACCATCGAAAGTAACAATCTGTTTAAACCAGTAGTGAATACTATTTTTTCGAAGAGCTTTTATCATAAACCCCAGTTCATTTGTCAGCACAAGAGTTTGATTTACAAACTGCTGCAGAAAGTTGGTCTTTTTTATGTAAGTGAATTTGTTTATTAAAATCGAAGTAAGAGCTATATCAAAAATAAGCAATGCAGGAAACGAGATCAAGAATAACCACGACTTAGAAAATGAAAAAATCATAATTATAATGAGATAAAGAAAATAAATTAGTGTTCTTCTAGGCAGTACATTCATTAAAGTCCGGGTGCTTTTTCATTAGGTAATAATCGGATGAACCATAATACCATACACGCTTAAACATATCCTTTACAGGAATCCATGTTTTTTTACTGTGGTAAACTAAACCATGTGATGTACATGCAATTTTGTAGCCTAATTTGTTTATCCTTAGTCCAAAATCAACATCTTCACCCCCCGGCTTATTTGGAAAATCTTCATCAAAGCCCTGGGTTTTAATAAAAACGTCTTTTCGAACAGAGAAATTTGCAGTAGGTCCCCAAGAAACATTTTTGGCATGTTTGGCAAGATAAAAACTAGTAACAAATTGGGAATTGCCTGCTGCCTTCCAAAACCATGTATCTTCACCGGTAAATTCCAGAAGGCCCAAAACAGCACCAACACTTTTATCTTCATAAAGTTTTAAATGTTCATTTATCAGATTGGGTGTTGCAAGACAATCAGAATCCAAGTATAAAATAACCTCGTGCTCGGCATGTCTTCCTCCATAGTTGCGTTTTCCGGCAACCGAAGGAGAGAAATACATCATTTTACAATCGTATTTTTCACATAATTTTCTTATTTCTAATGAGTCTTTTTCATTACTGTCATCAACAACAATTACTTCACTTTTTCCGGAATAATTTTGTCGTGCAATAAATACGCTTTCCAGTAACTCACCAAGCAGATTAACTCTTCCTTTAGACGGAATAACAATGCTAATTCCCAAAGTGAACACCTTACCTTCCCGATACAAGTAAAAATGTCAAATTTGTTTGGAATTACAGTTAAAGACGAATATTATATTATGTGTATAATATATAAAATTGAAATTAAGTTAAAAGTAAATTTAATAAAACCGCGTATTACTATTATATGCAGTATTATACGCAATTGTACTATGATATTATTTCTTGTATTAATTTTAATTCATATATGATAATCTATTTATTAAGAGCATCAAGAATTGGGGATTGAATTCTAGACAGAAAAATTTAATATATAAAAACAGCTATCCATGTATTTTTTTAATACATGGATAGCTGTTTTTATACCTCAATCCTTATTCCTTACTCCTGCATTCCTTTTCCTTATCTATATAATAGCTTAACTTATACTTTTTATAGGCCTTCTTATATTCATCTGCTGCTTTAGAATACTCTCCGTCTTTATACAATCTATAGGCTTTCAAGGAAGGTTCTATGATTTCGATTTTAGCTTTGCTTCTTAGTTTCTCAAGCCAAGTGTCTAATTTATCCGATATGGAAAATTCCCTTACAATCATCATTTTCTTATATTCATCTTTAGGGTGGATTCTATCCGGCATGTCTTTGTACTGTTTAGTATATTCTTCGTATTTTTTGTTAAAATCATTTTCATCAAGACTTACTCCATACTCCTTTGCAATATCCGGAACACTCTTTAGCTTTAAAATATATAATTCAACATCTTTTTTGTATTCGGCTTCTGACTTATAATCAAGGCCTTCACTGATACTGGCACCCTCACCACCAGAGCCTTCTAAGCTTGGCTTTACATATTTATTGTAATAATCATCTATTTCTTTTTGAGTCACTTTGTAACCTGAATAATTGTAGAAGTAGTTATCAGCCAGTACTTTTTTTATTACTTCCTCAAGAATCAAATCATTGATTTCCTCATCGGTTTTTTGCATCATTGTAGAGTTTGTTTTGTTTCTTTCAAAGAAAATATTTTTTTCGTCACGAAAAACACTGGTTTCGACAATTTTGCCGTCTATTTTAAGTGCTTGCTCTCCAAATACGTAGTTTGAAGCTTTTCCAGTATTTTTTGTCATGATTAATACTGTGGTTAAAATGGCAAGAACAATCAATAAAATCAAACTTACAAGAATTATTCGATTTCGTTTGACAGATAACTTACCGACACTTTGCATAGTATACATCTCCCCCTAACACTAAATATATAGATAATATTACAATAAATAATAAAAATTTACAATGTAATAAAAATTTAACCAACCATCAATTAAAGATGATTGGCTTTTAGTAAAAAATTTATCCTTGTATTTTTTCTTTTTTCCTTCCGCTGAATAAAACTGATAATATAATACTTGAAGTTAGTTTTTATTATTTTACTATCCTTTGCATCATTGCTATCTTCATTCTTAAAAATCATTCTTATTCAGCTAATAATGAGAATAGCCCTAAATACATAGAAAATCCAATGGAACATATTAACAATCGTAACCCCAAGTAAAACAAATATAAGCCTTAGTATCAATGCTCCAACTATACCGTAATTGAGTACTCTTCTTTGATACTCTTGTTTAATTCCAAAGCTACTGAATACCATAATAAATAGAAAAAGATTGTCTATACTCAAGCTTTTTTCTATTACATAGCCACCCAAAAACTTAATCAGTTTCGGATTATGTTAAAAGTCTCGTTAACCGTATAGGAAACAAAGCCAAATGCAGTTGCATCATGTATGTTAACTTAGTTATTTACTAACTACTCACCTTTAACGAAATTATAATAATATGCAAACCATATTTACATCTATTAAGAGAATGTTAATTGTTTGTTAATTAAATCTTCTCTCCTAACATATTCAGTAATTTTTCCGGCAGCCAGTGCGCCCTGACCAACTGCCGTAGCTACCTGCTTAAAGCCGCCGGTGCAGTCGCCTGCTGCGTATAGACCGTCAATGTTGGTTTTCTGGTTTTCATCCACAATAATAGATGCACCTTTTGTCAATACTCCAAGCTTTTTTGCAAAATTAATACTAGAAGCAATATCATTTGCTATAAACAATCCATCCAACTTTTCAAAAGAGCCATCGGTAAAATGTATTTCCTCAAGACATTCTTTTCCGTGAAGCTTTTGAATTGGCTTTTTCTCTATTCTAAAATCCTTATGTAATTTATCATAATCGTCCTTGCATTCCAGTTCTTTTCCATTTGTATATATGGTGATATCATTGGTAAAAGCTTTTAACTCTCTAGCTTCATGTATTGCAAAATCCTTATTGCCGAGAACTCCAACCTTCAAGCCCCTGTAAAAAAAGCCGTCACAGGTTGTGCAGTAGCTCACCCCTATTCCTTCCATTTCCTTGAGCCCATCTATTGATAGTTTTTTCTGGGGCTGGCCGCTTGCCAATAAAACTGTTTTTGCAAAATAGCTCTTTTCACGTGTAATAATCTCAAAATTGTCTGTCTTTTTAATTTCCATTACTTCTTCATCCGTAATTTCTGCTCCCAGTCTTTGAGCTTGAAGTTCACCTGCTTTTAATAAATCTCTGCCGCTAACAGCCTCTGAAAATCCAAAATAATTTTCTATTTTGGAGGCTTTATATAGTCCGCTATCATTCTTACCTATCACAAGTGTTTTTAAGTTTGCTCTGACTGTATAAATGGCAGCGGACAGGCCTGCCGGTCCTTTCCCAACAATAATTACATCATATATCATTTACAAAACTCCTTCCAGTTCCTTTTCAAATAATTCCCATCCAACCCGATCAAGAGTGTATCTGAAACGCTCACCCTTTTTAGCATTCTTTTCAAAAAATCCAAGAGTGACATCAATAATGTCAAACAACTTATCTTTTGGGAATACAATTGGGAGAAGCTGTTTTCCTATTGCTATTCTATTTCCGAACAGGCCTCCAAAGTAAACGATAAAACCACTTTCACCTTCATATGCTCCTTTAGGACACCCTTTTACACATTTCCCGCAATATTTGCATAAAGATTCATCATATGAAAAACCTTTAACCTCTTTATCAATAGTTATGGCCTTATGTCGACAAACAGCTTCACACAGACCGCAATAGGTACAATTATTTTTACTCCATACTGGTTTAATAGCTCCCTTTACCCCAAGATCATTTTCTTCTGCTTTAAGACAGTTATTTGTGCAGGCTGTGATTCCAAGCTTGAATTTATGAGGTAATTCCTTTCCGTAATACCTCTCGCTAAACTCCTTTGCAAGGTCGGCTGAATCTATAAGCCCATTCTTACAAACACTGTTTCCCTGACAAGCTGTAATTGTTCTTACTCTTGGTCCGCTGGCAGCAGGGTACAATTCTGCCTCAGCAAGTTCTCTCTTGACTGTTTCAATATCTTCAAGCTTAATATATGGAATTTCAATACTTTGTCTTGAAGTCATATGTATATAACCTTGCCCGTATTTCTTTGCGATTTCATAAACTTTAAGCAACTGGTCTGCCTTAATGTGGCCACCGGCAATGCCTAATCTCATAGAAAAGTTATCTTTTTGAACCTGCTGAATGAATCCTCCATTTTTCAATTCCTTGTAATTTACCTGTCCCATATCTACTCAACTCCATTTTAATTAAAAAAATGTCACCTTTTCAGGTAAATATATCTTACTTTACTCCTAATAGTCAATAATTACTTTTTGCTTTTAAGTAAATCATATAGCGAATCAACAATCCTCTCATTGTCAGAATCCTTGATATGTGCATCAGGTATAAAGTTGTTAAATGGCGATTCTCCAATATTAATAATTCTTACTTCATGATTCCGAATCAGCAGCTTTAGTTTTTCCGCTTCATAATCATCCAAATTGAATACAGAAGTAATAAATATTTGCCCGGCATTGGTAAATATTTCGGCAAGTTCACCAATCTGCAGTATCTGACTGTCCCTATCACCGGAAGCTAATGGAGTTTCAGCGCTTGGTATACCTAAATAGCAGGTTATATGATTTGATTTGAATAATTTGTACTCAAGTTCTTTTCCATTCTGGTGTATAGACTGTACGTATTCTTCATTACCAGAGGTTAAAACAACGAATATTCCTTTGTGACCATACAAGTCTTCTCTCATATTTGGCGAAACCAGCCCCTGCTCCCATAAAAATTCTTTTTCACTTATTTGACTATGTAATGTATCACCTTTTTCTGAAACACCCTCAAGAATAATTCCTCCCCCTGATATTTCATAATTATCCACAATTACGAATCTGCCGGTTGTTTCCATTTGGGAAATAGGGTCAAAGGCAATAGGCTTTACTGTTTCAAGTATGCACTCTGCCACATCATGTCTTTCTACCTGGTTCTTGACGGTATTTATATTCAGTTCTGCTGCGTCGATTATATTCAGAATTTCTGCTAGCTTTACTGTAATCCTTAAAGTTCCTATCTTAAGTTTGTAATTTTTATTTTTAATTAGTGGAAATTTACCTACCCAAAAAATATTTACTCTGAAGCGTGAGCTCAAAACCGGCTGAACTTCATCAGCTCTGACCATTAGTTCTCCTGCTTTTATGTATATTTGTGTTTTAAGTGTTAAACCTATTGCCTGTCCGGCAGCTGCTTTGTCCGTAGGGACTACATTAAAGCCTTCAATACTGTTTACAACACTCTTCTTTTTTGAAGGCAAGAAAACCACCTCATCACCTGCCTTTATGGTTCCGCTGAGAATAGTACCTGCAACAATTCTTCTGTGGTCATTTTCCTCGGTAAACTTGTAGATATCCTGTACTGGCATACGGAAGGGTAGTTGAATATCTTCCTTCCTGTTTTCAAATGAATCTAACTGCGCCAGTACTGTAGGACCGTCATACCATGATGTGAGACAGGATTTATCTGCAATATTGTCTCCGTTAAATGCACTTATAGGAATGAAGTTTATGGGTTTTATATTGATTTTACTCAGGAATTCTGTAAATTCTTCGGTTATAGATTTATAAACATCTTTATTAAAGTCTACCAAATCCATTTTATTAACTAAAACCACAACCTGCTTTATTCCAAGCATTGAAACAATGTGTCCGTGACGCTTAGAGTTCTCCTTAATTCCCTCATTGGCATCTATTACTAAAAGCGCTGCTTCTGCTCTGGATGCACCCGTTACCATATTTTTTAGAAATTCTATATGGCCCGGTGCATCGATTATAATATAGTCTCTTTTATTTGTCTTAAAAAAGCATCTAGCAGTGTCAATGGTAATCCCCTGTGCCTGTTCGTCTTTTAGTGCATCTAAGAGAAATGCATATTCAAAGGGTCTGGAATTTTTTCTGCAATATTCCTTAACCGATTCCAGCTTACCTTCGGGCAGTGAACCGGTGTCTGCCAGCAGCCTTCCTATTACCGTACTTTTTCCATGGTCCACATGGCCTACAATTACTATGTTCATTTGCTCTCTATTGTCCATATTACATATAACCTCCCCTACGAAGTGTTTCAAGTCCGCCGCCGTCATCCTTATCCTGTTCACGACCTGATCTTTCTGCTATATTTGCAAATTTGCCGCTCTTTAATTCATCAATTATCTCACTTACATTTCGTGCTGTGGATTCTACAGGAGATGTGCAAGGGTAGCAGCCAAGGGACCTGTATCGTTTTCCGTTGCCCTGATCAAAATATAGTGATGTAATAGGGATATTCTCCCTCTCTATGTACTCCCAAATATTTAATTCCGTCCAATCCAGAAGAGGATGAATTCTGATATGTGTCCCCGGAGCAAAATCAGTTTTGAACTGATTCCAGAATTCCGGCGGCTGATCTCCCACATCCCAGTCGTTTTCTTTGTCTCTTGGTGAAAAGTACCTTTCTTTTGACCGACTGCCTTCTTCATCCGCCCTCACACCTACAATAACTCCGGTGTACTTTTCTCTATTTTTATCTAAAACGTATTTACCAGTTGCATGGTCCATAATATACCTGTTCCACTCACCTGATAGTGTATTTTTTAATGCTTCTGATTTAAGTTGCTGGCAGCAGGTTATGCGGTCTGTCTTTCCGTCTGGGAAGGTGTTTTTATGTGCCAATGCTTCACTGTTTTCACCGTAAACCATGGTTAGTTTCCACTTTAGCGCCAGTTCGTCTCTGTATTTTATCATCTCAGGAATCTTATAATGTGTATCAATATGAACAAGAGGTATTGGTACATGACCGAAAAAAGCCTTTCTTGCCAACCATAAAAGAACTGTACTATCTTTTCCTATAGACCAGAGCATGCATATATTTTTAAATTCTCTGTACGCTTCTCTTAATATGTAAACACTCTGTGCCTCCAATTTATCTAAGTGATTCATAGCAAACCTCCATTTAATGAATATTTTTATATACTGCTTTAATACTTTATTGACTGTGTTGTTCCCAAATGGAGACCACATTCTTTTTTATCAGGATCCTCCCACCACCATCTTCCGCTTCGCACATCTTCACCGGGCTGTACGGCTCTGGTACATGGCTGACATCCGATACTGCGAAATCCGTTCCTATACAGATTGCTGTAAGGAATGTTATGGGCTTTAATATATTTCCACACATCTTCTTCTGACCAAAATACAATAGGATTAATTTTGTAAATGGAATTGCCCTCATCCCATTCAAAAATTTCCATGTTTTGTCGGGTAGGTGATTGTTCTCTTCTCAAACCACATATCCATCCGTCTACAGTAGCAAGTACTCTTTTTAGAGGTTTGACCTTTCTGATTTCACAGCATTTTTTTCTTGAATCAACACTGTCATAGAAAAAATTCGGTCCTAGCTGTGATACAGCTTCTTCAATATCTCCACTTTCAGGAGCATATACCTCATAGTTAAACTTATAAGAGCGCATTGTTTCTTCCATAAGGTCATAGGTCTTTTGAAAATGTCTTCCCGTGTCTATGAAGAATATCCTAGCTTTAGGGTTAATATTTAAAATCATGTGTGTAAGCACCTGATCCTCTATTGACAAGCTGGAAGCCAGTGCTATATTAGAAGGCCCCATTATTTTCAGAATGTAACTTATAACTTCTTCCGCACTTTTGTTTTCTGAGTTTAGTGCTTTTAAATCAAGTTGTATCATTTTAATTTCTCCTTTCAAGAATTATCTCTTATAGCTCATTACCTAAAAACTTTTCCAATACCATGGCACTAGCACCAATAGCAATGGCAATTTCATTAAATTGCCCTCCTCTGTTGAAAATAACTCTTCCGTCTTTTTGTAAATGACTTTTTTTATAAGCTATATCTGTACATAAATCATAAAAAAGTTGAGAATTTATGATAAGTGGACCGCTTAAAATCACAATACCGGGATTGAGCAGCTTTATAAGATTGGCTAGCCCTTCACCCATAAACTTCGCTGCATACGTTATAACGTCAACAGCTGGAGTTTCCATCCTTTCTGCAGCCTTACAGATTTCAACATAAGTTATTTCATCTTGTATAATTTCCGAGTCGGTTTTCTTATTTAGATTTTTAAATCTTTCAACCAAAGAATATATAGATGAATAGGCTTCTATACAGCCTTTATTTCCGCAGGAACATTTCATACCGTTAGCATCAACAACCATATGTGCAAATGCATCTTCTGCATCGTTAATATTTCTTACAAAGAGACCTGAGGCAATAATCCCCATTCTTATCCCAATACCACAATTAATGTAAATTACATTTTTAATCCCTTTTGCAATTCCGAAATTTGTTTCAGCAAGTACAGCAGCATTTGCTCCATTGTCCACTTCAACCGGGACTCCTAGTCTTTTTTCAAATATTGATTTTAGGGGTATATTCTCCCAACCGGGAGCTAAAAAGTTCTCAGGATTTAGTATCAGCCCTCTTTTTTTATCAATAGGACCTACAGTACCTATCCCAACACCTATAATAGTACCGTTTTCTTTTTTCAGCTTACTATTTACATCCTTTATCCAGCTTAGTATTTTGCTAAGTACAAGTTTTGGAGTGGATTCCTTGTTCATATCAAACCTGAATTTTTTTATTGGCTTCATTTTAAGATTTGTTAGAACAATTTGTGTATATGTTCTGGATATATCTATTCCGATTATGTAGTAACCTGAAGGATTCACATCATATAAAACAGGTTTTCGCCCTCCTGTTGATTCTCCGGTTTCTGCTTTTACTAGGAGTTCCATTTCTTCAAGTGGCTGCATCATTCTGTTCAAACTTGTGAGCTTTATGTCCGATATCTCTGACAGAGTGCCCTTAGTTGATGCCCTGATATGTAGTATTAAACTGAATATCTTTTTTGATTCCGAGCTTAACCCGCTGAAAATATTATTGTCAATCATCAAATCACTTCCTGACTTTTTGCCATTTTAGGCAAAAGTATACAAAAAAATTTTTCATATCATATAATCTTCCGGTATAAATACTTTAAAATCCTTTGGCTTAACATAAACTGTTTGCCTTTCCTTTAGTAAAAGCTTTTTATATAAATCTTTGCTGATTTCAGCTTCTACATATTCTCCGGTGTCTAATCTTTTCATTTCAAGGTTAACAATAGGCCCTACTGCTCTAATAAATATAATCTCAGCTGCAACGAATTCATTTCCATTTTGCTCTAGACTTATTTCAATATCGTGAGGGCGAATATAACTAATGATATTCCTGTCAACGGCTTCGGAATGTTCCGGAGAATCCAATGTCAAGCTTCCAAGCTCTATTTTTCCGTTATGTACTCTCCCGTGAAACAGATTTACATTTCCCAAAAAGTTATAAACAAAGGGATTTGCCGGATTATCATATACTTCCTCAGGAGTACCTATCTGTTCTATTTTCCCTTGATTAAGAATTACTATCCTGTCTGCTACGTCAAGTGCTTCCTCTTGGTCATGTGTAACAAATACACTTGTAATTGGATATTCATCATGAAGCTTTCTAAGCCATCTTCTAAGGTCTTTCCTCACTTTTGCATCCAAGGCACCAAAGGGTTCATCCAGTAAAAGCACTCTAGGTTCAACAGCCAGCGCCCTTGCAAGTGCTATCCTTTGTCGCTGTCCTCCTGATAGTTGGCTAGGATAACGTTTTGCAAGTTCTTCCATTTTTACCAGAGACAATAGCTCATTTACCTTTTTTTCTATATCCTCTTTTCCTGGCCTTATTTTAGATGGCCTTACCTTAAGTCCAAAGGCAATGTTTTCGAATACTGTCATATGCTTGAATAATGCATAATGCTGAAAAACAAAACCTACTTTCCTATCTCGTGTACTTTTACCTGTATTATCTTCTCCGTCAAACAGAATGCTCCCCTGGTCTGCTGTTTCAAGTCCGGCGATAATCCTTAGAAGCGTTGTTTTACCTGATCCTGAAGGTCCTAGTAAAGCCACAAGCTCTCCGGTATTTATTTTCAAATCAATATTAGTGAGAGCCTTGAATGATTCAAATGTCTTTGAAATATTTGATAATTCTATACTCATAACTTACACTCCGATTTACTTTTATATTTTCCTTGCTATTTTTGATATTTTTCCTGCTGTTTGATTTTCCAATCTGCGATATTTTTGATTATCAGGTTAATAATTGCAATTACTGTCAAAAGTGAGGCTACTGCAAATGCAGCTGAAAACTTGTATTCGTTGTACAATATTTCAACGTGCAGAGGAACAGTATTTGTTAATCCTCTGATATGTCCTGACACAACTGATACTGCGCCAAATTCTCCTGCTGCCCTTGCTGCCGTAAGCATAATACCATAGGTCAATGCCCACTTTACATTCGGAAGAGTAATAAGCAGAAATGTTTTAAAGCCGCTTGCTCCCAATGTCAGAGCTGCTTCTTCTTCAGAAGTTCCCTGTGCTTCCATAAGTGGAATAAGTTCTCTGGCTACAAAAGGTAGAGTTACAAATAATGTAGCAAGAATTATCCCTGGAGGGGCAAAAATTACTTTGAGACCAAATTCATTTAATACCGGAGCCAGTATTCCATGGCTTGTACTAAAAAGCAAAACAAATATCAATCCTGCTACTACGGGAGAAATAGCAAAAGGCAAATCTATAATAGTTATAATAAGGTTTTTCCCCTTGAATCTGAACTTGGATACAGCCCATGCAGCTACAAGCCCAAATACGGTGTTTATAGGAACCACTATAATTATTGTAAGTAATGTTAGTTTAATAGCTTCAAGTGCCATAGAATCACTAATAGCTGCCATATAAACCTTAGCTCCCTGTTGGAAAGCTTTAACAAATACTGATATAAGCGGAACTAAGAGCATTAGTATAAAAAAGAGTAACGCCAGTACAGTAAGTATTATTCGCACTGCCCCGGAATTCTTTGGGGTACTTTTCTGATATGTATTAAGAACCTTATTGTTCAATGGTAAGCTTCCTGCCATTTTGTCCTCCTTTATAAAGTATTGAAAAATTATTTATGCCTGTTAACTGCCCACCACTGAAAGAAATTTATGGTTAACAGCATTAAAAAAGAAATTATGAGCATAATTGCTGCAACTGCTGTTCCACCAGCATAATCATATTGTTCAAGTTTTGATCTTATGAGAAGCGGTGTTATTTCTGTTTTCATAGGCATGTTTCCTGATATAAACACTACAGAGCCATATTCACCCAAGGCTCTTGCAAAGGATAGTGCAAACCCTGTAATGATAGAAGGAAAAAGTTCCGGGATTATAATTTTGCAAAAGGTTTGAAATCTGCTTGCTCCAAGACAGGCTGCTGCCTCCTCCACTTCTCTGTCTATACTCTGCAGAACCGGCTGAACTGTTCTGACTACAAATGGAAAACTAATAAATATTAATGCCACAGTTATTCCAATAGTCGTATAGGATACTTTTATGCCCATTGGCTCCAGAAGCCTTCCTATCCATCCATTTGGTGCATAAAGAGTTGTAAGGGAGATGCCGGCAACTGCTGTTGGTAATGCAAATGGTAAGTCAATCAAGCCATCTACAATCTTCTTGAATGGGAAGGTATATCGCTGCAGAACCCAAGCCAAAAGAAGTCCAAATATTGCATTTATTGTAGCTGCAAGAAACGATGTACCAAAAGAAATTTTCAGCGATGCTATCACCCTACTGCTTAATGCAATATCCATAAAGTTTTTTAGGCCCAAACTTGAGCTATTGACAAATACCATTGATATTGGAATCAGCACCAAAAGTGCTAAATACAGAAGTGAAATTCCCATGGTAATTCCAAAGCCGGGTATAACACTTGGCTGCTTGATTTTTGACGGCTTTATTATAAGATTCATAATTTCACCTCCAATTCTTCATTATTTTTTTATGTAAATTTGGTCAAAGACTCCTCCATCGCTGAAATGCTCCTGTTGAGCTTTGTTCCAGCCTCCAAAAACTTCGTCTATAGTAAATAGATTGATTTTTGGGAACTGTGTTGCATATTTCTTTTCAATATTCTGATTTCTTGGTCTGTAGTAGTTTTTTGCTGCTATTTCCTGACCTTCATCACTATAGAGGTATTGAAGATATGCTTCTGCAATCTTTCTTGTACCTTTTTTATCAACAACGGAATCAACTACAGAAACCGGAGGTTCAGCCAAAATACTCACCGACGGTATTACAATCTCAAATTTATCCTTTCCAAGCTCATTTATCGAAAGAAAGGCTTCATTTTCCCACGCTATTAATACATCGCCTAAACCGCGTTCAACAAAGGTAGTTGTTGCACCTCTGGCTCCTGAGTCCAGAACCGGTACATTTTCAAAAAGTTGTCTGACAAAATCCTTAGCCTTCTCACTATCATTGTTATTTTTTTTCAGAGCATACCCCCACGCCGCAAGATAGTTCCAGCGAGCACCACCAGAGGTTTTGGGATTTGGAGTTATTACCTGTATCCCTGGTTTAACAAGGTCATCCCAATCTTTTATATTCTTTGGATTGCCTTTTCTCACAAGAAATACTATGGTTGATGTATATGGTGTTGAATTATCAGGTAAACGTTTTTGCCACTCCTTGTTAATTAACTCTTTATTTTTATTAATTGAATCGATATCATAGGCTAATGCCAAAGTAACTACGTCTGCCTCGTTTCCATCAATTACTGTTCTTGCCTGACTTCCTGAACCACCATGTGATTGCTGAACTGTCACAGTTTGTCCTGTTTTATCCTTCCAGTATTTTATAAATGCTTCATTATATTCTTGATATAGCTCCCTTGTAGGATCATATGAAACATTTAACAGTGTTATAGAGTTGTTTTGTGATGAACCAGATGCATTATTTGAATTTTGGGCATTGCCACACCCGGCTAATGCTGAAAATAAAAATAGTATACACATGGTAATCACACTAAATTTAAGAATTTTATTCTTCAAAACATATCACTCCTTCATTGAATAATAGCTTACATATATACTTAGTATGTATTTAAGCTAAAAATTTTTGGTTATTGGTTAAATGATTAGCCTCAAAAAAAGATACAACATACCCAAGTAATCCTATATGTTTTATAAGTTATGAAAATGGTAACATGTGGTTAAAAGTATGTCAATTACTTTTTTATAATTCTTTCAATATTTATTTTTACATAAAAAATAAACAGAGAAACGCATAAATGTAATAAATTAAGCATTTCTCTGTTCTTAAACCCTTGTCACGCTCTTATCCAATCTTCAAATCAGAAAGGAGCTTTCATTAAATATTCTAAAAGTCAGATATTGTACCTAGCAGATACTTTTTGAGTAGTGCAAGGTCGATTGCATTAACAGAATTATCTTTGTTTACATCTGCCCTGATACTGCTCTCTGAATCCAATTGTAAAGAACCAAGGAGATATTTTTTCATTAAAGCAAAATCAATAGCATCTACAGTTCCACTACCATCTATATCTCCTAGCTTAATATCAATAACTGTAACAGGTTCAACTCCATACTTGAGCTCTCCTTTTATATAAGCTGTAATTTTGCTATTGTCTCCATAATTGCTTTCCATTTCAGGATTACATGAATAATCATTTCTATGGTCATAATCAGATGAGCCTTCTATCCTAAATGGTATATCTCCTGTGCTTGCCCCTGGTGCAAGTTTGCCAACAGCATCTTTAAATGAAATTTCACAATATGTATCCGCACCCTCCACAGCATTATCCAGACTGTAGCAATTACCTATTACATTTTCTGTACCACATGGTGCATATTCACATGTAAATGTGTTCTGCACACTACCATCATTTGTAAACCAATAGCGCAATTTTACGTCTGATAAATTTACAGGAACAGTTCCATCGTTCACTATATTAACTGTAGCCCTTAATGTATTTGATAGGTTATGAGCTGCACCAAACTTATACTGAACCTTTATTGAAGGCGGTGTAGTATCAGGATTGTCATCAGGATCTTTCGGAGTAAGTTTTGGAGCCTCCTCTCCAAATGTTAGAACGCCATTCATGTATACAGGAATATTTTTAGTTAGTACGTAATCACTTGTAAGGCCCTTCCTGCTAAAGTCATTAGTTGGGTCCCAGTGAGTCATATAATTTGAATCCTGCTTTGCTGTTAACGTAAATGCCAACTCTCTGTCCCCATATATTTCTCTGCCGCTCCAATCAAATTCATAATAATATGTTCCGGCATCATCCCACTTTATTGGGCCTTTATATGTAATAGGCTCCTGTTGTAGTGAAATCTGTTCATCATATGCTATGCTCATTTCAACATCATTAATGGTCTGTCCGCAATCAAGCAGTTCACTAATGTTAAAGAAATATCTTACCTTCATTCCTGTTTCATAATGGGGAGGACGGCTTGACTCATTGTGCAATTTAATAACTACCTGCGTGCTTTCTTTTATCTCTCTTTCTACACGCGCCTCACAATAATAATCATCAGTTTCAGGTTCTTTTGGAGGGAAATTAGGTATAACCTCCTGCCCCTCACCGTAGAACTTATACAGCCCTGCACAAGCACCTACAAATGCAGCATTATAGTCAACAGCAACCTCATTATAAACGAAATCGGTTGTTACATCCTGATGGTAGTCATCTTTGTCTGGTCCACCAACCAGCGCTCCCCACAAGATATGCCTGTGTTCCGGCGGATCATTCATACTTAATGTTTTAGAGCCATGAGCAGCTCTGTGATGTGGATGCTTTGCAAAAGGCAAACCTTGCTCATAACCATAACCTACTATATATGAATACCCCATTGGATTTCTTCCCATTAGATATTCCATCTGGTTCTTTGCCCATGCACCCATATCTGTTCTTTCAGGGTGATGCTGCATATAAACAAGTGCACATAATTGAACTGCTGTGTTATAACGGGCAGAACCCCATCCATTTATCATTGTATATCCTGCTGGAGAAGTTGAAGTATAGCCATTGTCGTTTGGCTCCTTATGCTTTGCCATACCACCTGACAAATATTCTATATTCCAACGAGCAATATAGTCATATAACTCATTTTCCGGGAATAATGTATTTAAAACTATAAACACTCCGCCCCATACAGCATCCCAACAGTGACACCATGTGTTGAACCACATATTTGTGTTGAATGTATCAGGTATGATTTTTTGCAAATATCCAGTATAGTATCTGCCGTCTTCTGACACAGACATAATATCGTCTATATAGTCCATATTGCCAGTACAAGCGTACAGCCATACTGCTGCCCAAGCCATTTCATCATCGTCATATGCTGATGTATAGTAACCATCACCTTTTGACATTCCTCTGTTTTCCTTTGCAAACTTGTACATAGCCTTTGCAACAGTCAAACACTTCTCTGCATATTCAGGTTCATCATCCTTAAAATTCAAATAAGATGTAGCAAGTGCTGCAGCTGTACTACCACAAACATCACTACCTGGAGATTCTACCGTAGCAAAATCTGCTGGTCTTGGTATACTATCGGGATATAATTCAGGTGGTCCCCAATATGAGTGATCTAAATCTCCTTCACCAACCATATAACAAAAAGCAATTAAATCTCCATTTTCATCAAGAAAAGAACAACGTAAAAATGTATCAGTAAAGGTCTTTAAAATATCAATCATATGTTCTTCTTGCCCTGACTTCTTGAAGGCATCCCTAAATTCGTAGAAACTCCATCCGAGAGTACCGGCAGTATAGCTCTGGGGAAGTCCAAACCTAACATGGTCTCCGGCATCATGAAATCCGCCGTGAACATCTACTGTTCCATCTCCATCGGGGTCAAGTATATTTCTATACTTTTCTATGAATTCAGGAGAAAGTGAAGTGTTTTCAAGGGGAATATTGCAGTCTCCCACATGGCAATCACCTCTCCATTCCAGCCTTCCTCCTGTAATACCCGGTCCGCATTTATTAGCATCATAAAAATAAATTGATTTTTGCAATGCTTCTGCAAAGTTAAAGTAATTATAATCCTCCCATCCTTCTTTAGGAGTAAATTTTGATGTTGATGTAGCATCTGTATTTGAACCAGTATTTTCTGCTGCTAATATATTTGCTGATAATAGAAATTGTCCAGCAATTATACTAACACTTAAAAGCATTGCTACAATACTTTTTAGATTTAAAACTTTTCTATTCTTTATAAATCTATTCAAGCTTAATACCTCCCTCTTGGGAATTTTTATAAGAGAACTTAAAAAAATGATTTCCACAAAAGACCGTACTCTCTAGTTTACATACGTTCAAATAGATTAGGAGTACGGTCTTTTGTAGAATATTTTAGTGTTAATATAATAAATGTGATTGAATTAATTTTGAGTTTATACTATTTCAGATATAATCAGTTATCAAAGATGTTAGTCTTCTACAGGGAATGAAGGCAATGTACCAAGAAGATGCTTTTTGAATAAAGCAAAATCAATAGCATCAACTGAGCCGTCCCCGTTTACATCTGCTGCAACCAAAGCAGTTGCATCTAATTGTAGAGTTCCAAGTAGATACTTTTTCAATATAGCAATGTCTAAAGCATTAATATCTCCGCTATTATCTAAGTCACCAATTTTTATAGGATTATCAATTATTATTTTAACTGGTTCAATACCACATTTGAGCTCATCCTTGATATAGGCAGTTATTTTGTCGTTTACACCAAGAGTATCCATTTTTGAATTGTAGGAATAGTCATTTGACTTATCATATTCTGAATCTCCTTCAATTCTGAAAGGTATATCTCCCGTAGTTCCACCTGCGCCGAGAATACCAGCATTGTCTGTAAATGAAATTTCACAATATGTATCAGCGCCCGTTACCGGATTATCTATGCTATAGCATTTTCCTAGTACATTTTCTGCACCGCAAACAGCATAGTCACATACAAATGTATTTTGTGCACTTCCGTCATTTGTGAACCAATAACGAACTTTAATATCTGATAATTTAACTGGAACAGTACCAGTATTCTTAATATTTATAGTTGATCTTATTGTATTTTTTGTTAAATCAACTTCTCCAGTCTTATACAATAACTGAATTTGTGGCGGAGTAGTATCCGGATCTTCATCAGATGGATCTTTAGGGTCAAGTTTTGGAGCTTCTTCACCATATACTAATTTACCATCCAAATATACAGGGATTTTCTTTGTTACTGCATATTCAGTAGTAAGACCTTCTTTACTGTAATCGTTTGATGAATCCCAATGAGTCAAGTAGTTTTTATCCTGTTTAACTCTAAATGATATTTGAAGCTCTCTGTCTCCATAGATTTTACTGCCGCTCCAATCAAATTGATAATAGTATGTTCCCGCATCATCCCATTTAAATGGCCCTGTTAATTTTATAGGATCCTGTTGCATTGAAATCTGTTCATCGTATTCAACAGAGAAGATTATATCATCAATTGTTTGCTCATTTTTTAGTAACTCATCAATATTAAAGAAATATCTTGCCATCATTCCAGTTTCATAATGAGGAGGTTGGCTTGACTCGTTATGAATCTTTAATACTACTTGTGTACTGTCTGCGGTCTCTCTTGCCACTTTTGCTTCGCAATAGTAATCGTCTGTTCTTGGTTCCTTTGGAGGGAAGTTTGGTATTGGCTCTTGTCCCTGTCCATAATAATGATATAATCCTGCAAGAGCTCCAACAAATGCTGCATTATAATCAACAGTTACTTCGTTATACGCGTACTCAGTAGTTGAATCTATATGGTAGTCATTTAAGTCTGGTCCACCAGCCAATGCACCCCATAAAATGTGTCTGTGTTCCTCAGGGTCATTCATGCTATTTGTTTTTGAACCATGAGCCGCTCTATGGTGTGGATGACGAGCAAAAGGCAGTCCCTTTTCATAGCCGTAACCTACTATATATGAATAACCCATAGGATTTCTTCCCATAAGGTATTCCATCGCACCCTTAGCCCATTCTCCAAAATCAGGTCTGTCAGGGTTATTTTTCATGAAAACAAGTGCAGATAGTTGAGCAGCAGTATTATAACGTGCAGAACCCCAACCGTTTATCATTGTATATCCTGCTGGTGATGTTTTATAGTAGTTTTTATCTGTAGGATCTTCATGTGGGCACTTACCACCTGATAAAAATTCTACATTCCATCTAGCAATAAATTCAAACAGCTCATTTTCAGGGAATAATTGATTCAGTTTCAGGAATGTTCCTCCCCATACTGCATCCCAGCAATGTACCCATGAATTGTACCAAACATTCTGCTTAAATGTTTCAGGTATAATTCTCTTCATATATCCAACATAGTTTCCTGTTTCATCAACTCTAGTAATGTCATCTATGTAGTCCATGTTGCCAGTACATTCATATAACCATGCAGCAGCCCAAGCTAATTCATCTTCATCATAATCGGATGTATAGTAGCCATCACCTTGGTGCTTTCCTCTGTACTTAACGGCAAAATCATACATTGCTTCTGCAACTCTTAGACACTCAGCTGCATATTCCGGATCTTCATCCTTAAAGTTCATGTATGATGTAGCAAGTGCTGTAGCGGTACTAGCACAAACATCACTACCAGGTGAATCATAAGTTGCAAAATCAGCAGGTCTGGTCCTTTGATATTCTTCTGGATATAATTCTGGTGGTCCCCAATAACAGTGGTCTACGTCACCTTCACCAACCATATAACAAAATGCAATTAATTCTCCGTTTTTATCAAAGTAAGAGCAACGTAAAAATGTGTCAGTAAAATATCTTAAAATTTCTATCATATGCTCTTCTTCACCAATTGCTTTAAATGCATCTCTGAATTCATTAAAGCCCCATCCTAATGTAGCCGCAGCATAGCTCTGAGGAAGACCAAATCTAACATGGTCTCCAGCATCATGAAATCCTCCATGTACATCTACAGTTCCGTCCCCGTCTGGGTCAATAATGTCTCTGTACTTCGCTAAGAATTCATCTGATAGTGATGTGTATTCTAGTGGAATTGCTGCATCACCTTCGTGGCAGGAACCCCTCCATTCAAGCCTGCCTCCTTTGTCACAACCGGCTTCTTCGCCGCATTTCTCTGCATCGTAAAAATAAAGTGATTTCTGCAATGCTTCTGCAAAGTTAAAATAATCATAATCCTCCCAGCCTTCAGCCGGAGTAAAAGAAGTTGGCGGTGCTTCCGCCGATACCGTAACCATCGACATAATTTGTCCTGCAATAAGAGCAAGAACCAGCAAAATCGACAGCCTCTTTTTCCTTTCTTTTCGTACTCTTGACATTGTTTAACTCCCCCTAAAAATTATTTTATATGTATTAAATTTACCGGAACTCCTTTAGCCTTATTATGGTAAAAAAGAGCTCCTTACAACAATTATACCAAATTAATACATTAATAAAATAATTTTGTAAAAGGTTGTACGAAAAAAATGCAATCATTTTGTTATTTTTTCATAAATAATACTATATATTATAGTTTTAATAATTTATCTGCCATTTTAGCTTCTGATTCTGAAATAATTGAAAAGTTATTTGAAATTCTATTAAGGATGTCTTTGTTTTCAGGATTTTTCATATATCTCAAAACAAGTGCGTGATTAATTTTCCATTTGTCACTTATTGATTTAAATTCTTTAGAAAAATTGAGTAATTCAATGTTATTGTACTTTTCACCTAAATACTCTAAAAAAATACTAAAAAGCGTCCTACCACCGGATATTCTCAAAAGCCTCCATATAATATGGGCATTATGCGGATCATTTCCGTGGGCAGTTTTCAATTCAGCTTCCAAATCAAAGGAGCTTTTAAAACTATTTACGAATCTGTCCAAGGAAGAAAAAGCTTCATTTTTATTTGCACGGTTTACAGCATTATGTAGAATAACTCGCCAATCAATTTCACTATCCTTATATTTATCTAAATTTATAGTGAGACACCCGGTACAACTTTCATGAAAGTCCTCAATTTTCATAATTGCTCCATCACAGGGAGGTGCCGAATCAATGCAAAATAGATTTCTCTCTTTATCTAAATCTACTACTGTGCATGAATGATTAAGGTGTACTTTTTTAAACAAATTAGTCCATACACAGTTATACATATCTGTGAAAATAATTACAGGCATACCTTTTGAAGTTTCTTCTTTAACCAGTTGATATATTTCTTCTGTCCCTATATCATAATGTCTGTTAATCTCTACATTATAAAAATAAGACAGACATTCAAATATATTATTGAAACCTTCTTCTATTCTTGGTCCTAATGCTCCAGGATAAGCTTGATCTTCGTCATTAAAGCTGAAACCCCATATATATGAAAAAGCCAGCCTATACTCCAAACCTTTCCATGCCATAAATGAAATTATGGGACTTGAAATGCAATTAAGTTCACTGTTAAAAATCAGCGGAAAATTTCTCATATTTTACATCCTCCCAATAATATTATTTAAATTAAATAGAATTACATATACGTAGTACATTTGTCGCCTGAATTTCACATTATAACCATAAGTTACATAATTACACCTATATTATATATTATTAGGCTGTACTAAAACAATATATATTGTTTTAGTAGTCTATAACTCTTTTTGCACCTATATATAAACCTTTGTATTGGGATAATTTTTGAATACGAACAGAGCCTTTTGAAGAGGATGCATGAATAAATTTATCACCGCCTAAATAAATACCTACATGGTTAACTGCTCCTACTTTGCTTCTGGAGGAAGCATCAAAAAACAGTATATCTCCTGCTTTCAAAGCATTTCTTGATACTTTCTTACCGTTAGAATACATACTTTGTGCAGTTCTGGCTAGCTTGACGCCGAATTTCTTATATACATACCCAATGAAACCGGAACAATCAAACCCATCTGGGCTTGTCCCACCATAAACATATTTTACACCAATAAATTTCTTGGCATAGTCAACTACCATTTTTACAATGTACCCGTTGTAATCAGTTGTATCTAAAACCGATGTACTTCTTATATCAATATTGGTTATTGCAGCTTCTGATTGACTGTTTGAGGCCATTACATTAGTTGAAATAAAGAAAAGCTGTAATACCAAAGTGCAGCCTATCAGAAGCTTTCTATACTTGCCTAACATTTAATCCTCCTTTTAATGCTTTACTAAATAGTTGGCAATTCCAACATGAAGAATTTATGGAGTTTTAGCAAAAATTATTCAAAACATTTCTGGAATACTTTTCATGGATAACCTCCCAATGTATCTGCATAATATTATTAAATAGCATTAAATATAAGGAATGATGGAATGTTCACGGAAAAAAGACTGTTAAAAGCTTATAGAAATGCCAGGCTTCAACTGTTTGATAATAATTCTAAATATATATTTTTCAGTGATTCACATAGAGGAGATGACAGCATTTCCGATGAGTTTGCCAGAAATCAGAATATTTTCCGTCATGCACTAAACTATTATTTTGACAACGGATATATATACGTTGAGGCCGGAGACGGCGATGAGTTATGGGAATATACAAAGTTCAGACATATCAGATTAGCCCACAGCGATGTTTTTATAGTTATTAAAAAATTCTTTGAAGATAATAGATTTATCATGCTTTATGGTAACCATAATATTTATCTTAAAAACAAGGACTATGTAAGTAAGAATTTTTACAGCTATTATGATGATTATAGTCAGGATATTCATGATTTGCTTAAAGGAATGACACCAATAGAATCTCTTGTATTAAAAAATAAAAGCACCGGTCAGGAAATACTTGTTGTTCACGGGCATCAGGGTGATTTAATGAATGATCAGCTCTGGTTTATTTCCATGCTCCTTTTACGTTACTTCTGGCGATATATGCATGTTGTAGGCTTCCACAATCCATCAAGCCCTGCCAGAAACCATTTTAAAAGACATAAAATTGAGAGGAATTATAAAAAGTGGATTCAAAAACATAAAATAATGCTTATTTGCGGGCATACTCACAGACAAAAATTCCCAAAGCCTAAAGAACTTCCTTACTTTAACACCGGCTGCTGCATTCATTCAAAAGGTATAACAGGTATAGAAATTTTAGAAGGAAAAATATTAATGGTTGATTGGAGAGTCCGTGCAGACGAAAACGGTGTTCTGCAAGTTGAAAGATATGTTATGAGAGGCCCTGTACCTATTGAAGAATTTGATATGAACAGCAATCATGACTATGAAGATTGTGTAAATAAAGATCTCAAATCTGACAAGGAGGATTGCTGAAAATCCATATCTTATGTGATATACTAATAGATATATGAATTATCTATCATATGCATCTATTAATATTACATAGGGGTTTTACATATGAAAAATATATATGATTTTGAAATGCCTGTTGTTTTAAGAGATTTCTTGAATTACATGCAAACTATAAAAGGTAAATCCATAAACACCATACAGGTGTATTTTTATGATCTCAGAATATTCTTTCGTTTTTTAAAGTTGCATAGAAATATCGTCGATAAAAATATTGAATTTGATAGCATAGAGATTACGGATATTGATATATCTCTTTTAAAAACTGTTACACTCAGTGATTTATATACATATATGTCCTTTGTCAGCAACAAAAGAGATAATACCTCCCATACACGTGCAAGAAAAGTTGCAAGTCTAAAATCATTTTTTAACTACCTCTCGACAAAGGCTAAGCTACTGGATGTAAACCCTACTATTGAATTGGAGTCTCCCAAAATTTTAAAGAGGCTTCCCAGATATCTTAATTTTGATGAAAGCAAAAAGCTCTTGACCTCAGTAACCGAAGCGGACCATGAATATTCCGTGAGAGACTATGCAATAATTACAATTTTTTTAAACTGTGGAATACGTCTTTCTGAACTAGTCGGAATAAATCTTCAGAATATTAAGGATAATACTCTTACAGTATTTGGTAAAGGCGGTAAAGAACGCAGCATACCACTGAATAAAGCTTGCCTTCAGGCTATTGAAGACTATATGAAGGTACGTCCCGTAAACGGTCTCAAAGATAAAAATGCTTTGTTTATAAGCCGTAGGAACCAGAGAATCAGCAAAGAATCCGTACAAAAAATAGTTAAAAGGTACATAAAAGAAGCCGGTCTTGACCCACAGCGTTACTCAACTCACAAGCTGAGACATACTGCCGCAACCCTGATGTACAAATATGGTAACGTTGATATCAGAGCTTTGCAGGAGATTCTTGGTCACGAAAGTATTTCTACTACTGAAATATATACTCATTTGGATCAACAGCAGTTAAAAGAAGCTGTAAATAAGCATCCCCTTTCGGATTTTAGTGCGAAGTAATTTCGTTGCATTATGTTTTATGTAAACCGCAGTTCAGATATTTGAACTGTGGTTTTGCTTATTTGTAGTAGTATATTTCAATATTATTTGAATCAAAGTAAACTAATTCTCTATCAGGATATATCTTTATAGCTTGCATACTACCAGGTATCAATATACCATTTTTGTCTTTGTAATTATCGTATTTAGCTTTCCACCCTATCGGCGTCATAATTCCATTTATCTTCTCTACCTGTCGTTCATCACTTTCAAAGCTCATTAATCTCCCTTGCTCATCAAAGTTAAATATCCCTACCCCTTCCACTCCATTATAGGTGATTTTTGCCTTTACATGGGTAGAATCAATTTCTTCATATGTAATAAAATCCGATAGTAAGATACAGGGATTTACACAGGCACCTTCTGCTAACCAGGATATCAATCCAGCCTTGTACATTTGTTGATTGTGGACATCAAATAATTCAATAGCTTTTCCAAGAATCCCCTTCATTCCGCCAACCTTGTCATCAGAACAATAATCAATACCATCAAATGGAACCCCAAACATGCTAGATTTACAAAAAGCACTCCTAAAAGGTTTATCACAGAGTAACCATAAATTATATTCCATATCAAGTATAGTGCCCTTATTACTGTCAAATACAAACCTTGTGTCGTGAAACACTATATTTACTGCATTATTTTTTTTACTTCCAACCAATCCAATATATTTGCAGTGCTTTTTAAATGCTTCGGGTAAACGTTCCACTTCATCATGAGTGCAAATTTCTTTATTTTCCGCAATTTCTAAAATTCGCTTTTTCATATCCTTGTCGAAGGAACTTTCAAATGGAGAATATGGTATACCCCAATAAATCAACAAAATTCCTATTAGTAGAAAAACAGCTCCGATAATAATCATAATCATATTTCTCCTATGTACTTTCATTCGATAACTCCTTGTACATTTTTATGCTAAAGAACAAAGCAAATCCACCTAACGCGACAAAGGACAGATACTTTGTAACTAACACTTGTATTGTTATTTCAGTGTAATACCTGTAAATTCTTTGTCACCAATTGTTTGAATCCTATTACATAAAGAAAATAAAGTCCCATAAATTGCATACTTCACGTATACCTGTTAATTTCCATTTTTTTCATTAGTATAATGTGTTAAATATATAACATGTTATGTATTATGTCAATAATGAATAATTTATTGGTATTACGGTACATCATTATGCGTCCTTAGCCAACCTGTCTAAATGAATGTAGAGTGGATGCTTTTTCGCTTCCTGTGCTTGACGTACTGAATAACTTTCCTCAATTACTTCAATTGGCTCAATATAATATACTGCTGCAAAATCATTCGACGGATTCCTCTGTTGAGCTGCCGCATATGCCTCCTCATACTCATGTCCTGCAACCAATGATTTTACTGAAATCCCCTTTATCTGGTAACTTTTCCAGTCCTTTGTAATGATATTAATTGCTACTTTTTTATTAAACCACAGTGCATAAGTTACATTTTTATTAGTCTGGGAACCTTCAACAATTCCCAGTATTTAATTTTTCCGTCATCTCTATAGAATATATTTTGATTATTACAAGACTAGATTTGGACTTTTACAGTTTATAGGTTTGTAGCAATTTCTGCAGCAAGGAAAAACATCTTTTCAATTGCTAAATGGCTCTCCATCATAACCCAGTTATCTCTCGGATCCCACTTAATACTGCCTAAGCTGTCTTGTGCATATAGAAGCTGACCATATTTAATTTTCCTAAACTCAGATATAGCCAGGAGTGCTGAACATTCCATATCAACAGTCAAACACCCCTCACTTTTTCGCTTTGCAACCTTTTTTTCAGTTTCTCTGAAAATTGCATCTGTAGTCCAGGTCTTGCATTTTTTATAATGAATATGGTGCTTTTCAAGTATTTCTACTATAGAATTAACAACTTCCTGATTCATTTCAATTTCCCTCGATGGTGGTAAATAGTGGTAACTTGTACCCTCGTCCCTCACAGCAGATACAGGTATCAAAATGTTTCCCGCACTGATTTCATGATTTAAAACACCTGCCGAACCAAAAACAATTATTTTGTTAACACCCAGAGCAATCAGTCTTTCAAGCTTGATTGCCGCAGCTGCTGCACCTACTGGCATCTGTGAAAAAGCAAAGGGTTTACCGGCATACTCTGATTTGAAAATATCTGATTTTTCAATTTGGGTTTCAATATATCCAATTTTTTTTACACTTTCAAGCTTAGAAAGTTGTTCAATGAGTTTTCCTGAGAATGTAAAAACCGCACTGCTGGGTATCGTCTCCTCAAGATAAATATTTCTCCCCATTGAAGGCTCAATGTATGCCTCCCTTGTATTGTCATACTCGTGTAAAGGGCATATTTGCTCCATATGTATAACCATCCTTTTTTTAACTTTATTTTAAATATAGTATTCAATGGGATATTCTGTATTTTCAAAGAAATGCTGATAGATTTCCTTCCTAATACTCTGAAAAACGCTATTTGTGCGTTCCCTTGGTCTTGGTAAATTAACAGTAACAATCTTTTTGATTTTCCCCGGTCTGCTTGATAGTATAACTATTCTATCACCAAGATAAATCGCTTCATCAATATCATGTGTAACAAGAATCATGGTCTTTTTTTCTACTTCCCAAAGCTTAAGAATTTCGTTCTGCATACTAATTCTCGTAAGTGCATCCAATGCTCCAAAAGGCTCATCTAACAATAGTATATCCGGGTTATTGACAAGTGCTCTGGCAATGCTTACTCTTTGCTGCATTCCTCCCGATAACTGTTTTGGAAGTGCTTTTTCAAAGCCATTTAGTCCAACCAATTCAATATGCTCTGCAACAATTTTTTTCTTTTCTTTCTTACTAAGTTTCTTTGTTATTCCAAATTCAATATTCTTTTCAACAGTTAACCAAGGATATAATCTTGCTTCTTGAAAAATCATACCGCGGTCAATGGAAGGTTTATCAACAAAACGCTCTCCGACCTTAATCTTTCCACTTGTACTTTTCTCCAAACCCATTATTAATTTAAGCAAAGTACTCTTTCCGCATCCGCTGGCACCTACAATACTGATAAATTCCCCTTCCTTCACGTCCAAGTTAATATCCTCAAGTGCCTCAACCTCATCACCATTTATCTCAAAAGTTTTTGATATATTCTCAATCTTTAATCCTTGAGTTTCAACCTTATCAAAGTTCATTTTCCTCATCTCCTTCCATTATTCCATTATATTCCAGATTAATACTTTATTTTGTAGTTTTAGTATTAGGGTATCAATAAGCAGTCCGATAATTCCAATAGATATCACTCCAACAAAAACAACATCGGGCTGAGATAGTTCTCTTGCGTACATTATCATATAGCCAATTCCTTTTGCAGCAGCAATCATTTCAGCTGCAACTACGCAGGTCCATGCAGAACCCATACCTAACCTTATACCTGTGAATATAGCAGGGAGAGCCGATGGAAATATGACACGGATTAGAATCTCAAAAGTTGACTTTTCTAATATCTTTGCTACTTCCAATAATTTTAGATCTACTGACTGTATACCATGAATTGTATTAATTAAGACAGGCCAAAAACTTCCAATTACAATAACAGCTATTTTTGACTCTTCATCTATGCCCATCCAAAGAATAAGAAGAGGAATCCATGCTATCATTGGAATTGGCCGTAAAATACCTACAAAAGCACTTAATATCTTGTTTATACTTCGAGATAGTCCCATAATCGAGCCAACAACAACTCCGCTGACTGTTCCGATTAAAAATCCTTGAACTACTCTAATACCACTGATTTTCAGATGTCCGCCAAGTTTACCATTTTCAATAAGATGTATTGTTGTATCCAATAAACTAGACGGCGAAGGTAGAATCATGGTATTTATGAAGCCTTTTTTGCAGCCTAGCTCCCATATAAGCAAAACAAAAACAGGAGCAATAAGTAGATATATAATATTCCTTATTTGACTCTTAATATTTGACTTTACCAACTTCTTATTTACCTTGTTTGCCTTCTCAAACAGATTGATATTCAAATCATCAAAATCTTCAATATAATTTGATGAAACTTCATTTTTTGCTGAAATATTTGCCATATTAATGTTCCTTTCTAAAAAATTATATGTGATGGATTAATATACGAAATGACTTTTGATTATTTTTAGTCAATAGAACAAAGCTGTCTTAAAAATAGACTTTCAAAATTCTATTTAAAGACAGCACTTTTGGTGTTTTGCAAAAACCCAATAAAGTCCATAGCAAATTTAAATTCACATTTTAAATCAACTGATCCAGATGACCTAGAATCGGATGATTATCTCTTTCTTCCTGTACCCTTATAGAGAAGGTTTCCTCTTTGACTTCTTCTGGGCGGATAACCCAAATGCCTGATATTCCGATTCCGGGATGCTTTTCAACTGCCTGTTTATATTTTTCTTCAAATAATGGCCCTGAGATATGTAATTTTACAGGTATTCCTTTTATCTGATAACTTTTTTTGTTGGCACCAAAAATATTTATTGCCACATATTTATCAAACCAAATGCTGTTGGTTAAATTCTTATTGGTCTGTGAGCTTTCCAAAACCTCTAGGTAATATAAATTCCCATCCTCATCCACATCTATTGAACCTTTAAAGGCTACATGGGGTTTACCTGTTTTATCAACTGATGCTAAAACTTTAAGGGTTTGCTTATCCCTTAGTAATTCTCTTATTTCATTATTTATTGTTATTGCCATTGAAATAGCACATCCTTTCAAAAAATATTCAAATATTAAATCCTTGCTAAATCACTGCTAGGATGGTTTCCGCAACGGCGATAATCATCAAAATACACATCAATCCCGTAAGCCTCTCTGATATCATTAAGTCCTTTAGACAATTGAACGTAATATTCAAGTGAAGGTGGAATCTGATTGTGAAAATATGTACCAGGTGATACGTGCCATACTGAATTGATAACGCTTACACCATGCTTAGCTAGCTCCTCTGCTTCAGCAAAATTTGCCTTCAAGCTTTCTGCTTCTGTCTTATATCCATATGGCTGTGCTAAATCCACACCGCCAACAATACCTGTATTTACATTACCCTTTCCAAATACCTCAACAGCATCATAAAGACGTTTCTTCCATTCATTATATCCAACAAATTCTGCCTTCCCTGGGCAAATCCATTCAAAAAGCTTAGGGTTCAACACTTCAAGGTCAGTAGTATAGGATATAACACCTGTTTTATCTCGGAGTACTTCTAGTTGCTTTTTGGAGTATGCAGAACCAACAATTTGAGCATGAATCTTATTCTCTTTGAACAATTTCTTCAACTTTGAAAATAAATCAACGTACAATTGAATTTCATGGTCAAATAGCTCTTCTCCTGTAAGTATTGAGCCCATTGTCAAGCAGAAAGTGGTAAATCTCCCCTTTTGCTTTAGTCCCTCTTGCACTGCTTCAAAGACCTCATCAATATCCAATAAATTTGAAATATTTTTATCTTTATTCTCTTTTGCTAAAGAGCCTATTGTGCAATACTTGCAGCCACCTCCTGGTTTATCCCAAAAATGGCAGTGTTTGTTAAGTGCAATATCAAAACGTTGAGGCCTGGAGCCAACAATCTGCCACATAGGATTACCTTTGCTGGTAAGTTTATCAAAGAAGTGGGGCTTTCTCCAATATTCTACTTCCTCCAGTACTTCTCCCTGATCTGTGAGAACCAATTTACCATTCACCACATCCACTAAATATGGATCCCGTATTCCGAAATTAGCTTCTTCTGTGTAGCTTCCTACGATTAATGTTCCGTCACGTAGAATTAATCCTGAAGGATTTATGTTCTCCCTATTAATAAATACAGTTCTTCCCTTTGACTGATGGATATCAGGGTCAAACAATTCTCTCGCCTTATCTGACAAAGCATAGCCTCTGCGTTGTACATCAGTCTTCAGAATTACAAATCTTGAAACATCCGGGTATTTTTTAATAACATCATTGATACCTAATTCTTCTTTTCTCCAATTTTCAAGTTTAATTGTCATATTACTTCCTTCCCGTGAACATATTCACAATAACAAATTATTTTCCAAGGGCTTTTTTGATAAATGAATCATCAATATAGTCTTTTATATTAAAATCCCCTCTTACTAAATCACGATTAATCATAAAGGTATTGGTTTTGCCCAGTGCATCAATATCTTCAGCGTTTATATCCAGATTTAAGTCTACCTTTGGCAACAATACCTCTAAAGATTTTGCATTCATTCCTGTGATTTTTTCGCTTATAGCTGCAGTCTCTTTAATATGAGTTTTTTGCCATTCGTATGCTCGGTCCAGCACCTTGAGATAACGTACCACTATATCCGGGTGTTCCTTTAAATATTCATTTCTTGCTACATACGTTACATAAGCAGGATTTTCTTCATTGTCTATAATCTTTTTTATTTTCCCGCTGCTATAAGCATCCCAGAAAGCCATTAATGAATTTACTGCGAAATCAACATTCCCTGCCACTAGAGCATTTAGCACGTCTGAAGCTGATTGAATATTCACAAGATTGATATCTGACTCCTGTAGTCCAGCTTTTTCTAACCATTGATTCAGAATTTTTTGTGAGTAAGTGCCAACACTAACTGCTACTTTCTTACCTTTCACTTGAGAAATATCTGTAAACTTGGAATCACTGCGTACAAATAAAGCAGAGGTTCCTTTAGCTCTCTCTCCTATAGCAATAATTTTGCATGCTTTGCTATTGGCAATTCCGGTAATGGTAGGCTGATCACCTGCTGGCGCAACGTCAATTGCCCCGGATGCAAACGCCTCATTAATGGCAGGTCCATTAATGAACCGATATACTTTCACTGTAATATTGTCCTTTTTGAATTCCTCATCAAAATATCCGTTGTTTTCCGCAATAGCAGTATGTGCAGTTGTAGGGAATGATTGAAAATCTCCCACATTTAATATAATTTCTTTCTTTGATTTATCATCAGAAGCAGCTGCATCTTTTGCATTATCTTTGTTGCCGCAGCCCATGGCCCCCAATATTAACATTGTTGTTAGTGCTACGCTTATAATTACTCTTATTCTATTTTTTATATATTTCATAGCTGTTCTCCATCATTTCAATCTTGAATAAACATTTTTATAAGTACTTCTTTATGTCATCAACCTTATCAAGCTTTTCCCAAGGTAATTCAATATCTGTTCTTCCAAAATGCCCATATGCTGCTGTCTGTTTGTAAATTGGCCTTCTCAAATTTAATGCTTCAATAATCGCTGCCGGTCTTAAATCAAATTCTTTCTCAATTATTTCAACAATCTTTGCTTCCGGTATCTTACCTGTTCCAAAAGTATCAACTGAAATCGATACTGGTTTTGCTACACCTATTGCATATGCAACTTCAATTTCAAGTCTATCTGCCACCCCTGCTGCTACAAGGTTTTTTGCAACCCACCTTGATGCATAGGCAGCTGATCTATCAACTTTTGTTGGGTCTTTTCCTGAAAATGCTCCACCGCCATGTCTTCCAGTCCCGCCATATGTATCAACAATAATTTTTCTGCCTGTGAGACCTGCATCTCCCTGAGGCCCGCCTATTACAAACCTTCCTGTTGGATTCACAAAGTATCTTGTCTTCTCATCCAATAAATTTTCTGGTATTACCTCTTTAATTACATATTTAATAATATCTTCGCTAATTTTTTCTAAAGATACGTCTTCGCTATGCTGTGTAGAAATTACAACGGTATCTACTCTCTTTGCCTTTCCATTGTCATCAAATTCCACAGTTACTTGTGATTTACCGTCCGGTCTCAAGTATGGGAGAGTACCATTTTTTCTAACCTCTGCCAATCTCCTTGTCAATCTGTGAGCAAATGAAATAGTGATTGGTAGGTATTCCGGTGTTTCATTGGTTGCATAACCGAACATCATTCCCTGGTCTCCGGCGCCGGTGCCAAAATCTTCATTTGAATTACTGACTTTCGACTCATATGCTTTGTCAACACCTAATGCAATATCTGCTGATTGTTCATCTATTGAAGTAAGTACTGCAATTGAGTCCGCATTGAATCCTCCGTCAGTTTGTGTATATCCAATATCTCTAATTGTTTTTCTTACAATCTTCGAAATGTCAACATAAGCTTTGGTGGTAATTTCACCTACTACTAATGCTAATCCTGTTGCAACTGTTGTTTCTGCTGCTACTCTGGAATATGGATCCTGTTCAATTAATGCATCTAAGATAGCATCTGATATTTGATCTGCAATTTTATCTGGATGACCTTCTGTTACTGATTCTGATGTAAATAATTTTGACATAATTAAAACTCTCCTTTATATTCATAAAATTTTCTTTATATGTTGATAATATTTCTGTGATATTCTAAGTTTCTGATTCAAGTACTAAATTAATTTTTTCAATAAATATATCTTTTTGTACTGCTCCAATTACCTTTTCAGCAACTTCACCTTTTTTAAATAAGAGTACTGTAGGTAAGGCTTTTATACCATAGACTGCCCAAGTAGCCCTGTTCTCTTCAACATTAACTTTTCCAACTTTAAGTTCACCTTCATATTCACATGAAATCTCATCAACAACAGATAGTATTAGCTTGCAAGGTGCACACTTGTTTGAATAAAAATCAACTAGAACCGGAATTGATGATTCAAGTACTTCTTTCTCAAAATTCTCATCCGTAAATACTGTTACCATTTTTAAACCTCTTTCATAAATCCACTGTATTCAATTTTTAATTCTGTTTTTCAAAGAGCTCTTTGTATATCTTCTTTCGAGAATCATAATTCATACTTTTCCGATATGTATATTATAGTTTCTTACGTTTTTGATTAACAATAGAAAAAGTTTAGATTAATACTGGTTAAAATTTTCATTTTCTATAACAAAAAAACTGTAAAGAACATGTTCATTCCTTACAGTTTAAAAAGTATATGTCATTAATAATATCCTATCCATGCCACAAATCCTTAACTACTTGCATCCTCCACCCATATAATAGAGTAATTCTATCACAGCACCCTCTTTGATTATATTACTGTCATAATCGCTTTTAGGTATTATGCTGTCATTTAGCTGAACAGTGACATATTCTTGGGTTTCTACATAATTCTGCTGTAAAAATTCAGAGATAGTTAATTCCTTATCAATTTCTTTTTCTTTCCCATTTAGAGTTATTTTCATAATAATCAAATCTCCTTTAATAATTTTTTAGCCGCATACATTTAGTTCATAATCTATAAGCTTGGTAATTGTTGGTATTTCCCCGCAAATAGCACAATGAGTATTTCTAGGAATATTAATTTTTCTGAATTCCATTGTTTTAGCATTGTACGTCAAAAGCTTCCCATTCAATAGTTCCCCAATTCCGGTGACATATTTTATAGCCTCTGTTGCCTGAATTGTACCTATTACTCCCCCCATAACCCCAAGTACTCCTGCCTGCTGACAAGTAGGAACAGTGTCTGGAGGAGGCGGATTTTCGAAAATGCAACGATAGCAAGGGCCTTTTCCGGGAAGATATGTCATTGTCTGGCCATCAAATCTGATAATTCCTGCATGTGAAAACGGTTTTTTTAGCATTACACATGCATCATTTATCAGAAACTTAACAGGAAAATTATCGGTACCATCAATAATAAAATCATAATCCTTATCCTTGATAATATCTAAAATATTTGCAGAA
Source organism: Ruminiclostridium josui JCM 17888 (assembly GCF_000526495.1). Lineage (NCBI taxonomy): Bacteria > Bacillati > Bacillota > Clostridia > Eubacteriales > Oscillospiraceae > Ruminiclostridium > Ruminiclostridium josui. Next base: position 413,418 of record NZ_JAGE01000002.1, on the reverse strand, counting down.
GTAGCCCGTTCCTGATATGTAATTACATTAACATCCTGATTCATTTCATTAATACTCTCTTTACCAGAAATGACCTTTGGCTTACCAATATCCTTAGTTTGATGAATAATCTGGCGCTGCAAATTTGACAAATCTACAACATCTGCATCAACTAAGCCAATGGTTCCTATTCCCGCTGCGCCTAGATACATTGCAGCCGGTGCCCCAAGTCCTCCTGTTCCGATTATCAATACCTTTGCATCTAGCATTTTTTCCTGACCTTTAACACTAACTTCATCCAAAATAATGTGTCTTGAATATCTTTCAAGCTGTGAGTTTGTGAATCTCATTTTATATCAACTCCCATAATGTTTTTCCGGTAATCACCTGTTAATAATATTTCTAACAAGAATAGCAAGCTGATGCAGGTTTTCCTTAACAAGATACGCACAACATCTATTTTTCATTGCAAACTTAATGTTTTCCGGTGATACATCCTCAGAAACTATAATAAATGGAGTTTCCGGAGCCATCTCATTTCTTGTAAAAAGCGCTTGTATCGCATTAAAATGTGGTGTTGAATTATCCGAAAGAATAATATCAAATTTTTCCTGACGCAATGCCTCCTGCATGTCCTTTTCACTTGAAACGTACCTGCTTTTCACTTCAAAACCGCCTCTTTTCAGCTCAAGCACATTCAAGTCTGCAATATATTTAAATTCTTCTATTATTAGCACATTGATTTTTTGCATTGTATTCCCCCTTGATAAGGCATCTTTTCAAGTGCTGCATCAAAATCATTTATTAAATCCTCAATATCTTCAAGCCCAACACTTACCCGTATTAAATCATCATAGATTCCTGCATTCTTTTTTTCTTCTTCACTGCTTTTGAGTCCCGGGTAATTAACAGTTATGTTTTTGTAATTACTTTGAATGTATTCTGCAAGCTTCAAAGCATTATTACAGAGTCTTTCCATCCTTATACCCAAAGTCTCTAGGCCAATACTGTTTAAATAAGCATTAAACGGTGAAAGACACGAACCAAAATTTCTGAATAAGTACCCCCTGAGCTTAGAAAGGTATATAAATTGTCCAAATCTCTTTGTTTCTAGCAGGCTAGGATATTCTTCAGTATCCCAGTCAAACCTTCCGCTGTCTATGATTACTCCGCTAATTGAATTACCACTACCATTTATGTATTTTGAAGCTGAATGAACTACAACATCTGCTCCAAATGATATAGGTTTCACCAAAAATGGAGTTGCAGCAGTATTGTCCACAATGAGCGGAATTTTATGAGAGTGTGCAAGCCTCGCAATAGCACTTATATCAACTACATCTAGTTTTGGATTTCCTATAGTTTCAGTAAATATTAACTTGGTTTTCTTATTTATTACTGCTTCATAACTTTCAGGAGATTGATCCAACACGTAATTGGTTGTTATTCCAAATGCTTGTAAATCTTTAAATAGGCCAATCGTACCGCCAAAAATACTGGCACTTGAAACTATCTCGTCTCCGCTTCGCAGTATATTTAAAATTGCAAGAGAGATTGCAGCCATTCCTGACGAACAAGCTACCGCACCAATACCTCCTTCAAGGTATGCAATTCTTTTTTCAAATGATTCTATTGTAGGGTTATTTATTCTTGAATATGAGAAGCCTGGTTCATGATTGTTAAAAGTGTTTTCCAGCTGTTCGGCTGTTTTATGTCCAAATGCGCTTGTCTGATATATAGGAGGCAGTATTGCTCCCGTATTGTTATCGCGACTATAGCCACCATGTAAAAGAGATGTGTTAAATTTCAAGTAAACCACCCTTTGTCACTCTAATGGTATAAGTACCATCTTGATTTTTTTCTACACTTGTTACTTTGTGCTTATCATTCTTTAAACTTCTTGGTACATTTTGAATTGGTTCACCATCATTTAACTTAATTTCAAGAGTTTGACCGTTTTCAATTTCCTCAAGTGCAACCTTTGCTTTTACAAAAGTCACAGGACATACAACATCTGTTATATCAACAAATGCATCTACATCTACTTTGTTTTCACACATAATTATCCTATACAAATTTAGTCAGCAACTAAATCATAAACTCCTTTCTAATTTTTTAATGCCTCATTCAGTTTTTCTTTTAGCTTTTCCTTACCAACTCTGTCAATTGTAAGTCTGAAACGTTCCCCAGTATTTCCATGTTCCTTGAAGAACTCTATTGCAGCATCCACAATAGCTAATAACCTATACTTTTCTGTAATTAGGGGAAGAAGTTCTTCTCCAAACACCAGATTATTTCCAAAAGTTCCGCCAAAATAAATAATATATCCTCTTTTTCCTTGCCAAGAATCCATAGGACAGCCTTTAACACATTTACCACAATAAATACATTTGTTTTTATCAAATTCAACTAAATTATCAACCTTGTTAATAGTTATAGCTTTTTGGGGACATACTGCTTCACAAACTCCACAAAAGCTGCATGATGCTTTATCCCATAACGGCAAAACTCCACCCTTAATTCCAAGGTCATTTTCTTCTGCTTTGAGGCAGTTATTTTTACATCCTGTTATTCCAATTTTAAATTTATGAGGCAAATCCTTGGCAAAGTATTTAGCATCAATTTCTTTAGCCAATTCACTGGTTTCTATTAACCCACTGCCGCAAATAGTATTACCTTGGCAGGCAGTAACAGTTCTCACTCGAGGCCCGCAAGCACCGGGCTGCAGTCCTACTGAAGCCAGTTCTTCTTTTACTGCATTTACATCTGCCAAATCAATAAATGGTATTTCAATTCCTTGTCTTGATGTCATATGAATATAACCGTGTCCATACTTATCTGCGATTTCGCTTACTTTCCTAATCTGGTCAGCTTTAATCTGACCTCCCACCACCCTAAGTCTCAAAGAAAATTTTTCCTTTTGAACTTGCCTCATGAAGCCGCCTTTTTTAAGTTCTTTATACGCTAACTCATCCAAAGGGCATTCCTCCCCATCAATATACTTTCCTCAGTATAAATTGCATTAACTATTCTGACAACAAGACAAAATTTAGGAATATAGTGGTTATTATTTTGATTCTTTAATTTTTCGTTGACATTCAGAAAACACTTTTTTATTTTCTAGATATTAGAAGATATTGACAACTGATAATTCAAGCTGTATCCTATTTACATACTTTTCCTATATGTTTTATAATATTAAGAAAGGAGTGTTATTTTGCTAATTATAAAAAGCAAACAGAATGAAGAAATTCTGGCACATTCAATTGCAGCATTGCCCAATGAAAGCTGTGGTCTTTTAGCAGGAACAATTGAGGGAGACAATAAAATCGTTCAGAAAGTTTACCTACTAAGAAATATTGATGAAAGTCCAGAGCATTTTTCAATGGATGTAGAGGAACAGTTTAAAGCCATAGCAGATATACGAAAGAACAAATGGCAGCTTTTAGGGAACTTTCATAGCCATCCCATGTCACCTTCAAGGCCATCTGATGAAGACATAAGGCTAGCCTTTGACCCAAACCTAAGTTATATTATTTTATCTTTACAAGACAGCTCAAACCCTGTAATTAATAGTTTTAAAATAATAAATCAAACAGTATCCAGAGAGGAAATAAAAATTTTGGAGTGATCGGATATAAAAGAATTCAGTTATACAATATCTCATGAAATAAAAGCTCCTGTCAGAGCAATAGACGGCTATGCAAGAATCTTTATTGAGGACTATGGTCAAAGTGTCAGTGAAGAAGGTCTTGCGCTGATTCAAAACATCAGAAATATCTGCAGTGATACATTTATACTAATAAACAAACTTTTAGAATATGCAAAGTTTGATGATTCGGAGTTAATAAATGAAGCAATTGATTTAAAGGAAATGATTAAGACGGTATTTAACGAGTTAATTATCGGCTATCCCTCAAGCAAAAAAATAACTCTTCAAATTGAAGAACCCATTCCTTGCCTCTTGACCGACAGCGTAATGATTAAGCAGGTTATTACAAATATAATATCAAATTCTTTAAAATTTACAAGTAATAAAGATGATGCAAAAATAACTGCCGGTTATTATTACGAAAACGATGAAAACATATTTTATATTAAGGATAATGGTGTTGGGTTTGATATGAAATTTTCGGAAAACCTTTTCAAAATGTTTCATCGAATGCATTCGGTTGATGAGTTTGAAGGCAGTGGTATTGGTCTAGCTTTAGTTAAAAAAATTATTATGAAGCTTGGAGGCAGAGTCTGGATAACTGGTGAGGTTGGAAAAGGAGTGTGTGTCTACTTTACACTAAAAAACGATAACATACTAAAATAAATTGCAAGTTGCTATAGAACCGAGGTGATACAAACTATGTATAAAACGCTAATTGTTGATGATAGAGAAATCTTCATTATTGAGCTAAAGAGATTAAATGTATGGGGTGAAACCTCTGGTTTTACCGTTGCAGATAAAGCAAATAACGGTAGTCAAGCTCTTGATTTATTAAGGAAAAACAGATATGACTTAGTTATTACTGACATTAGAATGCCTATAGTTGATGGATTGCAACTATTAAGAATAATTAAAAAGGAAAATCTCTGTCCATGTGTTGTCCTTATAAGTGAGCATAGCGAGTTTAACTATGCTAGAGAAGGAATTGTTTTAGGAGCATTTGATTATTTGGTTAAACCTGTTACAGAAGCAAGTCTGCTAGAACTTCTGTTAAGGTCAGAAGAATATTTAAAAGCAAATTACAGTACAAGTAGAATTAACCTGCCCTCTGACAAAAAATTTGAATGGGCATATCCATCTGTGGATGAAAAAAATATTATAAACTACATAAAAAGCAAAGATATTTCAGCCATTAAGTTATTTAAGGTAACTCTTGAAAACCTATATACTGCTTTATCTGATAATATAATATCCGCAGATATTATTGCTAAAAAGCTATACCATAATATTATTATTGCAACCTATGAAGAATATCCGTGGCTAAGCAATTTCATTGACATGCAATATTTTGAGGAAGTTGATTATTTTCATGATAGTAACGCCAATAGCTTTATAGAATTTTACTTAAGAAAACTAAATTATCTGATTAAATCAATACTAAAGCTTCAACCTGAAACTTCAGATAATAATATTAATGATATTTGTAAATACATTCTTAATAACCCTGAAGCTGATTTAAAGCTAAAAATTATTTCAGAAAAATTTTATATGAACAATACATATTTGAGTAATTCTTTTGCAAATAAAACAGGGATTCATTTTAATGATTATATTACACTAATTAAAATGTCACGTGCCGAATATCTGCTAAAGAATTCAAATCTAAAAACCTATGAAGTCGGATACCAAATAGGTTATCGGGACATAAATTATTTTATGAAGCAATTCAAAAAAGTTTTTGGTAAAAGTCCGTCGGAATATAGAAATACAAAGTATTGTGATTATCAGATATAAAATACCTATTTGTTTCGAATATTGTTCATGTTTTCCAAAGCTATTTGAAGAAGACGATTAAATTCTTTCTGTTCATTTTCTGACATACCTGATAGCAAAATGTGTTCTGTTTCAACAGCTGTTTTTCGCAGCTGTTCTTCTAGTTTAAGGGATTGTGGCGTAACAGATATTATGGTTTGCCTTTTGTCATCCGGCGCTGTAGTACATTTTATCAGGTTCTTCTGCTCCAGTCTGCGGATGATTCCCGCAATGGTCGATTGCGCTAATTCAAGATTTCTCATCAAATCAGCGGCAGTAATCCGCTTATAATCCTTATTTCTTAAAATATACTGAATAGCCTCACTTTGTGAAGCTGTTAATTCAATTGATTTCATGTTTTGATTTTTATACCATGATATAGCATTTCCAAGCTTAACAAGTAAACTTGCAGTTATATATTCTTGCTCCTTTGACACTTTTATTCCTCGCTTTTTGAATTATTGACATGAATCTTAGGCTGTTCTATAATAAATCGTATGCGATGTATCCCTTGCTATGAATATAATAAAATGATATTCAGCAATTGTCAAATATATATTTTATAGAGGAACACTATTATGAATGAAAAAATTGTTACAAAAAACTTTGTATGTACATTTATAGCACAGTTTTCATTGGCACTTGTAATGTACACATTGATGTCAACCATTACGGAATATGTTACAGCCTTTGGTGCAACGGCAGCAATTGCAGGACTTGTTTCGGGAATATATGTTGTAGGTGGATTATTCTCGAGAATGTATTCCGGCAACGCAATGGAAAAGTACGGCTGGAAGAAAATTGTTATAATATTCGGAATAATTCATTTTACTGCAAGCTGTCTGTACATTTTCGCCAATAATGTTGTTTTGCTCCTCATTATAAGATTTATTCACGGTATTGGCTTTGGTGCAACAATGAATGCAATAATGATTATAGCTATGTCAGGGCTTCCAAAGAGCAGATATGGAGAAGCAACAGGATACTTTATGATGTCAACATCTCTCGGAGTAGCCATAGGCCCATTTGTAGGCGGACTGATTTACGATAATTTTGGAGGAAACGGCTGCTTTGCTGCTGCCATGATTTTCTCATTTTTTATTGTTATATCTATGTCTATGGTAGATACAAAGAATCTTGATCCATGGTATCAGAAAGTCAAAACTACAGACGATCAAGCCCAAAATTCAAATACCATAAAGAGATTTAGTATTGATAGATTCATTGAAATAAAAGCAATTCCAATTTCATTGTGCATATTCTGTCTTTGCTTTGGATATGCGGCACTTATGTCTTTTTACAGGCTTTATGCGCAATATACCAATCTGACAAATGAGTTCAAATATTTCTTCCTGATTTACGCTGCAATGCTTATCGTATCAAGACCTGTGGCAGGCAAACTACAGGATAAGCTAGGTGATAATGCAGTTTGCTATCCTTGTATTCTGGCACAGGTGGTTGGAATCACATTGATAGCCTGGAAGCCTTGTATGATTACCATTGTAATATGTGCATTATTCGGAGCACTTGGCTATGGTACACTTAATTCTACCCTTAACGTTATTGTTAATCGCCAGTCTGTTAGTGCTACTCTAAAATTGTACCACATACCGGTAAAAAATTAGGCCACCTTAATCAAATTTCCTGTATGATTATGTTGACAGCATCATCGTACAGGAGGAAAGGATATGATTAAGATGGCACAATTAGAGGATATCAGAAAAATGTACTTCATGGAAGACCTAAGTATCAGGGAAATAAGCCGCAGAACTGGAATGCACAGGGATACGATCTCAAAATATATTTCCATGGATGAACCAAAACCGCCGAAATATAAGTTGACAAAAGAACGTAGCCATCCGGTATTAGGCCCATACATACCAATGATCAAGCAAATAATAGAAGACGATAAAACAAGGCATCGTAAGCAGCGTCACACAGGGACTAAAATATTTGAGACACTTAAAAAAGAAGGCTTCTTGGGCGGATACAATACTGTAATGGATTACCTGAGGAAGGAATACAGAAAGCAAAAGGAAGCTTTCCTGCCATTGGAGTTCGAACTGGGGGCCTATGCAGAAGTGGACTGGACAGAAGCATACTTTTATCTGAAAGGCAAAGAAACCAAGGCACATTTGTTTGTAATGAAGTTGAGAGGATCAGGCGGATTCTACGTAAGAGCATACCCTTTTGAGAAACAGGAAGCATTTTTTGATGGGCATATCAAATGCTTTGAGTTTATGAACGGTGTACCATACAAGATAGCATATGACAATCTAAAAACGGCAGTGAAGAAGATACTCGAAGGCAGCAACAGAGAAGAACAGGAGCAATTTATCGCCTTACGTACCCATTACCTTTATGAATCTTCATTCTGCCGGCCAGCAAAGGGAAGCGATAAAGGCGGTGTGGAGAATGCAGGCAAAGAGGCTGTGCGAAGGTTCTTCGTACCCTACCCTGAGGTTGATTCCTTTGAGGAGTTGAATGAATATCTGCACAACGAATGCATAAAGATTTTGGAAAGTAATCCGAAATGGGAGGCGGAAAGGGCTGCTTTGAGGCCATTACCGACAGTAAGGTTTGATGGCGCGAGGTATAAAGAAGCAAAGGTCAACCGCTATTCTATGGTACAGTTTGAAACTAACCGATACTCTGTTCCCACGATATATGTGGGAGAGAAAGTCACTGTTAAAGCTACAGCAGATGAAGTAAAAATACTATACAAAGGGACAATGATAGCAAGCCATCCAAGGATATACGGACGATACCAGGAGCAGATAAAGCTTGATCACTATCTGGAACTGCTGCTGCAAAAATCACGCGCCCTGGGCAACACAAAAGTATATAAACCTCAGATGCTGGCACCCGTTTATGAGCAGTATCGTCGAAGCTTAAATGCAAGAAGTCCGAGAGGCAACAGGGAATTCGTAAAGATACTTATGCTGCACAGGGATTACCCTACGGCACTGGTGACAGAAGCTATTGAAATAGCTATGGCATACAATGTATACAGTTATGACGGTTTATTTAACATATTAGGACAGCTGCTGGTCTCAGGCAATCCTAAGACGGCTCCTGTCAGCAAAGACAAGCTTCAGGGCATCCCCGAGGTTGTTGTAATACCTCCTGATCTCAGCAAATACAGCGCTCTCATGTCAGGAGGTGGGCAATAATGCCGGTCAATAAAATGCTTATTGAAACTTACTTGAAGAAGCTAAAAATGCCTCAGGTGGCAAAAACCTATGAATCCCTGGCAAGAGAAGCCGCAGACAACAATCTGGATTATGAAGAATATCTGCTGTGTGTGCTGGAGCAGGAAGTACACCAGCGGGAGAACAACCGGATTCAGAGAGGGATACGACAAGCGGGCTTCCCCGTAATCAAAACGATTGAAAGCTTTGACTTCCTTGCCATACCTTCTTTGAACAAACCACGGGTATTGAAACTCATGCAGGGAGAATATATCCGAAGAAGAGAAAATGTCATTTTGATAGGCAACTCCGGAGTAGGGAAAACCCATATTGCAACTGCGCTCGGTTACGAGGCTTGTCGGCAGGGTATGAAGGTCAAATTCTATACGGCAGCTGGTTTGATAAATGAATTGCTTGCAGCACAGCAGGAATATCGTCTTAACAAGTTCGAAAAGCAATGGCTGGCGCCGCAATTAGTGATCCTTGACGAATTGGGCTATGTGCCCTTCAATAAAGTCGGAGCTGAATTATTGTTCCAGTTCTGCTCCTCCCGATATGAGAGAGGCAGCCTGATCATAACTACAAACTTAGAATTTCCAAAATGGACGGAGGTGTTAGGCGATGAACAAATGACAGCTGCCCTGCTTGACCGCCTGACCCATAATGCACACATACTGAACATCAATGGTGAAAGCTACAGGTTTAAGCAGGCTCTTTCCAAGCAGGCAAATAATGACTGATTTTTTATGAAATGGTGGCCTGATTTTACTCCGGTAAGTGGCCTAAATTTTGATTGACATTAACACCAGTCCACAGATGAAAGACGCCCCTTTGCGGTTTCAACTTATTGGGCATTATCTGATATTGGTGTAGGAATTGCTCCGGCAATACTCGGTGCAATAGCTACAGTATCAGACTATCATGTTTTATATTATGTAGCGGCATTAATATCTCTTATTTCACTGCCAATCTATTGGTTGTTCTGGGGAAAAAGAGTAGTGGAAAAACAGAAACATTAAGAAAAAGTTATCTTATTAATGCATACATGTAAGAGTCATATAATATCCCATTTTTATAAAAGTTCTTTTTTTTCAGTCCTTCTTGTTTAAATCCTGCTTTTTCTAGAACTTTTATAGAACCGGTATTATGTGATAATACTTCTGCCGATATACGAATAATATCATAAGTATTAAAAGCTGTTTCACAAATTTGCTTTACAGCTTTTGTCATTATCCCTTTAGACCAATATTCTTTGCCAATCCAATAACCAATATCTCCACTTTTTCTATATACGCCGCTATTTATAGTTACGCCAATTGAACCTACTGCTTTACCATTAATATCTATAGCTCTTACTAGCATTTGAGATTCATCTGCATTTGCAAATAAAGAAACACTATTGCTTGCATTTTGATAATTATAAGGAAAAGGATATAAGTCGCTTAGATTGTCTGTAATTTCTTTATCATTTACATTTATGAAAAAATCATCTATATCATCTAAAGTCCATTTACGAAGTTTAAAGTCCATATTATCCCAACTCATTTCTGTATAGTATTTTAACTACTTTCATTATTATATATTCCTGTCATCATTCTCTCAACATATTCTTACATACAGAAGTAATCTCTGATTTACCGTCCTGTTTCCAAATAAAGAGAACATCATCTCCCACTTTTGGTCTCACAGAATCATTATTAAAGTCTTTACTAAGCTTTGCTGGAATTGATAACTCCCAAAACTTAACTGAAAAAACATCCTCGTTTACAGATTCAATGACTCCAAAACGTTTTTCTAAAATCATCAAAAAACCATCTTTGATTTTTACCTTGCGATATTTCGGAAACTCTGCCTCAAGTTTCTGGATTTCCTCAATATTTTCACAATCTTTAAATACTGGACTTTCTATGAATTTGCCATGAACTGAATTAAACAATTCCATATTAAGAGGAAAGCACATTAATGCATCAAAATTTTTTCCTTCAGCATCAGTAATCCCAAACTTATCACAAGTCACAAAACCTCTTTTTGGATAATATTCAGGCTCTCCAGTGATTACAATCCCTGAATATCCTGCTTCTTTTGCTAAATTAATGGTCTCTTCAAGCAAAGCTCTTCCGATACCAGAATTCTGCAAAGTTGGTTCTACTGCTAATGGTCCAAATGTAATTACACTATGCTCTGCGTTACCTTCAACAACTTTAGCCTTTGTATAATAAATTGCCCCTACTACTTTTCCATTTAATTCAGCAACTCGACTTATATTCTGTAAGTAATCTTGTGACTCTCTAATCTTTCTAACAAGAAGATGTTCACTGCATCCCGGACCATGAATATTCCAAAATGCCCTCATTGTCAGATGTTCTACCGATTTGAAATCAGCAGGTATTTCTCGCCTGATTACTATATTATTATACATTATATGTTCTCCTCTTATGTACTTTGAGGTCAGATTCAGTGCTATTTACTTCTATTCTATCTTTACCTTTTCATTTCATTATCTATAATTTGACAAATACCATTATAGGTACTAAATTCACCAGAAACAACAGCTTCTTGTGGAATTTTTATTGAAAATTCTTTTTCAACATCAAAAAATAGATATAATAAATCCTTTGCAGGCATGCCAAATTCTTGTCCTAATAGTTTTTTATCTCTAAACTTGTCTTTATTGGGACCCATCTCTATTCCAAATCTTCTCTTAAATATGTCATCTAGCCTTTTCTCTATATACTCCATATTTTACCCTCCTTAAAAAGCTGATACTTCTGCATAGCTGCTTAATTTATCCAATATGAAATTATACATTTTATCGGCATGATCTTCATCAAGAATATTATAGACAGGTGTTTCCAACCCAGATAAATTTTCAATTTTTTGTATAACAGCCGTTGAATCCAGCAGCGTATAGCACATTTGGCCGAATGATTCTGTTCTTACCAAGTCAAATTGGTAATTTGATAAATTGAAACAATCTACTTTAAACCCTAATTTATACTGTAACGATTTGAATATATTTTCAAAATATGTAAGCTTATAATCTGCATACAAGACACTGCAAATTGCAGCATCAGGAATAATGGCCTGAGATATTTCATAGGACGTAATTCCATAATTGCATGTATACTTATTATTGAATTTCATTGTCCCTCCAGGCAGCCCTATAATTATAACGTCTGGTTTCTCTTCCTTTTCCATTTTCTTAATATAATGATTGAACAAGGTTATCTTTTCTGGCTCCGATAAGTTATTGCCAAACATAAAACTCGGCATGGAGTGAAAGCCTAAAAGCTCACAATATTTTTTTGTCCCAACTTGGCTAACTTTATAGCCTTCCTTTATCAACCTTTTTCTAAGAGCCAATTGTATTTCAAATTTGCTTGTCCTCTCGGACACTCCCAATACGAAAATAACTGGTGTATTTACGTTATATATTTCACTTTTTTCTGGGGATGACCACACTTCATTATCACCTAGAAAATCGCAACTTACCCCATTGTTTGAAGCAAGTTCTGCCAGTTCCTTTTTTATTTTATCTTCAACTTTTATTTCACACAGGATATTCTTCTTTTCTTTTATGGTTTCAAGCATTTTGGGATAAACTATTTTTTCAAAATCCAGCTTCAAATGAGAATCAATAAAGAGTACAGCATCGCAATCACCCAAAGCTTCTTTAAAATTTCCCTCTACTTTTATTCCAGTTTCTTTACACTTACCTGTGCTTCCTGCATCTTTGCCTACAAAACCCCATCCATTAGGAGAAACTAATTTTGATATCTCATATTCACTTATAAGCTCATTATGCTTTATTGTAGCCAAAAAATCATTATCAAAGGGATATACCAGCAATCTTTGTTTCTGTATCATTTTCTTTTGCCTCCCATTGGTTTTTTGAAATTTGAATAAAAGGATAATCCTCACCTTCAAAGTCATATCCCAGTTCCAATAATGTACAGTATTCCTTCATTTGCTCTTCTACATCTCTTTTTGCACTTACGCATTGCTTCAGCCTTTTTTCTGAAGTCAACTCTTTTGTGTCGTCTGCAAGAGCGGCACATTGAGAGCAATATCTGAAAGCCCAGCAGTTTATACAGCTTTGCTCTGTAATTTTGCCTATATTAAGGATTTTCAAGCATTTCTCTATATCAAACCCCTTCTCTACAGTTCCTATTTTCATTACTTCAGATGTCTCGCTCACTCTCTCACAAGGATAAAACACACCGTCTACATTCATAAACAGTCTCATTTGTCCGGGTATGCAAGGTCCACCTGGGTGTCCGTAATCAAGAAGACCTGTTGTCAGTGCTTTTTTTTCATAATAAGTGTTTTTCAACCTTTCAAAATATGATAGGTTAAAATTACTTATATACTTTTTTTCAAGCCGCCCTAGTTTGCTTAAAAAAATTTTGAAAAATTCATAGTTATAATCCGCACGGAAATTATCGCTCATAGTCACATTCTTATTTGAATAATTTGTAGAAGGCAATGTCGCCATTTGAATGGTATCTTTTACAGTATCATAGTTAACAAAGAACTCAGATATGCATTTAAAATCCACTGTCGGGTCTATTACTACATTAAATAATATATTATTAAAATACTCTGGGTATCTCTCCTTTAGAATCTCTAAGTTCTCCATTATTTTGTCAAAGGAGCCTACACCACTTCCAGCAAACTTTCTGTTTTTATTATGTATTTCCTTCGGTCCATCTAAACTAATAGTAAGCATAATATCATTTTCAGATAAATACTTGATAATATCTTCACTAAGCAGTGTTGCATTTGTAGTAATTGAAAAGGATATTTCTTTTCCTTCCGCTTGCTCTTTTGCATATTTTACACATTTCTTTATAAGTTCAAACTCTAAAAGAGGTTCTCCGCCATAGAACCCTATATTTAATCTGTTTGAATCTTGGGAATGTTCAATCAAAAAATCAATACCTTTTCTTGCCATATCAAAGCTCATACTCTTATTTTGATGAGATCTGTTTCGGTAATTTCCGGTGTCTCCAGAGTATATACAGTACTCACACCGTAGATTGCATTGTTGTGTTACCTGTAAGGTTATTTTCTCCAAAGCACTGTCAAGTATATATTCTAGACTCTTACTTGCAGGATGTAATATATATTTTAACTTTTTATCAGATAAATAACCTTTTTTTATCAGTGTATTAATTTCTTGTTCAACGTCGGGATTGAGTTCATTTGTTTTTCCGTCCAGATACTTATAGGTTTCTTTACTCACACCAATAATTCTATTTTTATTAACATCATAAAAATAACATCCTCCCGCTGTACAGAAGGGATAAATAAACGGCTTCGATTCAAGCATAAATATGTCCATGTCCCAAATCCTATACAAGAACGCCAAAGACATATGCATTTCTTTCATAGAAATTACACGGACTTGACACCTCCTTGTACAATTATTTTGTATTAAATCAGTGACCAAAGCCACTGTTCGACCCATTAAAAGTCATAGTTAACATAACACTTCAAATTTTATTCTTTTCCAAACATCAAGCACATCATCCGGCTTCACATCTTAGCCATTATGCCAGCGTTTGTTGGCCTGAACTTTGACAATCATGTATAATATCTTCCGGACTTGGAAGGTGTGTGTTTCACCTCCTGGGACGGACCTTGGCGGGCCGATTACCCGTATGAAAGAGTATTTTTCCATTCCGGTAAGTCTACATGATTTGGCTGGTTGAGGCCAGCTTTTTAGCTGGTTCCTCGTGTCACATGCAAGGTTGTTTGCTTACATGAGAAGGAATGGAGGCTTTTAAGTCCATTAATTTTTTAAGGAGGCATTTTGATGAATTTCAGACCTATTGCAGGAATCGATGTAGGTAAATTCTTCAGTGAGATGGCAATTCTTTCTCCATCCAATGAAGTGATTGCCCGCATGAAGATCCACCATGATTCCAGTTCTGACGTTGAAAGAGTCGTTGAATTACTGAAAAAAACGGAAAAGGACTTTGATTCTAGGCCTTTCGTCGTCATGGAATCCACCGGGCACTATCACAAAATCCTTTTCCATTCACTTTGTAAAGCTGGATTGGAGGTCTCCATCATAAACCCCATCCAGACTGATTCTATCAAAAATATTGGAATCAGAAAAGTGAAAAATGATAAAGCTGATGCCCGGAAAATTGCCCTGCTATACAGATTTCAGGAGCTTAAAACTACTAATATCCCCGATGAGGATATTGAATGCCTGCGAAGTCTTTGCCGACAGTACTACAAGCTCTCTGACGAACTTACTGCCTACAAAAACAGGCTTACGGGTATTGTTGACCAACTCATGTTAAACTTCAAGGATGTATTCCCCAACATCTTTTCAAAGGCTGCTCTTGCAGTATTGGAGAAATATCCTACGCCTGCGCATATTCTTAAAGCGAACAGGAACAAGTTGATTGCACTGATCCAGAAGAATTCTCGCAGAAGCCTTAAGTGGTCAACTGCAAAGTATAATCTTTTGGTCTCCAAAGCCAGAGAGTTTGCGCCTTTGACTGTTCATAATTTCTCGAACATTGCTATGCTGGGTGTCTACATATCCATGATCAGAACTCTGGAAGATAACTTGGCGAAGGTCCTAAAAACCATTCATCTATTGATCGCTGAAGATATGGCAAAGGATATGCCCATGCTAGCATTAACTCTTGAACTTTTTCAGAGCCTGCCAGGTATTGGCCTTCTTACTGCTGCCACCATTCTAGCAGAAATCGGCGATTTTTCCGCTTTCTCTAAGCCGGGAAAACTGGTTGCTTACTTTGGCATTGACCCCTCTGTGATGCAATCCGGAGAATTTACCGGCACACGGAATAAAATGTCCAAGAGAGGTTCCAGGCTACTTCGCAGGGTTCTTTTTACAACTGCTCTTGCCAATATCCGAACTAAGCGGAATAAAGAGGCTTGCAACCCTGTATTACTTGAATTCTACAAGCAAAAATGCCAGAGTAAACCTAAGAAGGTAGCTTTGGGAGCAGTTATGCGTAAGATCATCATTTACATCTTTGCTGTTCTAAGGGACAGAAAACCGTACCAGTTACGCAGTCCTCAGGAACATGCTCAGATATTAGCAGCAAAGCATATAGCAGCTTAGCAGTACCTGCACTTGATGTTTAGTTTTCAAGGATCAGTATTTCATTTTAGACCAGCTATTTTATGTCTACTTCGCAAAGGTGGTCTTGTTGTTATGCATTTTTTCTATGTCAGGAGTTTTCAAAAATTCATAAAGCTTTTTCTTAAAAACTCTTGACTTTAATTAGCTGGTCTTACATTTTGATCCCCGAACACCAAAGCTCGCGACTACTCTGACATTCAATCTATACTGAATCCCTATATTTCCTCGAGGTTTTATTTGTAGGGAAACAATACCCAATATTACCTTTTGGCTTATAGGACTATACTTTCAGAATCATAGTCAATATGGAGGATTTCCGTAAGTTAACATATTATATCACTCTGTAATTTCATCCTTAATAATTTGTAATATATTATTAAATGTGTTAAACTTCCCCTCAATTATATAACTCTCAGGAATTGTTATTTTAAATTCTTCTTCAATATCTACAAATATGTAAAGTAAGTCTCTAGGAGTAAGTTTAATATTTGAACCCAGTAAATGATCATTCTTAGCCTCATTGTTCAGTATATTTGTAACAGGTATATTATTTTTTTTGAAGTTTTGATTTTTTTCATCGACTAATTCAGAATCTACAGTAAGATACTGCATAGACTTTAAAAATTGAGAACCATTATAGTCAAAACTATTGTTAGATAAGTTAAAAAAATCTGTTTCAAAGCCGAGTTTATATCGAGTAGATAAAGATATTTTTATAAATAAAATTTCAATGTCCATCAAATCTCTTTAAGTATATATTAGCCCATTATTTACGTTTATGAGCAGAAAAAAGTAATATTACGCACAAAGCAATATTAATTTTTTAGTATAATGGTTTAGTAATTAAAAAATCCATATGGAAATACCGTTGTTATATATCATTTTTTAACTTACTTTTTATACCAGTATTATAACTTATTTACAATATTTGTCAACATTTAATAAAACACTTATTTCCCTGGTCAATAGAATTTCATTGGCCTCAAAGCTATGACCATAGGTTTAAGATTACTGTCTAATTCCAAAATACGTACAAACATTGCATGAACTTTTAGTTTCTATAAAAATAAATAAAAGACATGAAAGTTATCCTCTCATGTCTAAATTATATTTACTGCATAATTATCACACTACACTGCTATTTCAGCATTTTCTCTTTGAAACAAAAAAACTACAGTATGCAAAGGACAAGTACCTATTTTTTACCAAGTCGTCTAACAACTTTAATTCCATCCCACCATGTAGCATTTACGTATACAGCACCTTTTGGACATCCTAATTCACATATGGAGCACTGAACACAATAAAGCTCCCTGACCGGGTCTGGCTTTTTTTGAGAATTGTTTATCTCCATCCACTCGAATACATTAGTAGGACAGCTTTGAACACAATTCCCACAAGAAATACAATGTTCATGATCAATTGCGACTTTTGTTCCATGTATTTCAGAGTTAGAATTTTTAAGTTTCCAGACATTATGTCCATTATGTGTACCTGTCATTTCACATCTGTCTTCAAATCCTCTGATAGGTGAAGCCATATGTACAATTTTTCTTGCAAAAATTTTTGCATTAAATATATCTTTTGGGGTAGGATGATATTTATTTAAGCCTCCAAATCCAATCAATGGTCCTGTAAAATCAAATCCTCTACAACCAAATTCTTTGTCTAACACTTCAAACCCCTTCGATTTTAACTTCTCTCGAAGTGTATCATGATACTTTCCAATGTATGGCTGACATTTAGATGAAAAAATGAAAGCTTTCTTCTTTATATTTGGCAACTCATCAACAAAGTCTAACAATTTTTTGCTGTGTTTTCCAAACATAATGCCCGAACCAAAGCCAAACAACAAAAACTCGGAAAGATCATGCTTTTTTGCCTCATCAACGGTAAACAGTGTAGCTCCACATGAAGATGCCATTGCCTCAGCTAACATCTTGGTATTTCCCATATAACTTGATTCATAAATAATTACTGTTTTCATCTTAATTTCCCTTACCATTTATATACTTTATATACATTATATTACTCAAACTTATCTTGTCAATAAAAATACTATAAGACATAAGTGGTACTACTTAAGAATAAGAGAGCAATTTCTTAAAATTTATCTCTTATCTTTTTGAGTTCCTCTGCTATTGTGTCAACTGTATATCTGATTTGTTCTTCTGTGTGTTTTGCAGTAATAAAGAACCTAAGTCTTGAATCTCCTTCAGGTACAGCTGGATACATAATAGGATGTACGTTTATGCCTTTTTCAAAAAGATTATTAGCTAATATAATACACTGTATGGAGTTTTTAATAAGCACAGGTACAATAGGTGTATTTTCGCACAGCCCTGTCTCTAGTCCCTTTTCTTTGGCCAATCTTAAAAATAATTTTGAGTTTTCTATAAGTCGAGTAACACATTCTGGTTCTTTTCTCATTTTTCTAATTGCTGCCAATGCAGCTGAGGCATTTGTAGGAGTAAGTCCTGCACTATACATGATAAGTCCAGGAGCAAAATTCTTTAACATTTCAATTAATGATTTTGAGCCTGCAATATACCCGCCACAGCTAGCAAAGCTTTTACTCAATGTTCCCATCCAAATATCCACATCACTGCCTTTGATATCAAAGTACTCTCTTACACCAAATCCATTCTTACCAATAACTCCCATGGAGTGGGCTTCATCTATCATCAGGAGTGCCTTATACTTATTTTTCAAATTTAGTATTTCAGGAAGCTTAACAATATCACCATCCATACTATAAACACCTTCTACTATAATTAGTGCGCGTTCATAGCTATTACGGTTCTCATTCAACAAACGTTCCAGATCGGAAACATCATTATGAGCAAAAGGAATTCTTCTAGCACCTGACTTAACCGCTCCTGCCATAATACTGTTATGACATAGAGCATCATAAAAAATAACATCTTTGCTAGGTCGAATTAAGTAACCAATAGTTGACAAATTTGTACCATATCCACTTACAGAAACTACACATTCCTCAGTTCCTATGATATCGGCAATTTCTTTTTCAAGTTCCCGATGAAGGTCTAGATCACCGGAAACAATTCTACTAGCAGAGGCAGATGTACCGTACTTGTCAATTGCTTTTTTAGTAAATTCATTTATGTCTGCGGCTCCAGAAAAGCCAAGATAATTATATCCTGAATAATTTATGTACTCTTTATTATCTATTTCTATAACATTATCATTAACATCATTATGAGTATCAAAAAATTGATTTCTAATATTCAAGCTCTCAATGTTTTTGTTTCTTTGAAACAGTTCCTTGTATTCTGGGAATTCATCAAAGTTATAGTACTCACTTAAAATAACTTTTTCATCTGTTTTCTTTTCTGTTTGTGTATTATTTTTTAAGTTTCCCTTTGAATTAAGCAGTTTCTTTGCTAACTCTCTCTTTTCTTCAAGGGATAAACCTGCAATATTTGGGGTACTCATATATATACTACTCCTTTCTACATTTTTATTACTGGAATATTGGTTTAGAGTTGAACTCTATTAGAGTTCAACTCTTTAGTTCATTATATAAGTGTAAGAAGTTTATCAAGCTCTTCTTCACTCATGTTATCAATATTTTGCACTTCGTCATTATTAGTTTCAGTATCTACTTTATCATCTGTTAACCCGAGTCTTTGAATTATAGATGATGAAAGCTGGACTATACTTATTCCTTTAAGTAATTCCAACGTAGAAATCTCAACTCCCAATTTTGAATAAATAGCCACTTTTAATTCGTAAGATAGCAGAGAATCTATACCTATATTAGTTATTGATTCATTAATATCAATTCTATCTGTAGAAATATGCAGACACTCTCCGATTATTTCACTCAATATGATATTTAGCATATCAATTCTTTCATTCTTACCAACTGAGCTCAGTAATTGTATAATTGTATTCACTTCACTGGACTCTGCTTGATCCTTTGAAATCACCAAGTTAGCAAACCTTGGTGAAGCTGCTACCTGAGGATCATAATCTCTCCATTTACCCCAATCTACATCTGCTATACCAATCAGAACTGGTTTACTCTTAATGACTTTTTCAAGGGAATAAAGTGATTCACTTATGGAAATCATGTTCATACCCATATTGAGCAAATTATTTTTTACTTTTTCATCTTCTGCCATACCATTTGAGCCAAGTGCTCCCCAACTAATACTTGTTGCTGGTAAGCCTTGTGATGCCCTGTATTGTGCAAAGTAATCTAGGAATGCATTTGCAGCAACATAATTTGACTGTCTCGCGTTTCCAACTAATAGTGAAACAGATGAGAACATGATAAAGAACTCCAGATTTTCACTTAAGGTAGCCTTATGAAGATTTAGTGCTCCAAGGATTTTTGGATTCAAAACCTTTGTAAATTCTTCATCACTTAAATCAACAATCAATCCGTCATTAAGTACAGCAGCAGAATGAATTACACCTTTTAAATCCGGAAGATTATCTTTTATATCACATATCATTTTGCTAACTGCATCATAATCAGTTATGTCAAGTGCATAGGATTTTACATTACAACCCAGGTTTTGAATTTCTTTAACAATTGCTTTCGCCTCAGGAGTAGAGTCTCCTCGTCTACTAGTTATTACTAAATTCTTCACTCCGCTTTTTGCCATCCACAAAGCTATTTCTTTACCAAAGCCTCCGAAACCACCTGTTATAAGGTACGTCGCATTGCATTGGAATAATTGATTGCTTTCCTTTTTGCTATATATGCTTACCTCGTTCTTGTCATCAAAGCACAATACATTATTACCAGATAATTGCATATCAACATCTTTAATGTCCATTTCCATTATTGATGCTAAACTGCTCTTACTCTGTTGCGGCAGACAAATCTCTCTCTTTTGCAACTTATCTACTACCTCAGCAAAAAGTCTTTTTACAAGATTTCTATCCACTGCAAATAGTTTTGCTATATCTACAATTGAAATTGTAAAGTTCTTGTTGCAACTTACTTCAAATAAATCACCATTATTCTGAGAATTTGGCAATTTAACAATAACAAATCGTTCTAGCAAAGAATGAAGTCTAGAATTATTCTTGAACTTATTACTTCCTGTAAAATCAATAAAGGCACTAGAAACATTATCCTTTGTTATACTTGATATATCACTAAGGAAATCTGTTGAGTAGGCAATAACAATATTTTCATATCCCTGCTCTTTGAAATATTCAAATTCCTCTTCGTTACCAGCTATACAGTAAACTTCACAATTTCTAATCTTTGCAAACTGCACTATGGATTTTAAGAATTCATCTGGAGCCTTGGTTAAAAATATCTTCTCTGCGTCCAATATCCTTAGTAAATAATTAAGTATATAATGTGCCGTAATAAGAGGAATTTTCGAAGAAGCCGCCTCATAGAAATCCATACTATCATCCATTACAATTAGTGAAGATGAATCAACAGACGTCGTTATATGGGATTCAATAGTACTATTCACAAATCCCATTACCTTGTCGCCTACTTTATAATCAGAGACATTTTCTCCTATATTAGTAACTGTTCCAGAAATTTCCATCAATGAAGGTTTATCACTTCTTAGAACATGTGAAATAGTATTACTGTTTAATGATAAAGCTTTTAACTCTATTTCAACTTCACCAAAGCATGGAGAACTCAGTTTTTTGCTAATAAGCTTGATTTTCTCTTGCTCATTGTCTTCATCAGTCGATAAAGTCATATAGAAAGCCTCTGCTTGACCTGGCTCAAGTTTCTCTATATTTTTATTGCTATTGGTCAAATTATTAATATCTTCTCTATTCAAAACATGTACATACCTATCTCCTTTTCTAAATGCAACATCATCCTCGTTGGAGCCAAGCATTATTTCGTTGTATACGAGGGAAATGGATGTGTCCAAATCATCGGGGTCAACATCTAGTAATGTTGTCATACAGTCAGGATACTCATTAAATGAAACTCTGGATAAACCAACAAGTGCAGCTTGATTCATATTTGGAATATCTGTTGGAGTAACAACTTGTAAACCCTTTGTAACAACATAGATTCTCAAATTAAACATATTAGTTTTGAAAAATGCTCTTATCATATGGAAACAAGTTTTGACTTCTTGAATTCCAGAAAGTTCACCTGCCTCAGACTCATCATAATTCCATAAATAAATAATACCGTCTAGGGATTTGATATCTACTTCATTAAATAATTTTTCAAAATCGTCGTATTTACCCTTCTCAAGTCTGTAGAAGGTATCATTTTCTTTAGTGAAGAAATCTGATGCAACAACAGAAATTACAGTATTTTGATTGTTATTCTGAAGTCTACTAACTATGTTTTCTGAGAATACATCACTGTTGTGGAAAACAAGCCATTTACATGGTTTTTCCTCTGCTGCAGAAATATCTGTTTTCTCCCATACATAGTTATATAATTTTTGTGAAAGTTTTTCGTTTAGTGAATCTTTACGCTCATTTATAGACTGACAAACTAGTCCTTTTACTTGAGCGATAGCATCACCATTTTCATCAATAATAAGGATATCTCCTTCGATGAAATCAGATGTTGTACTAGTAAGTCTGCCATAGCTATAAAATCCTTTTTCAGGAGTTTTATAAACAATCAGTTGGTCTATATGTACTGGAAGATATGTAGTATTATTTTCCCCAACTGGAAGTGCAGCTATTAGCGACTGGAAACACCCATCAAGCAATGTAGGATGAAATGCATACTCAATGGACTTATCATAAACAGATTCATCTCCATAAATATATGATAAAACCTCATTGTCTGCACGGTAAAGTTTCTTAATTACCTGAAACATATTTCCGTATTGCAATCCCCTCATACTCAATTCTTTATATAGTGTTTCAGGGTCAACTTCTTCTGGACATCTCATTTTTAAAGCTTCTAAATCAGAATGACTTACTTCCAATATTTTTGAGTCAGAAACTTTTGCTGTTGCATGGCATGTCCATGTAAATTTATCATTCTCAGACCTACTGAAAATCTTTATTTCATTATTGTTTTTATTATACGAAACTTGAATTTTAGGCTCAAAATTTTTGTTTATTACCAATGCCTTCTTAAAATTAATATCTTCAAGTACATGTCCTTTTCTTTCATCTTTTAATATGTAACTGCTTACAGCTAGACTAGTCTCAACATATGAAGCAGCTGGAAGAACAATTAGATCTTCTACCACATGGTCAGGTAGGAATGGCAAATACTGCTCCGTTATGCTACTTTCCCATGTATCCTGTGGTGCTGCTATCTTCCTTCCCAAAAGCGGGTGTTCTATATTTCCAAGACGATCATCCAAAGAATCTTCTGATTCTATCCAATAACTTTCTCTTTGCCAAGGATAAAGCGGCAGTTTCACATATTGGGCACTATTGCCAAAATACTTAGTAGCATTAATGTCACATCCCGCCACATAAAGATTACATATTGAACTCAAGAAAGTAGCATATTCTGGTTGGCTACGTCTTAAAGACATCAAATTAGTTGCCTTTATCCCTAATGATGTTACAATTTCCCTAATTGATGTTGATAATACTGGATGAGGACCAACTTCAAGGAATAGAGAATATCCATCGTTTAGCATTGTTTTCATAGCTTTCGCAAACAATACACTTCCTCTCATGTTATCAAACCAATATTCTGCGTCATAGGAAATATCATTAACTTGTAGACCAGTAACAGTTGAATAAAGAGGTATAGTAGGAGTCTTAGGTTTTAGTTTTGAAAAAACATCCAATACTTCATCTTTAAATTCTTCCATAAAAGAACTATGATATGGAACTTCAACCTTTAACATCCTATTAAAGATACCTTTTACTTCAAGCTTTTCAGAAATCTTTTTCAGACCTTCCATATCACCAGAGAGAGTAATTGATGTATCACTATTAATTGCTGCTATAGAAACAGGTTCTTCCAGCATTTCAATCATAGCATTTGCTTCTACTTCATTCATTCCTACTGCAAGCATTCCACCTTTTCCGGCAGCTTTTTTCTGAATTCTACTCCTATGATAACTTACAAATACAGCTTCCTCCATGGTCAGCACGCCTGCGGCATATGAAGATGATACTTCTCCTACACTATGTCCCACAACAGCTGCTGGCTTTATTCCCCATGATTCATATAAATGAAGCAGGCATGCCTGAATTAAAAAGTTTGCCGGCTGGGCAACCATCGTATCACTCATCTTCGAATTCTCTTCGTCTGCCATCATTTCCTCAAGTATTGACCATCCTGCATACTTTTTGAAAATTTCATCTATCTCTTTTGCTGTTTTTAAAAAGACAGGCTCTTTTTGTAGTAATTCTCGACCCATCGCCCACCATTGAGGTCCCATTCCAGTGAAAATGAAAACAGGCTCTTTCTTTTCTGAAAAGTTCCCCTTAATAATTTGAGCATCCTTTTCACCATTTTTAAATGATTCTAATTGACTAATCAGCTCTTCACAACTATCTCCTATTAAAGCTATTCTATATTTATGTTGAGCTCTGTGATGTAATGAACTGAAGCAGATGTCTCTCAAAGAATTCGACTTATTGGCCTTCAAAAACTCCGCATACCTTTGGGCAGTTTCTTTTAACGCACCTTCAGCACGACCTGATAAGAAAAGCATATATGGGTTTGAAAATTCCTCTTCATCGGCTGTTTTCGATATATTATTCTCATTACAAGTAGCATAATCCTGAAGAATCGCGTGGGCATTTGTACCCCCATATCCAAATGAATTTACAGCAACGTATGTCTCACCTTTTTTCCCTGGCAAATCACACGCCTCAAGAGGAAGTTTTAACCCAAGTTCATCTAAGTGTAGCTCAGGATTAATGTTTATCAAATTAGCTTGAGGGGGAATCTTTCGATTTTTAATACAAAGTGCCAACTTGATTAATGCCGTAATTCCAGAAGCTCCTTCAGTATGTCCAACATTTGCCTTTACAGAACCTACAATACATCTCTCATCATCTGAACGGCCTTGTCCATAAACAGTACCTATGGATTTAACTTCTATAGGGTCTCCCTTAGCAGTACCTGTTCCGTGAGCTTCTACATATGATATATGCTTTGGAGAAAGCTTTGCATTTTCTAATACTTTTTTCATTAATTCAACTTGAGCATCAGGATTTGGAACAGATATTCCTGTTGTAGTATGACCATCCTGGTTAACACCAGTTTCCTTAACTGTAGCATAAATGTAGTTTCCATCAGCCAAAGCCTTTGAAAGTGGCTTTAATATTAATATTCCGGCTCCTTCGCCACGTCCATATCCGTTAGCACGTTCGTCAAAACTCTTTGAATAACCGTCAGGAGATAGTAACCCAGCTTTACACATTGCAATTGGGTATTCAGGACGAAGCATAATATTTACTCCACCTACTACTGCTACATCACAATCTTTATTTTGGAGAGAGCGACAACCAAAATGAAATGCCACAAGTGACGATGAGCAGGCTGTATCCATAGAAACACTAGGTCCACGAAAATCGTATAAATGAGATATTCTGTTTGAAATCATAGTCATAGTTGAACTAGCAGCAGTAAAAGGGCCCGCCATTTCTCGGTTCAGTGCACTCATCTGATTAAGCATACCATCAAGAGTAAATCCTCCGACAAATACGCCAGTATTTGAACCTATCATACTGGTTGCATCAATTCCTGCATCTTCAAATGCTTCCCAGACAACCTCCAGCAATACCCTTTGTTGAGGATCCATACTTACTGCCTCTCTAGGAGAAATACCAAAAAATAGCGGATCAAAATGATCTATTTTGGCATCAAGAAATCCACCTTTTTTTACGTACATTTTTCCTGGCATTTCTTTGTTTTCACTATAGAACTTTTTAACATCCCATCTGTCTTTCGGTACATCTACTATTGCTGTTTTGCCCTCCATCATAAAATTCCAGAAATCATCAGGGTTATTGATTCCCCCAGGCAATCTACAGCCCATTCCAATAATAGCAATCTTTTCGTTTTCTAGACTATTCTTTGACATACTATTCTTATTACCCCCTAAGTATTTATTTTTCATGTACTCAAGCAAACGGAATAATGAATTGAGGTATATTTTTATGCATAACATTCCGCACCGCTATGTAATATATTGGAATTTTTAACTTTTTAATTACCCAAAATCTCATACGCACATATCCAACCGCTAATCATTGTTCCTGTAAAGCCACCACCAGGTAATACCCAAGCAGAAGAAAAATAAAGATTATCGACAGGAATACTTAGTTTTGCATTTAATCGATTATCACCCGCTTGGGAAGGCAGTTGGGCATAACCGTAAATACTACCACCAGGATTTAAAGTATATCTTTCAAATGTTTTGGGAGTACTTGCTTCATAGTATTCAACACTTTCTTTGATTCCTGGGTACATTTTATCCAATTTATCAAGGTATAAATGGACTAATTCTTCCTTTTTAAGCTTATACTCTTCATTGCTTAAATTCTGCCAGTTGTCAATAAAGTCTGGAACAAACATTGAACCAACTGATTTTCCTTCTGGAGCTAAATTAGTATTTAAATGACTATAGTTTACAAAAATTATCATTTTTGAATTATAATCATCAGAAGGTACTAATATTTGCTTTTGGTTTTTAATCTTTTCATCTAAAATTATGGTAGTATAATTATTGCAGCCTAATTCAGCCAAGTCCTTGTTAAATCCAAAATAAATACAAAATGCAGACATTGAAGGTTTTAACTTTGAAATCTTATTTCTGAAAGTTTCTATTCCATCAACATCAAGCATGTTATTAATAACATTTGGCAATGCTGCATTTGCAACAATGTACTTTCCTTTGAAGGTTTGATTTTTATTATTTAGGCTTAGATTAACAGCCTGAACTCCAACTGCCTTTTTATTTTCAACAATAATTTTTTTAGCCAGATGATTATATAGGATTTCTCCACCATGATTTGATATAAATTTAGCTAAATAGTCCGCTAGAGACTGACTCCCGTTTTTAAAGTAATGTGCACCGCAAAAATATTGATCCTGACCTATACTATAATAGCTAAAAGCCATACTATATGGATCTTCTGCGAAATAATGAATATTGCCCAATAAGATTAATTTCAAATCTTCATTTTTGATTATGGAATCAAGGACTTTTCCTAAAGTTTTATTCCCATATTTCATAAGATATGGAAACTTAATGGGAAACAAAAGATAATTAATTCTTCCACCCTGAGCCTGAATACTTGAATATACATTTATTTCTTCAGCAGTTTTTTGAAGAACTTTGAAGAATTTAGTTATTCTATTTCGCTCATCCGGAAATTTATCCGATAAAACTTTAATAGCTTCTTCTCTGTTGTCTGGTAAAACAAAATCAACTCTTTTATTATAGAACCTGTATAACTCTTTTACTTTAATAAGTTCAACATTTTCATAAATGCCCAAATCCTCAAAAATTTCTTTTTTTGTGTCTGAATCATTGAGCCCATCCATTTCATGTAAACTCGCTTCAAAAGTAAAGTCTTTTCGCTTGAATGTTGTCGCATACCCTCCTGGTAATCCATGTTGCTCTAAAATAAGGACCTTTTTGCCTTCTTTACATAATTTTGCCCCACATACCAAGCCACCAAGCCCAGCCCCTATTATAATTACATCATAATCACTCGGCATAACAATACCCCTTTTCGCAGTTGTAAATAATTGCAAACAAGATTATTTACAACGGTAATTGTAACTGCTATAATTATTTACAATTGTAATTATAACTGCAAATATTGTCAATATATGTATTAATTTTATTTAACAATGTTGCAATTTTTATATATTTTTGTATATTCCTACATTTTTTGTACCTTTCATTAGCTTTTATACCATAAAACATTAAAATAATATAAATATTTACATGAAACCATTTAAATGCTATCATGTATTTGTATTATTTTTCTATATTGACAATAAAAAGTTAGAATAGGAGAATTATTTATGATTCCAACTAACCAAAAAACCTTTTTCCGAGTATCAGGAATATTAGCTATTATAGCCGCTGTATTCTATATTGTTATAGGAATTTGCATAGGTTTTGATCCATCAGAGCAAAAATCAGGAGTAGAATACTATCTTGAACTTTTTAAAAATCCTTCTTTGGGATATTTATGGAGAATACTCTTTTCATTAACTGGTTTAATGAATATAATGATTTTTATAGCATATGGTAATTACATATCCAAATCCCAAGATTCAGACTATCTTTTTGTAAAGGTTCTGACTGCTATAGGACTAATCAGCGCAATTCTTCATACAATTGATTGGGTTAGGGATATTTCTTTTATAAATAATTGTTTAAAGTTTTATAATGAGAACCAATTGGAAAATCTCAAAGCAATGATTAACATGAATGAAGTTCTGAAATATACTGACGAAAATTTCATATGGCGTTTTGGTTTCTTTGGATTCTACGTTATTGGTGTTTCGGTAGTTGCACTAAGAAAAGGCCTTTTATCTCGAGGAATTAATATAATTGGCATCTTGTCAGGCACTTTTCTTATATTTACAATGATTTTTTCAATTACAGAAACCGTTCTTAGAATATCCGACTTTGAAATGTCTGTAATGCCTATTTTTGCTGGTATAGGAGGTTCTATTCTAGGACCAATATGGTATTTGGGATTAGCTAAGAATTTTCTTAAGAATTCAAATAGTAGTTTGCGAAAAAGTTAATCAGTTACAGTATTGGTAATAATTAGTATGTGTCAAAAGTATAAGTTAAATAGGAGGGTAACATGAAAACGATTATTTTAAATGCAAGTCCTCGGACTAAAGGTAATATCTCTAATATGGTCTCAATTATAGCAAATAATATAACTGATAAATCTTCTTACGAAATTGTTAATATAAATGAGCTCACCTTGAAACCATGTGTAGGTTGTATGAAATGTAGAAGTCTTGACAAGTGTGTTTTACCAACTGATGATGCACATATTGTAGGAGAAAAAATTAAAGAAGCAGATAACATAATTGTGGCATCACCAACTTATTGGGCAAATATGCCAGGAAATCTAAAAATACTATTTGACAGAAATGTCTTCCTGTTTATGGAAGAATCTAAACGAGGCTACCCTATCGGTAGGCTGAAAGGTAAAAAAGGATTTATTATAACAACTTGTTCAACCGCATTTCCATGGAATGTTGTTTTCAAGCAAAGCAGTGGATTAGTTAGATCAGTAGAGGAAATTTTCAAAGCTGGCGGTATAAAAATAGGCGGAGTAGTTGCTTTACCAGGAACAAAATCATTGAATAAGATACCACCAAATACAATAAACAAATTGAATAAAATAGCCAGATTGCTTTAATTACTAATGGCTATGTATTTTCAAATTATTGCCAGATTATTATAGTTTTATGCATTATTTTTATTAAATCTGGCAATAATTTTTTAATTTATCATAAGCCTTTTTATCAAAATATTAAGCACTTGCACTGATGGCAATAGTAAATATTTTTTCAATCAAGGACAGTGCACCTCTATATCCGACGTTTGCTCTTGACAAAATCACCTCATAAGATGACGGGAATCCAATTTCAACAATATTCCCTCCAAGCTGCTTAGCAGCATCTCTATCCCAGGTTGTTCCTAAAATAATAGCGGGCTTTTCTTCCGAATTAATAAGTGCTTGCTCAATCAAATAACCATCCTCCAAAAAAAGAGGTGATACACTGACATCATCTGCAATGTTTTCAAATTCTTTTCTAATATTATCCTTATGCTCTTCAGGAGGATTCTCAGTTATAATTTGCTTAACCGGAATCAACCCAAGCTGATTTACAAGAAATTTTGAAATGGCCAGATTATAGCTGCTTTCACCCACAACAGCAAATTTTGATGGAACCCCCCACCAATATTCTGCATAAAAGTCTGAGAAATCTTCCAAATATTTATAATAAAGTTTCTCTTCCTCTTGTATGAATTGTTCTGTCTTTTCCTGATTTAATCCAGCAAAATCCGAGACTTTGCGTAAGAACTCAGATGTTGCTTTGGCACCAATTGGTATTACAGGTATATGTAAAAACGGCTGACCGTATTTTTTCTCAAGGTGCTCTGCTGTACTAAGTCCCAGCCAAGTTGATACTACAAGATTAAACTGAGCCTTGGGTATTTCTTTCCATTCTTTAACACCTTTTGATTCATGTCCAAATAAAATATTAACTTCAAGGCCTATTCCTTCAAGAATACGTTTGATTTCAGCCAGATCCCCCCTCCAAAATGGATTTTGATATGGAATTTCCGTCCAAACATTAACTACATTCTTTTTCTTTTCACCTTTGTACTCACCCACATATTGGTCAATAATTGCCTTTGTAACCAGTTCATGACCTGTATAGTTATTGCCTTTAAAACCGCCTGTTTCAGCGTAAACAATTGGAACACCTTTTTCTTGATATTTTGATACAACCGACGGTACATCATCACCAACAAGGTCAGGTATACACCCTGTAAGTACTACAAACAAATCTGCATCAATTACTTTTATTGAAGCCTGTATCAGCTCTTTAAGCCTTTCATTTCCTCCAAATACCACTTCATTTTCTGAAGCATTAAGACTGGGTGGAACAGCTCCGCCACCATAGCCGCCTCCCTGAAACCCGTTGTAAAAAGCAAGACTTACATATTGCTTATCTGCACAACCCGGGCCGCAATGAGTAATTGGAACTACTCCCGGAATTGCACTTGCAGTATACATAGCACCGATTGCACAACCATAACGTGGTCGGCTTATAGAATTTGTTTTCTGATTTTCGTAAGAATTTTGAATATGTGACATTTTCTACCTCCCAAATTAGTCCTGATATATAATTTCCGGGTTTTTAGCAAGGATATATGGATCATCTTGACTTAGCCACCATTTTGTATAAGGTAGCTTAATATGCTGTGACAAATCTTCATGAAATTTCTTTCTTTTTAAAATAGCTAGTATTGCTTCCCCCAAGTTTACAATACCTTCATAACCTACTGCAATATGTTCGTCTCCAAGGGGAGCAGCAGGAATACCAAGACGTGATGCAAGAGGTGCCAACCCGTTATGTCTTATTAATAAAAAGTCAGGCTTAACTTTTTTCAGTAAGGCATATAGCTGATATGGTTGTCTATTACTAACACTGAAATTTTCCACATTCCCATAGTTATTAACAAGAAAAGCCAAAGAGTCTTGTATAGGATCTTCACTGTCATAGATAGGATCGTGGTGGAAAACCAATGAACCGTTTACTTCAACCCCCAACTCTCTCAATACTGAAATCAGTCCATGAGAATATGCAGAACCTGTTGCAACATATCCTTTTACACCCTTCAGTTTTTTCTTTAACTCTTCAATTTTTGGTGTTACACGTTCATGTTCTTTTTTTATGTAGGCCTCACAAAGCTCCTCACGATGTGTGATTTTTGCTATACCCCTAAGCCAGGCATCAGTTCCGGCAAATCCATAAGGTTGAGGAGCTTTTAATTCCGGAACACCAAAATTCTGTTCTAGTCCCTGGGCCAAATACGAGGAAAGGGTGTTGCAAAAGCCAACTGTCAAAGCAGCCTCAGACATTTGTGCCAAATCCTCAACAGTGGCCAAATCTACAACATAGTTCACCCGTAAATTAAGTTCTTTAAGCATTGGCGTAAATACATCAGAACCCCAAAGATTGATTACATTCACTAAATCTTCTTGCTTCTTGGGATTCTTCCGTACTATATCCCTTAAAATACCGTGTTGAGTAGCATCAAATCCTGTGCTCCAATGTTTTGAGCGGAAACCCTCACAATGTAGTGGAATTACGGGAATTCCAAACTTCTCTTTATACTCCGATGCAACGCTGTCAATATCATCACCGATAATTCCTGTAGCACAGGCTGTTCCAATAAAAATAGCATTTGGCTTGTATCTTTCCCATACATCGTTCAGTGTCTGTTCAAGCTTTCCAATACCTCCGAAAACCATATCACCTTCTATCAAGTTTGTAGAAACTATTTTAAGATTTTCAACAGGAAGTCCCCTCATAGCAAGACCATTACGATATATTGAGTTATAGATTGTTTGGCTCACTGCACAACCAATAGGAGAATGTTGAATCAGTACGGCACCTCGCACATTTCCAGCCTGGCATTCCACCATTTGTTCACTGCAAACAGAGCCTTGTGTAAAAGGTCCATTTATTTCGCAAAGCTTACAACCGTTGCCTTTTTTACCGGTGCAACCGGGAACAGAATATCCTGATTCCTCTACCAGTTTTAGAGCATCGCCTTCCCAGCTAATAATGGTACCAAGGCGCTGTTCACGACTTACAACAGTAGTAGATGCTAAATTAATTTTACCCATGCTAACTCCTCCATTAATACTTTTATACTAATTGCACTTAAAGTAGTGCAGTACATAAAAATAAAAAAAGACTATTTTCAATACCTGCATAAGCAGAATTAAAATTAGTCTCTAATTTTTTTAGTCAACTTTTTCTTATTTTATTTTAATGTTTGGTTTTATCTATTATAAATGCTATTTCCTTCCATGTCAATAGGAATACTATGATTTGTATGCGATAATAGAATATAAAAATATAAGGTATTCGTTGCACAATAAAATACCCCGCCTACTTCGACGAGGTATTATTATCAAGTATTTTAGATAGCCATTTATATGAAAAACTTTATACGTCTTGAAATAATACCGTTGATAAGTATCTCTCTCCAGTATCAGGCAATATTACTACGATATTCTTACCTTTAAATTCAGGTCTTTTTGCTATCTGAGTTGCTGCAAATGTTGCTGCACCAGATGAGATACCAACTAATAGGCCCTCTGTTCTTGCAAGCTTTCTTGAGGTCTCAAAAGCTTCTTCATCCTTAACCTTGTATATCTCATCAACTATCTTTAGATTTAAGACATCTGGAATAAAACCTGCCCCTATACCTTGAATCTTGTTTGGCCCTTTAACTCCACCTGACAATACCGGAGAACCAAAAGGCTCAACTGCTACAATTTTTACATTGGGATTTCTCTGTTTTAAAACTTCGCCTACACCTGTGATTGTTCCACCAGTACCTACTCCTGCCACGAATACATCCACTTGTCCGTCAGTGTCTCTCCATATTTCTTCAGCTGTTGTTTTTCTATGAATTTCTGGGTTTGCAGGGTTTTTAAACTGTTGGGGCATATAAGAATTAGGTGTTTGCGCTACAAGCTCTTCGGCTTTCTTTATAGCTCCAGGCATTCCGTCTGCTCCTGGAGTTAAAATCAATTCAGCTCCTAATGCTTTTAAAAGATTCCTTCTTTCAATACTGAAGGTATCAGGCAATGTTATTATTAATTTATACCCCTTTGCAGCTGCAACAAATGCTAATCCAATACCTGTATTGCCGCTTGTAGGCTCAATAATAACAGAATCCTTGTTCAAAAGCCCTTTTTCCTCTGCGTCCTTAATCATGGCATAACCTATCCTGTCTTTCACACTGCTGGCAGGATTGAATGATTCAAGTTTAGCAATAACTTTTGCTTCCAGTCCATTTTCCTTATTATAGTTCGTCAGCTCCAACAAAGGAGTATTCCCTATAAGATCAGTTAAATTCTTTGCAATTTTTGTCATAACATCGCCTCCATAATATTTTTTCCTATTATTCCGATATGTTTTGTTTGCTATTCTAATTGTATTATTAATAACAAAGAATGTCAATACTAACAAATTGTATCAATTAACCACTTACTTCACCTGATATACTACCGTTGACATCAGTACTCTCATTGTGTATTCTGTTGAGGCCTTTTATTTCTTTAAACAGCAATAAACCTGTTATTATAGATGACAGCAGATCGGATACTGGAACAGCAAATAATACTCCGTTCATTTTGAAAAAAATAGGCAAAATAAACAGAAGGGGTACTAAAAAAATAATCTGTCTTGACAAAGTTAAAAACATAGCCTGTTTGTACTTTCCAATTGACTGGAAATATCCCGAGCCAACAAACTGGAATCCTAAAATTGGTAAACCCAACATAAAAATACTCATTGCGTACTTTCCAAAATCGACGAATTCCTTATCTTTACCGTTAAATGCCGACATAAGCTGCCCTGGAAATATTCTGGTAACTAAAAATCCTAATACTGTTATACCGGTTGCAGCAATAATAGCACATTTTAGAGTTTCTTTCACTCTTTTATAGCTTTTGGCTCCAAAATTATATCCTATTATTGGTTGAGCGCCAAGGTTAATCCCTAAAAGAGGCATAATGATAAGCATGAAAATACTGTTGGCTGCTCCCATTGCTGATATTGCAGTATCTCCTCCGTATTTTTTGACACTTGTATTCATAATTACATTGAATATGGATGCAGCTACCTGCATAATAAACGATGCAGAGCCTATTGAAAATATCTTTTTAACCTTATCTGATTGGAGATTGAAGTTCTTTATATATATTTTTAGAGTACTATTTTTGCCAAGGAAATGTGAAAGCACCCACGCAGCTGATACCAACTGTGAAACAACTGTTGCAAGTGCGGCCCCTTTCATCCCCCATTTGAAGCCAAAAATAAAGATAGGAGCTAAAATGGTGTTCAAAACAGCACCAATAAGCAAAGTAGCCATAGCCTTTTTAGGCTTTCCTGTAGCTCTGATAAAGTTATTCATGCCTAAACTTATGAGTTGAAAAATAGTCCCCAGCATAATAATAATCATGTATTCCCTTGCAAAGGGAAGTACTTTGTCACTGGCACCAAAGGCTTTTAGTACTGGGTTCAAAAAAATCAATCCTGGTATGGTTATTAATAAAGAAATTATTATTAGCAACATAAAAGCATTGCCTATAACCTTCTCGGCTTCATCTATTTTTTTCTGCCCCAAATTGATTGCAACGAGGGTTGTCGCTCCTGAGCCAACCAGTGCAGCAAATGAAGACACTATCATCATAATTGGAAATCCGATTGTTATACCTGCAATACCTAGTGAACCTGTGCTGTTGCCTATAAAAATTCTGTCAATAATGTTATAAAGAGCATTAATTAGGGTCCCAATTATTGCAGGCAGTGAAAACTTCAATAATAAAACCCACACTTTTTCCTCAATGAATAATTTGGTATTGTCCATTATATCTAATCCTCGCTTTCAAAATTATTTCAGGTTACATAATATTTTCAATAATTGCTTCCACTTCCTTGAAGGAATTTACCTTGTAATCTATAAATTCATTGAATATTCCGTAATCCTTTAAGGTGAAAATGTCATTTAGCATCATAACTGTTGTAATCCCGTGTAGCTTTCCAGTCATTAGGGCCGATGGGGAATCATCAATGTACAGACACTTTTTTAAATCTATATTCAATTCCTGTGAAGTCTCTGAAAAAGTTGCATATCTTGCTTTTGAGCGTCCTTTAAGGTTACATATGCAACTATTATCTACTCTCTCAAGCAACTCCGAGAATCTTTTTACATTCTTGCTGGCTGAAGAAAATATTCTGTAAGAAATTGAATTTTTCTTGCAAAAGTCGATAAAAGAATAAAAATTCTCCTCTATTTTAATTCCAGTTCCACCGTAATCCTGCATCTGACTTACTTCCCTGTATAGTTCCATAATTTTATCCTCAATACCCAAGGATGTTAATATAAGCTCCATGGAAGACTTGACCGGAAAAGAAACTGTGCTTTTGAAAAACTCAAGAAGTGCCTCCCTGGGAAAAGGTGTATACCTGTTAATAAACCCATGAAGGCAATTAAAGAGCAGCAATACAGAGTTTTTTGAAATTACACCGTCAAAATCTATCAAGACTGTTTGAGGCTTTTGAAAGGTATTCATCCCTTTTCCCCCTTTAAATCTCCTTGGCTCTTCCACAAGGTCCCATCTGATATTTCTTCGTCTATTCTCTGTAGAAGGTCCAAATCGATTTCTTTTACAGAGTTCAGTATGTACTTCAATCCCGTACGTATCATATCCTGTCTTTGGAAACCCCAAGGAAATTTTGACGGAATTCCTATAAATGGGACATTATCAGCCTTGGCAGCTTCAGCAAACGTATTCACATCATCTATAAACAATACTTGGTTGTAATCAAGTCCATATATATCCTTTGTAATCTCTTTTATTCCAGGCCGAAAATCATTTGTACATACATAACGGTCAAAGTAGTTTAGATACTTCTTGAAATCATCCAGTATAAGATCTTCCGACAGTCCTCCGTAACAAACCAGCTGAACATCAAGGGAGGATAGAAACTCCAAAAACTCGGGGACACCTTCAATGAGCCCGCTGTCATGCTCTTTTAAATACCTTTCCCTTTCCCCGAAAAAGGAATCGTACAAATACTTTCCGTCGTCAATATTAAATACTTCCATCATATATTTTCCAGCATCAGCTCGTTTGCGGGAAAACACATTCCTTTCCAATTCTCTTGTATACTCGTGCCCGAATTTTAAGGCAAGATTTCTAAGTACTGGACTGAAGGTATCCTCCAAAAGCACCCCATCAATGTCACAAGCTATTAATCTTATGTTTTTCATTTTATCTATATCTCCTCACAAACTAATAATTACCTTAAATTTAGAATTAAACTCCCCAGCACTGCCACACAGTACTAGTACTTCTCAATTCCTATCATTCCCGATTCAAGATAGCGCTCTCCCAGCACCTCCTTTGAAGAAACAGCCTGTTCTATTTTACTTATTTCTTCAGGGCTCAACTGAATTTCTGCTGCTTCTAAATTTTCTATAAGATACTGTACTTTTTTGGTCCCCGGTATAGGAACAATATTTTCATCCTTAGAAAGTATCCAGGCCAATACCAGCTGTGCAGTAGTAACCCCTTTTTGCTGTGCTATTTCCACCAGCCTGTCTACAAACTTCAGATTATGTGCAAGGTTTTCTCCCTGCATACGCGGCAAAAATCTTCTCATATCGCCTTCTTGGGTCAGCAAATTTGAATCCAGCCGCCCTGTTAATATTCCCCTGCTCAATGGACTATAAGCTACAAACCCTATACCTAATTCCTTTAAAACAGGTAAAACTTGGGCTTCAACATTTCTTGTAAAAAGCGAGTACTCCGATTGAACAGCTGTTAAAGGGTGAATAGCGTGGGCCCGCCTTATGGTATCAGGAGAAGCTTCCGAAATTCCTATATAACGTACCTTACCTTCCTTGACCAGTAAAGACATGGCCCCTATGGTTTCTTCAATAGGTATGCTTGAATCAATTCTGTGCAGATAGTATAAATCTATGACATCTCTGTTCATTCTTCTCAAGCTGGCCTCTGCGGCTTTTCTTACATATTCAGGCCGTCCATTGATTTTCCGTTCATAGCTTCCAGGCTCTCTTACTATTCCGAACTTGGTAGCGACAAAAGCATCTCCTTTCCACTCCTTAAGTACCGAACCAACCAATTCTTCATTAGCTCCGTTTCCATATGTATCCGCAGTATCAAGAAAAGTCACTCCAGACTCTAGTGCTGTAAGAATGGTTTTCTTTGACTCTTTAGGATCAGCCTTGCCATAAAATTCGCTCATACCCATACATCCTAAACCTATGGCAGAGACTTCAGCTCCGTTATTTCCAAGGTATCTTTTTTGCATATCACAATCCTCCTTATTTCAGCGTCTTACTTTTGTTTTATTTATTGCTTATTTGCTTTTTGTTTTCTTGAGCCCTTGGCAGGAATCTTTATATCTTTAAGATTGTTAGAAATATAACTCTCCTCTAAAAGCAAAGACTGTATTTCAAAAGAGCCCTGTTTTAAGTCGTTGGAAGTAATTATGCCTTTTAGCTCTAATATACTATTATTTCCAACATTTATGACGTCATATTTACTCTTTTTAAGGAATATCCTCTCTTTTTTATGTAATGGGCGCTTAATTTTTATTTTTATGGATTTAAGGACAGGTATCAGGTTTTCACTACTTGTAGGTTGATTTTGTGAGCTAAAGTAGTATCCAAAGGCTCTGAAGCTCTGGCGACACGCCTCAGCCAATACGACACTGTCTATATATTCCCCCTTAAAGTCGTTAAAATAAGGGTTATCAGGTTGAAAAATAAAATAACACCCAATGTCTCCATTTTCATTAATAACATCACTAATAAGAACATTTAAAGGATTTTGCTTATTTACAATAAGCTGGTTACAAGGAGCGAATTCTCCAGCAGGAGTTAAATCACTGTCCTCAGTATGTTCATATTTAAATCTATTTTCCAGAATTGTAAATTTACCAGAAGCAGTTTTAGTATTATTCTGAATTATTTCTGCACTAAAATGGTATCCTGCATTATTTGATTTAATCAGAGTAGCTTTAGCCCAGGATTCTTCTTCCTTCACACAGTAACCATGATATGAAACATTAATTTCAGGAATAAACAAGGGAGTTAACGGCGAAGTTCCAGAACTATATAGAAAACCTGCTCTGGTTAGCTGGCTCATTCCTTCCAGTAGTTGCATTCCCGATACATGATCCAATTCATGGTCAAAGAAGAAGGGATGTGTTTCGTCAATAATTAGCTTACAGTTAAAAACCTCATGATTATTCTCATCTGCTTGTATGGCTTCAATTACAATGTTTTGCTTGTTATTTTTTTGACATAAATTAATTTCATGCAGACTAAAATGTGTTTTTTCCTTTTCTACGCTGAATCTCCGTTCTTTTATAAAATCCATAAGTCCACCGATAGTTGAAAAATCAGAAGCCAAATATCTTATAAGTTCATTTCCAGCATCGGTTAGTTCATTTAAATAGTTGAACTCGTTAAGTATATCCCTTGCAATCTTCACATTTATGACAGAGTCAGTTCCCAATTCATCCAAGGGCTGATCAAGATTTAAATCTTCTATGTTATGGCCGGTATTTTCAGCAATAATTTTCTGAAGTAATACACATAATCCAGTATCTGTCTCGTCAGTATCATCTTGAAGCTCGGACTCTTCCTTATTTGAGTCACTGATTGGAGACTTTTCAATGGATTCCTGTCCTATTTTCGCACCTCTTTTATTTATGTAATCTGCCAATTCCTTTATACTGGGATTGTTTCGGGAAACATATTCAAGCAAAAGGTCTCCCTCACCTTCCCGTTCTTGCAAACCTGACAATTTCAAAATCTCAAAAACAGTTTTCATTGAGGTAATTGAATCCATTTCCCATTGATCCCATTTAAAATCAATATCTATACTGTCTGCTTCAACAGGTGTATTTTTTTGAATTATATCAATTAAAGCTTTCTCATTCTCACTAAATTCTGAGCCTTTGGAGGATGTAATAGCTTTTTGCAATCCATCTTTCTCAATGTCTGTAAACCAGTAACGTTTGCCTTCAAATGGGTATGTTGGTAAAGATACTATCCTTCTGCTTTTTCCTCCTGATAATCTGGCCCAATCTAACTGCATACCATTTACCCACAATTGTGCCAATTTATCCAGCTTGCCCTTTTTAAACCATTTTTCAATCATTTCTTCAGCATCGTCGTCGTTGATTAGGATTTGGGCTTCTAAATTGACTTTATTTGAACTACCTGAATATATCCTATCTCCGTTCATATTTCCTTCAAGAAACTTTGTCAGCCCTGAAACAAGTTCATCTTTATCCCTAGCAATTACGGCAAGCCTTTCCTCCATTGACTCACGCCCAATCTGAAGGGTGTATGCAATATCAGCCAGAAGTGAAGTGTCGGGTTTATTATTTTGAATAAAAGTCTTTATGTTTTCGGCATGCTTTCTCAATCTCTCCCTATTCCGTGCAGAAAGGACGAATATCTGGGGCATTGCATTTTCAGTTATCTCAGAATATTGTCCATTATTGAATTCTTCAACCACCACATGTGCGTACGAACCTCCAAATCCGAATGAGCTGATTCCCGCTCTCCTTGGTTGGCCGTTAAGAGGCTTCCACTCCTCAAGCTTACGGTTTATATATATGGGCGAGTCTTCAAGCTTGATATACGGATTTAGGTTTTCAAAATAAGGCATTGCTGGTATTTCTCCTTTTTTTAATGACATAATAGCCTTAATAACACCGGTAATTCCAGCGGCTCCTTCGGTATGTCCTATATGTGCCTTTGCCGAACCCACAGCACAGAAAGGCTTAACATCCTGATAATCCTTAAACACCATGCGCAGCGCATTAATTTCAATAGGATCGCCCAGTTTCGTTCCTGTACCATGTGCCTCAATATATCCTATCGTTCTAGGGTCTATACCAGCATCCTTCCAGGCATCCTGAATAACCTGAGCCTCCTGCTTTACGCTAGGAGCAGTAATTGAAGGGGTATATCCCCCATGATTGATGGCAGAACCCTTAATAATTGCATGAATATTATCTCTGTCTTCCAATGCTTTTTTCAAAGGTTTTAGTAGCACTGCAGTAACAGCTTCTCCGGGAACATAACCATCAGCCCTATTGTCAAAGGTATGGCAGCGTCCTGTAGGCGATAATAAACCAATGCTGCAAAAATACCTGTAGTGAGAAGGACTGAGCAGTAAGTTGGTACCTGCGGCGAAAGCCATTTCACATTCATTCTGCTTTAGTGCCTTACAAGCAAGGTGTAAAGCCACCAGCGATGAAGAGCATGCCGTATCCACAGCCAAACTAGGTCCATACAAATTAAAATAAAATGATGGTCTGTTTGCCAACATTGTAGCAGCATTCCCAGTACCGGAATGAGGATCGACAGTAATCATATGCCTTGATATCTCCGAATTATAGTCGTGAAAGCATACGCCAACATACATTCCTGTTTTTGTACCGCTAATCCTGGATGCATATCCCGCGTCCTCGGCTGTAGAATATATGACCTGCAGAAGTTTTCGTAGCTGAGGGTCCATCATAGCAGCCTCTCTAGGCGAAATATTAAAGAACCCAGAGTCAAAATTCCCTACATCCTCAATAAAGCTCCCCCATTTTGAGTACATCTTGTCAGTTGCCAAGGGATTTGGGTCAAACCAGTCCCGGCAATCAAAATGGTCGAGAGGAATCTCTCTGATTAAATCCTTTCCGCTTCTGAGATTTTCCCAAAAACTTTCTACATCCGGCGAATCGGCAAAAATACCTGCCATACCTATAACAGCAATATCATCAGCATTGTCATTAACTTCTGCGACCTCCTGGCTTTTATACTCCTCGGATTTTTTATTTACTTGGCCTACAATATCAGCCTTTTTCTTGGCAGTTAAGTCCTCTACTCCTTTGTTACTCTCAGTGAGTTTTACCGGTTTCTCTGTTTTTACATTAAAGTAGGACCTTACTCTGTCGCCGTGTTCATTTAGAAAGTATCCTACAAGCTCGTTAATATTCTGGTATTCAAAAAATAATGTAGGATATAGCTCAAGGTCTAACTCCTTTTCAATATCATTGGCCATGGATATCAGGCTTGTAGAATCTATCCCCATATCCATAAAGTTTAAATCATTTTCTATACAATGATCTTCGACATCTAAGAGAGATTTGACTTTATCTGTTATATAGCTTTCAATTTTCTTACCTATATTTGTACTTTCATAAACAGTGAAATCTCCGCTAGTATCTATATTGACATCTTCTTGCTGTATCTCATGTATATTTGAAAGGACTGTACTATTAGCACCTTGCCCTCCGAAATCTTCCATACTTCTTACCTTCTTAAAGGTAAAGCCCTTCAAATTAAGAAGTATTTCTCCTTTTAAACTACAAATATCAATGTTTGCAACTACAATATTAGAATTGATTTTTTCTATTCTTGTGTATGACACACATTGAGGCGGAAGAGACCCGTAAATATAAACATCCTTCACCATCAAAGGCAGAAAAGTCCCTTCAACCTCATCTGTCAGTATTGGCATTATGCTTACCAGGGCACCGTCCAACAAAGCAGGATGGGCTTCATATCTACAGCTGTTTTTGATTATTTCTTCTGTTAGTTCAAGTTCTCCAAGGGATTCCAATCCGTTCATATATACTTTTTTTAGTGTTTTCAGCGACGGTCCGTGGACAATGGGTGATTTTCCCATACTTTTATAAATCTCTTCGCCTGTCAGTACCCTTTCACTATTTTCCTTAATGGATTCCAAATCCAACGTTCCGGGAAAACCAGCAGACTCACTGATGTATTCTCCCGACGCCGCTTCAAAATTCTCCAATCCTGGAGTTTTCCTACAGCTGCATGCAAAGTACAGCCTTTTGTTATTCTCCCTTATATTTACTGTTAATTCCACAGCTTCTCCATCTGATACAATAACTGGATTTATAAATAGAAGATTATTTATACGGGTAGCCGGTTTTCCCTGTACCTTGCTCAGTGCATCAATGGCCATACTAAAATGAGTTACACCAAGTAGCACCTGTTGCCCGAATACAGTATGATCCCTTAAATAAGGTTCATCGTACTTAAATGTAAGCACCAACTGTGAATTTTGAGCTTTCCCTTTTATATTTTTAATATGCTCTAGAGCTTCGTATTTGCTCATACCGCTGTCTTTAAAATCTTTTAATATATTCAGT
This sequence comes from Ruminiclostridium josui JCM 17888, assembly GCF_000526495.1. Taxonomy (NCBI): domain Bacteria; kingdom Bacillati; phylum Bacillota; class Clostridia; order Eubacteriales; family Oscillospiraceae; genus Ruminiclostridium; species Ruminiclostridium josui. The sequence continues at coordinate 371,215 of NZ_JAGE01000002.1, read as the reverse complement.
AAATTCTCATCCATATTCCTTCTCCTTTAATTGCCTATTAAAGCCATTGCATCTTCAAGACTGACATCTCCACTTTTCAACCCTTCCAAAATCTTTAGAATTTCATCTTCCTGCAATTCGGACTCTTTTATCTCACTTTTAATTTCTTTACCTATGCAGAAATAGTTACGGCGAAACGTATTTAATGGAAGCGCTGTTCTTACAAGCATATAGTTTTCTACCTCATTACACTGGAACTCATCTAGAATCATATGGCAGTTAGTACCGCCAAAGCCAAAGGACGATATTGCAGCTCTCCTCATATTCCCCTGCGTACGCCATTGTCTCACTTCTCTAACGGGATAAAAAGGTGAGCTTTCAAATTTAAAACGAGGGTGAGGCTCCAAGCAGTTTAAGGTAGGCGGAATTATTTTATTTTCAAGGGCAAGCGCAACTTTTATAAAACTTGCAACTCCGGCTGCACGTATCAGATGTCCTATGTTGCTCTTGACAGACCCAACTGCGCAGTATTGAGTTTTTCCTGCTGTGTCTTGATAAACCTGACTTGCAGCCCTTATTTCAATAGGATCTCCTAGCAAGGTCCCTGTCCCATGAGCCTCCAAATAGGAAATACTTTCAGGAGTAACACCACTCTTTTTAAGTGCCTGGCTGATAACCTCTTTTTGTCCTTCCTGGCTTGGAACCGTCAGTCCCATGGTGTGACCGTCATTGTTGACAGCCGAACCCAAAATAACAGCTCGAATGTTGTCCCCATCCTGCACCGCCTTTTCATAAGGCTTTAGAAGAACAATTCCCGCACCTTCTCCCAATACAAAGCCATTAGCCTTTTGGTCAAATACACGGCATACACCGTCTGGGGACAGTACTTCCGCCTTACTGAAACCTATATGAAGGTCAGGGTCAAGGAGCAGTTCTATTCCTCCTGCTATGGCCATTTCACATTCCCCGCTATTAATACTCTGGCAGGCCTTGTGGATTGCTACAAGTGAAGAAGAGCATGCTGTGTCCACAGTAAGGGATGGACCCTTCAAATTATAGAAATCGGAAATCCTGGCAGCCATCATGTTCTGAATCATATTGACAATAAGATGCTTCATCCCATTTTCCGGTATTAAATCTTTGTTATTCTTAATATAGGAGCTTTCTCCACCTCCTATAAACACGCCCGTCCTTGTATTACTTATTTCGTCCCTACGGTATCCCGACCGTGCTATTAATTCTTCGCTTAATTCAAGCAAAATACGATGCTGGGGATCCATCACAATAGCATCCTCATATTTGATACCAAAATAGTCGGCATCAAAAAGATAAACATCACTGATAAAGCCTCCCCATTTAGAGTAGCTTTTGCCATTTTCGTCCTTATGGGGACTGTAGAAATCCGAAATTCTCCATCTTTCTTCGGGTATCTCGGTAATCATACACCTTCCGTTTTTCAGATTGTCCCAATACTCTTCTATAGAATTAGACTTTGGAAAGCGGCAAGCCATTCCGATAACAGCTATTTTGCAATTATCAGAAGAGTACTGTGAGCTTATTCGGCTAAATCTGTTTGCTGCACCCAACGATTTCTGCAAGAAGCCATATCCAGATGGTTCTGTTTGTAATTCTTCCTGAACATGTTCAGCCACAGTATCTTCATGATTTATTTCAGAATGCAGCGCTTTATCTGAGAAGTCCAGCATAGGAAGTATATATTCTGCCAACCTTTTGACAGATGAATTTTCGCTAACAGCATTGGGTTCCACAGTTATCCCATACATTTCTTCAATACGGTTCAGCATTGTCATCATTACAATCGAATCAATGCCGTAATCTCCCAAATCCACTTCTATATCCAAATCACTTTCTTTAACTTTTAAAAGCTCTACTATCAGCATAGTAAGGTCTTTTTCCACCTTTGTCCTTAAACCATCGTTAACGTCTCCGGTTTTATTGTCAATAGTCACAGTTGCCTCAGGGTTAGCTGGAGTGTAAGGTGTACTAACGGTAATTCCTAGTTTTTCGATTATTTTATTTCTATTTCCTTCAAGCACAATTACCTGGGAAAAATCCGATTTTAAAGTATCAGTAAAAGCTTTAAGGCCGTAGGAAACAGATAAAGGCGCAACTCCAGAGGCATTCTCCATCCTTTGGCTTGTCTTTTCATCCACTTTCATCCCCCCATCTTTCCAAAGGGGCCAGTTTATGGATAATGTTTTCCCACGACGTTTGCCTTTAGAACGCAGCCCTTCCCTTATTTCAACAAAGCTGTCCATAAAGCTGTTCCCAAAAGCGTAATCACTCTGCCCGGCATTTCCTATTACTCCTGAAACAGAAGAGAATAACACGAAAAAATCCAGAGGCTGGTCTTGAAATACTTTATCCAACCAGACAGTACCGAATATTTTAGGAGCAAGGACTTCATCAAAGTTCTCCCTTGTTTTTCTCGGAACTAATGCATCCTTAATTACTCCCGCACTATGAACAATACCGTTAATAGCTCCATACTCAGAACTAATTTTCTGTGCCAGCTGTTCCACTTCATCTCTTTTTGAAATATCCGCAGGCAGATATATAATCTTGGAGCCCCATTTCTTTAAATTATCCAACTCTATTTGTTTTTCAGCTCTTAATTCGGAACGCCCTGTAAGTATGACGGTCACTTTCTCCTGTTTTACCATGTATTCAGCAAAAATCAGTCCAAGTCCACCCATACCTCCTGTAATCAGATAGATACCGTCTTTCTTCAATAAACTGCATTCCTCTTCTTTCCTGTCTTCACTCATCAGATTCATTTCAACCAAAGCTTTCAGAAAACGCTTTCCGTCTTTATACCTGACTTCTGTATCCTTTTGATTTGAATCTTTGTCAAGCTCGCCAGTTACAATATCCAATATTTCTTTAGTTTCAATCTGCTGCGCAACATTTTCCTTTTGAATTTCAATTGCTTTAAACAGCAGCCTTAAATTCTCCTGACGGATGGCCTTTGCAAAAGCACCAATTGCCGAATACTGGGGCTGAGATTCTCCAGAAGCACCTTTATAAATATGGAAAAGCTGAATCTTACTGTTGATTTTATGACGCATAAAGGCTTTGCTCAGGTAAAACAAGGAGTATACTCCTGTAGACAACCCTGACACTATATTCTTTTCGTCCCAATCAAAACTTTCTTTTGACCATAAATGGATAATCAAGTCCGGAATTTGATTATTTTCCGACATGGTTTTGACCAGTTTACTGAAATCCTCTTCGTTTTGAGGATTAATGGTGTATAAGTAATCTTCCTTATAGGAGAAACTGTTTCCCGGCATTGCCAGATTTACCTGGTAGTCTGAAACGTTGCTCTTTTCAAGATACTCAATATATCCCTTATAAAAATCCTTCTGAGTGTCAAGTATCAGCACTTTATTAGCTAAAATAGGTTTCTCTGATACATCCAAAGGCCACTCTTTCCAAATAGGTCTTAAATATAAAAGGGTGTTCTTAGTCTTTGCTAAAGCGTTTTTTTCATGAGTTTGCTTAAGTTTACGGACTATAAAGTCACTTATCCTAACTAGCGGCAAACCACTTTCATCCAGCAGCAGTATTTTATATTTTCTTGATGACCCTGTTTGAAAGTTTTCTGATGTGTCTACAAAAGCATAGCAGCTTTCAGTCAAAGGATTAATTAGCTCAACTTCTCCTACTGAAAAAGGAAGCATAAGACCTGCTCCTGAGCCATCCGCACTGCCGTCCATACCTGCAAATCCTATTAAGGATTGGAATGCACCGTCCAGTATACTAGGATGCAATCCGAATTCATCGAAACTGTTTTTTAGTGTTGTCGGTAATTGCAAATGGGCCAGAACACTCGTCTTTCCAATGAAAATCTTTTGAATTGTCCTAAAACCCTGACCATATTCAAGTCCATTATTTTCAAAGCTTGTATAGCATTCTTCAAATGAAAAGAATTTTTTTGAACTTCTTTTTAACTCTTCGATATCAATTCTCTGTTCCTTCACCTTTTCTTCCAGAAGCCCTTCAAATACAATCTTACCCTGGCCGTGTATTATTCTTGAGTTCTGCTGTTCTTGTCCTGTGCTTGATACCACAAATTCAGCTGTGTTATCACCAGGGTAAAGGCTGATTTCAATATTCATTGGAGAATTCTCAATTGTTATTGGACTTGTCCAAAAAACGTTTTTTAGTTTCCGTACCTTCTGTTCTGCTGCCATCTCTCCGGCAGCCCTTGCCATTTCTATATAAGCAGCACCAGGTAGGGTTTTTATCCCACTCACTCTATGATCACTTAGGAAAAATTCATCCCCTGTCAGCCTTACGCAGAATTTTTGCTCGGTAAAATTGGAAATGTTTCTATCAATTAAAGGATGCAGCTTTGAGGTTTTACCTTCAAACGCATATCCTGAGTCCTCATTGGAAGACGGTATCCAGTACCTATCCTTGGCAAAAGGATAAGTCGGGAGACTGATTCGTCTAGGCATTTTACCAATTTCATAAAGCATATCCCAGTCAAATTCAATACCTTTTACCCAAAGCTCGCAAATCTTTCCATAATCTTTAGCTTTAATATGTTTTCTAATTGTTTCCTGTATTTCTTTTTCTGTAGTCAAACCAGTCAATTCTTCTTTTGAGCTTTTTATATTGTCGTTATACAGCTCGTTTATAATTTCTTTACCTTCAAGAAAATCCTTTAGTTTTTTCACTAGCTCATTGATAGAATTTGCAGTTAGAGCCAAGCGTTCTTCCATAGGTTCACGTCCAACTTGAAGGGTATAAGCCGCATTAAAAAGCTCATCTTCAGTAAGCTGACCATCTTCAACTTCTTTCAGAAACCGTTCTATCACTTCTTTGAGCCTTATACTGTTTTTTGCAGACAGAACTACAATTGCCGGATAAGAGAATGTTGTCTGTGAAAAGCTGCTTTCCATACTTTCCGAAATGTACTCTTCAATTATTATGTGTGCGTTTGAACCACCTGCTCCAAAGCTGCTTATGCCGGCACGTCTTGGAACTTCCCTTCCGTTGATAACCGGTCTTTTCCATTTTGTAAGCTCTTGTTGGACTACAAACGGCGTATTTTCAAAGTCGATATTTGGATTTAGTATTCTGGAATGCAGTGACGGTACTAATTGCTTGTATTTCATCTGCAGTAAGACCTTTGTCACTCCGGCAACACCTGCTGCGCTCTCACAGTGTCCTATGTTGGATTTTGCAGAGCCAATGGCACAGAACTTTCTGTCTTTAGTGTATTCCCCGAAAGCCTTAGTCAGTCCGGCAATTTCAATGGGATCCCCCAATGATGTCCCCGTACCATGAGCTTCAATATAGCTTATAGATCTCGGATCAATTCCGGTCCGCTTAAACACATTTCCAATAACATTAGCCTGTGCATTGGGATTGGGAACAGTAAATCCGTTGGTTTTACCGTCATGGTTTACAGCCACTCCTTTGATAACCCCATAAATCTGATCCCTATCGGCTATTGCTTTGGATAAGGGTTTCAGTATCAATGCCCCGACGCCTTCTCCGGGAACATATCCATCGCCTCCCTTTCCGAAGCTTTCACACCTTCCTTTGCTGGAAACAAATTTTCCCTGTCCCAGCCCCAGATATTTGTTAGGGTGAATGGATAGGTTCACTCCGCCGGCTACAGCAAGCTCGCACTCGCTCCTCAACAAACTGTGACAAGCCAGATGTATGGCTGTCAGAGAAGAGGAGCACATTGTATCCACTGACATACTTGGCCCGTGGAAATTAAAGAAATATGATACACGGTTGGCAATCGAGGAAGGATTGCCTGGAATAGCCATAGGTCTACCCTGCATGGTTTCCTGAACCCCGTAAAGCTGGTACTCCTCGTACATGACCCCTGCAAAAACACCTACATTTCCTCCCATTCCGTTTTCATTATGCTTTGCAAGAGCCTGACGGGTATATCCAGCATCCTCCAGAGCCTCATACACACATTCAAGGAACAAGCGTTCCTGGGGATCCATAAATTCAGCATCCCGTGGTGAAATGTTGAAAAACAGCGGATCAAATTTATCTACATCATTAATGAAGCCTCCCCATTTACTATACGTCTTACCAGGCTTGCTTTTGTCTTCGTCAAAGTATAAACTGTAATCCCAGCGTTCCTTCGGGATTTCTGTGATACAGTCCCTACCGTTCTGAAGATTGCTCCAAAACTCCTTAATATTTTCTGCACCCGGATATCTTCCCGAAACACCAATGATGGCAATATCCAATACTTCAGGCAATCTTTTTGTGTCATGTCTGCTGCTTATAAATGAAAATTTGTGACGTCTGTGTCTGTTAAAGGCAGGCTTTGCCTTTTCAGTCAAAGGCGCCTCACTTTCTATTTCAGAAATGTTCTTCTTGTCAATTTCAAGGAGTTCCGCCATCTTTTCCGGATATAATTCAAGAAAATATCCACTTAGCTCCCGGATATTCTGGTATTCATAAAATAAGGTTTTAGGCAGTGAACCGAATTTCTTTTCCAGCTCATTTGTAAGCTCCATAACCATTACTGAGTCTATCCCGTACTTTTCCATTGGTGCATCAATTTCAATTCGCTCCGCAGGAAGCTTTATAGCAGTAGAAAGTAAGTTCTTAAAGTACTCTGAAACATTTTCCGTATTTAATTTGTCCCGAACAGGCTCCACAACTGTAACTTCCTCTACGGTATTTAAGAATTCCGATGTTTCAATCCCTAGCTGCTTTATAAAAGTATCACTGAATTCCTTCGAAAGAAAATTAGCAAGACTCTCAATGGTTTGGTTTTGGAAAAAAACTGTTTGACTTAATTCCAGATTGAAATTCTTGTTTAGTTCACTGGTAAATTCAGAGAGTGTGACCATGTCAAAGCCATATTCGGATAGCTCAACATATGTATCTATGTCTTGTGGATTTACTTTAAGTATTTTTGACGCAACTTCCAGCAAAGCAGCCTGAATCTTATCTTTTAGAATACCTGTTTCCTTCACTGCCACAGATTCATCAATGCCTTCCTTCTCTTGACCTAATCCGGTTGATAGTCTTATTTCTCTTTTTCGCTGAGCTGCAATGAGTTTGAATTCCTCCAAAGCCTCCTTGCTTTCGATATTCCCATTTTTAATCCGTTCATATAAAATACTTATTTGATTACGCATATTAACCTCCACTTTTAAGATACTCTCAGTTGCTCTTCCAACTGCTCTTCAGTCATTTCCCCCTTTGCAATCTTTTCAAAAATGCTGAGATAAAATTCGTCCTCATTTTCGGTCTGGTTTAACTCAAGTTCCTTTGAACTTGAATTTATAAGGTTCCTCTGTTCTTCAGGCACCTTTAATGCCAGCCTTTCTATACGTATACAAATCTCTCCGGACTCTCCTAACAAGTCAATATCCAGTTCAGGTGCATTGTCACCAGCCTTGCTTCCTTCACTGTACCTGATAAACGCCCACATAGAAGGAGAACATCTGTTGAAAATTTCGATGGAGCCAACGGCAATGGGTAAGCCGGGCTTGTTGTCTGAACCTATAAACAACCCGAGAGTTCCTTGCAATGCGGAATCTACCAGTCCCGGATGAAGTACAAACCCATCATTGGCATTAAATACTTCAGGGGATAGGTAAAGTTTGACTAAGACCTTTTCATCGCCCACATATACCTTCTCAATTCCCCTATGACTTACTCCGTAATGAAATCCTGCATCTTTAAAAATCTGATAGCACTGTTCACCTGTCAGTATGTCCCGGTTGCATTGAGCCTCTAGGTCTTTTAAATCTATCATTACGGTATTTACAGTTTCTTCGTATGTTACTATTCCCTGACTATGAATTACCTGCTCTCTGTCCTCACCGGAATCACCGCTGTAAACTTCATATACAATCTGTCCACTGTCTTCGGGATATAAACCGATATCTACCCTTAACGGCTGGTCTCCTACAATAACAGGGCGTAACCAATTCACATTTTCAATTCGAATGGCTTTATTACCATCTTTCGTCAAATCCCAAGCCTGTACTGCTGCTGCCCTAGCCATCTCAAGATACGCAACTCCCGGAAGCAACCGTTTTCCGTTAATAATATGATCTGCAAGGAAAGATTCTTTACCTGTAAAAGTAGAACTAAACTGCAGCCCATATATGTTTGAGGTGTTTTGATGCACAAGTGGGTTTATTACTGCCGCCTGCACTACTTCAGTACTAGTTTCGTAATTGATTGCAGGTACCCAATAACGTTCCCTTTCAAATGGATATGTGGGTAAGCTTATCCTAATTGGTCTTTGATTTTTATAAATTTTATTCCAATCAATATTTAATCCGTTAACCCATAATGTCAACAGTTTCTCATACATTCTTTTGGAAATCCAACTGTCAATAGCTTTCTCAATATCAATGTCAGCAGTTAATGTCTCAATTATTCCCTTGTGCTCCTTAACTCTGCCCCTGTAGAGTCCTTCTCTACCGCTGCGGTCTTCTTTAAAATCTTTAAGCTTTTCTTCAAACTCCGATATTGTACTCGCAGTAAAAGCCAACCGTTCTTCCATGGCCTCACGTCCAGTTTGAAGTGTATAAGCCAATGATGGAAAATCAGTATCGCTTAACTGCCCACTCTCAATCCTATCCAACAGCATTCCAGCTAATTTCTTAAGCTGTCCTTCACTCTTTGCAGACAATACTACTACTGCTGGATTTTGGGTATCATATTTAATTTGAATTTTTGAAGAATCTTTTGGTATATATTCTTCAATGATTATATGCGCATTTGAGCCTCCCGCACCAAAGGAAGAGATTCCTGCAATTCTTGGGTACTCTTTTATCTCCCCGTCAATTTTTAGCAAAGGTCTTTTCCACTCCGAAAGCTCCTGCTGAACGGTAAAAGGAGTATTTTCAAAGTCTATATTGGGGTTTAAAACTCTTGAATGTAGCGAAGGTACCAATTCACCGTATTTCATCTGCAAAAGCACCTTAGTGAGTCCTGCAATACCTGCAGCACTTTCACAGTGCCCTATATTGGACTTGGCAGACCCTATGGCGCAGAACTTTTTGTCTTCGGTAAACCCACTGAAGGCTTTGTTAAGACCTGCAATTTCAATGGGGTCTCCAAGTGAAGTACCTGTACCATGAGCTTCTATATAGCTTATACTCCTGGGATGAATTCCCGCTTCCTTAAAGGCCCTCTCGATTACATTGGACTGCGCGTTAGGGTTGGGAACGGTATAGCCATTGGTTTTTCCTCCGTGATTTAGTGCTATTCCCTTTATAACCCCATAAATATGATCTCCGTCTTCAACTGCTTTTGAAAGGGGTTTAAGAAGCACTGCACCAACGCCTTCCCCTGGTACATAGCCATCCGCCCCCTGTCCGAAGCTTTCACAGTGACCTTTACTGGATGCAAACTTTCCCTGTCCCAACAACAGATATTTATTGGGATGAATTGATAAATTGACTCCACCAGCTATGGCAAGTTCACATCCTCCTGTTATAATACTCTGACATGCCAGTTGGATTGCCGTTAGAGAAGATGAACACATGGTGTCTACTGCCATGCTTGGTCCGTGAAAATTAAAGAAGTACGATACCCTGTTGGCAATGGAGGAAGGATTCCCCGGAAAAGCAACAGCTCTGCCCTGCATGGTTTCCTGTACTCCGTACAACTGGTACTCCTGGTACATAACCCCTGCAAACACTCCTACATTCCCTTTCATACCTGATCCGTTGTATGCCCCAAGAGTTTCACGTGTATATCCTGCATCCTCAATTGTTTCATAGACACATTCAAGGAATAAACGCTCCTGAGGATCCATCATTTCCGCTTCCCGTGGTGAAATATTAAAGAACAAGGGATCAAAGCGGTCAAAACCGTTTATAAAGCCGCCCCATTTTGAATAGGTTTTTCCTTTTCTGTTTTTGTCTTCATCAAAATATAAGCTGTGGTTCCAACGTTCTTTTGGAATTTCTGTGATACTGTCCTTTCCATCCCTCAGATTTTTCCAGAATTCCATAAGATTTTCTGCCCCTGGGTAACGACCCGAAATACCTATAATTGCTACATCCAGTGCTTTTGATGTTTTTTCATCCCGGTGTTCATCCTGTGAAATTACAAAACGCCTTCTTTTATGACCTGTTGAAGGAATATCCGTCTGCGTTTCATCTATTTCATGGCTTTTCGAATTTTCAGATCTCTTATAAGCCCCTTCATTATTATCTGCTCCTAACAATTCTACAAGACGATTTTTATGAGCCTTCTGGAAATATCCCGCTAGCTCCCCAATGCTTTGATATTCAAAAAACAGAGTTTTTGGTAGTGAGCCAAAGGTTTTTTCCAGTTCATTAGTCAACTCCATAACCATTATTGAATCAATTCCGTATTTCTCAAAAGGCGCATTTGCTTCCATTCTGTCTGCCGGCAACTTAATAACAGTTGAAAGAAGCTTCTTTAAATAGCTGACCACTTTCTCCACAGGTATATCATCAGCAGCTGGGTTAGCCTCTACAATAGGTGTTATGGGTCTTGAGCTTGACAACTGCTGACGTAGCTTTTTGAGTTCCCCGTTGGACACCATAATCTGGACTTCACCGTTAGCCATGCACCGGTAAAAGGCATTAATACCTATTTCTGTATCCATCGCAATCATGCCAGAACTCTGTCTCATGTTATTCAGGGTTTCTTCATTGACTTTCATACCGCCTTCCTGCCAAAGAGGCCAGTTAATTGACAAGGTTTTTCCCTTTCGTCTTCCGGCAATAACCAGCTTATTCCGATATTCTGCATATGCGTCCATAAAAGCATTGGCTGTGGCATAATCTGCCTGGCCAATATTGCCAAATACTCCTGCCAATGAAGAAAACACCACGAAAAAGTCCAAAGTTAAATCCTTGCTTTCCTCATCAAGATTCACTAGCCCGTCAACCTTTGGAGCTAATACCTCCTGAAACTGTTCCCTGCTCTTTTTGAGTATGAAACCGTCACGTAGGACACCAGCACTATGTATGATTCCATCAAGACCGCCAAACTTCTCATTTATTTCTCTAATAAGACCTTTTACGGCCTCCCGGTCTGTGACATCCACTGTTCTGTATTCAATCCTAGCACCCGATGTTTCCAAAGCTTTTAAACGGGATTCTTTATCTTCACTAAGCACTGACCGTCCGGTAAGAATGAGCGTGGAATTTTTAACTTTATGTGCTATCTCTTCCGCAAAAATAAGACCCAATCCCCCGGTACCGCCTGTTATAAGATATCTACCACCATCTTTCCATGGGATAGATTTATCCTCCGGTGAAGCATTTATCTCTTCCCATTCTGTCACCATACGTTCTCCGTTTAAATAGCGTACCTGTCTGTTGTATAGATTTCTGCTGTTCTCATTCAAAATTTCTATTATATTCTCTCTTTGCTCCCTTAGGTTTATTTCAACTAATTGACCTATTAGATTAGGATTTTCCAGTTCTGCTGTTTTAAGTAAGCCACAGAGTCCTGTGAAAAGCTGTTCTTCTTCACCTAAAGGTATTACAATCTGTACCAATACCTTTCCAAATATCTTTTCTCCCAATATTTTACTTATTTCCTCAAACAACTGCTCTGTATATCCGCGGAACATCTCCGATGCAGCGTTTCCTATAGGCGAAAGATTTAATAATTCTGCTCCATCCATATCTTTTTTCACATCTTCGTATATGGTCTGGTCCACATCACAGAACACCACCAGGTGCCTCACGTATTCCATGGGCTGGAGGTTTTTGTCTGCAGGCTCTTTCTTCCATACTTGTTTAAACAACAATGTCCCTGTATTTTCGACTGTCTTATTTAATTTTTCTTCCTTCTCCAGTATGCGTGAAGTAAACCCTCTAATTAGTGCACATATTGTTCCGTTTTGGTTTAAAAGGTCTATGTCAAGTTTCTTGACCTTATCGGTTGTACTGCTCCCCTTGCTGTAACGTACAAAAGCCCACATATCCGGAGTACATCTGCCTCTTATTTCAAGTTCATCTAGTGCAAATGGCAGAAAAGTACTTTCAAGTTGCGGCATCAAACCCACTGAAGCTTGTAATGCAGAATCCAACATTCCTGGATGCAGGATATAGCCGTCTAAATCATCCAAAGAGGAAGACTCGAGAGAAAGTTTTGCCAAAACCTGGTCCTTCCCCACATATATCTTCTCAATTCCTCTATGCCCTTCACCGTATTCAAGGCCTGCGCTCCTGAAAGCCTCATAACAGTATTCCTTTGAAAGAATGTTCTGGCTACACTGAAGCCTCACCGCTTCAATGTCCACTGTTTCAGGTTCCGAAACCTTGATAAATGCGGCACTTCCTTGAAAGTAGGTTGTTTCACCTATCTTTTGAGAATCTCCATATATTACATAATCTATATTACTTTCATTAACGGGATATAGCGCAATATTTAATTTCAGCGGCTCTGCTTTTACAGTTATGGGTTTTGCCCAGATTATGTTTTTGAGTCTCAGCCCATCTAATCCTTCTTTCAAATCACTTGCAGCCAATTCTACGGCAGCCCTTGCCATTTCAAGGCATGCAGCTCCTGGCAGTACTTTTTGTCCATTTACAACATGATGCTTCAAAAAGATTTCTTCTCCTGTAAAGACTGAGGTATACCTTTGCTCCAATAGACTGGAGGTATTTTCGTGCAGTAGCGGATGAATAAGCACTTTCCCACTCTCAGCAGCTTTTCTATAACCAGAATATATCTCTTTTTCTGGTATCCAGTAGCGCTCCTTCGAAAACGGATAAGTAGGCAGGCTTATTCGTCGAGGTTTTATTTTACCATACAATTTTTCCCAGCCAATGTTCGCACCTTTAACCCACATCTGTGCAAGTATAGAAAAATCATTTTTTAAAACGCATACTTCAGTAAAATCTTCGCCAACTTCTCCAATTTCCGCTTTTCCATCTTTATTCCTTATAACATTAGCAGTATGAATGTTTTCCGTTAAGACACCCTTAACAAAAGCATCCAGACCATTTATCAAATCATCCCTCGAATCAAATGGGAATGCCAGCCTGTAATCCATATTCTCCCTGCCTATCTGCAAGGTATATGCTAAATTCTCTAGATTCAGGCTTTCCTTAAGCTCTACAAAGTCTTTTATTACTGCGGCATATTTTTTTAACTGCTCTTTTGATTTTGCCGACAAAACAAACAATAACGTTTTGTCTCTGCTGACCTGTACAGGCACATCCAATGTCGTCTCAGCAGATGTATATTCTTCTACAACGATATGTGCATTGGTTCCGCTGAATCCAAAGGAACTTATGCAAGCTCTTCTTGGTATTCCATCTGGTACTTCCCAGGGCTTAAGCTTGTTATTCACATAAAATGGGCTGTCTTCCAGAGAAATATGTTCATTTACTGATTCAAAATTGATACTTGGCGGCAGCATACGATTTTTTAATGCAAGCATAACTTTAATGAAGCCGGCTACGCCGGCACCTGTCATCAGGTGTCCTATGTTGCTTTTTACAGATCCCAGAGCACAGTAATTCTTTTTTTGGGTAAAGGACCTGAAAGATTCGGTAAGAGCCTCAACCTCAATAGGATCACCAAGCTTTGTCCCTGTCCCGTGAGCCTCTATCAGAGTAATATTTTCAGGATTTATTCCGAATCTTGTGTATACATCTTTCTCCAACTGAATTTGAGAAATCACACTTGGAGCTGTTATACCATTGGTCTTGCCGTCCTGGTTTAGCCCCCAGCCACGGATTACCCCGTAAATATGGTCACCGTCCCTGACCGCATCCTTAAGTCTCTTAAGGAGTACAACACCAACTCCTTCTCCCGGAACAAAACCGTTAGCTCTGTTGTCAAAGGTATAACATTGTCCGTCTTTGGATAACATTCCTGATTTGCTGCACATAATATGTAACTTTGGCCCTGCGAGTACACATACTCCGCCTGCTAGGGCAAGGTCATTGTTCCCAAGGGCTAAATTAGTGCAGGCCTCGGCTATAGCCACCAGTGAAGAGGAGCAAGCAGTCTCAATAGCCATACTTGGACCTTTAAGGTTTAGCAGGTAAGAAATACGTGCACTTAAAATTGACATGGCTCTTCCCATCAAGCCCTGAGCATTTAGCCCATATTCATCTGCCAATTCCTGATATTCACCAGATGCACAGCCCACAAAAACTCCGCACCTTGTGCCGGATAGAGAAGAAGGGGTAATACCCGCATCTTCTATGCAACTCCAGCAATTTTCCAGAAACAGTCTTTGTTGAGGATCCATCAATTCAGCTTCAGCAGGAGATATATTGAAAAACAGCGGATCAAACTTGTCAGCATCCTCCAATACACCCATCCATTTAGAATAAGTTTTCCCCTGTGCCTTGGGATCAGGGTCAAAGTATTTATCCATCTGCCATCGGGTTTCAGGAACCTCCGATATACAGTTAACACCATTTTTAATATTTTCCCAGAACTGCTCTAAGTTACTTGATTTAGGGAATTGTCCCGCCATTCCTATAACAGCTATTGCTGTATCGGTATTATCTTTTATTGAATGACTTTCTATCTGAAAACCGTCATGCATCACCAGTGAGTTCTTATCCCACAGCTTTTTACAAGCATTATGCATTAGCAATCCGGCTATCTCATCTACATGCCTGTTCTTCCAATGCTCATACCTTGTCCCCTTAACCCACTGGTTAAAAGCTCCCTGTGCCGGCCCACAGTAAATAACAAAATTATCTTTTTCCGTAAGATCGCCATTAAGAGTGCTACGGCTACAGTGCGAAAAGTACCACTTAAAAATAAGTGCCATTTTGAACCTTGGATTCTCTTCAGCTTCTTTTAGCTGCTCAGGATTCTTTTTACTTTTATATTCATAAACCAGATCCAAGACTTGTGAAAAGGTTTTTTTGAAATAGTTCCTTTCTATATCCAGTCTGATTTGCTCGGGAATTTCTTCAAAAGAATTATATTGTCTGAAAAGCTGATAAAGCTTATTTGCCCGTACTGCATACTGTGTCCCCTTCTTAACCACCTGCACTTTTGCACCTATTTCAAACATATCTCCAGCAGCAGTAATAGCAGTATCATGAATGGAAACAGTATTTAAAATATCTTTTACAACAGAATGGGCACCACTTTCAGCAGTACACTGGTTTATGGAACCGGTAAATATGAAATCTGCTCCCAGAGTAAATGCTGAAGCAGCAGCATCGGGAGTACCGATTCCTCCGCCGCAGCCTACCAATATTTCTTCCTGGTATTTATATTTTCTTTTCATAATATCTTTTAAAGAAACAACTGCAGGAATCAGGGAAAATGATACTCCCTGGGTTGTATGTCCTCCTGAATCGGCCTCAATGGCAAGGTCATCTGCCAAAGGGATAAACTTTGACAATTCCGCCTCCTCATTATCAATCAGTCCTGCTTTCAAAAGATCCTTTACAATTTCCTCAGGAGGAGGAGATAAAAACAGTTGTGCAATTTTAAGATTGGAGCATTTCCCAATAATTCTACGCGGCAGAATAATACGCTCTCCCTTACGGTATATACCCTTAATCCTGCAATATACCAGCGGTGCAGTAACTGCTGAGTAGGCGGCCGCTTCTATAACAGGTATATTGTACCTGACAAATAATTCAACCTGTTCTATTTCTTTTTTAGAGTTATCAAGGTTTGAAATCAGGCACATACCGTAAGGTTTGCCTTCTCCCAGCGCTGATTGGATGTTTTTTATATGTTCTTCCAGTTCTTCGGGCCCAAACCCTGCGCTCCCGAAAAAACTTAAGAGGTTAGCTTTTCCCATGGTTATTACAAGTTCTTCAGAAGATATGCCGCGATACATTGAGCCTGCATAATAACTCCATTTACAGTTATATCTTTCCTGAAAAACTGGGCTTCCTAATCTTTTAGGATTTAACTCTTCAGAAAAATCAAGTTCCAATTTCTCTTTATCTTCCAAGTTTTCTTCCTCGTTGACGGAAGTAGCCCCTTTTATTTTTCCGGCAAGTATCCTTTCGGCCTCATCAATGCTTATCTTCCCGTTTTGTAAAGCTAGTAAAATATCTTGTGAATTCATAGATATCTCCTCTTTTAAACCATTTATTAGTTTAATATATAATTCTAAATTTAGTTCTTCAGAAAGCCTGCTATATCACCAAACTTTTTGAAAAATTAACTTAGATAGCATTCATGCTTGTTAAACTTTCTACTTACCGAACAAAGTCATGATTCTATCTTTAACCTCTGGTTGGTGAAATGTTTTCTCATGCATTTCAAGCTCTTGCTTTATGATAGTAGGAAGCTCTTCCCTTATTTGTGCCACCAGATGGTCTTTTAGAGTTATCAATGAAACCCTTGGCTTTTCAGCTACTTCCCGGGCTAGTTGAATTGCATACTCCAATACTTCTTCCCGGGGTAAAACCGCAAAAGGCACGCCACGTTTTTCCAGTTCTGCCCCACGGTAAGTTCCTCCATTCAGAAGCAACTCTTCTGCCAAAGAAAACCCTAATTTCTTTTGCAATATATATGTGGCACCCATTCCAGGTGTAAATCCATATTTCATAAAGTTAGCAGTATAAACACTTTCCCTGCTCAGAATTATGAAATCTGAATATATCCCCATAACAAAACCTCCTCCAATACCGTGACCCTGCATTGCAGAAATCACCGGAACCCTGCAGTCCAATGCAAGACTGTAAATATTCCCGTCTGTAAACTTCAATTTACCTTCATATATGCCTATCAGACTGTCCTGGGTTCCTCCTGAGGCAAAATAGCTATCATATCCCGTCAAGATTACCACTTTGCAGGTCAAATTTTCTCTGATTTTTTCAAATGCTTGGACTAAACCAAACATTAATTCTTCCGAAAAAGTGTTCTTATTCAATCTGTCCTGCATTGTCAACAGTATGATGCCGGGTTCAATTTCCTGCATGTCAACTACACATTGCGCCATTTTTTACCTCCGAATTGTATGTAATACTTGAAGTTCAACTTTTATAGTATGGCATCTCATGTCAGCCACTTGTATTTACGGTGAAACTCTCTGATTTCATCCAAAACCAAAAGTTCTTTCCCGCGACATGCTTCAAACGCTCCCGGTATCAATCCGTAATCAAGTTTAACGTTCCGTGTTCCGAATTTCACCGCCCCACTACCTCTTAACAAATCTTCATATTCCCGCATAGATAGTTGATAGCGCTCATTCAGTCTGCGTTCAATATCCATAGTTTTTAGCATATTCTGTCCCTGGGCGGTAGTAACTCCGCTGTAAAACTCGGAGCAGCAGCCTGAGCCGTATGAAAAACACCCTATACGTTTGGGTGTGTCAAACTGCCCATGTTCTATTACACCAGCAAGTGATAAAAACACGGTAGCACCCATAATATTTCCGACCCGTTGACAGTAGCGGATACCCGGCATTACACGTTGGTTGAAATCCTCTTCAATCTCATTAGGTCTTGCCTTTGTCATTTTTCTCATCATAGTCCTATGAGCTCCCTTTACCATACCTCCAAAGGGAGTATGGAATGCCAGATACTGGAAAGTATCTTTGTAATCCACATTGCTGACCCGCTTTTTGTATTCCAAAAAAGCATTTTCGCAGCAATCTAGGTATGACGACAGTGACAAGTCTACGTCTCCAGCCTCACTGTCTGGAAGAGGACGGCAGGTATCCATGACTTCATATCCATAATATCCATTTGCGCCTTCATCAACCTGAAAAATATATGGCTTTTCACTTACCAGAAGAGCTACAGCTCCTGCTCCACCGCTGGGCTCTGCAAAGGACCAATCTTCGCTCAATACATCTCCCGCCTCAACCACCAAAAAACGTGATATATCAGTTGCAATTACCAGGGCCTTTGCTCCAGGAGAAGCCTGCGACAAAATAAAGTTTACAGCCATCGAAAATCCAGCAGTCCCAGAATAGCAAGCCTGCTTAATTTCAAACATACGGCAGTTTCTGTTAAGACCCAAATAATGATGAATGTAGGAACTCACCGACTTTCCAAAATCTATTCCCGACTCGGTGCAAGTGATTAATAATTCTATCCTGTCTCTTTCTTTTTCAGTGAGAGCATCCACCAGTTTTTTTGCAGCATTTACACCATATGTGACAGGGTCCTCATAGGGAAGCGCCACTGTCTTTTCCAGCATAAGAAGATTTTTGAACCTAGTAGTGTCCAGCTGCCGATGCTCAGCCAGCTGGTTAACATCCAGATACGCCGTACCTCCATAAAAGTTCATTGCCTCTATACCTACAGGAACCATATTCTTTCTCCTTTTAATCATATTTATATTTTTTCAATTGCAAGAATTTTATCTTTGCTCATCTTATACGCTTTCAAACTAAATATTGTTTATTCGTAAAAACTCGAAAGAGCATTGTCATCATTGGAGGATTCATCCCAATTCTTCAAACTGTTCAGTATTTGCTCCCCCTGTTCTGCATTCAAAGTACCCTTTTGAACCTTCTCAAGCATTTCACGAAGATTTAAGTATGGATTTAAGGAAGTAGCCTTTTGATTTTCATCTTCTCCGTTTTTTTTCAATTCTTTAGCCATAAAACTGCTAAATTCGTTTATAGTAGGGTAATCATAAATTCTGGCAGCTCCAAATGAAGTACCGTATTTTTTATTGATTGCTCTTATCCATTCCACTCCTATGATTGAGTCCATTCCCATTTCATTGAACTGCTTGTTAAGCTCCACTTCCTCCGGTTTTATATACAAGGCTTCAGCAAAGCTAATTCTCAGTTCTTCTTGCAACTCCCGTACATAGCTTTCAGAAATGGCAAAATCAGTATTTTCATGGGTTTGATATTTTTCATGTTGCTTTTTTCGGGATGCCTTTACGGAATCCAGTAATGATATTTCCTCTGTTTTTTGCGGGGCAGATGTATTTTTTTGTTTTTCTTTAGAATTCATGCCTTTGTTTTCCATCTCTTTAGCCATAAACACTGAGAATTCCCGTAATGTGGGATAGTCATAGACTCTGGTAGCTCCCAAAGAGGTACCGTATTTTCTATTTATTTCTCTTATCCATTCTACACCTATAATAGAATCCATTCCCATATCAATAAATTGCTTGTCCAATCCTACATCTTCCTGCTTTAAATAAAGTGCTTTTGCAAGACTTTCCCGAAGCTCATCTAATAATGAATCCACCGGAGTTACTATTAAAGCTTCTGTATGACTTGAACCTTTGGTACTTTCCTGCGGTTCGGAATCATCCTTTATTTCAGGCTTTGCCAATGTAAGACCTAAGGGCCTTAATTTCACAGATTGCTCTTTAATACCCGCCGGGTATTCTTGTATGTCTGTTTTCTGTAATAAAGGACGCAAAGATATGTTTTTAGGCTTTTCATCACCATCTTCAATCCTGTCTTTTACTTCTCGTACCGGAAGCTGCTTCAAATTCTCATCTACTTGCTTATCAGTTGAGTATGTAATCTCACGAGCCCAGTAAATCTCCTTTGAAAAAGGATATGAAGGTAGATGAAGCCTATTAAGTCTTTTATTTCCAAAAAGTGCTTCCCAGTCAATGGAATAACCCTGACAATAAAGGTCTGCCACAGTTTCAAGAGCTTTCTTATATATGTTTATGTCTTTTTCCATCTCTTGAATTGTATTTGGAATGTCCTTTTCAAGATGCTCTGAAGCTTTTTTACTTGCAAACTTTTTATCAGCGGTACCTTTAATAAAGTTTGATGGCATTTCTCCTTTAGCCACTTTCTTAAGTGCATCTATGGCATCGTTTATGTTCTTTACGACAACAGCACAACGGTGACTGAAATGATGACGTCCTTGAAGCAAAGTATAACTGATACTGTGTAAATCCTTTTCCTTGAAAATACCGTTTTCAAGAACGCGAACCATATCTTCAACTTTATCACTCAGTGCCTCCTTGGTTTTAGCTGAAAGCACCAGCAAATAGTATGGTAAGGTTTCAACTTCTTTTTGGTTACTATTTTCATAGCCGCTCTGCAAAACAACATGTGCGTTAGTTCCGCTCATTCCAAAAGCACTTACAGCACCAGTACGGATTTTTCCTGGAATATGAGGCCAAGGTTTGCTCTTTTTATTTACGTAGAAAGGACTTTCCATCCAGTTAATATATTCATTTTGCTGCTCAAAATGGATATTTGCAGGAATTGTCTCATGATTAAAAGCCTGAACCAAGCTTATCAAGCTGATTAACCCTGAGGTTCCTAGTGCATGTCCGAAATTAGTTTTGTTGGATGTAACAGCACAGTATCCCTGCTTATTAGTGTAGGCTTTAAAAGCATTATTAAGTGCATTGATTTCTACAGGGTCTCCCAATTTGGTCCCGGTGCCATGGGTTACGATATACTCAATATCCTCTGGATTCACATGGTACCGGTCGTATACCGATTTTATCAGCTCGGTTTGGGCTATTCCGTTGGGAGCAGTAATCCCATTGGTCTTACCATCAAAGTTTATTCCACTTCCTTTTATAACGGCATAAACCGGATCTCCATCTTCCACAGCCTTGGACAACGGCTTTAGTACAACTGCTGCAACCGCTTCACCAGGAACAATACCATTGGCACGCCTGTCAAATGTATAGCATTTTCCGTCATTTGAAAGCATTCCCGCCTGTCCCATGCCGACCAGAGTTCGTGGAGAAAGCAGTAAAGTGGCCCCTGCAGCTACAGCAGTATCACACTCATGGTTCCGCAGGCTCATGCAAGCCTGATGCACAGCCACAAGTCCTGAGGAACATGCGGTATCTATTGCCAGCACAGGCCCTTTAAGGTCAAGGAAATATGCTAACCGTGCTGCAAGAACGGCATTGTTATTTGAGGTTATACTGGTGTCTTTTATAAGATACTGGTAGTCTCCCTGTTCTACACCTACAAACATCCCTATTTTACTGTTCTTAATATGCTTTTCGCCATACCCGGCATCTTCTAATGCCTTCCATGCCTCCTGAAGTAAAAGTCTCTGTCTAGGGTCCATACTCACAGCTTCCCTTGGAGAAATATCAAAAAACGCCGGATCAAATTCACTAACACCAGGTACACAGCCACACCATTTACAATTGGTTTTATCTGGCTCATTTATGGGATCGCCGAAGTATTTTCTCCAATCAAAGCGTTCAGGCGGTATTTCTTCAACCGCATCTATGCCTTTCTCAAGAATATCCCACATTTCATTGATATTTCTGGCCTTAGGAAACCGCCCGCTCATTCCTATTATGGCAATTGGCTCATCTGTCTCACGACTTTCGGTAGTATTTTCAACCCTAATATCCTCTTTAGCAGCCTTAATAACTTCATCAACTGCAGATTCAGCTTTTGCAACAGTTTCAACTACGATTGGGGTTTTCTCTTTTAATGTTCCTTCTTTATAGAACTTCTTCACAGCATCGCCATGCTCAGTCAAATAGTACTCCACAAGCTTTTGAATCGTTGACTGCTCATAAAACAGCGCAGGAGTAATTTCAATATTATAAAGCTCTGTAAGATGCTTAGCGTATTCAGTCAGACTTATGGAGTCAAATCCAAATTCAGCAAGGCTCTCTTCTATATCCAGTTCCTCCATAGGTATTTTTAGTACCTTGGTTATCAGTTCCTTAAGGTCCAATTCCAGGCACTGTTCAAAAGAGAATCCTTTCATTTCAGGTCGGAAGCCTAGTCCTGGGGCACAAGGCAGATTACTCGAATTTGCTTCTGACTGGACTTGTGTAAGCCGCAGAAATTTTTCAATACGACTGCGTTGTCCTACCAAAACAAGAGGCTGGGTATTATTTGTGCCAAGAATCCTTTCAAACAACTCAATACCTTGATTTGAATCCAGGAAATGTTGTCCGCTGGTTTTAAGGTACATTTTCGCATTTTCTTCACTTTCAAAGCTCATACCCCCGTCTTTCCACACCGGCCATTGTATTGCTACCGCTTTACCCCTTCCAAGGCCCTGGTTGCTCCTGTAATTGGCAAAAGCTGTTTGAAAACGATTAGCCACTGCATAATCACATGAGCCAAAATCACCTAAGACTGCAGATGCCGATGAAAAATAGCAGATAAAATCCAGTGGTTCATCCTTAAGCAAATCCTCCAAAACAAGAGTTCCTTCAATTTTGGGTTCCAATACATTTTTAAAGCTGTCAATAGTACTTTCAACGATATTGTTACTGTTTATGACCCCTGCTAAATGGATAACCCCATGAATATCTCCGAAAAGTTCTCTAGCCCTGTTTAAGCCTTCTTTCATAGTTTTTAAGTCACTTACATCACTTTGTATGTAAAAAATCCTGCTGCCCTTCTTTTCAAGTTCCTTTATTTTCTGTTGCTTTTCTTCATTTAAAAGAGTTCTTCCTGTAAGTATGATATTAGCATGGTATGTTTTCGCCAGGTAATCCGCAAACAAGTATCCCAGTTTTCCTAATCCTCCTGTAATAAGGTAGGTTCCTTCATCACGTATTGAGTTTCCGGCAGTCTCCATAGATATAGGCCTAGCCCTGTATACATGCCGTTTACCTTCCTTGTACAGAACACTTTCTATACTCTCAGAATTCAACTCATTCCAAAGTAAACGTAATATGTCGCCTATTTCTCTAGTCTTCTCTCCTTCATTCCTATACACACTTGCCAGCCTGATACCGGGCAGTGCAAATCCCAATGAACGCTCAAAGCCAAGCCATGACTCCATATAGCAGTCATCAATACTATTTTTGAATTGTCCAGACAGTATAATTTTTACATTTTTTATTTTTAAAGAAGATATAGCTTGCAGCGTATATAGAATGGCAGAATAATCTTTTACACAGGTTAAATCTTCTTCCGGCCAAAGGTACAGCACACCGTCCAATGAATCAAAGTCCTCAAGGATGCCACCAAATGCCTTTTTGTAGTCCTCGTATGCTTTTGATATACTGTAATTCGTCTGTGACTGTTTCAAAAAGCCTGTACTTTGTGAAATAAATACAACCTTTGTCATTGGGTCTATGGTCTGTATAACTTCTTGGGCAGTCTTCTGGTTTTCCTGTTCTGAAAGGAAGCATACCAGAGTTTTTATTCTATCTTGTGAAGTTTTTAACAGGGCCTTTTCTTCCCATATTTCTTCAAAAGTCATTATTTCAAAGTTTTCCTTCACTTCTTCTTTCAAAGTGTTTCTTTGATTATCCTGCGATACGTAGGCTTTTTCTTGCTGCAGCTCTACAGGCACCAAATTAGTTGATGCAAGGTTATCATTGTTTATCCAATAGCGTTTTCCTGCAAATGGGTACGTAGGCAGACTGATACGGAGAGGTTTTTTATGCTCGTACAGTTTCTCCCATTCAATATTCAAGCCTTTAGCCCAAAGCTCCGCTAACTTCTCATACTTACCTTTAGAAATCCATGAATCTACTGTATTTTGTAAATCTTCATCTTCAGTGAAAATAGTCAACAAGTCTTTATTACGCTTAGCCTGCCCGTAATAAAGTCCATGTATATTATTCCGGCCTTCTATAAAGCTCTTCAGTTTTTCCTCTAGTTCTTCAAATGAACCTACAACTACAGCTAACCGTTCATCCATTGCATCACGGCCTACCTGAAGAGTATAGGCTACACTTTTTAGGTTTGAAGATAATGCTTGCAAGTTCCCCACTGCATCAAGAAGCTTTTCTACATATCTTTTGAGTTGGTCACCATCTTTTGCTGACAATATTATTATCTGGGGACGTTTGTCTTCAGTATCATCTACTATAGTATTGTATTCCTCAATAACAATATGTGCATTGGCCCCGCTTGCCCCAAATGCACTAACGGTAGCCCTCCGTGGATAGGTTTTACTCTCACCGTCAACTTGAATTACAGGCTGGTTCCAGTCAGCCAATTCTTGCTGGACATAGAAAGGCGTTTTCTCAAAGTTGATATTTGGGTTTGGTATTTTTGAATGCAGAGATGGAACAAGTTTTTTATATTTCATCTGCATAAGCACCTTGGTAAGGCCTGCTATACCTGACGCTCCTTCAAGATGGCCGATATTTGATTTGACTGAGCCAATGGAGCAGAATTGGCCTACACCTAAATTTTCACCAAAGCTCTTGGACAAAGCTGTAATTTCAATGGGATCTCCCAGGGATGTACCTGTTCCGTGAGCCTCCACATAGCTTATGGTAAGGGGGTCTATCCCGGCTTTTCTAAATGACTCCCGTATCAAATTACTTTGTGCTGTCGGATTTGGGACAGTATAGCCGTTGGTTTTTCCTCCATGATTAATTGAGGTCGCCTTTATTACACCATAAATATTGTCTCCGTCCCTTATTGCATCATGTAACGGCTTTAGCAGAACAGCACCAACGCCTTCTCCCGGTACAAAACCGTCCCCACCTTCTCCAAAGCTCCTGCAACGCCCGTCTGTAGAGGACATAGATAACTGGGAGTGAACAATATATTTAGCAGGATGTATAGATAAATTTACTCCGCCTGCTATTGCAGCCTCACATTCACCCCGTTTGATACTTTCTACAGCAAGGTGAATAGCCGTTAAAGAGGATGAACACAGTGTATCTACAGCCATACTGGGGCCATGGAAGTCAAATATATAGGAAACCCTGTTAGCTATTGAGCCATAGGTTGATACAACAGACAACCGATCGCTGTTTATCTTGTTTAAATCATTCCACAACTGATATTCTACATACATGACACCGACAAAAACACCAATATTGCCATTGAAAGCCTTCTTTAAAGTACTCTGGTTATACCCTGAATCCTCAAAAGTGTTCCAGACCGTTTCTAAGAACAACCTTTCCTGAGGATCCATAGTTTCAGCTTCTCTGGGTGAAATATTGAAGAATAGAGGATCAAACTTATCTACATCATCAATAAATCCACCCCATTTGGAATAAATTTTCCCTGGAGTACGTTTTTCTGCATCAAAAAACTTTTTGTAATCCCATCTATCTACAGGTATTTCTGAGATACAATCAATTCCGTTTTTAAGGTTCTCCCAAAATTCTTCCATTGTCCTTGCTTTTGGATACCTTCCGCTCAAGCCTATGATGGCAATATCACCCACTTTATTTTCCTGCTCACTCCTAATAGTCAAGGACCTTAAACCGTTTTGCTTCAGTTCAGTGGTCTCTGGGATACTCCTGTATGTCACCGACTTTGATACAGATATTGGTACATCCGATAAAAGCGCCAATTTGTCAGAATGAGTATTTAAAAAGTATCCGGCAAGTTCATGAATTGTCTGGTACTCAAAAAAGAGTGTTTTAGGAAGTTCACCAAAATCTTTTTCAAGGCGGCTGTTCAATTTAGCAATCATTATTGAATTAATGCCATATTTATCAAGGGTGGACTTAACATTAATCAGTGACAGCGGAACCTCGGAAGCATCTGAAAATATTTTCTTTAAATAATTTTCCGCTTTATTTAAAAGAGTACTATCCTCATGTGTCTCATACTCCGAAATATCTTCCTTGTCTTCCGGTCTGCTTTTCCTATTTTCCATGGACCAATTCTCTCCTGAAAGTTCTATGTCTGAATCTTCATACCAGTGCTTTACTTTAGCAAATGGATAAGTTGGCAAAGGTATTCTTTTTCCCTCTTTTAAAAGGTTCCACTCAACAACAGCACCATTAACCCACTGCTCTGCAATGGAATGAATGTTTTCCTTGTCCTCTTTCACTCTTAAGACTTTGTCGGAGTTAGCTTTCCCTCTATAAACACCATGGGTAGTTTGGCCATTTGAAGCCAACTGCAACTTTTCTATAAGATCAACTATATTTTCTGCAACAATAGCCAGTCTTTCATCCATTTCAATACGCCCTACCTTGAGCGTATATCCGATATCCGCCAAGTTCAAAGCTCTGTCAGAACTTCCTTTGAGGTATTCATAAAGTCTTGACACCTGAAGATTCAATTGATTCTCCGAAGCTGCTGATATTGGAATTATCACTTTTCCTATCGTATCCAGCCTGTTTTCCTCATGTATATATTCCTCAAGGATAATATGTCCTCCTGAGCCTGTAGCTCCAAAAGCATTTATTATTGCCCTTAATGGTATGTGTTTTTCTGTTTTAACTTCATCATTCTTACTGTTACGGTTACTCCAAGGTCTAAGAACATCCGTAATTTCAAGTCCGCTTCCCTGAAGCTGTATAAGCGAATTCACAGGACTGGAATTAACTGAAGGCACAATCTGGTGGTGCTTCATCTGAAGTAGAACTTTCGCCAATTGTGATATTGCCGAAGCTGATTCAAGATGCCCTATACTACCTTTAACAGAACCTATCAGCAAAGGAGTCTCTTGATTTATACAACCCTCAAACACATTTTTTATGGCATTTATTTCAGAAGCATCGGCAATACTTGAACCAGCTGCCGCTGCCTCAATATAGCTTATGGTTTCAGCAGAAACCCCTGAGATTTCAATTAATCTTTTAATGTCTTCTTCCTGTGCAACTGTGTTTGGCGCCCCAAACCGTACACTTCTTCCGCTGTGTCCGATGGACGTTCCTTTTATAACACCGTGAATATAGTCTTTGTCTCTTTCTGCATATTCAACTGGCTTAATGAGTACCGCACCTACACCCTCTCCTGGAAGCCATCCCGTAGCCTGAGCGCCAAACGGTCTACACTGGCCGTCCTTTGACAACATGTCCAAGCCTAAAAGGAGATCCTCATGATACGTATGTGTTAACAGGTTGACTCCACCTACCAAAGCCGCATCGCACTCTCCCCTTTTTATGCTTTCACATGCAAAATGAAGAGCGGTCATAGCTGAGGAACAAGAAGTATTTACAGCAATACTTGGTCCAGTAAAATTGAAGAAATATGACACTCTGTTGGCAACAGATGAGTGGAAAGCTGTTGTCTTAACTTCCCGTGCATTACTCCTTAAATTTGAACTCTGGTTCTGGTAATCGTTCCACATGGCTCCAACAAATACACCTATTCTGCCGGAAGTTTTCAAAAGATTCTCAGCAGTATAGCCTGCATTTTCCAGACATTCCCATGCAATTTCCAAGAAGAGGCGTTCCTGTGGGTCCGTAATACGGGCCTCCGAAGGTGAAATATTAAATAGCAGACTGTCAAAGCTATCTATATCCTCTAGATAACCTCCCCGGCTTTTTTCTCTTTCAGCCCCATCCCCAAATACCTTGAATAATTTCTTTCTTTCCTCAGGAATATCACTTATACTACTTTTGCCTTCCTTTAGAATATCCCAAAACTCGTCCATATTGCGTGCCCCTGGATATCTACCACTGATTCCTACAATAGCCAAATCATACTGCATCGGTACTCTCTTTATGGAAGGCTTTTCCTTACGTAAATCAGCATCTATTGTATTTCCTTTACCCTCTTCAAGGAATTCTCTATCCTCCGGGATTTCCTGTACAAAGCCTCCACAAGTAAAGCTGTGAAGTAGTTTATAGCCTTCATCAAGCTTGAAATCTGGGCGTATTCGCTCGAAGTCCAAACCACCTATTGGGCATACTCCTATATCAAACTCTGCCTGCTTATCCATAAGGAGCTGCCCCAAATACCCTGCTTCCAGAAGACTTAAATACAAACTGTCATCATTGTATAGATGCTTAATATCATCCGGTTTACTTATTAGGTATAGGCAGAAAGCAGACTGCTGGTATTGCTTTCTGTTAAAAGGTGTATAACTTGGTTTTATTTTCTTTGTCAATGTTGATGTCACAAGGACTAACTCATGTTTCCGAGGATTATAGTAATAAATACCTTCATCTAGACCTTCAACTCCTTTATCCCTGATATATACATATATATGGATACCATATATCCCTGAAACTGAAGGATACAGTGAATAGTCCATGCCATCCTTTTTCTCATGGCTCAGAAGATTCATGAATTTACTAAACTTTTCAAAAGAAATGCTTTCTCCAAGATACTCTCTTCTGCATGAGCGAAGGGTATAATCACTTCTTTTAAAGCTGTACTTTTCCAAAGGTATACTCTTCTCATTTTCTGAAAACTTCCTGATGTTAAGGTGCTGAGAATGGAAATTGTCATGTTCTTCTTTGTTTAAATACTTCATATTCTTTAAATTATTTTTCCAGTCAAAATCCAAAAATGCGGCAAATGTCCTATCCCCAGTATAATTCTTTAAATGATTGGTAATGTTTTTCCCGGTTTTCTGAATATATTCTAAAAGTCCTTTTTCATTTTTGTCTCCATCCTGCAAAGAATGATTTCCGGCAGTACCACCCAGCATACAATGAATGAATCTATGACCCTTGTCCAACTTAAAATAGGAAGCTATTCTTTCAAAATCCACTCCCACAACAGGACACACTCCCATTCCGAATTCACTTTGCCTGCTGAGAAGCAATTGTCCCATATATCCTGCATCTATAGTCACCAAGCTTGGACTTACTCCCTGGTATACTGGTGTAATTGCATCAAGCTGAGCTATAAAAAACAGTACAAATCCTGCGTTATGGAAAAAAGGACGGTCATACTCAAAGAATATATCCTCTTCAATTTCAGGATCATTATGTATAAGATACAATACATGTTTCTCAGGATGATAATAGTAAATACCTCTTTCAAATCCCTCTATTGAATTCTCTTTTATATAAATATATGTCTGAACAGCATTGAGCCCTCCTGCAGTAGGATGCAGGTATTTAGACTCTCCGTCAATTGTTTCACGACTAAGAAGTGACAGAAAACTGCTGAACGAACCGAAAGGTATTAACTTTTTAACATAATTCCTCTTAAACCTACCTTTTTGATAAGCAGATTCCTTAAATATAGCCTTATTAAGCCTAATAATTTTTTGACTATCCCTGATACTTTCCGTGGGCTCTTTAACCAACTCTATATTTTTCTCAACAGGCTGTTTCTTTACCTCACTTTTAAATTCCGAAAACTTCGCCTTTTCAGCCACATAAGCTGCAATAGCATTGATACTGGGGTCTTCCAAAATAACATCTATAGGAACAGTGACATTATATGTTTTTTGAATTACTTCAACCATTTGGGCCATAGTTAAAGATGTTGCGCCTATATCAAAAAGGTCGTCACCGGCTTCAATTCTTTCTAAACCTGAAATCTTTGAGAAAAAGCCCATCAAATAGCGTACGACATCAAGTTTGATTTCTCCTTTATCATTAATATCTACTTTTTCCATATAGGGCTGTTGTTCTGGAGTTTCAACTTTTTCGTCGACACGGACATCTACATCAAGGCTTCCCGTCGCTATGCTTTGCTCCTTAACTTTACTGTTTACATAATTAGAAACAGCCTTAATAGTAGGCTCATCTAGAAACACATCGACAGGAACCTGTATACCATATTGATTTTGGATTTTTTCTACCAACTGTGCCATAGTTAAAGATGTAGCTCCAAAATCGAAGAGATCGCTGTCCTCTTTAATCTCTCTATTTTCAAGGGCGTTTACCATGAAATCCAACAAAAACTCTGATACATCTTCATTGATATTCAGCTCCTTCTTAACTCCGGTAGTCTTTTGGAGCTCCGTAGATGTATCTTTTATGGGCCACGGTAAAGCCTTACGATCCAGCTTACCATGTTGTGTAACAGGCATTGAAGCAATTGGAACGAAAATATTTGGCACCATATAATCAGGCAACCTGCCTTTTATAAATTCTCGCAGTTGTTTAGAAGTGGGAAACTCACCATCTTTAACAATGTATGCTACAAGCTTGGGATCCAGACTTTCCTGATCCTTCACAAGGACAACAGCTTCCTGTATGTCGTCATAGGCTCGTAGTGTCTCTTCTATTTCTCCCAGTTCAATGCGGTTTCCACGCAGCTTAACTTGGAAGTCCATACGTCCCAGAAACTCTATATTTCCGTCAGGCAAAAACCTGCATTTGTCTCCTGTCTTATAAAGCTTCGCTCCCGGCTCAGTACTAAAAGGGTTGTCAATGAACTTTTCCGCTGTTAAATCAGGGCGATTAAGATACCCCTTGGCCAAACCTATTCCTCCAATGTGCAATTCCCCTTCTTCACCAATAGAAACCTGATTTAGATTATCGTCAAGTATGTACGTCTGTATATTGAAAATTGGCCGACCAATGGGAACCTTCTTATCCTCTCGTTCCTGGCACCTCCAATAAGTTACATCCACCGCAGCTTCGGTAGGTCCATAAAGGTTATGCAGCTCTGCACCCAGGTTTCCTTTGAACTCTTTCATTAAATCATAAGTCAAAGCCTCTCCACTGGTAAAAACCTGTCTTAAAGTATTGCATTTACCCACATTGGGATTGCCGGTAAAAAACCTGAGCATGGAAGGCACAAAATGACATGTGGTAATCCCTTCATTTCTTATTGCTTCAACAAGATAATTACTGTCTTTATGACCTCCTGGTTTGGCTAATACAAGGCAAGCTCCCGAAAGCAGTGGCCAAAAGAATTCCCAAACCGAAACATCAAATGTAAAAGGAGTTTTCTGTAAAACCCTATCACTCTCCGTAAGGCAATATTTTTCCTGCATCCATAACAGCCTGTTAACAATGGCTCTATGCGGTAGCATACACCCTTTAGGTTTGCCTGTGGAGCCAGAGGTGTATATAATATATGCCAGGCTTTCAGAAGAAGCCAGATTATCCAAATCATTTCCCTGTTCTCCCGAAATATATTTCCACTGGCTGTCCATATAGAATTTTGTCCCCTCAAAATCTCCTACAATGGAGCCAAATTTCTCCTGTGTTAGAATAACCGAAACTCCTGCATCCTCCAACATAAACCTAATTCGCTCCTCAGGATAACCTGGGTCCAGAGGCAAATAGGCACCACCTGCCTTTAGAATTGCAGTAAGAGCTATCGGAAGTTCTAATGATCTTTCCATTATTACCCCAACAATACTGTCAGGCCCTATTCCAAGACTTCTTAAATAACGTGCACATCGGTTGGCACGGTTGTTAAATTCTAAATAGCTGAGCTGTTCTCCGTCAAAACGTACAGCTGGATTATCCGGGCTTTTGCGCACCTGTTCTTCTATAAATTCATGCAGACATTTGTGTAATGGATATTCTCTGAATGTTTTATTCCATTCCAAAAGGCGTTTATGATCATTATCTCTCAGTAAAAATTGCTTATCCGTCATATTCACATCACCCTTCCTATAGCTTGTCCGGAATGTCCGTATTTCTCCGGCTGTGGCCTAATCAAACTGTTGAAATCCATAACGTCCCAGTTTTCAGGCTTTTCTGCCAGGCTCTTCAGCAATCTCTCATACCCGGCAAACAATTCTTCTATCATACCTTCCGGATATATACCCTTTGCCACATTCCAGAAGAAATGAAGCTGTTCTCCACGTACCTCGCTTATTGTATCAATGTAAACTTGAGGTGTTTTGGTAATTGGCTCAAGTTTTTTAAAACCGCTGCCACCCTGGTATGTTTCTTCCGTCAAACTGCTGAAAACTACAGGGAATGCAAGTCCACCACCATTTGCCTTTTTTATGGCAGCTTTCCTTATAGCTTTCAAACCGCTTACAGCCTTGTGGGACAGATCCTCTTTTATAATCCGGTCATTCAATTTCACTTTTTCACTGAATGTTCTCTTCTTTCCATCATTGGCAACCCAACTCATAGCAGTAAAATCACCAACCAGCTGGTATATATCCTCATGAAGTTCAAGACGTTCCCAACACGGAACCGCAATAGAAAATGGTTTTGACTTAAGCCATGCTGAAAAAACCTCAGAGTAAGCTGTAAGTAAAATAGAGCTCGGAGAAACAGACAGTTTATTTGCTATCTCTTTGAAAACTCCCCACTTTTCCAGGACTCCTGCATACTGCTCATGCCCACTAGAAACCAAATGTTCGCTTCCATCAATTACGGGAAGCTGAGGCCCTGACGGCATTTTTGAGAATTTGTCCTCCCAGTATTGTTTGCTTAATTGATATCCTTCTGTACTCCTGTATTCTCTAAGGGATATAATATAATCTCGATATGAGAACACAGGTTTTTTAAGCTGCTCATCTGGATGCTCGTACAAATAAAAGAGCTGCTTCATTAAAAGCTGAATGCTGTTTCCATCAGCAATTAGCATATCAATGGCAAAATGAATTCTTGATTCTATATTATCTACAATGGATACACACAGGTCAAAATAGGGCCACCGTTCAAGTTCAAACACATTCTCAAGCATACGGCGTTTTATCATTTCCAGCTCACGCTTTGCTTTCACAGTGTTTCTTCCCCTTAAGTCAGTGACACTGATTTTATAATTCGGAACTTCTTCCAGAATTTTTTGTGCACCTTCGGGCTTTAATACGGCAGTTAACATTTCATGGGTTTTTATTAATTTATTAAATGCATTTTCCAAGCGTTGAATATCTAGATTTTCTGCCGATATCTCTTGATAGTACTGGCAATTACCGCCGTTCCCGGACATCAGCTTGCTTCTGCTGAAAATATATGCCTGCTGTAGGTCTGTTAAGGGAAACGGGTTATACTTGTCTTCTGCCGAAATTTTTAGCTTGGGGCCCTCCGGTAAATAATTTTCCTTATTTCCTTGAAGAGCTTTTAAGAGCGGCTTTTGCTCAGGTGAGCTACTAGTAATCCCTTTGGCTATAGCAGCTATATCCCATTGTTCTGTCTTAGTCGAAACTAAATCTAAGAACTGGCAGTATGCAGAGAACATCTCCCTCAATTTTTCTTTTCCTATAATACCTTCAGCCGCATCCCAACTAAACTTCAACATACCATCCTGCTCCAGCACCTGATGGTCTAAATAAACTTGCGGGGTCTGAGTCACCATATACGATATTTGTTTAAAAAAATCTTCTCTGCCTTGGTCAGTATTGTTATTAAAGCTGTTTACCAATGATGTGAATACTACAGGCAGTATTGTGTCCTTCGAAGTTTTACCCTTTGATTTTAGTTCTCTTAAAACGCTGATTCCACTGACACTGCTGTGATCCAGGTCATTCCACAAAAGCTCCTGATTATATGAAATGATTTCTTCAAAGCTTCGTTCCCCTCTTTTTTCAACAGTAAAAATGTTTGTTGAAATAAATGGGCCAATAATCTGGTCTATTTGCGGGTGCAGCGGGAGTCGGTTAAATAAAGTCAAAACAAGTGAAAATTCTTCCTGTCCGCTCCAAATCCGTATGAACTCAGAAAATATACTCAGGAGCACAGCAGTAGGAGATACCTTCAACTCCTCTGCTCTCATTTTAAGATGACTCCATCGTTCTTTCTCCAAGATTCCATTGAGCCTTATACGATAATAATCGTTATTACTGAATTCTCTGTCCTTATTAGGGCCTGTGATGAACTTTGGTCCGTCAGGTATGTTTTCCAGCCTTTTCATCCAGTACTCCAGGTCTCTGCTATAACGCTCTGATTTTTCAAACTTCCTGGTTGCAATTATGTAATCTCTAAAAGATATTTCAAGAGATGGTAATTCAAGGCTAGGATTCTCATAAAGCATTTGCCATTCCTTAAGAAGAAGGTATATTCCACTAGCGTCTATGATTAACTCATCAATGCTAAAATGTATAATATACTTATTTTCAGGGCATAGACTAATCCTAATTTCATAAAGAGGCCATTTGTCACTCTCATATACCTTATGAGACATTTTTTCTCTTACTTTTTGGATATATTCCTTAATTTCAATTTGGTTTTTCCATCTCAAGTCAGCAGTTTTAAACCTGTAGACAGGCGTTTTCTCCAAGACTTTTTGATTTCCATTAGGTAAAATAACAGCACGCAGCATATCATGACGCTCCATAAGTCGTTCCCATGCTTTGTTCAAACGGTAAATGTCCAGGTTATCCCTTTCTATTTCAAAGTAGATATGACATCCTGTCCAGTCGCCTCCAAAACGTAGTTTGCGTCCTGTAAGGAAGGATTCCTGAATATCGTTGATGGGAAAGACTTCATATCGCCCTGCCGTATCAGGGAGTATTTTTGTAAGGGTATTTCCAGAATTTAAGTCATCCTTACTTGTATTGTTTGTGCGAGCATCAAAAGCAGTATTGTCTACTAATTCTGCAAGGCTTTTTTCCATTTGCTCAATGGTGTTCTGTTCACTTAAAGTAGAAATAGGAATCTCTGTACCAAAATCCTGTTCTAGTAAAAACTTCAGTGTTACTGACTGCATTGAACTAAAGCCAAGGCTGTTGAGAGGCTTTTTAGCAGGCAAGTCTTCAGGTGGTATGCCTATAAGACCGCCTATTCTATCCCTGATTTGGCTGCTTAAGCTACCAGAATATTTTTCTTTTGCTCCATAGCTTCCAGCAGGCAATTCTTCATTAATTGATACTTGTTGCTGCTTGGCAGAATGAATCCAGTAACTCTGCTTTTCAAAAGGATAAGTTGGCAGAGAAATTCTTTGGGGTTCATATCCTTTATGGAGAGATTTCCATGGAATATTCCCTCCTTTAACCCAATAAAGAGCCAGTTTCTCCAAATTACTTTCACCTAGTAACACGTCAAGTAAGACCTCTTCAAGTTTTCCTGACAAAAGACTTCTGATTTCCGATTGATCTTCATTCAAGTTTCCTGTATAAATAGTTACCTGAGCCTCAATATCCCGGTTTTCTTCTACAGCCTTCAAATATTCCCTCATACCGTGAATAAATTCTTCCCGGTTGTTTACTATCATTGCAACTCTTGAATCCATTACCTCACGGCCTACCTGAAGGGTATATGCAATATCCTCAAGCCGGAGTTCCTCTCTATGTTGCACATACTCTAGCATTTGATTTATAACTTCCCTTACTCTTTCCTGGTTCTTTGCAGAAAAGACTATTATCTGTGGGCCAACCTCTAAAGCTCTATGAGCACTTTCTATAGAAGGTGAGATATATTCTTCCACAACTATATGGGCATTCACTCCTCCAAACCCATAACTGCTGATACTTGCACGTCGTGGCATAATTCTACCGCTTTCGTCCTTTAATGCTTCCCATTTCCTGTTTTCTTTCAGTATTTGATATGGGCTTCCTTTCAATATTATATTCTCATGAGGTTTTGTAAAATTGGGTATACCCGGCATCATCTTATGACGTATTGCAAAGATAACTTTCATTAAAGCAGCCATCCCAGAAACCACTTCTCCATGGCCGATAGATGGATTTATATTACCTATGTAGCATACCGGCTCATCTTGTTTACTTTTTTGATACTGGGTGGAAAGTTCCTGATACCCTGATTTCAAAGCATTAATCTCAATACCGTCTCCCAGAGGTGAACCAATTCCGTGTGCTTCTATGTAAGATACTGTCCGTGGGTCAATATTCGATGCTCTGTAAGCTTGCAGCATTGCAGCCTTTATACCTGCAGCACTGGGAGCAGTCATAGACATTCCCTTTCCACCGTGGGCCACTCCTGTGCCTTTAATTACTGCATATATGTGATCCTTATCTTCCACAGCATCTTTCAAAGGCCTAAGAACCAGTACCCCTACTCCTTCGCTTCTTACATAACCATTGGCATTTGCCTGGAAAGGTCTTGTCTGTCCATCATGGCTAAGAAAACCCATTGCTTCAAACGCGGCAAATCCCAACGGGGAAAGAAGTAAATTGACTGAACCAACTATGGCATATTTACATTCTCCATGATGCAGGGACTGAACTGCACGGTGCAGCGATACAAATACCGAGGAACATGCCGTTTCGAAATATTCGCTAGGACCACTGAGATTAAGTGTATATGAAATACGGTTTGGAACCATTGACGGAACTATGGATGTCATAGTCATAGGATTATCTTTGGGTAAAGTCTGAATATCTAAATATTCATTCAGCCCTACAGCACTGACAAAAACTCCTGTCGGCTGCTCTGCCAGTTTACTGTGAGCAATACCCGCATCTTCAATTGCTTTCCAGACATGTGTTAGCAAAAGTCGCTGCTGAGGGTCCATTAGTTCTGCTTCTCTTGGTGAAATCTCAAAAAACAGTGGATCAAACTGATCTACTCCTTCAATAAATCCGCCCCATTTGATTTTTGTTTTATTATGTTGGTTCATGGGGTCTCCATAATACTCTCTCCAATTCCAGCGGCTATCAGGAATCTCTGTAATACAATTCCTTCCCTCAATAATGTTTTGCCATAATTGATTGGCATCTTCCGACTGTGGAAACGCCCCGCTTATGCCTACAATTGCTATGGGTTCATATGTGCTTTCTTCTGTAGACTTTCTCATGGGTGCAAAAAATCGTGTAAACCGTGGTATTTTCCTTTGAACCGGTGAAAATTCTTCTCCAACAGTTTCATTGGTATTAACAACAGCCTTTTCCTTTGGCTGCACATCAAATCGTGCTGCCATCTGGCTTTTATATTCATCAATCAAATGTTTAGCGACTTTTTTTATGGTTGTATGTTCAAAAAATATCGTTGGTGCCAGTGTAATTTTAAACTCTTCATTTAGTTGGTTGGCCAGTTCTAACAGGGTAATAGAATCAAATCCGTATCTGCTTAATTCAGAATTACTGTCAATATTTTCCAATTTTATTTTAAGCTTTCTTGACACATTTAGCTTTAATGCAGCCTCTACTTTCTCCTGTAAGCTACCCAAATCCACATCTATCACATGATAAGCTTCCTCATGGACTTTCTCAATTTTTTCTGCTGAAACATCAGAGGAAGTGTCGATTAATTTTTCCCTAATCTCGTTAATATTGCCTTCTACAGCCATCAAATTGTGGCTAGTATACGACAAAATTCGATAA
Source organism: Ruminiclostridium josui JCM 17888 (assembly GCF_000526495.1). Lineage (NCBI taxonomy): Bacteria > Bacillati > Bacillota > Clostridia > Eubacteriales > Oscillospiraceae > Ruminiclostridium > Ruminiclostridium josui. Next base: position 334,631 of record NZ_JAGE01000002.1, on the reverse strand, counting down.
AAGCTTCTGAGACCTGCCGATGTCTCCATAGGCACCATACCCATTCTGTTTCTCAGAATACTTTCACTCTCTTTATCAACATGCATTCCCCCGTCCTTCCACAGAGGCCAATTTACGGACAGTGTCTTGCCACTCCTCTGTCCGGAAGCTGTGAGAGAACTTCGGTACTCTGCAAACGCATCCATAAAAGAATTTGCAGCAGAATAGTCAGCCTGTCCCAAATTTCCCAAGGCACCTGCAACAGAAGAAAAGAGTATCATGAAATCAAGCTCCAGCTCCTTGCTTGCCAAATCAGTATTAACCAGTCCTAAAACCTTTGGAGCCAGTACATCCTGATACTCCCTGACAGTTTTATTATGAATGAGACTGTCTTTAATAAATCCGGCACCATGGATGATTCCATTCAATCTACCAAACTCCTCCTTGATGCCCTTTATTAAATCAAAGACCTCCCTCTTGTCGGTCATATCAACTCTCTTATACTTTATCCGAGCTCCCAGTGCTTTTATTTCTTCAATCTTTTCCTGTTTGTCTTCATTAAGGCTTGAACGTCCTGTGAGTATCAAAGTAACACCGTCGGCTTTCTCAGCAATTTCCTTTGCAAATATAAGCCCCAGTTTACCTGCTCCACCAGTAATCAAATAAACACCATCGCTTTTCCAAGCAATCGACTCCACTTCTTCAAGTCTGTCAACTTCTCTCCAGCCTGCAGACAGCATTTTACCCTTTAAGTACTTTAGATGTATATCCTGAGGACAAAAACTGCAGCTCTTAAGTATTTCAATAACCTTCGCCGGTTCGTTCCAGGATTCTATTTCAATCAGCTGACCAACTATTTTTGAGCTCTCTATTCGTGCAGTTTTCAAAAGTCCCGAAAGCCCGCTGTAAACGCGTCCATCTCCTTCACCCAAATGCACAACTTGTATTAATATCTTGCCCTCCGGCTTTTCTATAATAGTATTCCTGATTTCTTCAAAAATCTGTGTCGCATATGTTTTAAAGCGTTCTCCGATATCCTCTTGGGTGGATTTCAGAACTATACAGTGCCCTTCACCAATTCCATCCCTGATACTCATTACCGAATTTTCATCCGGTTCCAGCAACATGACAATATTTCGCATATACTGAATAGAGGTGTTCTGTCCAACAGAAGACAACTCTTTCCAGTATGGCTCCATTATTACTGTCCCGTGTTTATCAGGTTCTTCAACCATATCCCCATCAATGTCTAATACTCTGGTGGAAAAACCTTTAAGTCGTACACAAATTTTCCCTGTATCATCTATTAAATCAACATCCAGTTTCTCAACCTTGTCTCCTGCTTTACTGCCTTCGCTGTAACTGATAAGGGCCCACATGTCAGGAGCACATTTGTCTGTGATTTCAATCTCCTGTAGTGCAAAAGGCAACGCCAGTTTTGGAAGCTTGTCCATATCCTTCATTCTTAGGCCTAATGACGCCTGCAGAGCTGAATCTATTATGCTGGGATGCAGGACAAACTGCCCATGTGTGTTGGAAACTGAATCTGGCAGCGAAAGTCTTGCCAGTACTTTATCTTCTCCTAATCGTATTTCTTCTACGCCCTTGTGGCCAGGTCCGTAATCTATACCCATAATACTATAAGCTTTATAACATTGCTCTCGGGTTAAAGTACCCCTGCTGAAACCGCTTTTTAGTACCTCCAAGTCAACAGACGGTACTTCGTCATCTATGCCAAATACAACACTTCCCTGTCCGTATATTACATCATCCTTATTCTCTTCTTCATGTTCACTGAAAATTACATAAGAAATCTCCTCACCCTCCTCAGGGTAAAGCCTTATGTTTACCTGTACAGGCTTATCCGCAACAGTAATAGGACGAGCCCAAACAATGTTTTTTAATCTGACATGATTTATATTTATTGGGGATGCAGCCATTTGAGCCGCAGCCCTAGCCATTTCAAGACAAGCCACTCCTGGCATAATCTTTCGGCCTCTTACCACATGATCCTCAAGAAAAAACTCTTTTCCAGTAAAAGTTGAAGTAAACCTCTGCTCCAGTAAATTTGAGGTATTAACCTGAAGCAGCGGGTGTAAGTATTCAGGAGAGGTAGTATATTCGTAACAGTCATGCTTCCAAGCACCCGGAACCCAATAGTTCTCTCCCATAAATGGATATGTAGGTAAAGGAACCCTGTGGTATTTGCCTTTCTCGAACATAACCTCCCAGTCCAGGTCATATCCATTTATATAAATCTTCGCCAAACTCTCAAGCTTTTCCTTAAAAACATCCCGACTTATAGTTCCAGTCTCTGATATATCTTCAAGAAGCCTTATGCCATACTCCTCCTGAGAATCCTTTTTAGCATGGAGTTTTTCATCTTCACTTGTGAAATAACCATCTGCCAATCCTTTTTCTTTTACTTCTTGAATTTTTTGTTTTAGTTGAGATAGGTCTTTTGCAATAAATATACATCTTTGTGAAAAATGACTTCTTCCCTTAAACAAGGTATAAGAAATATCCTGAATCGGAAAGTTTTCTCCCTCACGCTCAATCCATAGAGCCATATCTTCTAGTTTCTGGTCCAGTGCTTCCTTTGTCATTGCAGATAGCGGAAATAGGTAAAATGGTTTAGCTGGCTCAGTTTCCGTATTCTTCTGAAGCGGAGGCTCTTCTATAATTACATGACAATTGGTACCGCTAAATCCAAAAGAACTTACCCCTGCTCTTCTAGGTATACCGTCTTTGCGCTTCCATTCCATTAGTTCGGTATTAATAAAAAATGGACTTCTTTCAAAATCAATATGCCTGTTTACTTCCTTAACATTAATGGTAGGAGGAATTTGACCATATTTCATAGCCATGAGAATCTTAAAGACCCCACCAATTCCTGCCGACATTATGGAATGTCCGAAGTTAGGCTTGTGAGAGCCAATTGCACAAAACCGTTTCTTATCTGTAAACATACTGAAGGCCTCAGTTAAAGCTTTAACCTCTATGGGATCACCAAGTTTTGTTCCTGTACCATGAGCTTCAATGTAACCTATAGTCTCAGGATTAATCGAAGCTTTTTCATATGCTTCATGCAATAAAGCTTTCTGTGACAACATACTCGGCGCAGTAATTCCTTTTGTCTTCCCATCCTGGTTAATGGCGGAACCTTTTATTACTCCGTAGATATGATCTCCGTCTTCAATGGCCGCATCAAGACGTTTTAATAAAACAGCCCCAACTCCTTCACCCAAGACAATTCCGTTTGCATCATTGTCAAAAGTTTTGCATTTTCCGTCAGGTGAAAGCATTGCGGTTTTTGATGTCATTACATAAAATTCTGGAGAGCTAAGAACAAAAACCCCTCCTGCTAAAGCAATGTCAGATTCACCTCTTCTTATGCTCTCGCTTGCCAAATGAATTGCCACAAGAGAAGATGAACATGCAGTATCCACAGAAAGACTGGGGCCTTTTAAATTTAGAAAATATGATATTCTTGCCGAAAGTATTGCCATGTCACTGCCCAAAAATGTCTGGGTGCTTATTTCTTCTTCCATCAGTGTCTTATCTCTGTAATCTGAAGCCCTGCCTCCTACAAAAACTCCTACTTTCTTCCCTGACAATTCTTTTGGTGAGTACCCTCCGTCTTCAAAGGCCTTATAGGCTTCTTCCAAAAAAAGACGCTGCTGTGGATCCATTCTTTCAGCTTCAAGGGGAGATATATTAAAGAATAATGGCTCAAATCTCTCTATATTCCTAAGTAATCCACCCCATTTACTTATAGATTTATTCTTTTTGGTGGAATCAGGGTCATAAAACTCATTTTCTAGCCATCCACTCCGATTGATTTCTTTAATACAATCATCGCCAGCTTGCAGATGCTTCCAGAACTCTTCGATTGTTTCGGATTCTGCAAATTTGCCTGAGATGCCTATTATAGCAATTTCCACATTTCTTCCTTCCCAGCCAATGTCTCTAAAGAGACTATCAACCTGATCTGCTTCGCCAATCAAATTCTCATATTCAGCACTCTCATATTCATCTGAACTTCCTTCAGGCAAATCCATACTAAAACCATTCCCGTAATGTATGAAAATGAACTCTGCGAGTTCACTTGCTCCCTTGTAATCAAAAACTTTTTCAATCCCTAAATCAATTCCCAGCTTTTCATTGACTCCTTCAATCAGTTCAGAAGTCAATCCAAGTTCAACAAAACTCTTATCCAAATCAAGTAATTCCCCATCGTTTTTCAACAAGAGGGACATTACCTCTTTAATTTTCAACTCGATTTCCTCTTTGCTGAGGGCTGTTAAATCCACTTCATCACAGACACTTATTTCCTCAATGTTAATTGGAAGCTGTTCTAAGGTTTTTTTGGTAAAAAACTCTCCGCTAATGTATTTTGCTAATTCTTTAGCATCTCTGTAATCAAAAACAACCTCAATTCCCAAATCAATTCCAAGTTTCTCATTTAAAGCTTCCACAAGCTCTACCGCCAAAACTGAATTAATACCCAATTCCAAAAAACTTCTCTCCAGGTCATTGGAACTTACGGTATTCTCCAGAAGCTTTGACAGTACTTCCTTTACTTTTAATTCTAAATGCCTGAAATCATGAACAGAAGTATGTACGGAGCTTTTATCCAAGCTGCTTATTGGTTTACTTTTTGGTCTGTCGGACTTCTTATTACCTTTAACTTTTGTCTTCTGTTTGCTATCAGACTTTACTGGCGCTTTACCTTCAACCTGCTCTAAAATATGTTCAGCTAACTCATTTACATTACGGTAGTCAAAAACCACTTCAATACCTAAGTCAATTTTCAGCTTACTATTCAAAGTTTCAACTAATTCCACCGCCAGAACCGAGTTTATACCAAGTTCCAAAAAGCTGCCATCCAAGTCTTGAGAGCCCTTTTCATACCCCAAAAGTTCTTCAAGGATTTCTTTTATTTTTTTTACATAAGTATTCTTTTTTGTCTTTAGGCTGCCCTTCATACGCCTGTTACCTCCTTAAAGCACTTTCTCACCGATGCCCATATACAACTGCCTTACTATTGAGTGTTTTTCAGCCTTTAACATATTACGCCAGCTAATCGAAATTTTCCCAAGCATCTTACTTGATAAGAAGCCGTCCTGAACTAGTTTCGTTGGAATACCAATACCCTCGGACCTTGAAAATAATTCCTCACCGACAATATCACTGTGAGCACTAATAATTTCAAAATCCACCTTTGTAAATCCGCCATTTTTTAATATATTTGGTAGTTCACGTCCAATTTTGGGATTTCCACCCTCTTGGTACCTTGACTGACAGTAAGCATCATACAAATCTCTTAATTCAGGAATATGGGGATTGGTCATAATGTGCATTTCAAAGTCATTGTCCACAAAAATGGCTCTTCCCCCCGGTTTTAATATTCTGTAAACTTCACGTACCGCATTTACCGGGTCTGGCAGGTGTTCCAGCACCAATCTTGTAATTGCCAAATCATATTTGTTATCTTCAAGACCTGTGTCCATTATTGATCCTTCAATCACTTCACACTGCGTTATTCCTTTTAAAGACAGGTTTTTTCTGGCATATTCAACCAGCAGAGGCTCAATCTCTACGGCAGTTATTTTAGTGTTTGGAAATTTTTCAGCAATTTTTTCCGTAACAAATCCAGGACCTGCTCCCAGTTCAACAATAGATATTCCATCTCTTAACCCAAACTCGATGTAATGCTTTAGTTCTTTATCCCAAAACAATTCCACTTGTCCTTTTAGCCTGTCAATTTCCTTTTCCACATTACTAGCTATTGTTTTTATTTGGTAAGACCCCTGTTGACTCATTCTTATTCTCCTTTTACACTTGCCAAACTTTGTTTTTGAGTATTAGTAAAAAATTCTATCATCTTGTCAGCAACTTCCTTCCATCTGGGATCCAGCATCATGTCATGACTTATATCTGGAAAGATAACTGCTTCTGTACCATAGGCCTTAGCAATTTCTTTTACAGTTTTATTTGGAAAATACCAGTCCTTTTTTGATCCAATCACCAAAACCGGTACTTTTGTACTCACCGGCAAAGGGACAATAGGCTTGAACATATCATTACGTGCTCTATCAGATTCAGGTTGAAGAAGCTCAAGATATTTATTCCTTTCATCTGCATTAAGCTTTTTTGAAAAAAATACTTTTGGGGGAAAAATTACATCTTCACCTTTATTGAACTTGATCATCTGCAAAACAACTCTTAGGTTTGTAACAGCTACACGCAACATATCTTTAACCATTCCCTTGTGAGAAACAGATGCCATTAAGACCGCCATTTCAACCTTTTCGGGATGATAATAAAGGAGTTTTTGAACAATAGCTCCCCCCATTGAATGTCCCACCAGTATCAATTTACCCTCTATAGACGACATTACTTGAAGCACATCTTCAACATAATCATCTAGTGAAAAGGAATGCAGTTCTTCATATCCTTCGCTCTCCCCGTGCCCTCTAAGGCTTAAAGCTAACCCATAGAAACCCTTTGAGGAGAAATACGGAAGAAAATGCTCTTTCCAACACCAGGCTCCATGATGTGCTCCATGTATAAAAAGAATCGGGAGACCTTTTTGCTCTTTCTCCGGTACATATTTTAAGATTTCTAATTTCATTTCTAACCACCCCCCTAATTAATTCAACTGGAATAACTATATCGCTATAGCTTTTATCCGTTGAGATAGCAGCTTTGCAGTCTCTGCCATAATCATTTTTCCTATTTCATCCACATGGCGGTTTCTCCAGTTTTCTTTGTCACTTCCTTTGACCCACTGGTTAAATGCACCTAACGCAGGTCCGCAGTGAATCTGGTAGTCTACTCGTGATTCCTTACTGCCATTCAATGCAAGGTTAGTGCTGTAACCAAAATACCATCTGAATATTAAAGCCATTTTATGCTTAGGATTCTGTTCAGCCTTCTCAATTTCATTGGCAGAATAAAAAGATTTGCATTCCTCAAATACCTTTTCAAAGCTGCGTTTAAAATATTTTTCCTCTATTTGCTTCTTTGTTTTTTCGTCAATTTCATCAATGGAATTATACCTTCGGTATAATTCAAATAACTTATTTGCTCTGGCAGGAAAAAATAATCCCTTTTTCATTACCTGAACTTTCGCACCCAGTTCAAACATATCCCCAGCAGGCACATATTCGGTATCCTGAACATTTATCTGCTGAAGCAGATCTTTAACGGCTTCACTGGTTGCTGCTTCAACTGTACACTGGTTTATAGAACCAGTCAGTATAAAATCTGCCCCAAGTATAAAAGCTGCTGCTGCCGCCTCTGGCGTTCCTATTCCTCCTGCTGCCCCAAGCAATATCTTTTTTTGATACCGGTACTTTTCCATCATATCGTCCCTTAATTTAATCATGGCCGGTAATAATGCAAAAGCAACTCCACCGTCGGTATGGCCTCCGGAATCAGCCTCAACACAAATACCGTCTGCTACCGGTACCTCTTTTAGTAACATTGCTTCTTCAGAAGTAATGTTACCTTCAGCTAGTAACTTTGAAACGATTCTCTCAGGTGCGGGGCTTAAAAATGCTTCTGCAACCTCAGGCCGAGATACCTTTGCAATAATTCTATTTGAGATACTAACTGTTTTCTGCTGAGTATGTTTTAGACCTTTGGCCCGGTACCTGACCAGTGCCGGAGTAATAGTTAAGAAAGCTGCTGCTTCTATATTTCTTACTTTGTATTGTAAAAATAAATCAACTAATTTTTCTTCCCTTTCCGGGCTGTCGGGGCTGTGAAGAAAGTTAAAGCCATACGCTTGTCCTTCTGTAAGCTCCTTCTGTATACGGCGTATAGCTTCTTCTATTTTGGGAAAATCAACTCCTCCTGTACCGAAAAAGCCCATCATTCCCGCCTTACCCATTTTTATTACCATTTCCTCGGAAGCAATTCCTTTATACATACCACCTGTAACATATGCATACTTTAAGTTGTACTCTTTTTTAAACTCGAAACTTCCCAGTGAAAATTCTGTAATCTCAGGAAAAGCACACGCGGTTTCCTTAATGACTCTCTGCTTACCTAGATGCTCCTCATATTCATTCTCATTGCTTGCTTTAGTGGCAGTATCAATATCTTTCCTTATTCTTTCAATTTCTTCAGCGGAAGTCTCACTTTTTATTTTCTTAATCATACCGCTTAAAACAGCACCTGGGCCTACTTCCACAAACTCATTCACCCCAAGGGCCATTAAATATTTTATACTCTCATTCCACCTTACTGAATTGTCTATCTGCTGGGATAAAAGTCTTTTAATTTCACTTTGTTTGTATGGCCTTGCATAAGTATTTGAAATGACAGGTATGGTCATTTCTGAAAAAGTGAATTTTTCCAAATACTTTTCAAACTCTTTTCTTGCTTCAGACATATACCGTGAGTGAAAAGCACCGCTTACTTTAAGCTGTACATACATTCTTAGGCCTTCGGCATCCTCGAAAACTTGTTTTGCCTTTTCAATATCCTCTATTTTTCCGGCAATTACAATCTGTGTCTCAGAATTCAAATTAGCTATGTCTATACTCTCAAGACTATTATTTTGCAAAATCTCTTCAACCCTACTGCGGTTCAGTCCGACAACAGCCGCCATTCCACCTCCTGATGCCTGACTCATAAGCTCGCCTCTCTTTTTAACTAGTTTTAGCCCAGTCTCGAAGTCGAAGGCATCCGACGCAAAAAGAGCATTATACTCACCAAGACTGTGTCCCGCAACATAATCAGGTTTTATGCCTGTTTCCTGAATCTTTTTTAAATAGCTCAATGCACTGACTACATATATAGCAGGCTGAGTATATCTGGTATTTGCCAACTGCTGTCTTGGGTCATCGATACATAGCTCCTTTATGGAATACCCCAATATTTCGTCAGCCTTGTCAACCAATTCTTTAAATTCATCAAACAGATGACTTCCCATGCCTTTCTGCTGAGCTCCCTGTCCTGGAAATACAAATGTCAACATTTTCTGCTCCTTTAACTTTCTGATTGAATTTTATTTTTGAAATATTTGAAATACAAAAACACATATAATGTTTAAATGGATACATTTGTGATATAATATGATTGCAAAGCAAATAGCTTTGCGCTGCTGGACCTTAAATCATAGATTCCTCCAAAAGTTTATATATGCCAGCATCAAAACAATTAACTGAAGACTCCTTATATATTAAAACTTACTATTAGTCCATAATTTATTAAAATTAAACATTTTTTCCATATTTCCTATATGTTTACTTATATATCCAAAATTCTAGCATGTACTACGTTTAATGTCAATATTTTCCTTACATCTTGATTGAGTCATTTTTTTGTAGAAATTTAGAGACATCTCCCTTATGATTTTTCAGCTAAGAAGGAGATTAGTGCAAAGTACAAAAAAATGCCTGCATCCTAAAATATTAATACAGTTTTTTGTATAAAAAATAGAAGCTAAATCTACAGATCCTTGGTGGACCAAAGCTTAGCCTCTTGGTTTTTAAAATATTATAATGTAGCGTCTCCGTACAATGTTTTATCTGCTTTTTCAAACATTTTAAGCAGCCGCAGATAGTGATTCGCTTCACGTAGTACGTGGTCACCCAGCAGCGGAATTATGATTGATCTTATTTTACATGAGAGAATTCCTTGGGTGCCTTGTGCCTTGAAATTTCTTAAATTCTCAGTTGCCCTTAAGCTTTCGTCAGTAACATTAGTCAATGGAGTCGTAGCGTCCATTGCCGCTTTAGCTTCTACTGTCAATTGATCAAACTCATTACCAAAATCATTAGCTTGATTAATTAAATTATTTTCTGTCGGGTCAAGAAGCCCTCTTATAAACTTAGCATGCTCTGCCATTTGCCTATTCCAGAAAAATTCCTGTTGGTAGGCTTCTCTTTCCAGCTTTATCTCTTCCCTGTTTTGAAGTCTTCTAAGCTGCTGAAGATATAATTCTGCCTCACGAGTTATGTGTATTATCAACAAAGGGTAATTAAGTGTAAACATTTTACAGCTTAAAACATTAGATAAAATATTTGATTTAAACTTTATTAACTCAGCAGTTGCTTTTATTGCCCGTTGGTTAAGAGCAAATACTTGTCGTTCAAGCATAGGGTTGGCTGTTATAATTCCACTTCCCATTAATTTTGCTTCTGCCTGTGTTAGTTGAGTTGGTATACGTACTCCAGTAAAAAATGTGGTTGCCTGTTCTGCTTTAAGAGTAAAGGGTGTTATTACTTCACCTGATTGTAAAACGCCTGGATTAACAACGCCGTTAGAAAGTGAAATAACATCTCCTAGAATTCTATCAAATTCTTTGCGAAAATTATCAGCCTGTTGAGTAAAATTAGTGTCCTTTGGTGTAAATGCCACTTCAAGGAAAAATGAGTGTTCTTTCATAATCCTTGCAAAAAACAAATGTAAACCCAGCGACTGTTCTATAAATTCAATGGTTGACAACATAGTAAGTACCTCTCATAAAGGTTATTTTATATCAATATTTTATGTTAACTCAATTAATAACGTTACATGATATCACTACTTTTTTATTAGAGATGCAGTACAAATTTTATAATCAGATTTCATTTCATTTAAAATCATTGTATTGTGAAAAAGGACCGTTCAAATTGAAAAGAAAAAGAGGACAAAGTCCGTGACAGCTAAAGCTGTAGAACAGGCTTTGGAAGATATGTTTCTTTTCTGATAACGTTGATCAATTCAAGCTTAAACTCGGAATTGCACTTTTTCTTAGACGCGAAAAGTGCACCCAAATGTTAGATTTTAAAAACTTAATATCTAACATTTTGGGTGCACTTCAGAAATGGATGGATTGTTACCCTTACAACATCTTATCAAATATTATTTCTAATAACTGCTTGCAGATTTTCACTAGAATTATTTATATCTTGCATTGATGAATAAATTAAATTGATACTTGCACTTTGTTCCTCCATAGTTGCCAGCATTTCTTCTGTTGCTGCTGACTGCTCCTCTGAAATACTTGCAATACTTTCAGTTTCTAGATGTATTTTAGAGAAAATAGAGGATACATTCTCAATCATATTTAATTCATTAGCAATATTAATATCTATATCTTTGAAGGATAATTGAATCTTCTTAAAAACTTCTGTAACATCATTTATGAGTACTTCACCTTCACTCGTTGCAATATTTCCATCCTTCACCTTATCAACAACTTTGAGTGTTTTAATTTTTATATTTGCAATAACCTGATCAATTTGCTTTACTGTATTTGCAGTTTGCTCAGCCAGCTTGCGCACTTCATCTGCTACAACAGCAAATCCTTTTCCTGTTTCACCAGCTCTAGCAGCTTCTATAGCAGCATTCAGTGCTAATAAATTTGTTTGCTCAGCAATTTGTGTAATACCTGATAAGAAGTTAATAATTTCATCCATATTGCTTTGAAGCTCCTCAACCGTAGCAAGGGACTCTGTTGATGAAATATTTATTAAGTTCATCTGTTTATCCATATTGATTATTTTTTCGGAGCCTTCAGTTACTACATCACTTGCCATGCTTGAAACCTCAGCAAGCTTTTTTGAATACTTAAGTACTTCAGAAATCTTATCTTTCGCTTCACTCATCATATTATTTATTTCATTGGTGCTTTCTGCTTGACCTACAACTCCTTTAGTTACTTCCTGGACTGTTGCTGTAACTCCCTTACTTGCCTCTTGAAAACGTTCCAGATTTGTATTACAAGCAGCTATATCATTATTTAGTGAAAATGTATTTGATTTAACAGTATCCATAGTTTTTTGTAAATCAGTTAATAGAATATTTGTCTGTTTTTCTTTTTCAGTGGCAATTTTAATTATTCCAAGTCCCCATTTAGTTAGTAAAAATAAACACGATGTGCAAAATAAAATAGAAGCTAGTTGTAAACTGAAATCGTGATAGTTATAAATATTTTTAAAGATTTGAAGGAAAAGTAATATATTACTCATAAAGATGCCATATATTAGAACAAGCCATTTGCGAAGATACGTAGTAGTAAAACATAAACCTAACATGATAAAAGCAGTCACTGAATTAGGTAAGTCCATTATTAATGAGCATAAAAATGTATATAAAAAGAATAAAAGCACTGCCATAACAACCTTTTCATTAATTTTTTTATACATAAGTATTGCACATGTACAAGTACTTATTGCTAGAATTGCAAACGGAATATAAGTTGAAAGAATAGAAGAAATAGCTAGTGCCAAGCAACAAATGGCTCCTAGCATGGAAGTAATTATAGTGAATTTATTAACTTTTAAAGTATGTGACCTTAGCATAGCTTCATTACTCATTAATATAACCCCCAAGTCATAATTTTATAATATAATGAATATTTTTACACTATTATATTACATTTTTCAACATTATTCAACAATTTTCAATTCTAGAGAAGATTTTGGTGAATTATCTTGCTTACAGTTTGGGGGATATAGAAATATTTTTGAATTGGAAGAATATTTTCTATATTGATGCTAAAACTTAAACTTATAATACATTGAAAGTTTTTCAAAATAATTAAATATAAAAACGTATTTTTTTGATATCTCCGTTATCAGGTTTTAGACTTCTTCAAAATAATTATAGAATTTCTACATACCCTTCTGTTCCATTAACTCGAATTCTTTCTCCATCTTTTATCAATTGGGTAGCATTTTCTACTCCAATAACCGCTGGCAAACCATATTCACGAGCTATAACTGCTCCATGGGTCATCATTCCCCCAACTTCAGTTACCAAACCTTTTATGGATACAAATAGGGGTGTCCAACTTGGGTCGGTAAAAGCTGTTACTAAGATATCCCCTTCTTCTAAATCAGCATTTTTCATATCCAAAATTACACGCGCTCGTCCTTCTACCACTCCTCCAGAAACTGGTAACCCTACAACAGCATCATTGGGAAGATTTTCTCGTTTATATTTCCCTACAACGATTTCTCCATCAGACGTTAAAACTCGCGGAGGTGTTAATTTTTTGTATAATTTTAACTCTTCCTTACGTTTGTTGATGAGCTTATAATCCACTTCACTCCCTCGTACAACCTCGTGAAGTTCTTCAAATGTTAGATAGTATATGTCCTCTTTATCATTAATAACATTGGCTTTAACCAACTGTTCAGCTTCTTTCAGTAATGCCTGCTTGTAAATAAAGTACCGACTGACAATGCTGTATTTTGGATATTCACGATATCCTGCCAAATTTCGGAGTAGGTCTATCATTCTTTTTGTCTCTTCAGCTTTTTGCTTACCATCCGGTAATAATTTTAGCCGTTCTAATAGCTTTTGCTCTTTCTGTAAAGCCTCCTTAAGTCCTTGCTCAAATTTCTTCTTAGCAGCATTAGGCTCAAAATTTTTGATATTATTAAGAATCAATGGTACAAGTGTGACAGGCATTTCACTCCAGCGAGGTTTTGTAATATCGATTTCTCCGCTGCACCTCATTCCATACTTATTAAGATAAGACATAATTGCAGCTTTACTTTCCTGCCCCCCTTCAAACTTAATCAATTCATCCAAAAAATTATTATCTTCTGTATTTTTTAAATACTCAATAACTTCAGGATAAGGACGAATCACATCTGCCACATCCAATAAAGCAAGACCCATTTCGGAAGTAATATTATTTTGTACAGATTGTGAAAGAATATCGGCTACGTTTTTTTCACCTAACCACTCCAGTATTTTTTCGTTGAGCCAGGTGGAAGCATTTGCTACAGCCATAATTACACCCATGCTTTGGGGATTAAATAAGCTCTGTTTAAATAGCGAGATATCTTCCAGTATAAAATCAAATAAATCTACTCCTGATTTTGATTGGATTTTTTGTTTTAAAGTTTCTATTGATGTTTGACTTCTCTCAATCAAATTAGAAACTATTGCAGGATTGTTCCCTCCCTGAGCCAGAATATCCGCAGATGACAAAACTATTTTACCTTTTTCAGTACTTAGCTCTTTTTTATCCTCTGGTAAAGGTTTTATAAAATCTCCCTGTTCTATTATGGTCATCAATGCGTCTTTGATAAGTGGATCGTGTTGTCCCATGTTGTTTAATAATATTTCCCTCATGTCAGGGGAAGCCAGCATTTGCGCAACCTCAACAAAAGGTCTTCCACCGGCTGTAAACATATTTCCGGCAGATGTTAATTTCCAAAATGACAAACCTAAAGGTTTCATAGCATCAGTCATCATTTGTTGATGACCTACAGATATATAAACATGGTATTCATGGTCATTTGCCTCAGGAATGGGAAATAGCGTAGTAATAGGACGACTCTGAAGAATATAAAATGTTTCATCAGCCAAACACCATTCAACATCCTGAGGATTACCAAAATGTTCTTCAATCTTTCTGCCAATATGTTCAAGCTGCACAATTTGCTCATCAGTGAGCACTTGCTTGTTCTGCATATCAAGCTCAATTTTCTGTTTTTTAGTACCACCGTCTTTTTGTGCATAAATGGCCAACTGCTTTGTTGCTATTTTTTTGCTAATAATCTTACCTTTTCTTACTTTATAGTTATCTGCATTTACAAGTCCCGATACTAAAGCTTCACCGAGGCCAAAACCGGCATCAATGGATAATACCTTTCTATTAGAACTTACAGGATCGGCAGTAAACATAATTCCTGCAACCTGGGGAATAACCATCTTCTGAACAACAACCGCCAAATTTACTTTACGGTGGTCGAAGCCGTTTTGAAGGCGATAAGTTACTGCTCTCTCAGTAAACAGCGATGCCCAACATTTGCTGATATGCTTTAGGATGGACTCTTTCCCAATAATATTCAAGTAAGTATCCTGCTGTCCTGCAAAAGAAACTGTCGGAAGATCCTCCGCAGTTGCACTGGAGCGTACAGCGTAGGCATTATTTTCGCCAAGTTCGGAGAGGACACGTATAATATCTTCAATAATGTCTTGTGGAATTACTATAATTTCTATTTCTTTACGGAGTTCACTGCAGAGTTCACCTATTTTATCTCTTTCTTCTGCTCTGAGAATGGTTAGGAAATCAAGTAATTTGTTAATTTTTGGGTTTTCTGCAATAACTCTTTTATATGCTTCGGTAGAAATACAAAAACCCTCTGGAACACGTATGCCTTCAATTTTAGAAAGTTCGCCCAGATTCGCGCCTTTTCCTCCAGTAATCATGATTTTTGTTTTGTCAATATCCTGGATATTAAATACATAAGAACTCATTAGTTTTCCTCCTCTTAGGTATTCC
Source organism: Ruminiclostridium josui JCM 17888 (assembly GCF_000526495.1). NCBI lineage: Bacteria > Bacillati > Bacillota > Clostridia > Eubacteriales > Oscillospiraceae > Ruminiclostridium > Ruminiclostridium josui. The sequence continues at coordinate 319,405 of NZ_JAGE01000002.1, read as the reverse complement.
TTTAGTTAATATCACATAAAAATAGTTTAATGGAGCATTGTGTAATAGCTTATTTATAATTACCTTTTACAAATATTCTATATTCACTCCAAACACGTATTTTTAGCATGTTATTGCATTATAGCACCGTAAAAACTGAACAAACAGTCTGCATTTTAATTTTTTAGTATGATATAATTATGGTGGAGAGAAAGTATTTGCTCGAAAAAAAAGAGCAAAGCTCTAAATTTCGCTCTGCTCTCTTAATCCACTTCATTAATTTTATTTGAGTAATATTATCTTTAAATTTGCTAAATCAATTGCATCAATTACCCCATCTCCATTTATATCCGCATTCTTTACATTTATAGTGTTATCAAGTCCCAACAAGTACTTTTTCAATTGTGCATAATCTAGAGCATCAACTGAATTGTCCCCATTTACATCACCAACTTTTATAGGATTCTCATTTTGAAAGTTACTGTTGGCAAATGCGGTGATAAACTGAAGAGTGGAAGTAGAACCAATAGCGTGCTCATTTGTAGTCCATTCATCTGCACTGTCCAAATAGCATTTTGCAGGGAAGTTTGAAAGGCCAGCCCCTTGATACCTGTTAGGACCTAACGGCATAAAGCCCTTAGCTATCCCCGGTTTTCCGTCACTATTAAAGGTAGCGAATATGGTTTTAATACAATCTTCACCGTAACCTGACACGAAGCTCTTTCTTAAGGGATTTGCACCAAGAATCCAGTGTAATGAAGAAAGTGCCATGTTGTTAATAGTCTCGTTATTTGTGCCCAGAAGTTTTGAACCAATAACAGCTTCCATACACATACCCATTATTTGGTTGTTACTGCCCCAGTAATAGTTTGAGTTTGTAAGGGCATTTCCCCATGCACTGTTTTTGTAACGTTCAATTTTATTATTTAACCAGATTTCAAACTCGATATTGAACCACTTTTCAGCATCAATGTTTCGGTTATCGGCTTTCATATAAGAGAAAAATGCAAAGTTCCAGTTTCCTACCCAATCTCCTGATGCATTCTCATAAATATCCTTTCCTTTTGAATAGTTTGCAACAAAATAATTATCATATTTTGCTTCACCTGTAGCCCGATACAAGGATGCTGCTGCTAAGAGTCTGCTGCTCATATCGTTGTCAGAATTATAAGGTCCATTTGGAGATTTAATATTGTTTGGATTCTGTTCAAGATACGTCCACGCACTCTTTGCTGCATTCAGACAAGTAAGTGCAAACGCTGGATCATATTTTGAATATACAATGGAAGCGTGAGCTAAAGCAGCAGCTGCACATGCAGTATCTTCTGTGGGTCTTATATTTGTGGTGTCACCCTCTTTATCCTTTATAATCCTTTTTGTTATGTTACCATCATCATCGGATTGAACTCTTGCATAAAAACCTCCGCTTGAGGTTTCTTGCATTTTTAGAATCCATTCCAACTCCCATCTTGCCTCATCAAGTATGTCCGGTATACCATTTCCGCTTTCGGGAATATTAAACTGATTATCCTGATATAGCTCTGGGAACATGTCGTAAGCCCAAAAAAGATTTATTAAAGTCCCTGCTCCTGTACTTACATACTTTCCAAGATCTCCAGCATCAAACCATCCTTTAGATACATCCCTTGTCTTTCCGTAGTCAGAGTCAAAGACAGCAGTTATGTCCTGTGGTGTTTTGTCTTTTCTTGGATAATCGGGACAGTATTTATCCGTAAGGTCTATACCTGAACGCTGATAATAAAAGTATCTTGCTACATCAGTCAAAAGTGATTTGTAAACATCATTTCCAATCTTAAACTTAGGTGATTTTTCTATTCCTGACATATTAACTGTAATGTAATATTCACCCGGTTGTTCAAGGTCGGTAAACACTGCTTTGAACACCCTTTCACCTGAATCCGGGTCGTAATCCTTCAAAAGAACCAGTTGACCATTATATGCTACGGAATCGTCAGAAACTCTTTTCACCTGGAATGGAGTTCCTTCTGTAGCGGTAAACTCATCCTCAAACCCTGAAACATAGGCATATTTCTCGGCATCTTCACGGAATCCTACCTGATTTACCTTGATTGCAGGATACGCTTTTTCTTTATTTGGAGAAGTCAACTTCAGTTGATTAATCCATACACAGAATGGATCAAGATTTACTTTATCAAGTACAATTGCCTTTGCATTGTATGGATCCATACCCAGTGATGGCTCTAAAATATCTTTTAAGGGTATTTTTACATGTTGCCACTCAGTTGTAATCGTACAGTAATCAGTTATCGGTTTTGTTATTTTCTGCTCAACACCTGATGCACGCTCGCTTACATGATCAACTGCTCCAATTACAAACTCCTCTCCTCCTTTTTTACCCTTTACATTAAATTCTAAATATCCGTTGGGAACATACTGAGATACATCATGACAGTTCCATTCAGCCAATGTTAGTATTACCGACATCCAATACGAAGAAAGTTGTGTTTGAAGATTCAATCGCAATGAAGGTAAATTTTGGTATGTAACTTGGGTATCAACAGGTAAATTCCCGTTTTCTGTTTCTAATTCACCTGCTCCGCTTCCAGACCATCCACTGACTTTATCCTTAAATACATAAAAATCCTGAAGGTTCCTCCAACCCTGAGGAGCACTTGCATTGATAATAATCATTGATGTAATCAACGAAGTACATATTATTGCAATACATAAAAATAAAGCAAGTAATTTTTTTTGATTCATACTTTTCCTCCTATATTTTGAGAATAACTTTTATTTAAATATATAGCAAATATATGCAATATTCCTTGACTTTTTAGTCTAAAAATAGCATTATTTAGACAAGGAGTTGAAATAAATGGAGTATATGTATCTTCATTATTTTACGAAAGAGCCAGATTTTCCTTTTTACATTCAGTATGGATTTCATGATGAAGATATGCCTGAGCATTTCCACTACGATTTTTTTGAACTTGTGATAGTTTTAAACGGAACTGCCACTCATATAGTCAATTCAGAAGAATTCTTTATTAAAAAAGGTGATGTTTTCGTATTTAATACGGATATATCACACGGGTATAAAGACCCTCATAACTTTAAAATAATAAATATAATATACAAACCAGAACGGCTCACCGAAATATGTAATGATATAAAGAAATCACCAGGGTATCAGGCACTTTTCGTATTAGAGCCCTTTTTTAGAAAAAAGTACAGTTTCAGTAATACCCTATCACTCTCTATTTCTAGTTTAGAATATGTAGCAGATCTTGGAGCTCGCATTAATAAAGAATATAAAAGAAAAAATCAGGGATATCAAACCATGATCTATGCTCATTTTATGGAAATGGTTGTATACCTATCAAGACAATACGTTATAGAAAATAAACACTTGCACGATAAATTTATACATTTAGCAAAAGCTGTATTGTTTATAGAAAATAATTATCTTAACCCCATAAAACTTGATAAATTAGCAGATGAAGCACATATGTCCGTTAGGCATTTTAACAGAATATTTAAGGAAAATTATGGTACTACCCCTTTTAAATATATTCTGCAACTTAGAGTTAATCATGCCTGTTCCCTGCTTAAAAACAGTAACTTATGTATTGCTGATATAGCACTGGAAAGCGGCTTTTCTGACAGTAATTATTTTTCAAGGCAATTTAAGAAGATTACCGGTTTAACACCCAAGGAATACAGAGTAAGGAATAAATTGATTTATTCAAATATAGATTTAACACTCATTTGATTTTTAGTCGAAACTCACTCAAAGGCTCCAGCAGAATACATTTCTCTTACAAATAAGCTTTTCTTTCCAAACATAGATACAAAAAATCCTGTACCAGTAATATGATACAGGATTCATATATAATTATTTATGTTTTATTTATATAAAGGGTATTTGTTACAAAGAATTTCTGCTCTCTTTGCAACACTTGATTTTGTATTTTCAAAATCTGTTATTGTGAGGTAAATCAAGTCTGCAATTTCCTTCATATCTTCTTCATTCATTCCTCTGCTGGTTACAGCCGGAGTACCAAGTCTTATACCACTAGTGATAAATGGACTCTGAGTATCAAAAGGAATACCGTTTTTGTTACAGGTAATGCATACTTCATCCAATCTGTGTTGAGCTTCCTTACCTGTAATATTCATATTAGTCAGGTTGATAAGCATAAGGTGATTGTCTGTACCGTCAGAAACTAGTTTAAATCCTTTTTCCATAAGTGCAGAAGCCAAAGCTTTTGCATTTTTAACAATATTCTGTTGATATGTTTTGAATTCATCCGTAAGTGCTTCCTTGAAGCTCACTGCCTTAGCAGCAATAACATGCATCAATGGGCCACCTTGATTTCCTGGGAACACGGCACTGTCGATTTTCTTTGCGTATTCCTGCTTACAGAGAATCATACCTCCTCTTGGACCTCTTAATGTCTTATGAGTTGTAGTAGTTACAACATCAGCATATGGAACAGGATTTGGATGTAATCCGGCAGCAACAAGACCAGCAATGTGAGCCATATCAACCATAAGAATTGCTCCCACTTCGTCTGCAATTTCCCTGAACGCTTTAAAATCAAGTGTTCTTGGATAAGCACTTGCTCCTGCTACGATTATTTTTGGTGAGTTTTCCTTAGCAATTTTTCTCAACTCATCATAATCTATATAACAGTTGTCCTCTCTTACGCCATATGGTACTACATTATAGTATTTTCCTGATATATTTACAGGACTACCATGACTTAAATGTCCTCCGTGTGCAAGATTCATTCCTAAAATAGTATCTCCGGGATTCAGGAAAGCAAAGTATACTGCTGTGTTAGCCTGTGCTCCGGAATGTGGCTGTACATTCGCATGATCCGCACCAAAGATCTGCTTAGCTCTGTCAATAGCCAACTGTTCAACTATATCAACATATTCGCAGCCTCCGTAATATCTTTTACCTGGATACCCTTCAGCATATTTGTTTGTTAATGGTGTGCCAAGAGCCTCTATAACTGCATCACTTACAAAATTCTCTGAAGCAATCAATTCTATCTTATTTCTCTGTCTGTTAACTTCCATCTCAATAGCTTCTGCTAATTGAGGGTCCATCTTCTTTATTGTATCAATATTGTACATAAAATGCCTCCACTCCAATGTCATTAAATCGTGACATTTGCTCGTTTTTTTATTCACGCAAGTAAAATTATAATAAAATATCCATATATATGTCAATTAAATATGCAAATATCGCACTTATATTACATATTTATACATTATTTAATTAATTTGTACAGTTCATCAGAGCCAGGAGCATCAATATCCTTTACAGTCCCTTCTTGTTTGCTTACAAGGATTCTACCGGCATTTTTATCAGTAATTGTCCCTATTATGGTTGCCTTAATTTTATTTTTTTCAAGAAGCTTTACCAAACCTTCTCCATCCTTACAGGTTATAATCATACATCCACTGGAAATCAATCTCAAAGGATTTATTCCAAAGTAATCACAAATTCGACGTGTGACAGGCTCTATCGGTATGGAGTCCTTATTTATAGTTATACCCGTACAAGATGCTTCTGCAATTTCCCAAGCAGCACCAAGCACTCCTCCTTCAGTAATATCATGCATAGATGTTGCACCAAATCTGCCTGCAAGAACTCCTTCGGGGACTACACTTATGTAATCTATAAAACTTTTTGCATATTGAAGTTCACTTTTATCTAGATAACGTGATAATTCATCCTCAAAATCACCTGCAATAATTGCAGTACCCTCAAGTCCGGCACTTTTGGTTAATATAACACTGTCTCCCGGTTTTGCTCCTGAAGATGATATAATTTTATCTTTATAGGCTTTACCTACGCAGGTTGTAGACAGAATAATTTTATTAACCGCAGGTGTAACCTCCGTATGACCTCCGATAATTTCTACATTCAGTTTTCCGGCAGTTTCACAAACCTGTTCCATCAGCTGCTCCAACTCGATTTCTGTGGTTCCCACCGGACACAATACAGTAACCATCAAGCCCAACGGTTCAACACCGGAAGATGCTATATCATTACAGGATATATGAACCGCAAGCCGCCCTGCATTTTTACCGGCAGCTGTTATAGGGTCTGTAGACATAACCGCTGCATATTTATCAAATTCTATTGCGGCACAGTCCTCACCGATACCGGGGCGCATAATTACTTCTTTTCTGAAGGTATTAATTTTTCCAATAACTATTTTATTTAAAATGTCGTTTGGTATTTTACCAGATTTCATGTATTATCTTTAGCCTCCTGAGCCGATAACCTGCCATAATATTGCAGTTATCTAAAAGTATAGCATAAGAAACGGATTAAAACAGGGGTATCACCTGATTTAATCCGCCAAGATTGCTTTTTTACTAGTTGTTTATGATTCAGTTTCAACACTACTGCCTTCGGTAGCTGCCAATTGGTCTTTTGCCAACTGATACTGCTCTCTGGCCATGTCAATTAATTTTGGATTACTTCTTGCCCCACTTGAGGAAACAATTCTGCTAAACCAAAGTACTGATTCATTGAGTTTCCCTATTCTTCTGTATAGCTCTGCTATTATGTACATGCAAGTGTATTCGTCAAGTTTATCCAGAGGAAACCTCTCTTTTTGATAGGCTTCATTGTATGCCTCTGCTGCAAATGTTAGAAAATCAATTTCCTTTTTATCTCCTTTGGCTCTGTAAAGCCAAGCAATTCTAAGACATACTTTAGCTATTTCACTGCTTTTAGCCTTTCTTACCTGTAGATTTAAAAGAGCAAGTTTAAATGCTTCTAAAGCATGATCTACATCTCTTTCACCTAAAAAGCTTCTTTTGGTCCAATGACTGGAAATCTTATCTTTTATTACAGGAATATCTCTTGTAAAAATACTTTCGAATTTTTCCTGCAAAGCTGCATAACCACAATGTTCACAGACCCATACATCATAAAAAAGTACATTAATACCTTCATAATATACACATAAATCAGTATCTCTTGATTTTACCCTGCATCCTTTTGTCTTAACTTTAGTAACCTCAATTTCCCTGTTACAAACAGGACATATTACTTTTTTGTTGTAAAGTAAATCATTCATGGCAATACTCCTAGTCTTTTTAATTAGTCAATTTCAACAATTCATAAGTTCTTTTGTCCACAGCATATTCTCCTATAATCGGCTTATAAATATTTACATTTATGCACTAATTTTCCAACTATTTATTTTGCCGCCCCATCATTATATGATTCTCTCTATAAAAATGACAAAATTATGGAAACATTGTTTCGAATGTATTCCAACAAATTTTTGCTAAAATAATTCTACCATAATTATAAATGTATGTGGGCTTTTTGCAAAAAAATCGTCTATATTTATTATTTCCCCTGCCAATTCAATTAAGGCTTTATAATAATCACTTCGGTATTTTCAACTGCTGTATTTATAAGGGGCTCAAAGTCAACAACTGACTCAGATTTTATTATTTTCTCAAGCTTCGGCTTGGTTTGAGGATGTTTTGCAACAAACACGGTACAGCAATCTTCATAGGGAAGCACTGAAGTATCAAAAGTTTCAATCCTTCGTGCTATTTCTATTACTTCAACTTTGTCCATACCAATCAATGGCCTAAATACAGGCATATTTACAGCGGCATCCGTACAGTAAAGGCTTTGCATTGTTTGACTGGCAACCTGTCCCATGCTCTCTCCGGTAATAAGTGCCATAGCATTTACTTTTTCAGCTATTTGCTCTGCAATTTTCATCATAATCCTTCGCATAATAATGGTAAGCTGCTCTTCTGGGCAATTGTCGTTTATTTTAAGTTGTATTTCTGTAAAAGGAACAACATGCAACCGAATTTTACCACAGTATTGGGCCATTATTCGAGCCAAATCAATTACTTTCTGCTTTGCTCTTTCACTTGTATATGGGTAGCTGTAAAAATGTACTGCTTCAATTTCTACACCCCTTTTGCCCATCATCCATCCGGCTACAGGACTGTCAATTCCTCCTGAAAGAAGTAGCATTGCTTTACCGTTTGACCCCAGAGGCATTCCTCCCTGAGCCTTTATTGTTTCAGAATAAATATAAGTACTTTCTCTAACTTCAAGGTAAAGTATAAAATCAGGATTTTTAACATCCACAGATAATCCTTCTATGTTTTCCAGTATGAAACCTCCTACATCGGCACTGATTTCAGGGGATTGCATAGGAAATCTCTTGTTTCCTCTTTTAGTCTCAACCTTGAAAGTCTTGTATCCCTTTTCTTCTACCAGTTTAGAAGCCATTTTAAGAGAAGTAGCCTTTATTGTCTCATAGTCGGTTTCAACCTTCCAGACTGGGCTTACAGAAACAACACCAAATACCTTAGCCACCTTTAAAAGCACTGCATCAAAGTCATAGTTTTCTTCCTGAGGCTCAATATAAATTCTGCCTTGAGATTTTATTACCTTGACTTTACCAAATTTAAAAATCGCACTCTTTATATTTCCAATAAGTTTATCCTCAAAAACGGGCCTGTTTAACCCTTTTAGTATTATCTCACCATAACGTACCAGTATTACTTTATTCATCTCTTACCTCCACGTTTTATACTTATAATCGGAATAATTTCATTCAGTGCTTCAATAGTTTTGTCCATTTCATATATGTTGTTTGAATGTGATAAACTAAAACGTATTGCACCGTCTATATACTTAGGACTTACACCCATAGCTTTTAATACATGGCTGTGATGTGCCTTTCGTGAAGAACATGCCGAGCCAGTTGATACAAATATATTTTTCTGTTCAAGGTGATGCAGCAGTACTTCCGATTTTAAATTTGGGAATGAAACATTTATAATGTATGGTGATGCACTATGGGGTGAGTTGACAACAGCATCCGGGAATGTTTCATTTATTCTTTTTACAAAATGGTTTCTTAGTTCCTTTGCTTTTTTATAATTATCATCAAGCTTTGCAAATGTTATTTCCGCCGCCAATCCAAAACCGCAAATGCCCGGTACATTTTCAGTACCCGATCTCAAAGCGGATTCCTGTCCTCCTCCTATTAAAACAGGTTTCAATCTAAGTCCTTTTCGAATATACAAACCTCCAACACCTTTTGGGCCATGTATTTTATGTGAGCTAAAAGACATTAAGTCAACATTACAGGTTGTCGGGTTAATCACTGTTTTGCCAAAAGCCTGGACAGCGTCAACATGAATTACCGCATTAGGACATAATTTTCTTCTAAGGTTACAAATCTCTTCTATGGGTTGTACCGAACCTGTTTCATTATTTGTATGAATAATGCTAATTATTGATGTTTCCTCTGAAATCATATCCTTTAAAACATCTAATTTGATAACACCGTCGCTATCCACTGGCATAAAATCTACCCTATACCCGTCCTTAGCTAATTGCTTGTACACTTCTAAAACTGACGGATGCTCTATTTCACTTGTTATAATATGTTTACCTGCTCTCGGATTTGCCTTCAAATAGCCTAATATTGCCAAATTATTCGATTCAGTACCTCCTGAAGTAAAGCAAATATCTTTGGAATCCACTTTTAAAGCTTGAGCAATCTGGCTTCTTGCTTTTTTTACCAGATTCTCTGATTCGATACCTTTTGTATGTAAGGAAGAAGGGTTCCCGTAGAACTCTCTGCTTACTTTTGCAACATATTCAATAACTTCATCGTATGGCTTTGTGGTAGCACTGTTATCGAGATATATCTCATTGTTCATAAATAACCTCTCATAATTATAACTCGAGCAGCTTACCCCGAGTTATATACTGATTAAAATATATTATTAGTATATATAAAATTATTATTTCGTTTTGCTATTCTCTTTATCTTCTAATTTTTTGCTTAATTTCTCTATCTGCTCCTTCGTTATGTGTTCTTTCATAAAGTCACGAAGGGTAATACTCCTGTATTCATCTGCTTCATCAATACACTTTCCGCAGTCATCACAATGTTTTGTAGGATCAAGATCGCATATATCACATTCACCGCAATCTATACATTCTCTTTCATATAACTCACATTGGTCTGTCATTCTAACTTGCACGATTAACTCTGCAAATCGTGCTGCCTCCTTCTAGTATAATATATATCTTATAATCGTCCAATTGCTTTTAGTATACCATAAATTAATGCCTGAGGCCTAGGGGGACAACCCGGAATATAAACATCTACTGGTAAAATAGTGTCAATCCCATTTCTTCCAGCATAACTATCCTTGAAAAGTCCACCACTGCAAGCACAAGCTCCTACTGCTACTACCAGTTTAGGAGATGGGGTCGCATTATATGTTTTGACCAACGCTTCTTCCATGTTTCTTGAAACACATCCTGTCACCAGGAGCAGATCTGCATGCCTGGGAGATGCAACAAAATGTATACCAAATCTTTCAATATCGTTATATGGACCGTTAAGTGCTTGAATTTCATAATCGCAACCATTGCAAGAGCCAGCATCAACTTCCCTAATGTTAAGGCTTCTTCCAAATTTCTTACCAACTTTATCATTTAACTTTTTTCCAATTATTTCATAATCAGTACCATTTATTTCTTCGTCTCTGATATATAAAGGGGCAGCTCTAAGTAAATCTCTGCTTTTCTGGGCAAGCTCAAATTCATTTGATAGTCTTACTGCCTGGTTTGAACAGGCTTCTTCACAAAACTTGCAGAATATGCACTCATCAGTATTTACTGCTGGAACTTTCTCTTTTTCCCCATCCTTATCAACCAGAACAACTGCCCCTGTGGGACAAGCAGAAATACACTTTCCGCACCGTGTACATTTTAAATAATCAAATGCTGGAATACCTGTAATATAAGTACTTTTTGTATTCTTTTTCGGATACTCTACAGTAACAGTACCATGCTGTATCATCTTTTTTACTATGTTATACATTATTCCTCCTAATACGTGCAGACTTATAAATCGTTTCCTGCATACGAGAGATTAAAGCTTTTATTTATTAACGGGAAGTCCGTCAAAGTATTGGTATTTACCGCATGACATAGAGCCGGCCAGTTACAGAAAGACGGCGTTCTTACTTTATAGCGGAAAATAGTGTTATTTTCACCTGTCATTACAAAATGTATATTTTCGCCTCTTGGAGACTCTGTCAAACCAAATCCATAAGAATATGGCTTTAAATCCCCAATATCAACTGATACAGGCCCTTCCTCCGGCATCTTTCCCAACGACTGCCTTATAATATTTATAGACTCCATTACTTCTTCTATTTTTACGTTCATTCTGCAATTAACGTCACAATTATTATGTTCTGGAACATTAAACTTCAGTTTTGAATATGCCGCATATGGGAAATCCTTTCTCACGTCGGTTTTTACACCGCTAGCCCTTCCTGCAGGCCCAACAGCATTCAAATCAACTGCAATGGAATTTTCTAAAATCCCTGTATGCTCAACTCTATCTATAAACATTCCACTATTTTTTATAATAGATACTGTATCCTTAAACTCTTTTTCCAGCTTGCTTATGCATTCAAGAATAATCTTATCATTATTGCGTATAAAATCACGTCTTAATCCACCTGGTTTATTTGTATTCCTAAGAAATCTGCTGCCTGTTAGTTGTTCATTGAGAAGTTGTATCCATCTTCGCATCATTCCAAATTGACCTGACGGAAATATATAAGCTGTATCTACACATAGTCCTGATATATCTCCCAAGTGACCACATATACGTTCAAGTTCTGCAAATATCACTCTGGAATATGCTGCACGTTCTGGTATATATGTGATTCCATTTATCTTTTCAATTGCATGGCAGAAAGCCAGTGAATTAGTAAATGTCTCATCTCCCGAAATTCTTTCTGAAAACAAAAGGACCTTCATATAATGTTGGTTTTCACATAGTTTCTCAAGACCTCGGTGTACATAATATAGTTTTGCTTCTAGATTTATTATTGGTTCCCCTGCCACACTGAATCGGAAATGGCCCGGCTCAATAATACCTGCATGAACAGGCCCCACCGGCACTTCAAAAACACCCTTTCCAGTAATAGTTGAAAACTCTAACTCCCGCTGTTGAAAAGGAAGTCTCGTATTTGCTTTGAAATCCCTTCTTAAAGGATACACATTCAGAGGAAAATTTCCATGATGAACCAACTCCCTGCTGTCAGGACATCCTTCAAAGTTTATTCCATACATATCATGAATCTCACGTTCATACAAGCTTGCAGCTGGAACTTCCAAAGCTATGGAATCAACCTTTGCCGAGCCATCACTTTCAAGTTTCGAATACAATGTAAATAGGGTATTTGATGATCTTATGGCAAATGTATAATATATAGTTAGCTTGTTGTCAATTGGTGTAGTATCATTTGCAAATAAATTAACAAGTACACATTCAATATTATTGTATACATTAATGCAATCCTCCTTCACAGTGGAAGAAGAAATGCAGAAGTAGATTTCATTGTCATTGATAAGCCTGCTTTCTTGTACATGAGTGGATAATAATTTCTTTATAGTATCAAAAATAGCTTCCGAAACCATAAGCTAACCCCCAATTCCCAGTATAATATTGGTTGTGTTGTCCATTAACTCTTTGAAAGGCGTCGGAATATATATCCCTGCCAAAACCGTAATACATAAGAGAACAATAAGTACTGCCGGCCCTATAATATCAAGTTCACCCTGTTTTATTTCGGGGTTAACATTTCTTCCGTAAAACATTTTTCCCAACTGTTTTGTAAATCCGGCAAAAACCATTGAAAGAAATATTAAAAGCAAAGCTGTTACCAAATACTTTTTGGAAAACAGCGTACCCACAACAGTATTAAACTCGCTCATAAACACACCAAAAGGAGGCATACCAGTTATAGCAAAAGTACCAAGTACAAAAACAACTCCTGTTACAGGCATTGTTTTTATAAGGCCATGAATACTGGAAATCTTTTTAGTATGGTGTTTCAAATAAACATTTCCTGTTGCCAGAAACAACATCAGTTTTGTCATTGCGTGATTAAAGGTATGATAAAGTGCCGCAAAAATGCTTATTGGCGTACAAACTCCAAGACCTAAAGCAATGATTCCCATATGTTCTATACTGGAATACGCCAATATACGTTTATAATCCTGCTGTACCAGTATGAATAAAGCCGCAGTGCCAATTGAAAGTACCCCCAGTAAAATCAGCAGATTTCCAGTGTAATTACTGTTTCCCAGGCATTTATTCACAATGGACATAACCCTTATTACTCCATACATTGCCGTATTAAGCAATACTCCCGACAGAAGTGCACTTACAGGCGAAGGTGCTTGACTATGAGCATCAGGAAGCCAGGTATGCATAGGTGAAAAACCAATTTTCGTACCAAAACCTATTAATATAAAAATAAATGCGATTTTTAAAATACTTGGATCAAGGGAAACCGCATATTTGATAAGATAACTCCAATCAAGTCCCGAAATTCTTGCTCCTCCCAATTTGACAGTTGACGAGTAAAACAGGAGAATGATTCCAAGCAACGCAAACGCAATACCAACAGAGCAAATAATAAGGTACTTCCAAGCAGCTTCAATTGCGCGTTTGTTGTTATAAAAACCAACCAAAAACGCAGAAGCCAAAGTGGTAGCTTCAATTGAAATCCACATAACTCCCATATTACGAGTAGTTAAAGCCAGAATCATTGATAATACAAATGCATTGGATAATGAATAATATAACTTTAGCTTACTAATTGTAATAACCTTTTCTTTTAATTCCTGTCCAAAATAACTTATTGAGTAGAGAGAAACTAAAAAGAATGCCAATGCGGTTATAAACAATATATAACCGCTTAGTGAATCCATATAAAAAAGATTTTTGAATAAACCAGAGCTTGTTATCACCTTATTATTATTAATATCAATAAGTGACAGAATTGATATTATGAGTAATCCTGCTGCTCCAATTAAATTTATGGTATGTATAAATAATTTATTTTTACTAATCCATACCAGCCCACCTGCCAGTATCGGTATAACAATCAATGCCGGAATCATATTTCCTCCCTGAAACTCAATAATTTAACCTTTTAAATGCTTTAACTTATTTACATCTATTGAATCAAATGTACTATTAATCTTAAAAACAAATATACCCATAATTAAAAATGCAGTTAATAAGTCAAAGAAAAGACCAAGCTCAACAATCATCGGCATTCCATCAGTCGTCATCATGGCTGCCAAAAACAAACCATTCTCTATTACAAGAAATCCGATAATCTGTCCCAATGCCTTTTTTCTGCTTATCATAAAGAATAATCCAATCATAACAACTGATAACGAATAAACAAGATAATTTTCAGTTGTAGGATTTGTAATACCTTCTACATGATGAACAACGTACCAACAAAGAACAACCAATCCGCAACATAAAAGCATTGAAATAGGTATATTTATAAAAAAATCTTTTTCTACCTTGTATTCCACCTTGTCGGAGGTTTTTCTCAGAGCCATTGGAATCACTATTACTTTAAATACTACTATAAGAACAAATATAATAATAACCTCATCAAACTTTTTTGTTTCAACCATGCTTTTAACTGAAATAATTAGTGAAATCAAAGCTAGTAAAAGTGACTGAAGTCTGAAAGTTGTAATATAACCATTTTGACGTTTATTGGCCACTAGTCTAAAAGATGAAATCAATATTAGAATTGCCAAAAGGTTTAAAGCATTATTGTACATTTATTTACCTCCATACCATATTGTTTTACCTCAAAACAAAGCGGGTTAAAAAACCTAAAACAGCAATAATGAGAGCAATTACAGCATAGTTTGGAAGACTGAAAAGCCTGAATTTGACTGTATTAATCTCAATAACACCAACTAAAATAGTAATTACTACTATTTTTAACAGATATATGCCAAGTCCAACTATTAAACTTTCCGCGTTTAATCCAAGGGGAATTAATATATTGGCCATAAAAGTCATAAATACCAATTGCTTTATATATGTACCCATTTCAATGAAAGCAAGATGTCTTCCCGAGTATTCCAAAGTCATTGCTTCGTGGACCATGGTAAGCTCAAGATGTGTTGACGGATCATCAACCGGAATTCTGGATGACTCCGCAATCATTACCATCAACATGGCTGCAAACAGCAATATATTTATAGTTGAAAAAGTATTAGAGCTGTTTTCTACTACATAATCGTATATTGAAAAAACGCTTGTTGAAGCAATCTCGGGATTTGCACCTACTGTTATAATAATAAGAAAAAGCGCAGGTTCAACCAAAGCTGAAATCAGTAATTCTCTGCTGCTTCCCATCCCTCCAAATGTACTTCCAGTGTCCAGTCCTGCCAGAGCCATAAAAATACGTCCGGCCACAAAAAAATAAACTATTACCAGAAGGTCAGTATACAAGGAAAACCCCCTCAATTGATATACTACAGGCAAACACATAGCTGCTGCAAGGGAAGTTATAAAATAAACATATGGTGCCACATTATAAATCCAAGATGAGGTATTTGATACCACCAAATCTTTTTTTAATAGCTTTATCAAATCATAATAGGGTTGAAAAACCGAAGCACCTATTTTATGCTGTATTTTTGATTTGATTTTCCTTATTACCCCGGTAAATAGCGGAGATATTAAAAGTATAAAAAACATTTGAAAAATAAACTTCAACATTGACACAAACATATTAACAATCCTTTTTATTGTAGATAAAATTTTTAATTATGCTGTAAATGAATAATATAAAAGCATAAGCACCATAATCCCAAAGAAATACATTAAATATGCATGTATACTCCCTGTCTGAATGGTAAAACGGATTTTCCTTGAAAAATAAATTATACTTTTAACAAAAGGTTGGTATAAATATTTTTCAAAAAATTTTACCGTAGATGTTGTATATCTACCAGCTTTAATATGATAAGGTGCAATTCCTTCTGTTATTTCTAAGTCTCTTACAGGTTTAAATAATCCTCTGAATATAATTCTCAAAGATTTAGAAAATCCGGTTGCAGAATACTGCATTTTTGAGTTTAGCTTTGTATACCCGCAATCCCATGTATTATATCGTTGGACAAAAGTTCTTTTTCTCAGTGCCATTACTACTAACAATACTATAGCTCCCAACACTACCAGCAGAAGAGCAATAAGTCCCGAAGGTATGCTTAATCTACTGTTATTCGCAGGATAATATTCTGATGGTAGTAGCGACCAGTTTGTTGTTAACAGCTTTATATAAATCAATTGACTGCCAACGCTATCTATAAGTTTTATAGCATAATTTGGGAAAATACCAAGCAACAGACAAAGCACTGCAGCTGACGCAAGTGCCATAATCATAGGCTTACCCGGCTCCTTGGCATTCTCTGCTTCTTTACTTCTTGTCATTCCCAAAAAGCAAATACCGAAGAATTTAACAAAACAGAATGCAACCAAAGCTCCGGTTAAAGCAAGTGCAGCTGCAGCTACCATTAAGATTACAACCAGAAGGAAGCTTTGTAATGGTGCAAAATAGCTGATACTGCTAATAATAGTCCTAAAAATCATATATTCGCTTATAAATCCGTTAAAAGGCGGTACTGCAGAAATAGAAAGACAACCTATGAAAATAAACACTGAGGCTAAAGGCATTTTTTTTATTAACCCCCCCAGTTTCTCCATATTCTTGGTATGTGCTGAATATTGAATTGCACCTGCACCCATGAAAAGTAGTGATTTAAAAACCGCGTGATTTAAGGTATGCAGGAGTACTGCCGTTAAGGACAGCGAAAGAAGAAACAGGTTGTTTGATGCTCTTGCAATAAGCATTATTCCAAGGGCTGCTAAAATAATCCCTATATTTTCTATGCTGGAATATGCCAATAGCCTTTTAATGTTTGTAGTAGAGGCGATGGAATAAGCAATTCCAATTAATGCTGAAACAATACCTATGCAAAGGACAAGTACTCCCCACCACAAATCACCAGCAGGAAGAACATTAAAAATAAATCTTATGAGACCATAAACAGCCATCTTTATCATAACACCCGACATTAAGGCTGATATATTGCTAGGAGCTACCGGATGAGCATATGGCAACCAGATATGAACAGGTATAATACCTGCTTTGGTTCCTAATCCAATTAGCAGAAGGATAAAAATAAAATTAGCTGCGCCTTGAGGTATGGATTGCAAATTAATTGATGTAAAATTAAAACTACCTGTATAGGCTGCAATCAAAACAAAAGCTGCTGTAATGCAAGCAGTTCCAGTATAAGTCATTATAATGTATATTCTGCCGGCTTTCTGAACCTCCTCTTTTCCATGCTCGAATATAACGAGAAAAAAAGAAATAAGAGACATCAGTTCCCAAAAAACTAAGAAAAGCAGCAGGTTGCTGCTTGAAACCAAAAGAACCATTGAGACAATAAACAAGTTGTACAAACAACCGAAAATAGATATATTTTTTTTTGAAATATAGTGGGACATATATGTATATGAGAATAACGAAACAATAATTGCTACTATTGAAATAATCAATATAAAAAAAGCTGATAGATTATCAATATTAAACTTTACAGTGAAAAAAGGAATATTGGTATTAAAATTTAAATTTATTGATATGTCTCTGGAATATACCAATTTGTAAATCATTAAGAATGTAAGTAAGCTGCTTGCTAAAAGTGCAAAGGTATTTGACAATCTGTTTGACCACTTTGGACTTGCAAATGAAGCTAGAGATGTCAATGCTCCGATTACATACAAGATTACACATACTATAAAGAAAACTGCTATTTGATTTGACATCATGAGTCAAAAACCTCCAAAGAACTCCTTATTGTAAGACTTAAATAAATACAGGTTATATAATACTACCATGAATTTTAAATGTCAAATAAGCACGAGTCTTTGTTAGTAAATGATATGATTTATATTTATTTGTCGACGGGTACCAATAGAGATACGTTCTCTCTTAAATCACTTGAATCCATATTATTTATCTTTTTTATTAAATATATCTTCTTTCTTATATCAGTTTTTCCACCGTACTTCGAAGCTATAGACCATAAGGAATCCCCTTTTCCTACTGTAACCGTAATGTACTGCTTATCAGAAAAACCTGCCACTGTAACTGTATAAACCAGGGTAAAAGTTATAAATAGAATAAAAAACAAAAAACTTAAAAATCTCTTTTTATTTTTTAAAACATATTTTTTTCTAGTCATATTAACCCTCCTTGCAACAAACATACGTTCTTTATACTTATATTTTAAGGAACATGTGTTCTTTTGTCAATAGGTTTTGGAAAAACATCCGAACATTAGTTTGATTTCCTGTTTTGTATGTGTTATACTATAGCAGTAATAACTGCTTTTTGGGGGTTAAGACTTTTATTACATAAAATTATGAGCATATGCTCAAGGAGGTCTTTATGGCAAAGAAGAATTCTAACAAGCAACAGGAAATTCTTGATTATGTTTATAAATGTGTTCATGAAAACGGTTACCCGCCTTCTGTAAGGGAAATATGTTCAGCGGTAGGTTTTAAGTCTACTTCTACTGTACATTCCTACCTTCAAAAACTTATTGATAGCGGACTTCTTCAAAAGGATCCTACTAAACCGAGAGCAATCAAAATTTTAAATAAAACAAACCAGGTTAAGGAAAGCCGTACTAATAAAGATGGGTATTATACAACCCGTGAAATGGTGGATGTTCCAGTTGTGGGAAAAGTTACAGCAGGCCAGCCTATTCTCGCCGTTGAAAACATTACTGATACATTTCCTCTTCCTGTAGATTTCGTACAAAACAGCGATGCATTTATGCTCAGAATTCAAGGTGATAGTATGGTAGAAGCAGGAATACTTGACAAGGACTTTGTACTGGTAAGACAGCAGTCTTCTGCCAATAATGGCGATATTGTTGTAGCCTTGATTGGTGATGAGGCTACATGTAAAACCTTTTATCGTGAAAAAGACCATGTTAGGCTTCAGCCACAGAACAGCAGTATGGAACCAATCATTGTAAAAGATAATTTATCAATTCTAGGAAAAGTAATTGGTGTATTTAGGCGTATGTAGTTCTAACACCTTACATATTAAATAAAAAACGCAAAAGGACAATTTTTATGCTCCTCTTGCGTTTTATTATTTACATATATATAAATATGTAGTATTATTCTTTTCCCTGCTCATTAAAAATAAGATTCACCGATTTCATTGGACTTATGGTAGAAATCGCATGCTTGTATACCAACTGCTGTTTTCCGTCACTGTCAAGAACCACAGTGAAATTATCAAATCCCTTGACCATCCCCTTTAATTGAAACCCATTTGTAAGATAGATAGTAACAGCAATGTGTTCCTTTCTTACTTGATTCAAGAAAATGTCCTGCAAATTGATAGTATTCTTTACCAAAGTATTCACTCCTTTGTTATATATATATTTATCCATAAGCTATCCCCACAAAATCGGGCTTAACTTAATTTTGATATACTAAAACCACTCTTTATTATTTTACTAGATAATACCATTTCATGCAACAAGAATATAGTTTTACCAAGGTTTTTAGCCATTTACGTATTCATAAACCTCATTTATTACATTTATATTATTTCCAGAATCATCTATAATAAACCACTTAATTCCATTAATTCTCTTAAACCATGTAATTTGTCTTTTAGCATATCTTCTGGTTCCCTGTTTTATATTTTCGATTGCCTGTTCAAGTGTTATATTATTTTTCAAAAATTCAAGTATCTCTTTATATCCGATACCCTGCATAGAAATTATACTATCAGCATAACCAAGGTCTACAAGCTGTTTTACTTCATCTACAAGGCCATTTTGTATCATAATGTCCACTCTCTTATTTATTCGTTCATATAAAACCTGCCTGTCCATATTTAAACCAACAAGAACAAATTGGTATCTGGGCGGTATACTCCTTGATACCTTATTATGATAAGATATTGGTTTTTGTGTCTGATAATATACTTCCAATGCTCTTATTACTCTTTTTATATTATTAGGATGAATATTTAGAGCTGAATCCGGGTCAACTTCCTGTAGCTTTTTATGGAGAAACTCAGGCCCTAATTCCTCTGCTTCTTTTTTTAAAGTTTCTCGGAGTTCCCAGTCGCTTTCACTTTCACTAAAATTGATATTGTTTATCAAAGAACTGATATAAAGTCCTGTGCCCCCTGCTACAATTGGCTGTTTACCTTTTTCAATAATGGTATCTATATATTTTTCAGCCAAATCCTTGAACCTTACAACATTAAAGTCTTCATTGGGAAATACTTCATCAATAAGGTAATGTTTTATGCCCTGCATTTCTTCCTTTGTTGGTTTTGCAGTCCCAATGTCCATATATTTATAAATCTGCATGGAATCAGCAGAAATAATTTCTCCATTCATTCTTTTTGCAAGCTCAATAGATAAATTTGTTTTTCCTGATGCAGTAGGACCAACTATAACTATAACTCGGTTCATATGTCCCCTTTCTAAACAATTCTTTTAAACATTTTTTCTATTTCATATTTTGTCAGGCGTATTACGGTAGGACGTCCGTGAGGACAAGTATACCGTCTTCCTGTGTTTGAGAGTTCAGTCAACAGCTGATGAACTTCCTTTTCATCAAGTTTTTTATTTGCCTTTATAGCAGCCTTGCACGCAATAGTATGAATTATCTCATCAGCTAAAGGTGTGCTGACAGGTTTTATTGATTCCTGAAGCTTTTGTGTTAGCTCAATAAATATATCTCTTGGAGAGCAGTCTCCTACCATATACGGAATTCCTCTAATAATAATGGAATTGTTTCCAAAATCCTCAAAATCAAACCCGATACGTGTCAATAATTCCTCTTTGGATTTTATTGCATCCAGTTCAAAAGGCTGAAGTTGAAGGACTACTGGTTCCAGTAACAGTTGAGTTGTATTTTCTTGAGAATCAAATTTTTCTCTGAGCTTTTCATATATTATTCGCTCATGTGCTGCATGCTGATCTACCATTACCAGCTCATCATTACTCTGTAAAATAATATATGTAGAAAAGGCCTGGCCTATATATTTCATGTCGGCAAGTTCAGGATGGACCTTTTCTGTATTTGCTTCCCGATTGTCCTCATTTAAATCTTCTTCAACATCTTTTGAATAATCAGCTTCTTTAATTACATTGAAATTATTATCTGTTTTAATAGTATTTTCCTGTTTTACTTCGTTTGACACAGTCTGTGGCAGATTTACATTATAATCTTCAGACTTTGTAAAGGTAAAAGAGGACATATCTGTCTGGGGCTTTTCCGTAAATGTACTTACTTTGTGTACATCACACTTTGCCAATGGCTCCAGGGCTTTTGTAAATAGCCGTATCTCCTCCGCTTTTTTATTGTCATTCTGTTTTTTGCTTATTTCTATTTCTTTTTGAACATATTCATTTTTAGGTTGGGAATTACCTGTAAACTTAAACAGCTCTCTATCTTTAATAGGAACTTCTACAGGATTAAACAAGCTTCCACCTGTAGTAATGGCATTTGAAACAGCCATATATATGGTTCTGGACAAATAGCTTTCATCGGCAAACCGCACCTCGGTTTTCGCAGGATGTACGTTAGCATCTACCAATATAGGATTAATATCAATATTCAATACGAAAAAAGGAAACCTGTTTTTCATAAGTATGCTTGAAAAGGCTTGTTCAACTGAATACGATACCAATCTGCTTTTTACATATCTTTTATTTATATAAAGAGATTGATAGTTTCTGTTGGACCTGGCAGCTTCAGGTTTACCTACATATCCGCTTATCTTTATTTTTTCATCTGCATACTCGACTGCAACAAGATCTTTTATTATTTCTTTTCCGTATATACTGTAAATTACACTTTTTAAGTCATTATTTCCCGGGGTATGAATCAATGTTGTTTTTCCGTTTGTCAGTTTAAAAGAAATATCCGGATTACCCAAAGCTATTCTCGCTATTGTATCAGAAATATAGCCCGCTTCTGTAGAATCCTTCTTTAAAAACTTGTAACGTGCCGGGGTATTATAAAATAAATCCTTAATAATAAAGGTTGTGCCAACAGGACATCCTGTCTGCCTTACATCTTTAAAAACTCCTCCCTTTATGTGTACATACATTCCATACGGGCTTTCTGCTGTCTTTGTCATAAGTTCAACAGATGAAACCGCCGCTATACTTGCCAGAGCTTCCCCTCTGAAACCCATTGTTATAACAGAATCAAGATCTTCTGCCCTTTTAATTTTACTTGTAGCATGACGCTCAAATGCAATTTCTACATCGTCTTCATCCATGCCACTTCCGTTATCGGTAATTTTTATATAGGATATACCGCCATTTTTTATATCTACTGAGATGCTAGTTGCACCGGCATCAATAGAGTTTTCCACTAGTTCCTTTACAACGGAAGCCGGCTTTTCGACAACTTCTCCGGCGGCTATTTTATTTGAAGTATTTTCATCCAGTACAATTATGCGTCCCATAGTTCACCCCACATCATATCAACAACTATTCCCGGCTGTTCATTTTCCTTTGAAGCTCATATAATATATTCATTGCATCAATTGGAGTAAGCCTTGATATATCAATTTTTCTTATTTCTTCAAGTATTTCTGCATCAGCAGATGCTTTTGCAGCTTGTGCAAATAAATCCAACTGTCCGTCAACCTGTTTCTTTAATCTTCGTACTTTTCCATTTCTGTTTATATCAGCATCATCCAAGTTTGCCAGTATTTCTTTTGCTCTGTCAATAACAGTCTGAGGTACTCCAGCAAGCTTTGCTACCTGTATACCATAGCTTCCGTCAGCACCGCCTCGAATTATTTTTCTTAAGAATATTACATCGTCTCCCTTTTCCTTAACGGTTATGCAATAGTTCTTTATACCGGGCAGCTTTCCTTCTAGCTCGGTTAATTCATGGTAATGAGTCGCGAAAAGTGTTCTGCAGCCAAGCTGCTCCTTGCTCACAATATACTCAATCACTGCCCATGCAATACTTAATCCGTCAAAAGTGCTTGTTCCCCTGCCTATCTCATCAAGAACCAGAAGACTTCTTTTTGTTGCATTAATTAATATATTTGCTACCTCTGACATTTCTACCATAAAAGTACTTTGTCCCGATGCTAGGTCATCTGAAGCCCCTACTCTTGTAAAAATCCTGTCCACTAAACCGATTTTTGCAGAAGCTGCGGGAACAAAGCTACCTATTTGAGCCATCAAAACAATAAGGGCAGTTTGCCTCATGTACGTTGATTTACCTGCCATATTGGGGCCTGTTATTATAGCAAGCCTGTCCTCTTCCATGTCAAGGATAGTATCATTTGGAACGAACCCGCTTTTTTCAGTCATTTTTTCCACCACAGGGTGTCTTCCATCTGTGATCTCTATTTTGTCAGAAACAGAAACCTCAGGTTTACAGTACCCTTCTCTGTCAGCTACCTCTGCCAGCGAAGCCAATACGTCAATTTCTGCAAGAGCTCTTGCAGTTGACTTTATTCTTGATAACTGCTCTGCAATCTTATCCTTTATTTGTACAAACAAACTGTATTCCAGCTGTACTATCTTTTCTTCCGCTCCAAGAATATTGTCTTCAATCTCTTTGAGCTCAGGAGTTATATACCTTTCACAATTAGCAAGAGTTTGCTTTCTGATATACTCCTCTGGCACAAGGGAAAAATATGATTTAGTTACTTCAATATAATAGCCAAATACTCTGTTAAAACCTACTTTTAGATTCTTTATACCTGTTTTTTCACGTTCGGAAGCCTCCAGAGCAGCTATCCAGTCTTTACCCTGTATTGAAGCCATCCTGAGCTTATCTACTTCTGAATTATATCCGTCTTTGATTATTCCTCCTTCTTTTATTGTTATAGGAGGATCATCAATTATTGATGCTTCTATAAGATTACAAACATCTTCAAGGGAATCCAACTGCTGATAGCAATTTTTTATATACTCTGTTTCAAATCCATTAAGAAGTTCTTTTATGTAGGGTATCTGGCACATGGAATTTTTAAGTGCTATCAAATCCCTGCAATTCACACTGCCCAATATTACCTTTCCCATCAGTCTTTCAATGTCATAAACCCTTTTAAGAAGTTCTCTTACTTCTACTCTTGCCATGAACTTATTTTTAAGCTCCTCTACAGCATCGAGACGAAGAGAGATATCACCGTGATTTATTAATGGCTGTTCAATCCATTTCCGAAGTAGTCTTCCCCCCATGGAGGTCATTGTCTTATCCAGTACCCAAAGAAGTGAGCCCTTCTTTGATTTCTCTCTCATGGTTTCTGTCAGTTCTAGATTTCTTCGGGATGAGGCATCCAGAATCATGTATTCTTCAAGTGCATAGGAGTTAAAATTCTGTATGTGACTCAAATTAACCTTTTGAGTACTCTCAAGATATTTAATTAGTGCTCCTGAAGCGTTAACGGCAATGTCATATTCCTGAATATTCAGTGTCTTCCCTTCAAATTGATTTTTCAGGGTATCCATAGTATTTCCATATTCAAATGAAGAATCTTCAAAGGTCGACACATAGGTATTAAATCTTTGCTTTATTTCAGATGTAAGCGCATTGTCACCATTTAATTCACTATTTACAATAATTTCAGAAGGAAGATACTTTGCAATCTCATCCAAAAGTTTCCCTCTTGTGTTGCCCCAGGTTATTCTTGTTGCATAGAAATCACCTGTAGTTATGTCTACTGCTCCTAAACCGTAAAAATTACCGTTTTTATAAACAGACATCAGGTAATTGTTTTTTCTTTCGTCTAACATAGTAATGTCAGTAACAGTACCTGGTGTAACAACCTTTATTACATCCCTTTTAACGATTCCTTTTGCCAGTGCAGGATCTTCAACCTGCTCACATATGGCAACCTTGTAACCTTTTGACACCAATCGGGCCACATAATTATCGGCAGCGTGAAAAGGAACACCGCACATGGGTGCACGCTCCTCAAGTCCGCAATCCCTTCCGGTTAGTGTAATCTCCAGTTCCCTGGACGCCAGTTCCGCATCTGAAAAAAACATCTCATAGAAGTCTCCCAGTCGGAAAAATAAAATACAATCCTTATATTGTTCCTTTATATCCAGGTACTGCTGCATCATTGGCGTAACAGTTCCCATTTTATCCTCCATGTTATTGTACCTGATGTATAAAACCATCAGGCACATTGGTAAATTTATTATTGATTGTAATTAATTAAAAGTACTAGCCTCTGCAGCCTCCACCGCAGCTCTTGCATTTATCATCTGAACACCCTGACTCTCCAGTTATTGAAAATACTAATATATCATTTACCTTCTTCATCAAAGCTTCAAGATTCGCCTTGGCTGTCAGATAATCGAAAGTAACGGGGTATGAATTGATTTCAAGCTGCTTTGCAAGCAATTTTTCCTTTGTTTCTTCTATTGCTTGTTTTTCGGCTCCATCTTTTGTGAGCTTAACCATCTCTATCTGAAGCTGTTTGTACTCCTTCATGAGAGTTGTAGATTTATCATCAGATTTCATAGCAGCTTCTGCAGTATTATAACGCTCCATCTCTGTTGACTTGGCCAGCATTTGTCCTAATTCTCTTGCTTTTTCTATAATATCCATTTTAATTACCTCATCATTTATATATTTTTTAAGCCTGACCTTCTGCAATTTTTCCAAGCAGCGACCAAGTTTGTATTTCATCTATTTTAACTTTTACAAGTTTCCCTACAATATCAGGACTTCCCTTAAAATTAACGATTTTATTTTCTCTGGTTCTTCCGGTGTAAGTGGTTTTGCTGTTTTTACTAAGTCCTTCCACCAAAACTTCCACTTCCTTACCCAAAAGCTCGTCATTTATTTCCTTGCTGATTTTGTTCTGTAGCTCTAAAAGCTTATCAAACCTCTGTTTTTTAACTTCTTCAGGTACCTGATCCGGATTTTTTGCAGCAGGAGTACCTGTTCTCTTGGAATAGAGGAAGGTATAAGCCATATCAAACCTTACTTTTGCAGCAACATCCAGCGTTTCACTGAAGTCTTCTTCAGTTTCACCAGGGAAACCTACTATTATATCTGTAGATAATGCAATGCCTGGAATGTTGCTTTTAACCTTTTCAATAAGTTCAAGGTACTGTTCTTTTTTGTACTTTCTGTTCATTTCATCCAGTACTTTTGAACTTCCTGCCTGCACCGGCAAATGCAAATGTTCGCACACTTTCTCGCAATCCCTTATTGCATATATTAAATCATCTGACAAATCTTTAGGATGAGAAGTCATAAATCTTATTCTCTCAATTCCCTGTATTTTGTTCAGCTCTCTTAACAATCCTGCAAAGGTTACATCCCCTTCAAGATCCTTACCATATGAGTTTACATTTTGGCCTAGCAATGTTATTTCTTTGCACCCGTCCGCAGCCAGTTTTTCAACCTCATTTTTTATTTCTTCCAAGCTTCTGCTGCGTTCTCTACCCCTAACATACGGAACAATACAATAGGAGCAGAAATTGTTGCAGCCATACATTACGGTAACCCAGGCCTTTATATTGTCCTTTCTTGCTATAGGCATGTTTTCCGCTATTGATCCAGTGGAATCCCATACATCAATAACCGTGCTTTTTGTGGTAATTGCCGTATTAAGTAATTCCGGAAATTTATATAAGTTATGAGTACCAAATATTATGTCTACATGTTTGTAAGTCTTTTTAATATGCTCAACAACTTCCTTCTGCTGCATCATGCATCCGCATATAGCAATTATAAGGTTTGGGTTTGTCTCCTTTAGCTTCTTTAAAGCTCCTAGATGTCCATAAACCTTTTGTTCGGCATTTTCACGAACACAACATGTGTTGAATATTATAAGATCGCTGTCCTTTCTTTCTGAACATTCCGAATAACCCATTTCAGAAAGCATACCTGAAAGTCTCTCAGAATCATTTTCATTCATCTGACAGCCAAAGGTTTCAATATTGTATCTTACAGGCTTTCCCATATTTGATATAATTCCCTGATTATATTGCTTCATTGTTTCTATATATTTGTACTGCTGATTGATTTCTTCAGCAGACACTTTTGTAGTAATTCTCTTGCCCTCACTCAAATAAATTCCTCCATTGATATAAGCCATGATATTTTTATACAAAAGCTATTATAACATAATTTTATTAAATAAATATATAATTGAATTTTTCCTCTACAATATCTCTACCGCCAAGGTTAACAGTTGCAAATGTATTTGTGCTTTTAAATCCGAATTTCCTATAGAATCCTTTTGCACGTTCATTGTCCTTTATAACCCATAAGTAGCAATCATCAAAGCCCTGCTGTTTAAGTCTTTCCACCGCATATTTTGTCAGTTCATAGCCTTGTTTTGTATGCCAGTATTCAGGTAGGACATAAAGTGATATTATCTCACCTGAATTACAGTTATAACAATTGCTTGAATAGTTAATATCTGAATTTGACATGGTACAGGTTTGACCTACTCGCCCTTTACCAAAGGTTATGCAGCCGGTAATCCTATTATCAAGTTCAAAGACCGCAGCTCGGTGTATATTTTTAGAAATAGACCTACTAAATATTTTAATCCAACCATCATCAGATATATTGTTCAAATATTCCTGAGAAATGAAATCCTTATAAGCAGTTTTCCATGTTGTTGAATGAATATAGCTCATTGCCGTTACATCATCTA
Source organism: Ruminiclostridium josui JCM 17888 (assembly GCF_000526495.1). Lineage (NCBI taxonomy): Bacteria > Bacillati > Bacillota > Clostridia > Eubacteriales > Oscillospiraceae > Ruminiclostridium > Ruminiclostridium josui. Next base: position 291,784 of record NZ_JAGE01000002.1, on the reverse strand, counting down.
ACGTTGCAGACCTGATTATTCTCATATGTTCTCCATAGTTAAAATAAACTTCTTGCCTATTGTATCAAAGTACTTTAATTCTATCAACTAACCTTGGTGTAAAAAGTTATATTTACTTTTGTGGTTATTCTTGTATAATTGATTGTAATGAATTTCCTAACATAAGGAGTATAGTTATAATGGAAAAAGATATAATCAGATTTTTTGATAAAGACAGATTTGCTCATTTTGCCGGAATTGAACTTAAAAAAGTAGGTAAAGGTTATGCCGAAACAAGTCTTGATTTATCAGAAAAACATTTGAACGGATTAGATGGTGTACATGGTGGTGTAATATTTACCCTTGCGGACTTTGCCTTTGCAGCGGCAATAAATTCAGAGGGTTTTGCTACTGTTGGAATTAATTCAAATATTACATATTTTAAAGCTCCTAAAGGTAATAGAATCACTGCTGTGGCCAGAGAAACATCCGCAGGAAAAAAAATCTGCGGATGCGATGTAGATGTATTTGACGAAGACGGTACCCTTATAGCCAAGTTCAGCGGAACAGGCTACAGAAAAGGCTTGAAAATAGATTTTGCTACAGGAACGCTTACAAAAATTAAGTAATTATTTTGGTATTATTGTACCGGGTTGAATTTTGGGGTTTAAATAGTCGTAGGGGTTGGTGCTTATTATTCTTTGAACCTGATAATCGGAGTCGCCATAACGGGATACTTGTACTTGTATCCCGTCAATATTCATTTCGCTATAGTTAAGATTATTTTTCCCATTATCCTTAGAACTGCTTCCCATGACCACATTATGGTCATAAATAGTATAAAGAATCATTGGAGCTTCCCTCCCTGCTGCTGCAAAGAATTTTCATTTCGTCTCAATTCAATAAGTTCATTGAGTTTCTTTATTGCATCAGATAACCCACCTACCTGATCAATTAAACCCGATTTTGTTGCTTCTTCTCCAAACAGTACTGTACCCACATCATTTGCCAGTTCACCGGTTTTTAGCATAAGTTCCCGGAATTTCTCCCTTTTTATTCTGGAATGGGAACAGACAAAATTAACTACCCTTTCCTGCATTTTATCAAAGTATTCATATGTTTGAGGTACACCTATTACCAGCCCATTCATTCTGATAGGATGTATTGTCATGGTTGCAGAACTGGCAATAAAAGAATAGTCAGCAGATACTGCCATAGGTACACCAATACTATGTCCGCCTCCCAGAACCAGTGAAACCGTTGGTTTTGATAAACTCGATACCATTTCTGATATGGCAAGTCCTGCTTCTACATCCCCTCCCACAGTATTAAGAACCAAAAGAAGACCTTCTATCTGTTTGCTTTCTTCAATGGCAACCAACTGTGGAATTATATGCTCATATTTCGTAGTTTTATTATGTGGTGGTAATAATATATGTCCTTCTATCTGCCCTATAATTGTAAGACAGTGAATATTACTCTCCTCTTTAGGAATTTCAGCTGTTCCAAGTTCTTTTATCTGCTGAAGTTCAGCAGCTTCTTTATTCTGTTCCGCTGGTTGTGTTTCTGAATCTTCATTATTTCTATAGTTTTTATTCTTCACGGTTTATACCTCAGTTTATTATAATTTAGTCTTTCTTATTATCTATTTTATTTATAGAAAAAATACGTAAATCTAATAATGATAAGAATTGCCAACTTTAGTCAGGTTTGTTGTCCTGACAAAAATTGGCACAATTATATTTTAGTTCTTATGTACTAATATTGGCTGAATCTGCTTGTGTTTTAAAGCTTCAACAACCGTAGGCAGAATTTTATCAAAATCAGCAACCAATGAAGTACATTTCTTTATTGGATCATCCTGACCGAATGGGACCATATATACGTTTTTAGTATTTAGCAGTATACCGATGTTTTTTGCATTTGCACTTAACCCATCGTTGGTTGAAACTGCAATAACAACGGGCCTTCCATTTCTCAGGTGTGCTTTACAAGCCATAGTAACCGAGCTGTCCGTAACAGCATTGGCAATTTTTGCAATAGTGTTTCCCGTACACGGGGCTATTACAAGTATATCCAATATTGCTTTAGGTCCAAATGGCTCAGCTTCTACAATTGTACTTATAGGAGTTTTACCTGTAATTTTTGTTAATTTAGCTTTTAAGTCTTCAGCAGTTCCAAAACGAGTATCAAAATCATTAACAGCCTGTGAAATTATTGGAATAACTTCGGCACCCTCTTTTACTAAATTTTCTATCTGTGGAATTGTTTTACTAAAGGTGCAAAAGGAACCTGTTAATGCATATCCGATTTTAATTCCTTCCAGTAACATGTTTATACCCCCAACTCTTCAATAATGTTATATGTAGTATCTTTAATAAATCCTGCTGCTGTTACAGGGGCAACTTTTCCCGGAAGTGATAGAGCCCAGATAGCTTTTAGTCCAAGTTCTTTAGCCTTGCTAAAATCAACCCCTCCAGGCTTTGATGCAAGGTCTATTATAAGACATTCGGGATTCAGTAATTTTAAAAGCTCATAATTAAGTACCATAGATGGAATAGTATTAAAGATAACATCTGCTTTTTCAAGAACCTGTGATAGATTACTCAGCATTACAGGATGGTACCCTAAGCTCCTTATCCAAGCCAAATCAGCATACTTACGTGCTTCAACATAAACATTGGAACCTATACCATGCAGCATCTTTGCGAGAATTTTGCCTATTCTTCCGTATCCTAAAATCAGTGAATTGCTGTTATGTAAAGTTATTGGCATTTCTTCCATTGCAATTTGAATAGCACCCTCAGCGGTAGGTATTGCGTTTAAAACCGCCATTTCCTCCCTCTCTAGCAAGTCAACTGTATAAACATTACATACTTGCGCCAAGTGACTTATTTTATCACTTATTCTTCCTGCAAGGAAAAGTTGATTTTTATTCATTGCTTTAAATAACTCGTTCACATGAATACTCTCATTATGAAAAGGAGCATTTATAAACTCGTTATCATTTGAACAAGGTATGGGTCCGATTATTACATCTGAATCTACGACAGACTCCATTAAGGTTTTGCTTTGTTTCAGTTTTATCTCAAAACCCGCTGTTGTAAAACCATATATATTAACGGAATTACCATCTTGCGCAATTAACTCTGCCAACTTTACACTTCGTAAATCTCCTCCTATTATGCTATACCTTTTACTACTCACCATAAGCCCTCCCACGCAACCGAAGAATAAACTAATTATGACGACTAGTATATCTTATGAAACAAACATATACCGAGTGCCTGTACCAAATACACTAATTCTGATATTTGAGCATAACAAAACAGACCGATGGCTTAAATCCATCGGTCTGTTTTGTTAATAAATATTATATATTGTTTTTAATATTTCCAACTGCTGAAATACTCATTTTTTCAAAATTAAACACTCTTTTAATCATTTCATCAACGCTGTCCATATTAACTCTTTCAATTTTCTGCAATATCTCCTCAGGAGTGTTTATTTTACCAAGCATCAATTCAGATTTTCCTATGCTATTCATCCTGCTGCTGGTACTCTCTAGCCCCAGAATATAATTGCCCTTTAGCTGTTCTTTTGCCTTATTCAGTTCATCCTTTGTTATACCTTTCTTAATAATAAGGTTCAATTCCTCTTTTGTCAGATCAATAACTGTTTGAAGATATTCAGGATTCATCCCAGCGTATATTACAAAAAGACCTGAGCCCTGATAAGTTGATGGGTATGAATAAATGGAATAAACAAGTCCTCTTTTTTCTCTTATATTCTGAAACAAGCGAGAACTCATTCCGCCTCCCAATATGTTATTTAGAGCTAGTAATGAATATAACTTTTCGTTCCCGTGTTCAATACCTTCAAAACCCATACATAAGTGAACCTGTTCCGTATCCTTTTCACGTACAATTTTATTAACCTTGTACTGTGCAGGAGTAAATTTATTACTGAAGGTTTTATCAAATTTCCAATACTGAAAGTACTTATTAATAAGTTCAATAAGCTTTACTTCATCAAAATTACCTGCAACTGATATTACTGTATTGTAAGGTGTATAAAATTCATCCATGTACTTTAATATCATATTTCTGTCAAATTTGTTAATACACATTTCAGTACCGAGAATAGGATATCCTAATGGATTTCCATCCCATACCATTTCAGAAAAAATATCATGTACCAGTTCCTCAGGGGTATCCTCGTACATACCTATTTCTTCAATTACAACACGCTTTTCTACGTTAATATCATCACTGGCAAATGATGAGTTAAAAAACATGTCAGCCAGCACATCCACGGCAATATCAAGATGAGTATCCAGTGTTTTTGTATAATAACATGTACATTCTTTACCGGTAAACGCGTTTATCTGTCCACCGATAGCGTCTATACACTCAGCAACATCCTTTGCGGACCTTTTAGAAGTTCCTTTAAAAAGCATATGCTCAATAAAATGGGATATGCCGTTATTTTCTGACGTTTCATTTCTGGAACCAGTACCAACCCAGATGCCAACTGAAACTGACCTAACATATGGAATTCTTTCATATACAAGTCTTAATCCATTACTTAATTGTACTTTTTTGAACATCTAGTCCTCCGATGTAAATTTTAAATACATAATTGGGCGTAAACCAAAAGTCTACGCCCCCAAAAATCAATTCACAATAAACTAAGGATTTATTTTTCTTTTGTTGTATTTTCCTCAGCCATAGCATCTTTTCTTGACAAATTGATTCTTCCCTGCTTATCAATCTCAGTAACTTTTACAAGAATTTCATCGCCGATATTAACAACATCTTCGACTTTTTCAACTCTCTTTTTATCAAGTTTTGAAATATGAACCAAACCTTCCTTACCAGGTAGTATTTCAACAAAAGCACCGAAAGTTGTTATTCTTACAACTTTACCAAGGTATACCTCACCTGGTTCAATATCCTTTGCTATTCCCTGTATTATCCTAAGAGCCTTTTGTGCAGCTGCACTGTCAGGTGTTAAAATATATACTCTGCCATCTTCCTCAATGTCTATTTTTACACCTGTTTCAGCTATTATCTTGTTTATCATCTTTCCACCAGGTCCAATGACATCGCGGATTTTTTCTGGATCTATATTAGTAGTTATTATTTTGGGCGCATATTCCGAAAGTTCTTTTCTAGGTTCAGGTATAGTCTTCAAAATTACATCGTTAATAATCTGTAAACGACCTTTTCTTGTTAACTCAAATGCCTGACGAATAATTTCATAATTAAGACCGTCAACCTTTATATCCATCTGAATAGCAGTTATACCTTCTGTTGTTCCTGCAACCTTAAAGTCCATATCTCCGAAGAAGTCTTCTATACCCTGAATATCCATAAAGGTTATAAAATTGTCTGGGTTCTCTTCGTCAATAACCAATCCTGCTGATATACCAGCTACAGGTGCTTTTATAGGAACTCCTGCGTCCATAAGTGCCAAAGTACTACCGCATACGCTACCCTGTGAGGTTGAACCATTTGACATCAATACTTCTGATACAAGCCTGAATGCATATGGGAATTCGGTTTCTGATGGAATAACAGGTACAAGTGACCTTTCAGCTAAAGCACCATGTCCGATTTCCCTTCTTCCGGGGCCTCTTGAAGTCTTTGCTTCACCTACACTGTAGCCAGGGAAATTGTAGTGATGCATGTATCTCTTAGTTTCTTCGGTATCAATACCGTCCAGCATTTGAACATCTCCCATTGCACCTAATGTTACAGTAGTAAGTACTTGAGTTTGTCCTCTCTGGAAAAGACCTGAGCCATGCGTTCTTGGCAATATGCCAACTTCTGCGGAAAGTGGTCTTATCTCGTCTAAACGTCTGCCGTCAACACGCTTTCCTTCCTTTAATATATATTCACGAACTACTTTCTTTTCAAGCTTATATATAGCATCATTTATCTTGCTTTCCATTTCAGGGAATTGTTCAGCCAAAGCTGCCTGAGTTTCTTCTGTTAATTCTGAAACCTTGGTATCTCTGTCCTGCTTATCTGTTGCCAGAACTGCAATACGCATTTTATCATATGCAAATTCTTTTACTGCAGCAAATATTTCTGCAGGAACATCTGCTGATTCATAGGTAAATTTAGGTTTACCTACCTCTTTTACTATTCCATCAATAAAGTCACAAATCTTTTTTATCTCTTCGTGACCCTTTTTAATGGCATCCAACATAACATCCTCAGGAACTATGTCAGCTCCTGCTTCAATCATTGTTATCTTTTCCTTTGTTCCGGCAAGTGTAACATACATCTTGCTTTTTGCACGCTGTTCTTCATTTGGGTTAATGATTACTTCACCGTCTATTAAACCAAGAACAACTCCACCAATAGGTCCGTTAAAGGGTATATCTGAAATACTTATTGCAACGGAAGCTCCTATCATTGCAGCTATTTCAGGAGAATTATCCTGTTCAACTGACATTACTGTATTTACAACAGCTACATCATTTCTCAAATCCTTTGGGAAAAGAGGTCTGATTGGTCTGTCTATAACTCTTGAAGTCAATATTGCTTTTTCAGAAGGCTTTCCTTCTCTCTTAATAAATCCACCGGGAATCTTTCCTACTGCATATAGTCTTTCTTCATAATCAACGCTGAGCGGGAAAAAATCAATTCCATCTCTTGGTGCAGCCGAAGCTGTTGCTGAAGACATTACTACGGTATCTCCGTATCTGATTAATGCTGAGCCATTTGCCAATTGGGCAAGCTTCCCTGTTTCAACTGTTAGTGTTCTACCTGCAAGTTCCATGCTAAATGTTTTAAACATATAAGTCCTCCTAAGTTTTTAATAGTTTTACATATGCTATTAAAACTATAGACTGTAGCATGTAGATTCTACGCCAAATTGATTTTTGACGCACAATCTACCTTCTACCGTCTATAGTCATATGTGCTTTATTAGTATTATTTCATATTTAACACAACTTATTTCCATAAATTATACTTAAATATTTCCACAATACGTATGTATTCTGAATGCATATAAAAGCAGGCAGGCGGTTAGCCTGCCTGCTTTTATATGATTATTTTCTTAGACCAAGTTTTTCAATAATTGCACGGTATCTTTCGATATCATTCTTTTTAAGATAATTTAATAAGCTTCTTCTTGCACCAACCATTTTAAGAAGTCCTCTTCCTGAATGGTAGTCCTTTTTATGAATCTTTAAGTGTTCATTAAGGTGGTTGATTCTCTCTGTAAGAATAGCAACCTGAACTTCTGGTGAACCAGTATCACCTTCATGCAACTGATACTTAGCAATTATTTCCTGCTTTAAATCTTTAACCATTTTAAAATACCTCCAAGATTTTGTTGAATCGCCATAAACCGGGTAATTGGATGGAGTAACCCAAAAACCTAGTTAATGGTTATAAATTTCATACTTATGTATTTTAGCACAATTAATAAATATTTACAATGATAAATTTATGTATATCATAAAGTTAAAAACCTTATATTACTATATTTTTAACTTGTATTATTTTTTACTAAGAACATATTAAAATCAAACAACTATTTCCTATATTTCAATTAAATTATTAGAATTTATGGATTAAATTGTCTTAATCTTATATACTTAATATAGTATATTTTATCGCAAGGAGATGGTTTATATTAATAATAATTCTGCTCTTTTAAAAAGAATTGCCGATAATGTTGAAAATGTAATTGTCGGAAAAAGAAATGCTATTGAATTAGCAATAATTGCCCTTATCAGTAATGGACACGTTCTTTTGGAGGATGTTCCCGGCGTAGGTAAAACGAGCCTTGTTTCAGCTTTGGCCAAATCCATTTCTGCATCCTTTAAAAGAATTCAGTTTACCCCAGATGTTCTTCCCTCTGATATAACCGGTTTTTCAATATTCAATCAAAAAACGGGAGAGTTCGAATTCAGGCCGGGAACAGCTATGTGTCAAATTCTTCTTGCCGATGAAATTAATAGAACCTCTCCTAAAACCCAGTCCAGTTTGCTGGAAATAATGGAAGAAAACCAAGTCACAGTTGACGGTACTACATATAAGCTTCCAAAACCATTCATGGTTCTGGCAACCCAAAATCCAATTGAATATATTGGTACATATCCTCTTCCTGAGGCACAGATGGACAGGTTCTTCATAAAAATATCTCTTGGATACCCTCAACAAGGTGAAGAAGTTTATATCTTATCAAGATTTCTGGAAGATAATCCATTAGAAACTCTTGAAGCAGTTGCAACTAGTGACGATATTCTTCAAATTCAAAAAGATGTAAAACAGATTTACATAGATAAGACCTTAAAAAACTATGTTATTGATATTGTAAGTATGACAAGAAAGAACCAGTATATTGCCCTTGGGGCAAGTCCGAGAGGTTCAATTGCAGTTTGTCGTGCTGCGCAGGCATGGGCGTATTTCAACGGCAGAGATTATGTAATTCCTGAAGACATAAAAAAGATGCTTCTGCCTACCCTTTCACACAGACTTGTTTTAAAGCAGGAGGCTAAGCTCAAAAAAATGTCCTCCTCTGACATACTAACTTCAATAATTGACAAGGTATACATACCTATGGTAGATAACTATGAGAAAAAGTAGAATTACCTTTATCTTTTTATTTGTATTGTCAATAATATTTATATATAATTTCGGCGGCTTTGTATCCTTCTTCTTTTTTAACACCCTTGTTGCCTTATTTATATTATCTCTTGCATATACCATATTTGTATTTGTAAGAATTAAATTTATACAGGAAATAGACAAAAGGACTATTGTAAAAGGAGAGAATGTAAGGCTTGTTGTAAAGATTTCAAACGAGGATATTTTAGTATACCCTTATGTTTTTGCAACCTTTTTTAGTTCCCATTCCTCCTTTAAAGGTAAAAATTCTTCACAAAGCTTAGCCATCAGCCCCAAATCCGGTAAGGAATTTATCTTTGATATGGAATGTAAATTCAGAGGTGAGTATGATGTAGGGCTAAGTGAAATCTATATTGAAGATTTTCTTGGGTTAATAAAGTTAAAGTATAAAATACCTGAACCCAAAAAAATCATTGTTTATCCTAAAATTGAGCATCTTTCAAATTTCAGTATCATGTCTTCGGGAAGTTCCGATTCTCAAGCTACTCAAAACGGTTTACAGGATAATATAAATAACATTAAAGATATCCGTGAATACATGGCCGGAGACAGCTTCAGAAAGATACACTGGAAGCTTACTGCCAGAAATGACAAACTTATGGTTAAAAACTATGAGGGTGTTACAGAAGCAAATATAAATATTCTTCTTGACCTAAGAAAAAATGTCTATAGTGATGAAGAAAACATAATTATAGAAGATAAGCTAATTGAAGCGGTTGTTGCTGTATTGTATTATTATTTATCCAAGGATGTTTCTGTTAATTATGTATATTTTAATGGTAAGCTAGAGGTGTTCAAAGCTTCCAATATGATGGATTTCGAGCAAATCTACAAATCATTATCATGTGTAAACTTCGATGAGCAAGTACCCATGCCTGACATTCTGAGGTTTCATTCAGAATCCTGTACTAATCCATCGGATATGATTATTTTTACCAGTATACTGGATATTGATTTGTATAATGAAATGTACAAAGCACAGATGGCAAACCATACTGTCAATCTAATTTATGTATCACCGGACAGTTCCCAAAATGTAAAATCTGACATCATTGAAGATATAATGGAAAATCTTCCAGAAATAGGTATTAAGGCATATTCCATACATCCAGACGATGATATAAAAATCTTACTTGGAGGTTCGGACTGATGGGACGCGAAAATAAATACAGTGTATTTGTTAATTTAATATTAGTAATGCTTTTATCCTTGTCTGTTTGTCAGACCCTGTATACCTCTCTTTTTATGACATACAGATGGAGCATAAACATTTTTCTTTACGTAGTACCACTAACTTTTATTTTTTATCTGATGCTAAAAAATAAAGTTACCTGTATTGTATCAGGTATTACATTGTTTTTGCTTGCAGGCTGTTCTTTTGTTATAGTATATAATTCAAATAGCTTTAGTTCCTACTCTATTTGGCTGATTGATACAATGCAAGGATACATTGGCGAGCCAAACTTGCGTTACCAAACAATAACAGTGTTTCTTATAACCTTTATTGTTACGCTGATGGTATATATCTTCGCCATTAAACTGTATAATATCTACTTAGTTAGCTTTATAACCTTCAGTTTGTTCTTTGGCCAAGCTTATGCAAACATTTTTGTAAGTAAACCAGCATTTGTTCTTTTTCTTTTTTCATTTCTGCTCTATTACTTTTTTTACATATTAAAAGTAAGAACCGAAGGAAAATCTTACGATCCCGGCAACAGACTTAAGTACCTGCTGTACATAATCCCTGTCTGTATAGCTGTACTAATTCTCAGTTTTAACTTTCCAATAGGTAATAAAAGAATATCTTGGCCCTGGTTGGATAGTAAGTTGGACAAAGCAATTGAAAGCTTTTCACACAAAAATACCTCCTCTTTTGACTTCTTTTCTTTAAACGCAACAGGTTTTGGAGACAATGATATTCTGGGAGGTAATATTAGTCCTGACAAAACCCATGTTATGGATGTAAAATCAGAGTACTATAATCTTTACTTAAAAGCATCTTCAAAGGCATATTATAACGGTCATGGTTGGTATGACGATGATCCTACTTATAACCCTGTCTATGGGAACGCAGTTCAATCACCTTTTAGCAATATAAGTGTGGATGCTAATCAGTTTGAAGCAGGAAGCCTGATTAACAGTTCAAGTAATAAAAATGAACTATATAAAAGTTCAAAAATCGAAGTCAAATTTAAAAATCTGAAGACAAAGTCACTTTTTATACCTGCCAAGACATATCAGATTACACCTAAAAAACTGCTGAAATTATTTATAGATAATTCCGGAATGATTTCTGCCGAAAAAACCCAAGGCAGCAATTTTGAATATATTGTCAATTTCGATTATATGTTTCTTAACAGTGACGAATTCAAAAACAGTATCCGGCAGAGCTACAAAGGGTATTTAATGGATAATCTATACACTTATGAAAAAAATCAATTCAAGCTTTTATTTAATATTGACATAGACAACTTATCTGACGAAGACAGAAATGTCATTGCTAGTGTAAATGTATTTCGTACCCTTCAGGATCAATTACGTGAAATTTATACAAAATATGTTTCATTACCAAGTACAGTAACTCAAAGAGTTCGGGATCTGGCCGAGAATATAACTATAAATCAAAGCAATAACTATGATAAAGCAAAAGCTATAGAAACTTATTTGGCCACAAACTATCCGTACACCCTTAAGCCGGGTAAACCACCTTTGAGTAAAGATTTTGTTGATTATTTCCTTTTTGAGGGCAAAAAAGGATACTGTACGTATTATGCAACTGCTATGACTGTATTATTAAGGTGCATTGGGATACCTGCCCGTTATGTTGAAGGATATATCTTGCCTCCCGACAACAGGAATGGAATTTTTAAAGTTACAAACCAGCAGGCTCATGCATGGGTTGAAGCATATTTCGAGGGATTTGGATGGATTCCCTTTGAGCCTACCTCTCCTTTTGTAGCAGCAATGTACCAGGATAACCATATAAGGCCTGTTATTGCAACTAATATGACCGGTCAATATTATGATGAATATCGTAGAATGATGGAGAAATATCAAAGGGGAAATAACAATCAAACTATAGATCTTTCCGGTAATTTGCCTGCTGATAATGAAGATAGCAATACTATCCGAGTAGCTTTTATTACAGCTATTTCATTGATTTCATTGATTCTGCTGGCTATATTAATCATTGTATCATTCAACAGAATAAAATTTTACTATTTACTAAGCAAAATAAGAAAGCAAAACCCAAATGATGCAGTTTTGACTGCCTACAGTTATATTATAAAGCTATTCAAATTACAAAATGTAACTATCTCAGCTGGAGAAACTCCCTTTCAATTTGGAACAAGGGTTGAAAAAATAATGGACTTTAAAGGATACAGTTTTAACAAATACGATTTTAATATAATAACCGAATATTATGTCAAGGCTAGATACAGCAGGGATACCCTTCCTGACAAAGCAAAACAAGATATGATTGATTTTATTGAAACTGTTTTAAAACTTACTTCCGAAAAAGTAAACAGAGTCAAATTCAACTTTTATAAATATTTTCTTGGTAAAGTATAAAAATTTATTAACAGGCTGAAATCACTGATTTTCAGCCTGTTTTTGACTTCTTAATAAAAGACAGCTTTGTTTCAGAAATTATAACTGCAATAAATATAAGTAAAAAGCCCCAGGCAAGTCTGACTGTCAACTTCTCACCATAAAAAATAATAGAAAACATAACACCGAATACTGATTCAAGGCTCAATATGATTGCAGCAGCAGAAGGATGTGTGTACTTTTGTCCTATATTCTGGAATAGCAGGGCTACTGCCGTGGCAAAAACAGCCAAATACAGAATTCCTGCAACATTTTGAATACTCACTTCTTTAGGGATATACTCTACAGTAAGACCAATTATCCAAGAAAAAACAGCAGCAAACCCGAATTGGACTATAGTAAGTATTATTGGGTCCTTTCCTTTCCCCAATTTTGCAACAGCCACAAGGTGAGCAGCATATATAAAACCGCCCAGTAAAGTAAAAGCGTCGCCAATTCCTACGGTAAAGCTTCCAGTAAGAGAAACCAAGCCTATCCCCGTAATACAAATAACTGCTGCTGAGTAGTTGTATATGTCCGGTTTTGACTTATCAACAAGCCAGAATAAGAACGGTACGATTACACAATAAATTGCCGTTAAAAATGCGTTTTTTCCAGGTGTAGTATTTGTTATACCAATAGTTTGAGTACTATATCCCAAAAACAAAAAAAGCCCAATAACTCCGCCTTTCCATAGGTATTCAAAAGTTATATTTTTAAGCCTTTTGTAAAATATCACACCAAGCATAATACAAGCTATGGTAAAACGGAATCCCAAAAGAATATGCGGTGGAAATATGTCAACAGTATCCTTCATTATAAAAAATGAACTACCCCAAATAAAAGCAGCACAAAAAAGTGCTAGCTTTGGCATAAATGATTTCATATGTAAGCTGCTAATTTTAAATCAATCCTTTCAGACAACTGTTATGTAAAGTTTTTAATTTGAATATTAATGTATACAAAAGATACCCTCATATTCTATCATTATAATGTTCAAAATAGAAGGGATTTTATATTTTAGGAATGGTAAATGTAAATTTCGTACCTTTACCATAAGTACTCTGTACATAAATACTTCCTCCGTGAGCAGCAACAATGGATTGGCAAATAGTAAGACCTATTCCGGAACCGCCTGTCAGCTTATTTCGTGACTTATCAGCCCTATAGAACCTCTCAAAAATATAAGGCAAATCTTCATGAGGTATACCCGGTCCATTATCCGTCACAGTTATTTCCGTATTTGCTACATTATCCTGTATATTTATTACCACCTCTCCACCTTCAGGAGTGTATTTTAAAGCATTTGAGAGTAAATTCACAAATACCTGACTTATTTTATCTTTATCAGCATACACAATACAATCTGTACCTGTAAGTTTTAATTCAAGACCTTTACTTAAAAATTCCCTTTCAAAATTGTGAATTTGTCTTTTTGCCAGCTCAGTAATATCAAATGTATCCATATTCAATACAAGATTTTCACTTTCATATCTTGCTAGCTTTTCAAGGTCACCTACCATTTTGCTAATCCTTACAATCTCTTCATGACAGCTTTTTAGTCTTTCCGAATCAGCTGGCCATATTCCGTCTATCATAGCTTCCAAATGACTCTGAAGAGTTGCCAGGGGAGTTCTGAGTTCATGTGCTACATCTCCCGTAAGCCTTTTTCTTAATATTTCCTGCTTTTGCATGTTTTCTGCGAGCTCATTTATGGTAACAGTAAGCTGATTGATTTCTCGGGTATTTGACTTATCTGTAATTCTGTCTGAATAAAAGCCTCTTGATATGGCTTTTGCTGTATCTATGGCCCTTGCTATGGGTGAAACCAGTCTTTTTGACATAACATTTCCGAATAACAAGGAAAGAATTAAAGAAAAAATCCCTACAGCCCAAAGTAAATTGTATAAATCATTTATAAATGCAATATCGCGTTCATTAAGATAATTATCTCCATAGGTTCCTATCTCTACAGTTCCTACCTTGTTAAGGTTATGGTTTATAGAATATGGAACCTCTGTATAGCCTGACTTACCACCGCCAGGCATCCTGCTTGCATTCTTTGACATATGCTCTATTATTCTTTGACACATACCATTGTTATGAGCTTTTGCATCCCATATAACATTACCATTAATATCTTTGACTATTAGAATAATTCCATTCTCCATAGAACTTATGCCAATTGATTCAATTACTTTTGTATTCCATTTACCGTTTCCCAAGTATTGACCAGAAAGGGTAGTAACGATTTCTCGGTTTTTTTGCTCAGTATTTTGTTTTACATATTCTTCAAAGTGCTTATATATAAAAAGGGTTGTAAAAACACTTATAAGCATGATACAAATAAGAGCAATGGCAACATATGAAATTGAAAGCTTTGTTCTTAAACTGGAATTCATGTCCGCTACCTCAATTTATTCAAATTAATTAAAATTCTCCCGCAAATCTGTAGCCTACTCCGTGAACAGTCACCAGATACTTTGGAGTTTTGGGGTCATCCTCTATTTTTTGTCTAATATTTTTTATGTGAGTATCAACGGTTCTGTCGAAACCCTCAAAATCGTCACCAAGAGCCATACTTATAAGTTCTTCACGAGTAAAGGCTTTTTTAGGGTATCTTGCCATAGTAACCAATATCCTGTATTCATTAGGAGTAAGATTTATTATATTGCCTGCTTTTCTTATTTCATGAACAAAGGTATCTATTGCAAGGTCTCCATTGTCAAAAATAACTTTTCTGTTGTCTTCAACAGGTTCTCTCACAGTTCTTCTGAGCACTGCTGCAACTCTTGCAAGAAGCTGCCTTGGACTAAATGGTTTTAAAACATAGTCATCTGCACCAATATCCAAGCCTGTTATTACTTCATCATCAGCTACTTTAGCCGTTAACATTATTATTGGAACGGAAGAATTTTTTCTAATTCTTTTACATATTTCTTCCCCTGAAATATCAGGCAGCATCAAATCAAGTATTATTAAATCAGGATTAAAATCATTGTAACCCTCCATAGCTTCTTTACCGTTTACTGCTGTAAATACCTTGTAACCAGCATGTTCAAGATATGATTTTACAACATCTGATATTTTTGCTTCATCATCAACAACCAGTATTTTTTTTGCAAAATCCGTCAATCCAAAATCCTCCATCAATATTTATTATATATAAATATACCCCGTTCCACACATATAAACAGTGAAACGAGGCTTACTTTTTACACGAAATTATGATGTTACATGGTAACATCATAACCCTGATCCTCAATTGCTTCTTTAATTTGGTTTCCTTTAACAATCTCAGGGTCAAACTCAACTGTTACCTTCTTAGTAGCCAGGTCAACGTCAACCTTTTCTACTCCTTTTAAGGAGCCTACAGCATTCTTAATACTGTTTACACAGTGATTACAGCTCATTCCTTCAACAACAATATCTGTTATTTCTTTGGCCATAAAAGTCCCTCCCTTTTTACGATTCCACAATGTTATTATTTTTTAGTTTCAAATCTTTATGTATTCAACTTTCGCAAGTATATACCAATCCTTGGTTTTATGCAAGCTGCAAAAGTTGATTTATAACTAATTTTACTTGGTTTTCCAATTAGCAGTAAACAGTCCCTTATTATTTTCAATAAGCTCTTTTGATATGATGATATTTTCAGCATCTTCATTTCTGTTTTCCCTATAAATAGGAATTGGATTACATCCTCCTCTTTGCTGCTCTATCATATCCAAGGAAAATCTGTTTCCACAGTTCTGACACACAATTGTGTCCCCTTCCTGTTTATAATAAGCTCTTGGTGAGCCATTGCACACCTGACATGTATTAAATGCTGTCCTTATAGTACCATCACTTGCTTTCACTGCAAGGACTTCCATATTGGTTTTTCCTACTTTTACAGGATAAAATGTTACTTTATCTGTAATCTGACTCTTAGATATTACAATATCTGCCAACTCTACACTATTTTTCGAATCATTTATTGCAAATTTAAATATAAAAATTCCTGTTAATACTACTATTATTGCTGCAATTATGGTAAAGTTTAACTTACGTGATTTTTTCAATTTGAACCTCCTTGTATTTAATTGTATTAATTTTGAAGCTACAGCTAAATACTATCAATAAGATGTGTAGATTTTATGAAGGTTACAAATTTGAAATAATTGCTTACAAAATTTGCTGAACTAATATATATTTAATTTACCGAACAAAAAAGTTTAGGAGTGTGACAAATGAAATCTGCAAAGTTATCTTTTTTAGCATGCCTTTTCAGTGGAATTATTTTATTTATAATAGGTTCTGCATTATTAGTAAATATTCGTACATCGCCTCCCCCTAAACCAAACAATGATGCAGTCTTACCTTCCGGAGATTCTAAAAAAACTATAGATGTAACTGATACATACAAAAATATCAGTGATCCTCTAAATTTTCTTGTTCTTATTAAAGAAGCATCTGGCCTGCACACAGATACCATTATAATTGGTAATTACGAGCCTGTGACTAATCAAATTAGTCTACTGACAGTACCCAGGGACACAAAGCCATTCGGAAAATCATCTTTAAAAATTAACAACGTCTTTTCAATGGGTTTAAATAAGTATGCAGATTTACCAAAAAGCCAACAAAAAAGTAAAGCTATCGAATATGCAACACAGTCCATAAGCAACCTTACCAATATTCCAATTGATTACTATGTTTACCTTGAAATAGATACAATCAAGGAAATCGTGGACATGCTTGGCGGAGTTTATTTTGATGTACCTGCCGATTTAAGATATGTAGACCCGTCTCAAGGCCTGAATATTAACCTAAAAAAAGGATATCAACTCCTTGATGGTGACAAAGCAGAACAATTGCTGAGATTCAGGAAACCCCCATACAGTCTCAGAAAAGCATCTGAAGACCTTCGGAAATATTACGACGGTTCAGACCTCAAAAGAACGGAAATGCAGATAAAATTCGTTAATGAACTTATTAAACAGAAAGTAACTCTTTTAAATATGCCTAAGCTGGTTCCTGTCATAAATTATGCTTTCAGCAATGTAATTACTAACATTACTCTTTCGGACACACTTAACTTAGCCAGCGGACTTACAAAAGCCAACAAACAGGAAATGAACACTTTTAAACTATGTGGATTAGATAGAACCATAAATGAAATCTACTATTTCATTTACAACCAAAAAGTTGAAGATACCAAAACAAGAGAGCAATATGATACTCAGGAGATAATTGACAAGTACTTTAAAACAAAAACAGGCAAGTTTTTGCCTGACCCTGATAAAAAATACAATTATCGCTCATTACTATTGGATAATCCATCAAACAGTAATACTGAGTCAAAAAGTAACGGTAAAGATAGACCTTAAAGAAAGGGACTGTAGCAAAACAGAAATACTTAACTGTTTTGCTACAGTCCCTTTAAATTTACAGATTTAAAATGGCCGTATAAAATTTCTTACCACGAAATATACAGAAGAAATGGCACCCAATACCCACCAGAAGATACGATTTCTTGGAAATATCTTTTTATGTCGGTGGAATACATAAGTTATCAACTCAATATATGCCAGTATAGCCAGAATAATACCCAGTAATGGTATTGGATTAAACCTTATGGATTCTGTAATATCACCTTTTAGTAAATGCTGAACACTTCTTGTATTTCCGCATCCGGGACAATATATGTTGAGATAAGTATAGCTTGGACATGAAGGAAAAAGTGTTCCTAAATAGATTATCTGATTTTTTAGGAAATAAACTGAAACAATCAGCACAAAAGGAAAAATACAGACTGCGGCCTTTATCCATTTTAGATTATTTTTCAAAATCTGCTCACCTTTCACCTATTCTAATCTATAATCTTATTAACCGGAATTTGACTGCGTACACTATTTACCATCTTAAGGTCAATATCAGCAATCATTATTCCCTCTTTTTCATCCGCCCTTGAAATAATACTCCCCCAAGGATCACATACCATGGAATTTCCATAAGACACATAATCAGCCTTTGAATTCCTTGCAGAAGAAACCGCTGCATGAAAAACCTGATTATCGAGTGCTCTTGCCCTCACAAGCAAATCCCAGTGTGCAGGGCCTGTTGTCATATTGAATGAAGCCGGTGTAATAATAATTTTTGCTCCTGCTTCAGTCATTTTTGAGTAAAGCTCGGTAAAACGCATATCAAAACAAATCCCAATGCCTACACGTCCAAATTCAGTTTCAGCAACAGTAACCGACTTTCCCGCTGTTAAAACATCCGATTCCCTAAATACAATGCCACCCTTAATATTTATATCAAAAAGATGTACTTTTCTATGTATTGCAATTATGTTACCCTCTCTGTCAAACATAACAGATGTGTTATATATACACCCATCGGAACTCTCAGGAATAGTGCCCGCCACTATGTACATATTATTATACTTAGCCGAATCTGAAATAACTGATAGAGTTTTACTATTTTCTAGATTTTCAGTATATAAAGGAAACATCTTTGTGTCATAGGGACAATTAAACATTTCAGGAAGTATTGCTATATCTGCGCCAAGTTTACAACATTCATCAAGCATGGACGCTGCTTTTTTCAAGTTATCATCCTTATTATCCGAAACAGTCATTTGACATAACCCAAGTTTAATATTAGTTTTCATATGACACCTCCTAGTAATATGATTCATACATATTTTAAGGGTGGTAAAAAACCTGTTTTCCCGGTAATTTGCCACCCTATATAAAATTCAATTTTATTAATTTAGTTTTTCAGGCTGTGCATTGGAGCCGGAATCCTTCCGCCTCTATTAATAAACTCACTACTACTGAAAGGATTTACTTTCATAACAGGACCTGAGCCCAGCAGCCCTCCAAACTCAACCTTATCTCCAACCTTCTTACCCGGAGCAGGAATTATTCTGACAGCAGTGGTTTTTGTATTCACCACACCGATTGCAGCTTCGTCTGCAATTATTGCAGAAATGGTTTCGGCACTAGTATCACCGGGAACAACAATCATGTCAAGTCCTACTGAACATACACAAGTCATTGCTTCAAGCTTTTCCAGAGTTAATGCCCCTGAAAGAGCTGCATTAATCATTCCAGCATCTTCACTTACAGGGATAAAAGCACCGCTAAGACCTCCAACGTAGGAAGAAGCCATTACTCCTCCCTTTTTAACTGCATCATTTAAAAGAGCTAGAGCCGCAGTAGTTCCATGAGTTCCACACTTCTCAAGGCCCATTTCTTCAAGAATATACGCAACACTGTCTCCAATTGCAGGAGTAGGTGCCAAAGATAAATCAACAATACCAAAAGGAACATTTAACCTTCTGGATGCCTCCTGAGCTACCAGCTGTCCCATCCTTGTTATCTTAAAAGCAGTCTTCTTTATAGTTTCAGAAACAGTTCCAAAATCCGCACCC
This sequence comes from Ruminiclostridium josui JCM 17888, assembly GCF_000526495.1. Taxonomy (NCBI): domain Bacteria; kingdom Bacillati; phylum Bacillota; class Clostridia; order Eubacteriales; family Oscillospiraceae; genus Ruminiclostridium; species Ruminiclostridium josui. The sequence goes on along the minus strand of NZ_JAGE01000002.1, from coordinate 272,137 downwards.
TTAACCTTTTCCAAAGCACATTTTACAACGCCGGGTCCACTTACACCAACATTTATAACACATTCGGGTTCTCCGATACCATGAAAAGCACCGGCCATAAACGGATTGTCTTCTACAGCATTTGCAAAAACAACAAGCTTTGCACATGCAAGTGCTCCGTTATCTGCGGTCAATTCAGCACATTTCTTTATAACCCTGCCCATTTCAGCCACGGCATCCATATTTATACCAGCTTTTGTAGAAGCAACATTTACAGATGAGCAAACGAGTTTTGTTCGGCTTAAGGCTTCAGGAATAGATTGAATAAGTCTCTTATCACCTACTGTATAACCCTTATGAACAAGAGATGAAAATCCTCCTATAAAATTTACACCCACAGTTTGAGCAGCCTTGTCCAGCGCTTCCGCAAACTTCACATACTCGTCACTTTCACAGCTTTCAGCTACAAGAGCAATGGGAGTAACTGATATTCTTTTATTTATTATGGGGATACCATACTCCCTTTCTATATTTTCTCCGGTAACAACAAGCTTTTCAGCATATTTGGTTATCTTATCGTAAATCTTCTTACATGAAATATCTATATCGGAATGACAACAATCCCTTAATGAAATTCCCATGGTAATTGTTCTTATATCAAGATTTTCTTTTTGAATCATTTCTATGGTTTCTAGTACTTCAAAAGGACCTAACATTATTGCTCACCTCATATCCTATGCATTGAATTAAAAATATCTTCGTGCTGAATCTGTATTTTCAGCCCCATTTCAACACCCTTGGATTCTAACTTATCAGAAATGTCATGAAATGGTATACTGCATTTGGATATATCTACAATCATTATCATAGTAAATACATCCTGGAGAATAGTTTGGGATATGTCAAGTATATTAACATTACACTCTGCCAATATGTTGCTAACACCTGCAATTATTCCAACTTTATCCTTACCGATAACTGTTATTACTGCTCTCACGCTAATACCTCCCGTAAATGCTTATAAATATTATTCTAATTTAACTTACTAATGTATCAGAGTTGGTTTATATTATATATCTTTAATATATAAATATCAATCATTATCATTTCGAACATACGTTTGATTTCTATGAGAAAATATGTTATACTATATTAAAACAGATAAATTAGTTTAATTTTGAGTAAATTATTCTTATGAGGAAAACAAATATGGACTTGAATGAAAAATTAGGTATATTAGCAGATGCAGCGAAATATGACGTTTCATGTTCATCCAGCGGTGGGACAAGAAAAAATAAAAACGGTGTAGGAGACAGTCATGCATGTGGAATATGTCATACATGGGCAGATGATGGAAGATGTGTTTCTCTGCTTAAAATTCTGTTGTCAAATGAATGTATCTACGACTGCGTATACTGTATAAACAGGTCTTCAAATGACGTGCCTCGTGCCAGCTTTACGGCTGAGGAAGTTATAGAGCTTACCATGAATTTTTATAGAAGAAACTATATAGAAGGACTTTTCTTAAGCTCCGCTGTTTTAAAAAATCCAAGCCATACCATGGAATTAATGCTTGAAATTGTAAAAAAACTTCGTACCCAACACAAATTTTTTGGTTATATACATATAAAAGCTATTCCCGGAGCTGATGAAAGGCTTATTAACGAAGCCGGAATGTACGTTGACAGAATGAGCGTAAACATAGAACTGCCATCTGACAAAGGCCTTGAAGTACTTGCCCCTCAAAAGCCCAAAAAAGCTTTGCTAAAACCAATGCATCAAATAAGCAACAAAATAATCGAATCCAAAGAAAATAAGAGATTATTTAAGAAGAGCGAATCTTTTGTACCGGCTGGACAAAGTACACAACTTATTGTGGGGGCAACACCAGATAAGGATTTAAGCATTTTAAAACTCTCAGAAGCCTTGTACAGCAATTTTAACCTCAAGAGGGTTTACTACTCGGCTTTTGTACCAACAGTCACAGATCCCAGACTTCCTGCTCTTATTAAGCCTCCCCTTTTACGTGAACATAGATTGTATCAGGCCGACTGGCTTTTGAGGTTTTATGGGTTTGAAGCTGATGAATTACTAAGCAAAACTAATCCAAATTTTAATCCTGAGCTTGATCCTAAAGCTGACTGGGCTTTAAGGAATTTGCATTTATTTCCCATAGAGGTAAATTCTGCAGAATATGAAATGCTTTTGAGAGTACCTGGTATAGGTGTTAAATCTGCACAAAGAATTATTGCTGCCAGAAGAGTCGGTAGATTAACTTTTGATAACTTAAAAAGAATTGGAGTAGTTTTGAAACGTGCAGGACACTTTGTAACCTGTCAGGGTAAAACTTATGAGAGTTACAGTTCAAACGAAGCTATTGTAAAAGACTCCTTGATAAGTGCAAAACTTCAGCCCAAAAGCAAAAAGTCTGTTGCAGGACAAATGTCATTATTTTCATTTGTAAATGATAGTGAAGCCGATGAAAGCTTGTCAGAATTTCTTCTAACAGAATCTCCTTCAAATAGTCGTCAATGGCTCAGCTATTTCAATCAACCACAGGATGGGAGGCTTTTGCTAAGTGATATACATTTATGACGGAACATGGGATTGCTTTTTGACAGCAATTCATCATTATTATTATGACAAGCAGGATGTTTCAAATATTGAATCGAGCCTTTGCTATAAACCAAATCTTATTGACGAATACAGAACCATAACTACTGATATTATAAAGGCTAAGGCCGTAGAAGAAGCAATACTGCACAAGATTTCAGCAGAAAGTCTTGAAAATATTCAAAGATGTTTTTTTTCCGAAATTGAAGGTCGCGAAATTTGGATTTTAAAATACATTCGTATGGGTTTTAAAATAGGCAGCCGTATAGACAGTATGCTTGGTGACAAAACTGTTTTGGATGTGCTGATTCCTGCCAGAAAAGTAGGCCTTGAATGTCATAGAATGCTGGGGTTGATTCGTTTTGAGCTTTTAGAAGGTGGTATTTATTATTCAAAAATCCAGCCTGACCATAATATAATATCTTTCATATCTCCCCACTTTAAAAACCGCTTTTCTGACCAGAACTGGATAATTCATGATACAAAACGTAAAATTGCTTCTTTGTATAACACAAAAAAAATGCTTCTTTCCTATATGGATTTGTCCAATATACCTGAATTACACTCTGATGAACTTAAATTCCAAGCACTTTGGAAAAATTATTATAAGCATATAGCAATAAAGAATAGAATAAATCCTAAACTTCAAAAGAATTTTATGCCAAAACGTTATTGGAAAAATCTTACAGAGAAAAAACCGGACTAATGTCTGAAACGAAAAGAGGCTGTTGCAACAGCCCCTTTAAATCCCAAACTATTTAAGCTTATTAACCAATTCTTTAAATACGTTTCCACGGTGTTCAAAATTTTTAAACATATCAAAGCTTGTGCTTGCAGGTGATAGAATCACGCAGTCACCTGGTTTTGCTTCTTCATATGCTTTTTGAACAACTTCTTCGTAACTATCACAATGAATAATTTTTATCTCATCTTCTATGTCCCTTTGCTGGAGATAATTCTTATATGCTTCCTCGATTCTTGAAGCAGTAGCTCCTATTAGCAACAGACATTTTACCTTCTCGTCGATAATTTCTCCTATGGAATCATATGGTATTCCCTTATCTTTTCCTCCCGCAATAAGAATTACTTTATTTTTGAAGGTTTTTAATGCTGCTATTGTTCTTGAAGGACTGCTATCAATAGAACTATTGTAGAATTTTACCCCATTAAGCTCCCTTACCAATTCTATTCTATGTTCAACTCCATTAAATGTAGCGGCAACCTTTGCTATGGTCTCAGGTCTAACATAATCTATAGTCGCTGCAGTTGCAGCCATGTAATTCTCTATGTTATGAACTCCGGGTATCTTAATTTTGTCACCTTCTACAATTTCTGTACTGCTGTTTTCTTTTTTAACTATTATTTTGCCATCTTGATATACAACGCCTACGTCAAGATTTTTAAGTCGTGAAAAATAAACATGTTCCCCACGTGCCTCATAATTAAAACTCCTTGTGATTTCATTATCATAATTGAGAACAAGCTTATCATTTTCCTTTTGATTAATAAATATGTTCTTTTTAGCATCAATATACTCTTGTAAAGACTTATGAACATCAAGGTGATTTGGAGTTATGTTTGTAATAACTGCAACTGACGGACAGTCTCTAATTGTCATTAATTGGAAACTGCTTAATTCCAATACTACCTTGTCCGTTTCTGCAACATCATCTATTTTACTTAGCAGAGGTGTCCCTATATTACCCCCAAGCCAGCAATTATAACCTTCTTCCGTGAGTATCTTATATATTAAGGTAGTCGTAGTGGTTTTTCCATCACTGCCTGTAACCGCAAAAACCTGTGCAGGACATAACTTTAGAAATACTTCCATTTCTGATGTAAGTTCAGCACCATTCTCTACAGCCTGAACTAGTTCCGGTAAATCGGGTCTCATTCCCGGTGTACGAAATATCAAATCAAATCCATTTAACTCAGAAAGATAATCAGGCCCAACACTATATTTAACAGGCAATCCTTTTAGTTCATTGAAAGCATCTGTAAGCTTTTCTTCTGGTGATTTATCAAATGCAGTTACATCTACACCAAAATTTACAAGATATTTAATTAAGGGAATATTACTTATACCTATTCCCATAACAGCAACCTTTTTATTTATAACGTCTTTCTTGAACTGTTCCAGCTTATTATTCATAATTACCTCCGTTATTCTCCATAATCCACATAAAATAAATATTGCCTATTGAAAAATCAAAAAACATATAGTAAAATACTAGTGCAGTTAAGTCATGCGGATATGGCGGAATTGGCAGACGCGCATGGTTCAGGTCCATGTGAAAGCAATTTCATGCAGGTTCAACTCCTGTTATCCGCACCAAAAGAGTTTGAATTATAATTTCAAACTCTTTTTTGCTTCTATTAATACTCTAAACCGGATAATTAAAATTATCTGAGTCCTTTATATAGAAAAATGTCTTCAGTGACTTAAAATTGTACTTATTCGCCATTATAAGCTGTTCCGTACTTCCTACAAAAAGTATACCTTGAGGATTTAATGACATATTGAATTTTTTGTATATTTCTGTTTTCGCTTCCTCTGTAAAGTAAATCAATACGTTTCTACATACTATTAAATCAATGTTGGTAGGATAAGGGTCTCTTAAAAGATTGTGCTGTTTGAACTCTACGCAATTTTTTATTTCATCCTTTATTTTATAACTCTCACCCAAAATTGTAAAATACTTGTTTTTAAACTCCTGTGGTAAATTCTCGACACTTTTGGCATTATATATACCAGCTTTTGCCTTTTCTATAGCACCCATGTCTATATCTGTTGCTAGTATCTTTATAGAGCTAAGAGGCAAAAGTTTATTGAGTACCATAACAAGGGTATATGGTTCATCTCCTGTAGAACATGCGGCACTCCATATTGTCAGCTTCTTTTTTTTGCTCAGCAAAAGTGGAAAAATCTCTTTCTCTAAAACTGACCATTGGTCGGGATTCCTGTAAAACTCAGAAACATTTATCGTAAGGTAATTTATAAATTCTTTGAACAATTCCTTATTATCTTTTAATGCTTGAACATAATCCTTGTATGTATTATAATTATTCTTTCTTATTAGAGCATCAATTCTTCTTTTCATTTGCTTTTCTTTGTAGAGAGTAAGATTTATCTTAGTCATTTTGAATATTTCTTCTTTAAAGCCTTCGTAATCCATAGGAACCTCCTCATTGGTTTATTATTACGTTTTTTATACAATATTATATTCTGAATGAGGTATGATGATGTTTTTACACTTAAATAAAGGATGTACCAACGTACATCCTTTATTATAACTATTTAATATGAAAAGTATAGTCAAAATTTTATCCTTTAATGCTCTCACCAATTGTAGTAGTCATATCTTCAATATGTTCTTTTGGAAGTTCTTCCTCTTCAGCTGCTGAAAGGCCTTCTTCCTTTTTTGCTCCTACAGGATCAATTGGGTTAACTTCCTTTATGCTAAGGCTAATTTTCTTTGATTCCGCATCAAATTCAATTACCTTTGCTTCAACCTGCTGACCAACTGTCAAAACATCACCAGGTTTGCCTAAGCGAACTGATGAAATCTGAGAGATATGAACTAATCCGTCAATTCCTTCTTCAAGTTCAACAAATGCACCAAATGGTACAAGTCTTACAACCTTACCAGATACTACGTTACCTACCTGATATTTTTCTACAGCTTTAACCCATGGATTGTCTGCTTGTTTCTTGTAGCCCAGTGAAATACGTTTCTTTTCCTTGTCAAAATCCAGTACCGAAACAATTATTTCATCTCCAACATTAACAACCTCTGATGGATGCTTTATCTTGCTCCATGAAAGTTCGCTAAGATGAACAAGTCCGTCTACTCCGCCAATATCTACAAAAGCACCAAAGTCCATAAGACTCTTAACTTGACCTTTGTAAGTTTTTCCGATTTCTATATTATTCCATATTTCATTGGATGCAGCTTCCTTGCTCTTTTCAATTAAAGTTCTTGCTGAACCCACAACTTTTCTTTTCTGCTTATTTAATTCTATAATCTCAACCTGTAAAACTTGTTTTACAAATTCAGAAAGATCCTTAACAAATCTGTCACTGAGCTGTGAAGCAGGAATAAATACTCTAACCCCACTAGCATTACCTATTACACCGCCGTTAACCTTTTCAGTAATTTTAACCTTTATAGGCTGTTTGTTCTCAAATGCACTTTCAATTATATCCCAGCCTTTAACGGCATCAACTCTCTTCTTGCTCAGAAGAACGTTGCCTTCACCATCGTTTACACGTACTACAAAAACGTCAATCTCGTCTCCAACCTTAAGTGATTTTTCAGGATTAAAGTCCGGATCATCAGAAAACTCCTGCATTGGAATTATTCCGTCTGATTTATACCCCATGTCAATAAATACTTCGTTATGGTTATATCCAATAATTTTACCTTTTGTAATCTGACCCGTAGTCAAAGTTACAAGTGAGCTTTCAAAAGCATCAGCAAAGCTCATTTCCAAATCCTGTCTATTTAATTCACTCATTTTATGAATAACCTCCTTGATTACCCAGTCAGGTGTTGACGCCCCTGCAGTAATACCAATTTTTTTAATTTTTTTTATATCAACCGATGGAATATCATCGGCTGTTTGTACTTTTAATGTATTATCACAATTTGCCTTGCAAATTTGATAAAGTTTATTAGTATTAGAACTATTATTTCCGCCAATAACCAACATCATGTCAACTATTTTCGAAATTTTTTCTGCTTCAGTTTGTCTTTTGTCTGTCGCATTACATATTGTATCAAATTTTAAAACATTTTCAAACCTTTTATTTAATCTATTTATAATTTTTTCCCATTTATCACGAATAAATGTAGTTTGTGCAACAATACATATCTTTTTTTTTATATCCGGCAAATCATCAACATTATCCTCGTTTTCAATGATAAAAGCACTGTTATCGCACCATCCGTTTATTCCTATTATTTCAGGATGGGTTTTGTCACCTGCAATAATTATCTGGTAACCTTCTTTGTACTTTTTGTTAACTAAGTCATGTATTTTTTCTACATAAGGACATGAAGCGTCTACTACCTCAAGCCCCCGAGTTTTCAATCTTTCAATTACCTGTGGACCTACACCATGAGCTCTTATAACAACTTTTGCAGGTGCTTCTGCCTCTTCCGGATTGTTTATTGTAGAAACACCATATTCTGTAAGTTTTTGTACTACCTGTTCATTATGAATTATTGGTCCAAGTGTATATATTTTATGTTCTGAATTTGTTGCCAAATCATATACTATATTAACCGCATTATTTACTCCAAAGCAAAAGCCAGCGGTTTTTGCAATAACCAGTTCCATTAAAACAACCTCACAATTTTAGTTACTTGCATAATTTTTATAGAAGTAAAGTATTCTCTCAGCTACTTCATCAATTGTCATGGAAGTAGAATCTATCTCAAGTGCATCCGGCACTTTTTTCAGAGGAGCAAAAGCTCTTGACATATCGTTATTGTCTCTATTGCGAATATCCTCTCTGACATCATCCAAATTAACCTGCTGCCCTTTTAAAACCAGTTCTTCATATCTCCGCTTAGCTCTTTCTTCAATATCTGCAGTTAAAAATATCTTTAGATTTGCCTGTGGCAGTACATATGAACCTATATCCCTGCCGTCCATAACAACATCTTTGTCAGATGCAATCTTCCTTTGAAGTTCAACCATTTTTAGTCTTACTTCTTTTATAGCTGCCACGTTTGCGGCACCGGCAGATACTTCTCCCGTTCTTATATCCTCTGAAACATCACGACCATCCAAGAAAATCTTCTGGATATTGTCATCATGTGTGATTGCTATATTTATATTATCTATTATTTTAATTAAATCTTCCCTTGCCTTGGTGTCAACACCACTTTCTATTGCCTTCAAGGCTACTGCCCTATACATTGCTCCAGTATCAAGATATATAAACCCAAGCTCCGCTGAAACCTTTTTGGCAATTGTACTTTTTCCGGCGCCTGCCGGACCATCTATTGCTATGCTTTTTGGCATTCTTATCATTCCGTTTCTTTTATTGTATTTATCTTATGTCTACTACTACTCAACTAAGTCAGGTCTTAATACCTGAGCCCCTTTGAGATAAACATGATTAATTTCTATATTACTCTTTTCAGTATTAATGTGTATCAGCACCCGTATACATTTCTCCAAACTGCCCGGAACATTGATTTCGCTTGTACACATAAGTGGAATGTCATTCCAACCTATTTGCCTTGCAGCTACTGCCGGAAAAGTTGCATTCAAATCCTGTGTAACAGTAAATATTACACTTATTATATCTTTATTTTCTAAAGAATTTCTTTCTATTATTTCTGCAAGAAGCTCTTTTGTTCCTTCCCAAATTGACTCTTTTGTATTTTCTGTTACGGTTATTGCCCCTCTTATCGCTCTTACAGCCATTGTTCTCTCCTTGTAAATTGGTATTTATAAACTTATACTGCTCTATGTCCTAGTCCTATTGAAACCTCATTTAAATTCAGAAGTCCAATACCGAAAAACACGGCAACACTTACATGGTCCTTATACCTTGCTATTCCGATTTTTCCGCCGACATTCAGACCTATTGCTTTTGGCATAATCTGCGATATGGCCTCTCTTGTTGCACCTGCAACTGCCCCCTGCTCTGCATGACTTTCGCTAATTACTCCTTCACGTTTTGAGGATACAACTGCTCTCTCCACAATCTTCATTACCGATGAAATAAACTCCCCACCGTAGTCAACAGCAGCAGTACTAATTCCTGTTTGCATAAATTCTTGCTGAAGCTTCTTTTCAGTTGCCCTGTCATTGGTTAGTGCAATTCTTATTGCTGCACTTGCTATTTCTTTGCTTCCAAATCCTTCATTAACCATATCAAAACCTCCGCTAGCCATAGTGCGACTAATAATAATTTTATATAATTATTTTTTCATCTCAAAAGATCTATAATTGTAACATTTTTTGCCTTATAAGGAGTTTTAAGTCAATAAAAACCTATACATTAAATTATATAGGTTTTTCTAATATAAAACAATAATTAAGTTAATTTTGTCAAATACACAAACCAATTAATTAAACTGAATTTTTACCAATTTCTTAATATTATGTTCAGTATTTACAATCGCATTTATACATTTATTATTTATGTTGGATGAAGCATTCTTAACCTTTACCATGTGGTTCACTTGGCTTTCACTACCGTCTATCTCAATGACATCTCCATCGTTTACATTAATTGGTATTTCTATCTTGTCAAATCCTGCAACCTGTTCACCATTCACCAGTATTTTAGTTTGCGGATCCGGCTCTTCAGCAATCATTTCCAAAGTCACCATTCCTCTTCCATAGAGGTATTCGTCACTTCCAAGAGGTATCCCTACAGATTTATCCGTAATGTTCAGTCGCATCCGGACTGAAGGCATTGAAAGTATAATCTGAACAGATATAAGTACTATAAAAAATATAATACAAGTACGAAACAGTATTTTTTCTAAAAATGCACTTTTATCTGTTTGAGTGTCTTTGCCGTTGTTTCTTTTTAGATTAATTTTCATATATATCAAGCCTCAATTTGTTTATTTACTGATAATATGTACAAACTTTCGGCCAAATACACATAATTTCCCAAAATTACTTAATGTTTTAGCAATTTAGTCCTGCAATGTAGCCTGTTGAAAAGGCAATTGTCAAATTAAAGCCTCCTGTGTAAGCGTCAACATCTATTACCTCTCCTGCCATGAATAAACCACTTATCTTTTTAGATTCCATTGTTGATGGATTTATTTCACTTGTTTTTACTCCACCGGCTGTAACTATAGCTTCCTTAATTGGTCTTGCCCCGATAATAGTCATTTTTAGGCTTTTAAGCAGTGTGACAAGTCTTCTTCTTTCTTCCTTTGTAATTTGATGTACAGGCTTCTCAGGATTGATTTCAGATAACTTTATAATTACGGGAATAAACTTTTGTGGAAGTAAATCATTCAGTGAATTTTTATATTGCTTTCTTGAATATTTGTCAAAATCCCTCTGAACTCTCTCATCTAGTTTTTCCCAAGCCAATGCAGGTTTTAAATCAAGAAAAAGCTCTATATTTTTAAAATCATAAGAAAGTAAATGTCTGCTTGCACTCAAAATTACCGGCCCTGAAACTCCAAAGTGAGTGAAAATCATTTCACCAAAATCGTTATATATCTCCTTACCGTTACTGTTTTTAAATGAAACTGAAACATTTTTAAGAGAAAGTCCCTGTAAATCCTTAATCCATTCTTCACGTGTAATTAGAGGTACAAGGGATGGTTTCAGGGGAGTTATGGTATGGCCAAGCTTTTTTACCATTTCATAACCGTCTCCAGTTGAGCCTGTTCCCGGATAAGACATTCCGCCTACTGCAAGTATAACCGCCTCAGCCTCAATTGTGCTTCCGTCCGAAAGGCGAACTCCCGTAACTTTATTATCTTGGGCAAGAATTTCAGTAACTGTCGCTTCTGTAGTTATTTTAACACCGTTGGATTTAAGGAAATTCATAAGTGTGTTAAGTACATCTCTGGAAGAATCTGATTCAGGAAATACTCTTCCGCCTCTCTCTACTTTTGTACGAAGTCCCCTTTCATTGAAAAAATCAATTAAATCCTGATTTGAAAACGTATAAAAAGCTGAGTAAAGGAAATTTCCATTCCCCGGCGTATTTTCTATCAAACCTTCAACATCAGTATCATTGGTAATATTACATCTACCTTTACCAGATATTAATAGTTTTTTGCCAAGCCTGCTGTTTTTCTCCAATAAAATAACGTCCCGTCCTCTTCCGGCTGCAATTCCTGCAGCCATTATTCCCGCCGGGCCGCCTCCAATTACTATTACTTTACCCATATGTGTCCTTTCAATATAAATTACAGTTTTTCATCGCGATAATCGTCTTTTTCGTAAACTTCATATTCATCCCATATCTTTTCAAGCTTTTCAAAGGTATTGTAGACATCATTTTTCCTTCTCATACCTATAGCTACTATTAATGCATTTATAAGGCTTAATGGGGCAACAAGTGAGTCTACAAAGGAAGCCATATCACTCCTAGCCAACAAATACTTATTGGCAGCCTGTGCCACCGGAGAATCAGCACTGTCAGTTATGGCAATTGTGTTAACACCCTGATCCTTTGCAAACTGTAATGCTTTTATTGTTCTTTTAGAGTAACGTGGGTAACTAATGCCAATAACAACGTCTCCAGGCTGTGCCTTTATGATTTGCTCAAACATCTCGCTGACACTTGTGGTGTGAACAAGCCTTATATTATCAAATATTAAATTGAAGTAAAATCCAAGAAAACTTGCAAGAGGAGCAGAACTTCTTACTCCTAGAATGAATATCCTTTTTGCTCCTAGTATGGTTTCAACTATTTCATCAAAATTGTTTGTGTCCATTTGTTCAAGTGTTAATTTAATTTTATCCATATCAGATTGCAATACACTTTTTAGTATATTGTCCTCGTTTATCCTATTGGATGATACCTCTATTCGCTGTACTGAAGTAAGTTTGCTTTTTATAAGCTCCTGAAGAACCTTCTGAAGCTTCGGATAGCCGTCAAATCCCAGTTCTATAGCAAATCTTACTACAGTTGATTCACTGACACCTACTATGTCTCCAAGCTTTGCTGCAGTGACAAATGCCGCCTTGTCATAATGGTTTGTTATATAGTTGGCTATGAGCTTTTGGCCCTTACTGAAATCATTATATTTCTGTTGTATTAAACTCAATAAGTCATTATTTTTAAGGCTGTTCATCATAATCTCCTCCAAATGCACTTTTCAAACAATATAAATTATATATTACCTTTTTGCAGGAAAAAAATCAAGCAATTGCATTTTTTTAAATACATGGTAATGAAAAATAAGTTTCTATTAGAATTATATTAATTACGAAACATACTAATAATAATTAATATAATTATTAGGAGGTTAAATGGCTGAATATGATTCAAATCGATGATGCAGGCAGCGGTAGCTTTGTTGGTGGCACATGTATCGGTTTTTACAGACCTGAAACAAACGAATATTACTTTGATATTATTCCAGTAGAACTTTATAATACCGATAACTTTAAAAAAAAATTGTATCTTGACGATGTTGTTGAAATCGCCAAGAAAGCCTTTACGGCTCTTCGCGTACCAAAGTCTGAATCTATTGAAATTTGCAGGGGCTATATGTTCGAGAGACTGAAATCTTGGTTAACAGAAGAAGGCTTTTGTTGGTACGTGACACAGATAACTGGCCGGATACAGGAAATTGTTGAAAGAAACTTTGAACTATATGCAGTTAATCTTGGCCTTCCTAATGATTATATAAAATTCACTAGATTTCCCTTTCATTTCCACAAACTTCTCAGATGGGTGCTGTCTGATTATGATAAAAGGATAAACCTGTGCAAGGTTGGATGGAAAAGCTGGCAAAAAATTAAAGATATTACCCCTACATTGAGTTATACACAAATCCAGCAGTCAAATTTTGTATGTCTGAAATGCGGAAAACATATAAAAAAAGGTTCTGACGTTGCTGTACTTGAGTTTTTCAGTAATAAGCAAAATTTCATTTATCTTCACAGCGGGTGTGTAAATTAATACAAACAAGACCCCCACAGGTTTACTATGGAGGTCACGCTATTGCAAAAAATTGATAATTATATTTTATACTTTAAAATACTTTAAAGCTTTGTTCTGAATCTCTCAAGCATGCCATACAGAGTCCATCTATTCTGATTCTGGTTAATCCTTGAGATATTGCCTATTCTGTACTGTGTACCGTCTCTTTCGGCCATTTCATTAACTACAGCAGATATTGCCGCTACAACTTCGGGTTTTATTCCTTCTGCCGCAGGAGCAGTAGCCTTATTTCTATCCTTAATGCGCTGCTTAAAGAACTTTTCAGCAGCCAGTGGGAACATTGCATATGAAAGTACATCCTCATCCTGCTCTATATAGTCCTTAACAGCTTCTTTAATCTTTTCAAGCTCAGGTTCAATAAGGTCAGCAGGTCGGCATGTAATAGGCTCTTCATCCCCCAGAATCTTAGCTTTTATTTCATCACTAATAGGTGCAGGTGTTTTGCCGTATTCTCCCTTTACAATGCCTTTTGATTCCTTTGGCACCATCTTGTATCTTTCACCATTTAATACATTAAGTACCGCTTGAGTACCAACAATCTGACTTGATGGTGTAACAAGTGGAGGATAGCCAAAATCAGCTCTTACTCTTGGAACTTCCTTGAGAACCTCTTCATATTTATCCATAGCATTAAACTGCTTCAATTGGGAAACAAGGTTCGAAAGCATTCCACCGGGTACCTGATAAATAAGTGAGTTAACGTCAACACCCATAATCTTTATATCAAATAGTCCGCTTTCTATATATTTTTCTTTAAGCGTTTTGAAATAGTCTGCAATTTCGCTGAGTTTTTCCAAATCCAATCCTGTATCGAATTCAGTTCCCCTTAAGGTTGTTACCAACGACTCTGTAGGCGGCTGTGACGTTCCTATTGACATAGGTGAAATTGCACAGTCAACTACATCAACACCTGCTTCTATAGCCTTCAAATATGTCATTGATGCTATACCGCTTATACAGTGAGTGTGTAGTTGTATCGGTATCTTAACACTTTCTTTTAAAGCTTTAACCAATTCATACGCCTGATATGGTACTAAAAGTCCAGCCATGTCCTTAATGCAGATAGAATCTGCTCCTATGCTCTCCAACTGTATTGCATCCCTTACAAAAAGTTCAAGATTATGAACCGGACTTATTGTGTAACAGATACAGCCCTGAGCGTGGCCGCCTTCTTTTTTGCATGCTTTAATTGCCGTCTCAACATTTCTGACATCATTCAATGCGTCAAATATTCTTATTATGTCCATACCATTTGCAATTGCTTTTTGGACAAAATATTCTACTATATCATCTGCATAATGTTTATATCCTAAAAGATTCTGACCTCTCAGAAGCATCTGCAGAGGTGTCTTTTTAGCAGCATCTTTTATTTTTCTAAGTCTCATCCATGGATCTTCATTTAAGAATCTCATACATGAATCAAAAGTAGCTCCACCCCATGCTTCCAAGGAATGATACCCTATATTGTCAAGCTTCTCAACAATCGGAAGCATATCTTCGGTCTTCATTCTGGTTGCTATAAGGGATTGGTGAGCGTCTCTTAATACTGTTTCGGTAATTTTCACGCCTGCCATTATTCCATCTCCTTTGCGGTAAAGTCAGCTCTATTAGCCTATAGATACCATTAATTCTCCAGCAGTAACAGCCTTTCCGGCCTCAACTGTTAAAGCGGTTACTTTACCATCAACCTGGGCAACTATTTCATTCTCCATTTTCATTGCTTCCAGTATTAAAAGCACCTGTCCTTTTTTTACATCATCGCCGAGATTAACTTTCACTTTTAAAACAGTTCCCGGCAGTGGAGCAACAACATCTCCTGCTTTGCCTGCCTGAAGTTGTGAAGATTTTGCAGTTGTTGTCTGTCCGGGCTTGTAAGCTTTTGGCTTTGGAACAGCCGCACCTGGTCTTCCTCCGCCAACTTCTTGAACTTCTACCTCATAAGGAATTCCGTTTACCTTAATTATATATTTATTCATTACACCCATCCTCCAGATAATTTGTCCTATATTACAGCGGAATGTTGCCATGCTTCTTTGAAGGCCTGTTTTCCCTCTTTGTATCCAACATTTCCAGCGCTGATATAATTTTTATTCTTGTTTCAGAAGGCTCAATAACATCATCAACATAGCCTCTTGATGCTGCTACATAAGGATTTGAGAATTTATCTTTATATTCTGAAATCTTTTCCTTTCTGGTTTCTGCTGGATTTTCAGATGCTGTAATATCCTTTTTGAATATGATATTTGCCGCTCCTTCAGGTCCCATAACAGCTATTTCAGCTGATGGCCATGCAAAAACCATATCTGCTCCTATTGTCTTACTGTTCATAGCGATATACGCTCCGCCATATGCCTTTCTAAGAATAACATTTATCTTAGGAACTGTTGCTTCTGAGAATGCATATAAGAGTTTCGCACCATGACGAATTATACCGTTGTGCTCCTGCGCCACACCTGGCAAGAATGCAGGTACATCTGTCAATGAAATTAAAGGTATATTGAAAGCATCACAGAAACGGACAAAACGTGCTGCTTTATCAGCTGCATTCATATCAAGAGAGCCGGCCATAACTTTTGGTTGATTCGCAACTATACCAACACTTTTGCCATTCATTCTAGCAAATCCGATTATAATATTCTGAGCGAAACAACTTTGAATTTCAAAAAAATCACCATCATCTACTACTTCAGTAATTACATCATACATATCGTAAGGCTTGTTTGATTCTTCTGGGATAATAGTATTAAAGCTTTCCACTAATCTGTCAGCAACATCTGATACTCCATAGTACATAGTATCAGATACATTATTATCCGGAATAAAACTTAAAAGTCTCTTTATATCTTCAATACACTCTTCTTCACTTGAAGACTTGAAATGCGCCACACCGCTTACAGCAGTATGAACATCTGCACCTCCAAGATTTTCAACTGATACGTCTTCACCAGTAACAGACTTGATTACCTGAGGTCCTGTAATAAACATCTGACTTGTTTTCTCTACCATAAATATAAAGTCGGTTATGGCAGGTGAATAAACAGCACCGCCTGCACAGGGTCCCATTATTACTGATATCTGAGGTATAACTCCTGATGCAAGAGTATTTCTATAAAAAATATCTCCATAACCTGAAAGTGCATCCAAACCTTCCTCTATACGAGCTCCACCGGAATCATTAATTGCTATAAAAGGTACTCCCATTTTCAGAGCCATATCCATAACCTTTGTTATCTTTTTTGCGTGCATTTCTCCCAATGAGCCGCCTATAACAGTAAAGTCTTGTGATGCAACAAAAACTTTTCTGCCGTTAACCGTTCCGTAACCGGTCACAACCCCGTCACCCGGAAGTTTCTTCTTCTGCATGCCGAAGTCAAAGCATCTGGATTCTATAAATGTATCTACTTCAACAAAACTGTTATCGTCAAATAATAAGTCGATTCTTTCTCTGGCAGACAGCTTTCCATCTGCGTGTCTTTTTGCTATCTTCTCTTCACCGCCGCCCTGAGCTATAGTTATCTTCATGTTTTTTAGATTTTGTATCTTTTCAATTTGTGACATGTAATCACCTCTTTAAAAATATACTAGATAAATTATTATATAAATCACGTGTCAATTCTCAAAGCTGATAATTTATCCGGCAGTCTTATAACTATTATTAGTTATTATTACCTAGTAATAATTATATCATATAAGGAAAAGAATGTCAATATAGGGCTTATATACTCATATCATAATTTTATTTTATAGAACATCGATTTTACATAATACGGTTGGCATTTAATTATGTGAACAAGGACTCAAAACCTATTTCTTCAGAATACGACAAAATACTCCTATTATAATGATAATACCATCTAAAAATAAGCTTACAATGGTATGACTATCAAAGTTTCTCCAAACAAACAAGAATTGGTGGGCAGTTTATTTGATTAACAAACTCTGTTTGCATTACACTGAATTTTTTACAGTCTATTGTTTTAATATAGTTTATAACTTCGTTCTTTTCATCAAAACCGCTGTCTCCCCCGTAGTATACAACAATACTGATTATTCCGTGAGGAACTACCAGTTCCATAGCACTTTTTATAGCCTCGATAGTAGTTCCGCCTTTAGTACCTATGTTATGGTCTCCGCCAGGAAGATATCCCAGGTTAAACATAGCAGCTTTAATAGGTTTATTTACATACTTTTGCATATTTTGATGGCCATCATGTACCAGTTTAACCCTGCTTAGAAGATTTTCAGCTTCCAACCTATTCTTTGTGGTATTTAGTGCTGATTCTTGGATGTCAAAGGCATAAACCTGCCCATCGGCACCCACAAGTCTTGCCATAAATGCTGTATCGTGTCCATTTCCGGCAGTCGCATCAACAACTGTATCACCATTACAGACCACACGTGTAATAATTTCATGGGATTGGTATAATGAATTTTTTAAAATACACATCAAAAACTCTCCTTTTCGCTAACTTTACTTATGGTTGATATATTTTAATCACGTTTTTTATGCTATAATTTAAACACACATACTAAAACTTGTATTAAGGAGATTTAATTATGGAGCAATATAATGAATCAGATATTGTTTTACAGGAAAAGCCTCAATCAACAGCAACTAACACCAATACCTATCAGCGTCCGCAAGTTGACTACCCATATCAGTATCAGCAGACGCCTCAACCGGATTTTTATAATTCCATTATAAACAGTCTATCCGGGTGGATGAAATTCTTAGGAATTTTTACAATTGTAATCGGTGCGATAACTTGTATAGGTATTATATCTGCAGCAATTGGTGTTCCTATGATATTTGCAGGTATTTCCCTTACAAATGCATCTAAGACCGTCAAGGAATATGCAGATTTTAAGAATCCCAACGTACTGTACAATTTGTTTTCCTATCTTAAAAAGTACTTTAAAATCCAAGGTATCTTGGCAATTGTGTCTATTGCACTTGCCTTTGTATATATAGTTATTGTATTGGTTATTCTTGCTCTTGGTGCTTACAGTTATATGTATAATTATTAATATAAGGTTTTTATTTCATTATCAGAAAGATGTCTCCACTTTCCTTCGGGAAGGTTACCCAGAGCTATAGGCCCTATCTGAATTCTTTTTAATGTCAGAACTTTGTGGCCTATGGCTTCGCACATCTTTCTCACCTGTCTGTTTTTTCCTTCATGGATGGTAATCCGGACAAGGGTATTAACTCCCTGTTTATCTAAAACCAGAAATTTTGCTGGAGAAGTTTGATAATCTTCTATTTTCAATCCAGCTTCAAACCTTTTAATTTCATTGTCCTTAGGAAAACCAGAAATGACAGCCTCATAAACCTTATTTATCTCATGTTTTGGATGGGTTAGTCGGTATGTGAAATCACCGTCATTGGTAAGAAGAATAAGACCTGATGTATCATAGTCAAGCCTCCCGACAGGATATATTCTCATTTCCACATCCTTTACCAAATCAATAACCGTTGGTCGTCCAAACTGGTCTTTGCTTGTAGAAACAAAACCCACAGGCTTATTCAGCATTATATACACTTTTTTCTCTTCCGTTATAACGGGAACTCCGTCTACGGTTACAACATCATTGCTTGATACCGTAACCCCCATGTTCTCCACAATGACGTTATTCACAGCAACTCTACCCTGTTTAATCATTTCTTCTGCTTTTCTTCTGGAAGCTATTCCGGCATGTGCTAAAAATTTCTGTAATCTGATTTCTAACATTCATAATATCCCTTATATAAATTTTAGTGGTACCTTTTATTCTATATTTGATTTTTAAATGAGTCAACATTATGAGAGCTTACAGGCGGCATAAAACTACGTTAAGTAAAACAACAACTTACAAAAAAGTCGCATTGTCCTTTGTCAGTTGTTGTTTTGCTTTAACGAAAAACTTATATTATTCTTTGGACTTCTCACTGTCCTCTTTTTTATCTTCTTTTTTGTGTTTTGAATTTTCGCCTTTGGATTTGGACATTTTTTCGTTTATCAAGTCGCTTGCTTTTTGAACTAAATCCGGAACCATATCTAGAATTTTGTCAACAGAAGAATTTACATTTACTGGTAGTAGCTTTATTTGATTCTGTCCGCATACCATAAATGCCACAGGATTTATTGAAACACCTGCTCCACTACCTCCTGCAAATGGAAATTTCCCAGTATCTTGTTCTTCCTGTGAATTATTGGAAGAATTTTCACCATAGTCTCCTCCTCCTGCTGCAAACCCAAAACAAACCTTAGAAATAGGTATAATAACAGTTCCGTCAGGTGCTTGCACTGCATCACCAACTATTGTATTAACATCAACCATTTCCTTGATACTTTGCATTGCTGTAGTCATTAAGCCTTCTATTGGATGATTTGACACCAGCACCACCGCCCTTTCTATTTTTTAAGTACAGTATGATAATTACTTTAGCTACAGTAATAATATTTACAATTTTTAGGCTAAATATGCAGTCAAAGTTTACTTTAATATATTTTCCATTAAAATCGGCCTCAACATTAATTTCCTTATTTTTAACTTTATATTGCGTAAAAATCCGACTTTCTATTATTCCTATCATGCTCCATATAAAGCCATATAAAATAGCCGTATTAAATGCATCTCCGCATCCTTCTTTAACATGAAGTTTGAAGTCTTTTATTATCAAAGATCTTCTGAAAAGTCTTCTCAATACCTGCAATGTTCTTCTTAACTCTTTCAAGTCTCTTTTTCCATTTACCTTTTTTCTCTTATGCTTTTTATTCTTTTTGGGAACAGGATATATCATTATGTTTTTAACAACTTTATTTCTAAATGAATATATAGTAATAAAAACCGAACAGTCCTTGTTTTGCAGTTTTGCTGTAAAACCCAATGTCAGTCTGATATTCAAGATTATAGTTAAAAAAATGCAAATTGTTATTATAGCAATAAAAAAAATAACCAAGGGAATCACCTCTTGGTTATTTTTGACATGTTTTACAATTTTAAATCACTTATCATCCTCTACTTGTACTTCATCAACTAGTTCCTGAAGACTGAGTTCACTTAAATCGTCAATATCCAACAACGGCAAATCTCTAAGAGATTTAAATCCAAAACATCTTAAAAACTCATCGGTGGTTTCATACAATCTAGGTCTTCCCGGAGCATCCAATTTCCCTGCTTCTTTAATGAGGTTTCTTTCCATGAGTCTTGTAACTGCACTATCGGAATTAACACCCCTTATTTGCTCAATCTTGGCCTTTGTTATTGGTTGATTATATGCAATAATCGCAAGGACTTCATATGCTGCCTGTGAAAGAGCCTGTTTCTGCCTGATTTGATAAAGTTTTGATACATAATCAAAATATTCGGGTTTTGAGCACATCTGGTATTTATCATTGATTTCTCTTATAATAATACCCCTGTTAGATGTGTTATACGAATCCATCATATTTTTAATTATGCTTCTTGCAGTTTTTTTATCCAATTCTAGTATTTCGCATATTTTATCCAGTGGTAAAGGATCTCCGTAGGAAAAAATAAGACTTTCAATTACGCACTCTATAGTACTGATTTCCATTTTGACCTCCATTTTACAGCTAGTTCTAGAATTCACTTATGTTTTCATCTATATCATCATATAACTCATATTCTTCTTTTTCATTCTCTGCATTACTGATTACATGAATATCCGAAAATTGCTGATTCTGAACAATCTTGACCTTCTTCATCTTAGCCAGTTCCAAAATCGCCATAAAACCTGTTACAACCTCTGTCTTGGACTTGGTTTTAAAGGAAAAAAGCTCCGAGAACTTAAAGGAAACCCTGTGTATCAACTGTTTTATTACCTCTCTCATTTTACTGCGAAGGGAAACTTTTTCATGTTCTACAAGCTTTGTGATATTTTTTGCACCCAAATTTATTTTTTTCTTATTTCTGTTCAATATTGCAATATACTGCTGCCGCAAAACCTGGGGATCTATTTCCATGATTTCCTCTCTAACGGGTAAATCAATGGCTTCCGGAAGTCTGAAAGTAACTCTATCCCATTTCTTTTCCATCTCTTTAAGTTCTTTTGTAAATTCCTTATACCTCTTATATTCAACCAAACGTCTAACCAGCTCTTCCCTTGGGTCTTGTTCCTCTTGCTTTTCTTCTTTTTTGCTTGGAAGAAGGGTCTTTGACTTTATATGCAAAAGCGTTGCAGCCATTATAAGAAACTCACTTGCCACTTCAAGGTCAAGCTGCTGCATGGTATACAAATAATCAAGATATTGGTCTGTTATAGAACTTATAGGTATATCATAAATATCCACCTGATTTTTTTCAAATAAATGAAACAATAAATCAAATGGACCTTCAAAATTGTCAAGCTTTAAAGTACAGGCCTTTGTAAGGGAGCTTTCCATCAACTACCACCTTAATTATTTATGTAATATATTTTTTCAACCTTTTAATCTTATCATAAATGGGACAATAATTACAATATCATTGCGATGGTAGACATATTATTAAAGTTTTAGTAAAATTTATACAGCGACTTCAAAGAAGATGCTAATAAAGACCGCCTTTCAGGCATGGAGGAAATATGCTTTTTTCACGTGAGTATATAATATATAAGTTGATGATTATACCGGGAATACTTTTGGGGTTTGTACTGCATGAATTTGCACATGCACTTACCGCTGACAAACTTGGTGATCCTACCCCTAGAGCTCAAGGAAGGATTACTCTAGACCCCAGAGCCCATATAGATATTATTGGATTTATTATGATTCTTCTTGTAGGATTTGGTTGGGCAAAGCCTGTTATGACTAACCCACGACATTACAAAAAACCCAGAAGAGATGACATTCTTGTTTCCCTTGCAGGGCCTTTCATGAATTTACTAGTAGCAATCGGTTTTTTGATAATATTAAAGCTGGTAACAGTAACTGGGTTACTTTCAAATAATTTAGCAGTTTACCAAAACATGTCGTATCTGTTAAGTTATTCAGCTCAAATTAATGTTGTGCTTTTTGTGCTGAACCTTCTTCCAATACCATTTTTTGACGGTTATCATGTTATTTCAAATATATTTAATACTTGGAGATACCGTTTTTTTACTTTATTGGAGCAATATAGTATGATTATTTTCATACTTTTAGTATTCAGCAAAGTTTTTGATAAAATAGTTGGAATTCCAGCATCATATATTTTTGTTTCCCTCTATAAGGCTATTATTTTATAAAAAGGAGAGCATTTATGCTCTCCCAAGACTGAACCACCTTATAATGAGTTTAGAAAAAATATTGCCGTAAGTCATTTTATCAATTTTTTCGCTTGCAATAAGATCAAATCTTCCTACTTCTTTTCCGTCTATTTTATAAACTACTTCCCCAACCTTTTGATTTATTTCAACTGGTGCAGAAAGTCCTGGCAGAAGTGCTACTTCCTTTTCTACTTTACCCTTTTGACCTTTTGAAACCATTATACTGGTATCAGTGCCATATACTGCACTAACACTCAGTTTGTTTCCCTTTTTTACGGGTATATTGCCTACAGCGTTCCCTCTTTTATCAAGATTTATTACCTCATAGTTTGCAAAACCGTAATCCATAAGTTTCCTTGACTCAGCAAACCTTGTATTTGAATCGGGTTCCCCAAGCACAACTGAAACCAGTCTTAAATTATTTCTACATGTAGTAGCAGTTAAATTAAATCCTGCTTTGCTTGTAAAACCCGTTTTAAGTCCGTCACAATTTGCGTAGAATTTTACCAGCTTATTTGTATTATACAAGTCAAATGTTCCGTTTCTGAAAGTGTCATGCCATTTACCAGTAAACTGGAGAACTTTCGGGTGTTTTATAATCAATTCTCTTGACATTAAAGCCACATCATATGCAGAACTGTAACCGTCATCGTTCAATCCCGTACAATCCAAAAATTTTGTATCCTTCATTCCCAGCTCTTGAGCCTTGTTATTCATATCACTTACGAATGTTTCCTCGCTGCCGCTGACCTTTTCCGCCAAAGCAACTGCCACATCATTTGAAGAGTGTATTGCTAAAGCATTCATCATTTCAGTAACGGTGAATTCTTCTCCCGGCTCCAAATAAGCTTGAGAACCGCCCATGCCTGCCGAATACTCTGATACGCTTACTTTATCATCAAAAGTTAATCTACCTGAATCTATAGCCTCCATCACCAAAAGCATTGTCATAACCTTGGTTACACTTGCAATTGCAAGCCTCTCATGGCTATTCTTTTCAGTAAGAACTTTTCCAGAAGCTGCGTCCATCAATACCGCAGACTTTGCCTTTAAATCAAGAACATTAGTCTTGGTTTCCAATTTTGTTACTGCTACATCGTCATATTTTACCGATGCCTCAACTGCTGCTTCATTTGTATCTGCCAATACCGCAGCTGGCAACATAGTTGTAACTATAGCTATAATCAAAGAAAAAGCTAAAACAGAGTTTCTTTTCACTTATGTCCCTCCAGTTAACTATTCGTTATTCAAAACACAATTCGTCCTAGTTAATTGTTATGCGGGACAACATTAGGATATTCTAGTAAAAATTTATTTTTTTATGTTTCCTTCACTGTCGATATACGCTAGAATCAGCGGTTTTCTTTCATAAGGCAATTCACTTATTACAACAGCTTCTTTTAAAATGGAAACAGCTTGTAAAAGGGTATCTTCCCTATTGGTATACAGAACTGCAATACAATCCCCAACTTCAACCCTGTCGCCGGTTTTTTTACTAAACATGATACCTGCACTGTAGTCAATTTTACTATCCTTTGTCTCTCTTCCTGCACCAAGAACCAGAGAAGCCATTCCAATTTTATCAGTTTGCATAGACTGTATATAGCCTGGTTTTTCGCATATAAAACTCATCTTATAAGCAGGCTGCTCAAACAACGTATAGTCATTTATAACTTCTTTTTTTCCTCCCTGATTTTCAATCAGTTCAGCGAATTTGGACAACGCCTTTCCGCTTTCAACTGCATCAACAACTTTTTTTCTACATTCTTCAAGCTTGCCTATACCGCTGAGTTCCAGCATTCTGGCAGCAAGTTCAAATGAAACCTCTTTCAAATCTTCCGGCCCTTTGTTTTTTAGTGTATCAATGGCCTCAATTATTTCAAGTGAATTCCCTACTGCATAACCAAGAGGTATATCCATGTCTGTAATAACAGCGACTGTTTTTCTACCTGTATTGTGGCCTATCTTTACCATAGCCTTTGCAAGTTCAACAGAATCCTCAAAGGTTTTCATAAATGCTCCGCTTCCTGTTTTTACATCCAGGACAATCCTGTCAGCACCGGAAGCAAGCTTCTTGCTCATAATACTACTTGCTATAAGGGAAATATTATTTACGGTTGCAGTCACATCTCTCAAAGCATATATTTTTTTATCAGCAGGAGCTAGATTACCTGTTTGCCCTGCAATTGAAATGCCTATGCTTTTAACATTATTTATAAACTGCTCAGTTGAAAGGTTTGTATTAAATCCAGGTATTGACTCAAGCTTGTCTATTGTTCCTCCTGTATGACCAAGGCCTCTGCCTGACATTTTTGCAACGGGTATTCCACAGGCAGCTACAATAGGAGCAAGGATAAGCGTAGTTTTGTCCCCTACACCTCCTGTACTATGTTTATCAACCTTTATACCTGTTATGGAAGATAAATCTATCCTATCCCCTGAATTTGCCATTACATTTGTTAAATCAGCCGTTTCCCTTTCGTTCATCCCTTTTAGAAATATAGCCATTAGAAGTGCAGACGCCTGGTAGTCAGGAATATGATTATTGCAATATTCCGTAATAAAGAAATTTATTTCATCCAGGCTGAGTTCTAAACCATCTCGTTTTTTCTCAATTATTTCGTACATTCTCATAATATAACCTCCATGAGACTTCCTTTGGTTAAAATGAATCTTATATGTAGCATTTTATCATAAAAAAAGGACATCTCACTATAAATGAGTGTCCCTTTATACATCAAAATTATGCTCTGGGATGAGTTTTTTTGTAAACATCTTTAATTTTATTTTTAGCAATCTGTGCATATATCTGAGTCGATGAAATATCTGAATGACCAAGCATTTCCTGTATTGACCTAAGATCTGCACCATTTTCAAGCAAATGTGCTGCAAAGGAATGTCTCAATGTATGTGGAGTTATGTCCTTATTAATTTTTGCTTGATTTTTGTAATGTTTAATAATTTTCCAGAATCCCTGTCTGGTAAGACGTTTACCGTTTACATTTACAAAAAGTGCTTTTTCTTGGCTGTCCTGAATCAAAAAGTTACGGGACTTATCAAGATACTCATGCACTGCAGCCATTGATATAGAGCCGATTGGAATTGTCCTTTCACGTGTCCCTTTATTACACTTTATAAACCCCAGTTCAAAATTAATATCTTCCAAGTTTAGTGATATAAGTTCTGAAACACGAATACCTGTTGCATATAATAATTCCAGCATAGCCTTGTCACGGATTCCTTTAAGATCAAGGCACTTAGGCTGATCAAGCAACAACTCAACCTCTTGGGTTGATAATATCTGAGGAAGCTTTTTTTCGACTTTAGGTGATTCCAACTCGGAGGTAGGGTCATTGTCTATTACTTTATCCTTATAGAGGAATTGATAAAAGGACCTAATTGACGCAAGGTTCCTTGATATGGTAGATGTAGCTCTACCTTTTTTCTGTAAATGTAATAAGTAGGCAATTACTGTTGTCTTATTAGTATTCGCGATGTTGGTTACGTTAATTTCTTTTAAGTATGTAATGTATTGTTCTATGTCCCGTTTATAGGACTGAAGCGTATTAAGCGATAAACGCTTATCTCTCTCTAGAAAATTAATAAACTTTTCAACATTAGCTTCCATCAAACAACGACTCCTTTATTATCTATTTATCCATCTTTATGTTTATGTAAATGGATAATTATACGAAACCATTTTATAATCTGGAATGGTTTTCTAATATTATTCTAATACAAATTATGTAATTTTGAAAGGATTATTTAGGATTTTTATCATTTTTTAACAAACTTTTCTAACGTAATTATACAAATGTCAATAATCTTAAGGTAAATGGAGCTACAAAAGCATCCATTATTGTCATAACCAGTATAAATAAGGAAAAGAATACAGTAACAAAACAGTAAGGCAGAAATTTAAATTTTAATGTATCTTCTTTTTTAACGGGTTTTTTAATCCAATTTTTAAATATCCCTTTTGTTAATCTTATACCATTTACTCCAAGGGCAATAATAAAAGGAATTGTCAAAATTTCTTTTGGGAGAAAACAGAAAACTGATACCAGCATTCCTTTCCCCCCCAAAACTGCCATTACAATCCCTGAACTGAATCCGGTGCTAAAACCTTTCATTCCCAAGGTCAGGTAATAAACAGGTAATCCTATTACTGTAACTCCAAGCAGCCAAAAAAATATTATAATTCTTATACTGTCTAGCATAGACATCTTCAGTAAAGATATTCCATTTACATTATCACTGTTTAGCAGTTTTAAAAAGTCATTGAAAAATGTAGTCATTTCGGTTTTTTGGCGGTAGTCCAACTCATTTACAGATAATGCACCGGCCACTATTCCGATTATATAAAAAATAAACAAACTAAGGTACGTGTATTTATTATCTCTTATGTGTTCTTTTACTACATTGGCTGTTTTGCAAATCACAATTTTATCCCCCGGCGTCAAATTAATTAACCCTTGTTACTTATTAAATATATATGCCGGATAAACATAAGATATTACTATAACTAAATAATTTTTTACATTACTTTTCACGCAATATTTTTTCTGCCATCATAACTCCTATAATAGTTTTTGCGTCTGTTATTTCGTGATTTAGAATCATGTCAACCAGTTTTGAAACATGAATTTTTTCTACATCCAAAAATTCGTCTTCGTCAGTACATGAATCCCCTTGAGTTAGCTCAGTTGCTACATACATATGAATAACCTCATTGCAAAAACCAGGTGTTGTATGTATGCTTATCAAATGCTCTATCTTTCCCGCACGAAGTCCAGTCTCTTCCATTAACTCCCTTTCTGCGCATAGTTTTGGGTCTTCCTGAGCTGAATCAAGTTTACCCGCTGGCAACTCAAGGGTTGTCATATCAAGAGGTTTTCTGAATTGCTTAACCATGTACAATTCACCTTTTTCATTTATTGGAACAACTACTGCAGCTCCTGGGTGTAATACTATATCTCTTGTAGCTTCCTTTCCGTTTGGGAGACTGACAGTTAAATTTTGCACTTTAATTATGTTCCCTTTATAAATATCTTCTGTTTTCAGTGTTTTTTCATTATAATCCATATTTCAATTCCTCCTAGCTGTTTTTCTTTATTTCTTCTGTTGCAAGCTTGTCACATAGATTATTAAATACATTATCTGCATGGCCTTTAACCTTTATCCATTTTATTTCATGAATACTTGCAAGTCTGACAAGTTCCTTCCATAATTCTATGTTTTTTACTTCCTCATTTTTATTTCGTTTCCATCCGTTTTTTATCCATTTATCCAGCCAGCCCTGTGAAAAGGCATTTACAAGATAGGCACTATCACTGTATAAATTTACTTTACACGGTTCTTTTAGTCTTTTCAGAGCTTCATATGCTGCCGTCAGCTCCATTTTATTATTTGTTGTACTCTTTTCAAATCCGGATATTTCAATTTTATGTTCACCATATATGAGCACCGCTCCCCAACCACCTGCACCGGGATTTCCTGAGCAAGCACCATCGGTATATATTTCTACCTGCTTCATTTCGCCTCCTGATAACCAGCAAATTCTTTATCCGTAAATATTACCAAGCTCTCTTGCTTTTTTTGTACACTCGTTCATAGCTTCAATTACAGAGTTTCTAAACCCATATTTCTCCAAAGCCGCAACCGCTTCAATTGTAGTTCCTGCAGGTGAGCAAACCTGATCTTTTAATTCCCCTGGATGCTTACCTGTCTCCGCTACCATCTTTGCACTTCCTGCCACCGCCTGTGAAGCAAGCCTGTAGGCCGTCTGCCTTGGAATACCTGATAAAACAGCCGCATCTGCCATTGCCTCTATCAGCATAAAAATATATGCAGGACTGCTGCCGGTTAGTGCCACAACCTCATTCATGAGTTTTTCTTCCATACATTCTACTTTACCAAGTGAACCAAGAAGACTCATGGCTTCCTTAACTTCACTATCTTGAACACAGGAATCAAAGCTTATCAGAGTCATTCCTTCACCTATTACAGCCGGAGTATTTGGCATAGCTCTGATTATTTTTTTGTTTTCCCCAAGTGTGTTCTTGTAGGTTTTAAGAGGAATACCCGCAGCAATACTTATAAAAATCTTTTCATCTGAAAATACATCCTTTATTTCTTCCAAAACTGTCTTTACGACATTTGGCTTAACTGCTAGAAAAACAAAATCACATTTCTTTACAATTTCACGCGAATTTTCCTCTGCATTTACTCCCAAATCGCTACATAATACTTCAAGCTTTGCCTTATCCAAATCAAAAACATGAATATTTGAAGGGTTGACAATCTGTGCCCCTATTATACCTTTTATCATTGCTGTTCCCATGGTACCGGTACCTATAAAACCTATTTTTTTCATAAAGTTTCCTCCATTCATATAATTTTCCGTTTTTATCAATACTACTATTATATCCTATAAAAAGGATTTGAAAAGTAAATCAACAATTTAGTTAAAATGGCACAGTACTATTAGTACTGTGCCACAATAAATTAAAAGGAATTTATTATTGGTTTCTCATATCAATAACACGCTTTGCTTTTCCTGTTGTTCTTTCAATTGATTTTGGCTCTACAAGCTTAACCTTTGCATCTATTTGAAGAACAACTTTTAATTCATGACGTATCTTTTTCTCAAGCTTCTCTAATTCACTGAACTTTTCCAGCAACTTTCCGTCTATTAACTCAACATGTACTTCAATTGCATCCATATACCCGTTTTTTGTAACAATTATCTGGTAATGAGGTCCGATTCCTTCCATACCTACAAGTACACTTTCGATTTGTGAAGGAAATACATTAACACCTCTAATTATTAGCATATCATCAGTTCTTCCAAGCACCTTATTCATTCTGACGGTAGTTCTTCCGCACTCACATTTTTCAGGATTCAGTATGGTTATATCCTTTGTTCTGTAACGAAGCATCGGAATTCCTTCTTTAGTCAAGGTTGTAAGTACAAGTTCTCCTTTATTACCATAGTCAAGAGCTTCCCCTGTTTCTGAATTAATTATTTCAGGATAAAAATGATCTTCATTGATATGCATACCACACTGGCAATGACACTCACCGGAAACACCAGGCCCCTGAACTTCACTTAGTCCATAATTTTCTGTAGCCTTAATTCCCCATCTTCTTTCTATTTCAGCTCTCATTTCAGGAGTATGTCCTTCTCCTCCGAATAAGCCCAACCTTAGCTTAAGCTTGCTCTTGTCCAGACCTATTTCATCAGCAATCTCTGCTAAATAAAGCGCATACGATGGTGTTCCTACGAGAATAGTAGTCCCAAAGTCCTGCATAAGCATAAGCTGTCTTTCCGAATGGCCACTGGAAGATGGAACAACTGTAATTCCAACCTTTTCAAGGCCTTGATGTAGTCCAAAACCACCTGTAAAAAGACCATATCCGAAAACAACCTGTGCTATGTCCTCTTCTCTTCCACCTGCTGCAAGTACAAGTCTTGCTATGTTTTCAGACCAATTATCCATATCTTTTTTTGTATAGCCAACAACTATTGGCTTACCTGTTGTACCAGATGACGCATGAAGTCTTACTATTTTCTTTAAAGGTACTGCAAAAAGTCCATAAGGATAATTATCTCTTAAGTCATTCTTTGTTGTAAATGGAATCTTCTCTATATCTTTCAACGTTTGGATATGCTCAGGCCTCAGGCCTATTTCGTCAAATTTTTTCTTATACATTGGAACATTTTCATAAGCAACTCTTACGATATTCTTCAAACGTTCCAACTGAAGCTCTTTCATAGAATTTCTTGTCATACACTCAACCTGAGTATTCCAAATCATTTTTACTTCCCCCTAATTATCTTATATTTTTAATCCTATTTTAAGTAACACCATTGCGTACACAGATGTTACAAATGTCAAAATTAATGCGAAAACAAAGGCTATCCTAATTACTTTATTTTCTTCACCAAGCTTATCTATTGATGCTGCTGCATTCTGAAGCTTTGCAGGAGAAATTACGCTTGCGAGGCCACCTCCAAACGCAAGTGCCGCAGTAACAATTATAAGTCCGTCAAGTCCCAAATTCAGTTTATTAGCTGTCTGCATTGTATAGTTTGCAAACATAGCAATGGTTGAGGCTTCACTTCCCGTTACAAAACCTCCGAACAAACCAACAAAACCGGTTATAAAACCATATGCTCCGCTAAAAGCATCTGCTGATGAACTTGCCAAGACTTTTATCATACTTTCGGTTTGGTATGCCATAGCATCAAGACTCCAGCCCGAATAATTCATTACTTCACCTATTGCAAAGAATATTGCAGCCGAAAACACAGGTCTTGGGGCTCTTTTAATCCATACTCTCACAGACTCTTTTAATTCTGATTTTTTAGGTTGTATTACAAGCATTGACACAACTACAGCAACTGCAATCCAAGTATATGCATTCCATAGTGCTCTTGTTGCAATAGGCCTTCCATCAACAGCTATCCCTTTTATAGGCAGCGCTAAATTATAAAGGTAATCATAAATAGGCTTTGGAAGATTCAATACAAGTATGAAACCTATGAGAATAATCCAAGGACTTAATGCCTTCCAAAGAGGGTACTTCTTTTCATACTCTCTTTCTTCATCAGTCAAAATACTTTTATCAATTACTTTTTTACCGGTAAGTTTAAGGTACAGTGCCATTGTTACTATTACCGCAATCCCGCTTAATACTCCGGTCAAAGTTACCAGATTATCAACCTTATTTGTGAAAAATGCTACAATTGCTATGACCCCACCTGTAACTATACAGGGTAGAAAGCCCTTCTTTATTCCATTCCATTTGTCAACGATATACAGCATACAGAAACCAATTAAAGTTGAAACCAAAGGCAAAAACATGAAAAATACTCTTCCTGCCTGTGAAGGTGATATTTCATTCCCCTGTCCCAAAAAGTTGTTTGCAAAATCTAGAAATGCCACAAGTGGGGCACCAAGAAGGGAGTATGTACAAAGTGAATCATATCCTATAGAAGGAAGTGCAATTGAAACATATGTAGAATACCCCATTGCCAATAGTATTGGCGGAAGTATGGATACAGGTGTAGCACCCACAGCTACCATTAATGTACCAAATCCTATGTTAATCATCATAATCTGAACTGCTTTATTATGACTTGCTATTGTCTTTATAAATATAATTATTCTTTTAAGAGCACCGGTTTTCTCCATATAAGCCATCATAAATAACGATGTCAGTACTATCATTGAAACCGGAAATGAACGAATAAATCCAGAAATAGTTGACCGGAAAATAACCGGCAAAGATGTTTTAAAGAATAGAAATGCTACAACAGATACGCAAAGCCAGCCTATAATACCACTGATATCAGCTGACTTCTTAAAAATTACAAGCATACAAACTATTACCAAAATTGGTAATAAAGTCAAAATTAGTGACCCTACCATTCTACCGTCCTCCACAAAACTAAAATAAATTAATTTAAAAACCCATTCTACTAACCTACTTATGCTAATACAATTGCTGCAATAATATTTTATTACAAACTTCTACAAAAATAAAGAATTATTTGGAGAATTCTTCAGAAGAATAATATTTTGAGAATAGCTGGTAGTATGTATATGTCTCCTCTGCATATTTTTCTTTTGTCTTAATAGGTCCGATGTTTTTTGAAATCTTTGACTGATTGTATTCAGCCAATACTTTAATTAGCTGCTCCTTTTTAAGATTATTAAGGTCTACGTTTTGGTTTCCCGTAATTTGGATTGCCCTTGCTTTTAGCTGAACAGCACAAAAATATACTGCCAGTTCCGGGGTCTCCAACATTTCCTTGATATGTTTATCTGAATAATTAACAATCAAAGAACTTTCCCCGTGTACAATCTGTTCATTAAGACGGACATTATCTATACCAATCTGACAAATACCTATGGATTTCCCTCCTAGAAAAGGAATTCCATCAAGAATATCCTCCTGCCCAAGAAACATCATTTCTCTAAATAAAACTGATGACAAAAAGGCCTTAGGCATCTTTTGGGCTTTTGCAGTTTTTTCAATAACAGGCTCAAGTTCTTTTAAAGCCTCAAAAGTATACTCAAAATCATTTATATAATAAAAACCAAGCTTTTTATCTCTGTAAGAATCAGATTCAACCTGACTTTTTAACTGTTGAGTAATACTTTTAACCTCAGGTTTGTACATAAAATCACTAAATTTAAAATCCCTTCCGGAACTTTTTGCATTTTGCTCTTGAAGGTACATGTATCCATTGCTGTTGCTAATTAAACTGTTAAGGTTTTTATCATCATATGTACTATTTAAGTCATATGCAACGCTATCTCCACTTAGGTCATTAAGGCCCCCCGTATATCGGTCTCCCTGTGATGTCAGTTCACCATACATATACTTCATTTCTTTTTCTTTTATTTTTACATATATCTTTCCAAAGTCATCTTTTATATGTATATATCCGTTTGCATAATTAAGCAACGTAAAACATGTCATTATTATAATTAAAGAAAAAGTAATTTTTTTCTTTAATTTAGCTGTTTTCATATGATTTTCCTCCTTGCACCGATTATATCAGGCACAATAACTCAAGTATTCAGCTTTTAGTCAATATCCTTATCTGTTATACATATTTATAAAAGAAATGTCAATTATTCTATTTTACTAAAAACATTAAGTGTTATCCGTTACCGTCATATAAATCTCTTTATTTGCTAAAAGGTATGTTTTCCTAGCTCATTTGCAAAATTGCTCAAAGTCCTCATTCTCTAAGGTTTTAAGGCATAAAAATAGACAAAAAACCAGGTGCATACCCATTCTTTTTTGTCTATTTTTAATAGTATAATATTCAAAATTACAATATAGTAATTTTTATTTTAATGCTTCTATAATGGATTTTTCAACCATTTTTAGTTTGGCAGCAATTTCGTCTATTTCCACATCCGTTTTTTCTTGCTTTAAATCATTTTTAAGTATTTCTGATAATTCTTCAAACTCTTCTTTCAAGGTTTCAAGCATTTCAACCACCGCCAGACGTTTAAATCTCTTTTTGGCATTTGTACTTGGAATATGTTCGTAAATGTTTCCTCCGCTTATGACAAAACTCTCTCCCCTTGAAGGAACTATACACTGTATACCAAGTTCATCTGTTACAGTCTGTGCAAATGAAGCAGCAACTCCCTCTTCTCCATGGACAACAAATATCTTCTTTGGCTTTCTTCCAATGCTTCTTATCCAAGTGAGAAGTCCTGCTTTGTCCGCATGTCCCGAAAAGCCGTCGATACTTTCTATTCGCGCATTTACAGATATTTCTTCACCAAATAGTTTTACCTTCTTAGCCCCATCCAGTATTTTACGACCAAGAGTGCCTTCTGCCTGATAACCCACAAAAAGAATTGTTGATTCTTCGCGCCATAGGTTGTGTTTGAGATGATGTTTTACTCTGCCTGCATCGCACATGCCGCTGGCTGATATAATTATCATGCTTTCTGCTTTTTCATTAAGTTTCCTTGATTCCTCTGGAGATTGTGTAAATTTTAGTGACGGAAAGTCAAGAGGATTGTCTCCGTTAGCAATATATTCCTTTGCCTCTTCGTCAAAGCAATCAAGGTTTTCCCTAAATATTTGTGTTGCTGATGTTGCAAGGGGACTATCAACATATACAGGAACATTCAATATCTCATTTACCTTGTCACCGAAAACATCCATATGCTTGTTTAAATCATATATGAGTTCTTGTGTTCTTCCCACCGCAAAAGATGGAATAACTACATTTCCACCCTTTGAGATTGTTTCTGATATTATATTTATAAATTTTTCAATTTTATCAGTCTCTTTTTTTAGTGTATGTAGCCTGTCTCCGTATGTAGATTCAACTATAAGGTAATCGGTATCACCTATTATGCTGGGATCCCTGAGAATAGGCATTCCCTTGTTCCCAAGATCTCCGCTAAAAACAATCTTTGTATCCTGGTTATTTTCTCTTATCCAAATTTCCACTATTGCCGAACCAAGAATATGTCCTGCATCATTGAATCTAACTCTTACATCTGGCGAAACGTATATTACTTCATCATATGAAACACCTTTAAAAATCTTAAGACAATCAGTAGCATCTTCAAGTGTATATAGCGGTTTAATTGGAGATTTTCCGGCCCTTTGCCTCTTTCGGTTGGTCCATTCATTTTCCATTTCCTGAATGTGTCCGCTGTCGGGAAGCATTATACCACAAAGTTGTACAGTAGGTTTGGTAGCATAAACAGTTCCTTTGAATCCGTCCATATAAAGCTTTGGTATTCTACCACTGTGGTCAATATGAGCATGGGTCAAAAGCATGAAGTCCAATTCTTCAGGATTAAATGGAAAAGGGTCATCATTCAATAAAACTTCATTTGCTTTTCCCTGAAACATTCCACAATCAACCAAAAATTTTGTTTCCTTTGTCTCTACCAAGTAACATGAGCCTGTAACGGTTTTTGCTGCTCCAAGAAATGATATATTCATAGCAGACCTCCATTCGACAAATAAATTAAGTCTTACTCTCTGCAAATACTAATTTCTATCTTTAGTACAAAAATTCCTTGTTGAATTTTTTCATATTTTCAGA
This sequence comes from Ruminiclostridium josui JCM 17888, assembly GCF_000526495.1. NCBI lineage: Bacteria > Bacillati > Bacillota > Clostridia > Eubacteriales > Oscillospiraceae > Ruminiclostridium > Ruminiclostridium josui. The sequence goes on along the minus strand of NZ_JAGE01000002.1, from coordinate 237,034 downwards.
TTGCAACTTACATTTACTTGTAATGTTTCATAAATAGACCTGCCAGTTTAACACAATTATTTAAATCCTGAATACTCACCATTTCACATGGGGTGTGAACATACCTGCATGGAATTGATATACCTCCGCATGGTATCCCCCTTCCAGATGTCTGCATTGCACCGGGATCACTTCCTCCTCTTTCCAGTAATTCCAATGTATAAGGTATTCCGTTTTCCTGTGCCAAATCCTGTAATGTTCTACGAATCTGTGGATGAGCTATATAAGAAGAATCTTTTACTTTTATTGCAGGACCCTTGCCAAGCTTTACTTCCATATTATTACATTCAGGTGTGTCACCTGTAAGGGTAACATCAATTGCAATGGCACAGTCTGGCATAATTCCGAAAGATGCGGTCTTTGCACCTCTTAGTCCCAATTCTTCCTGAGTAGTAAAAACAAAGTATATTTCATTGTCTGTTTTAGGCATAGTTTTTATAAGCTCAACAAGCACTGCACAGCCGCTTCTGTCGTCCATTGCCTTTGAAACTGCAAAATCTCCCTGTACATGAAAATCTCCAATAAAACTTGCTGTATCTCCAACCTTTACATATTTCTCTGCTTCTTCTTTGCTGGTGCAGCAAATATCAATATACATTTTTCCAAGTCTTAAATCTTTCATACTTTCAAGTTTATCTTCTGCACTTATGCAACCCACTGTTCCGTTTTTAAACCTTACTCTTTGTGCAAGAGAATTGAAAGCAGATACTCCACCTAAATTTGAAAACCTTATAAAGCCATTATCATCAATAAATGTGGCTATAACCCCTATTTCATCCATATGGGCTGCAAATAGAATTTTCTTCTTTTTGCCTTTTTTTACTGCAATTAGATTTCCCATTGCATCAACTTTTATTTCATCAACATATTTTTTTATTTCAGTAGTAATAATCTCTCTGATATCTTCTTCATTACCGGACACACCAAAGGCCTGAGTAACTTTTTTTAATGTTTCCTGCATTTTAAATCCCTCCAATTTTATTATTCATGGGTCTCTATATTGCTGCAATTTTTTTCATGAAATCCTTATCTCTGTTTATTTCATTTAATGCCGCAAGTGTAAGTCTTTCTACACATTCAAAGTCACTTCTGCTCATAACGGATACAGGAGAATGTATATATCTGCATGGAACTGAAATTGAAGCAGTTTTAACGCCGTTGCCCGTTCTTTGTATCTGTCCAGCATCATTTCCACCTGTTGTGGTCTGCTTAAATTGGACTTTTATTCTATTTTTAACTGCCGTATCATATAAGAATTGTACCAGCTTCCTGTCGCTATAACAGGTTCTGTCTACCAATGTAAGGGCCGCTCCATTACCAAGTTCTGTGGAATAATCAAAAGGTTTTACCTCAGGTACATCTGCACAAGTAGTTCCTTCCAGAACAAGGGCTATATCCGGCATAATTTTAAATGCTGCTACCTGTGCCCCTCTAAGTCCAACCTCTTCCTGCACTGTAAAACAAGCATACAAATCAAAATCAAAGTTATACTTAAAAACCTCCATAAGTACTGCACAACCTACTCTATCGTCCAGTGCTTTTGCCTTTATACAGTCTCTTCCAAGTTCTACATAATCACTGTCAAAGGCTATAAACTCTCCCAAAGGAGCCAATTTTTCAGCTTCTTCCTTTGTTTCTGCTCCAATATCTATATATAAGTCCTTTATTTTAGCTATCTTCACACGTTCATCAGCACTTTGCTGATGTAGTGGTTTTGCACCAATTACACCTTTTAGTCTTTTTTTACCGATTACTACTCTTTTGCCGGGTAGGATTCTACTGTCAATGCCTCCAACAGGCTTGAATTTTAAAAATCCCTTTTCCATATACCCCGAAACCATGAATCCTACTTCATCCATATGAGCTGAAAGCATAACTTTAAACTTGCCGCTGCTTCCTTTTTTATGTGCAATAATATTTCCAATTGTGTCAACCTCTATAGAATCACACAATCCATTAATTTTATGTTTAATATATTCCCTAACTTCATTTTCATTTCCAGATACACCATTTAAATCTGTTAGTTCTTTTATCAACGTCATACAATCCTCCACAAACTCTACTGCCGCAAATATTTATTCATGATATGAGTTAATCATATTATCTTCCATTCCAAAACTTTTTCTAACTTCTCACTGCTCAGTCTCAAAAACTCAGTTATTATTCTGGCTGTATACTTTATATCTTCCAAATTAACAGTTTCTACAGCAGTATGCATATATCTGACAGGTATTGAAAGCAATGCAGTAGGTATTCCGCAGCCACTGACCTGAGTTGCCCATGCTTCAGTTCCTGTATCTCCTGATTCAACCATTTTCTGAAAAGGAATGCATATATCTTTACCAATCTCAAAAAGCTTTTCAACCATTCCTTGATGGAGATTGGGACCTATTGATATTTCAGGTCCTTTTCCGACGGTTGAAGAAACATCCTTTGAAAGATCAGGTATGTCACCGTGACATGCATCAATTACTATTGCAGCATCCGGCTTAAGGGCAAAGGCTGCAGTCGTAATACCTGCAAGGCTTGTTTCTTCCTGAGTTGAAGCCATAAATATGATATCATTCTCATGTTTTATATCCTTTAGAGACTGCAATATTTCCATCATACAAGCAATACCTGCACGATTATCAAAAGACTTTCCGCTGGCTTTGTTTTTATTCATTAAGGAAAAGCTAGATTTAAAGGATACAACGTCACCTATTGAAACTATTTTTCTAAGTTCTTCTCCTTTTAATCCAGTATCCACACGTAAATCCTTTATTTTTACTGCCTTTCCGGCCTCTCCCGGCTTCATCAAGTGTGGCGGCATTGCCCCTATTATGCCGGGGATATCCTCTCTTCCGTGTATAATAACTTCCTGTGCCAGTAGTATTTTGCTGTCTATACCTCCAATTGAGCTTATACCGATAAAGCCATTATCATCTATGGAGTTGACCAAAAATCCTATTTCATCGCTGTGTGCGGTAATCAAAATCTTTTTTGCAGACTTATTAAATCCCTTTTTCATAAAAATTACATTAAAAAACTTATCTATTTGGACTTCATCGCAGTAATCCTTATAGGTTTCAGCTATTTTTGCAGCAGTATTTTCTTCAAAGCCTGCTACAGCCACAAGTCCTGACAAGTACTCCAAACTTTTTGCTATTTCCATTCTTCTTTATTCCCCTATTTTATTTAATCTGTTAATAACCTTTTATATAATACTAGCAAAAAATCATAGATTTTCCTAGAGAATTGCAAATCTTAAAGCACTAAATAAATTTTTATTAGCAAATTTATAATATTACTATTGACTTAATATAAATTTTTTATTATACTAAAACTCGTCCTTTTGAGGGCCTTTAGCTCAGTTGGTTAGAGCAACCGGCTCATAACCGGTTGGTCCGGGGTTCGAGTCCCTGAAGGCCCACCAATTTGTTAGTGTTTTCACAAGCACTAACAGCTTGCCCAGATAGCTCAGTCGGTAGAGCAGGGGACTGAAAATCCCCGTGTCGCTGGTTCGATTCCGGCTCTGGGCACCAAAAAAGAATTTTTCGTCATTGATACGAAAAATTCTTTTTTAGTTTCAAAGCCATGTCTTTGTTAAAAACACCACAAGAAACAAATACACTCCTATACTTATTAAAATATAAGGCCAAACAACCTGAAAAACAGCTATAACAATAGCTAGAATGTCTTTTAAGGATTCTTTTTGCATCAGTTTCATATTTTTACTCCCTACACTCTATGGTAACTATCAAACAAAATGACAGGCAGCTTTATGGTTTTGTCCCACATCTTTTAATTCAGGTATTTGTTGTTTGCAAATATCACTGCACTTAGGGCATCTTGTATGAAAACGGCAGCCTGACGGAGGATTTGCAGGGCTGGGTAAATCCCCAGATAAAATTATTCTTTCCCTTTTAAGTCTCGGGTCCGGCAATGGAACTGCCGATAAAAGAGCCTTTGTATACGGATGCAGAGGATTGTCGTAAAGCTCTGTTTTGTCAGCAATCTCAACAAGGCAACCAAGATACATTACAGCCACCCGATGTGATATATGTTTAACCACGCTTAAATCATGTGATATAAACAAGTAGGAAAATCCATATTCTTTTTGAAGATCAGATAATAGGTTTATTATCTGGGATTGAATTGATACATCCAATGCCGAAACAGGCTCATCGCATACAATAAATTCAGGATTTAAAGCTAAAGCCCTTGCAATACCGATTCTCTGCCTCTGCCCTCCTGAAAATTCATGAGGGTATCTGTCAATATGAAAGGTACGCAGTCCGCATTGCTCCATAACTTTTAATACACGCTGTTTTAAATTCTTTTTTTCACAAAATCCATGTTCGAGTAGTGCTTCACCAATAATTTCACCAACCGTAAGTCTAGGATTCAATGAACTGTACGGATCTTGAAAGACAATTTGAATTTTGGGTCTCAGCTTTTGCATTTCCTGTTTATTTAAATTAAAAATTTCTGTCCCCTTAAATAAAACCTCTCCTCCGGTTTTATCATGGAGCCTTAGAATTGTACGGCCTACAGTGCTTTTCCCGCACCCCGATTCTCCTACCAAGCCTAGGGTTTCACCCTTATTTATTTCAAAGGATATATCTTCCACTGCTTTTACGTGTCCCACTGTCCTTTGAAATACTCCTCCTTTTATGGGAAAGTATTTTTTCAGATTTTTCACTTCAAGTAAAGCTTCACTCATTTTGTCACCTCCTCAAACAATGTACATGCAACGAAATGTTCATTTCCCATATCAATCAGCTTTGGAAAACCTTGTTTGCAGACATCCTTGCACATTTTACACCTGTCTGAAAAGTAACAGCTTTCAGGTAAATCAATAAGGTTCGGTACCTGTCCCGGTATTGTATAAAGCCTTTCACTCACAGTAGTTATGCTGGGCTTAGATTTAAGGAGTCCTATTGTATAAGGGTGCATGGGATTAAGATAAATGTCGTTTACATTTCCCTGTTCAATTATTCTTCCTGCATACATTACAATTACGTAATCTGCCATTTCGGCTACGACTCCGAGATCGTGTGTAATCAGCATTATGGAAGTTCCGAATTTTCTCTTTATTTCTTTAAGTAAATCTAGTATTTGTGCTTGTATTGTAACATCTAAAGCAGTGGTGGGCTCATCTGCAATCAAAAGTTCAGGATTACAGGAAAGTGCCATTGCTATCATTATTCTCTGTCTCATACCTCCTGATAATTCATGGGGATACGAATCATATATACCTTCTGCACGAGAAATTCCAACAGTTGAAATCATTTCAACTGCTTTTTCCCTTGCCTGTTTTTTTGTTAAATTTTCATGAAGTATAAGTGACTCTGCTATTTGATTACCAACTGTAAAAACAGGATTCAATGAAGTCATAGGCTCCTGAAATATCATTGAAATCCTATCTCCATTTATTTTCCTCATTTCACTCTGAGATAGTTTTACAAGATCCTGACCATTAAAAATTACCTGTCCCCCAACTATTTTTCCCGGTTCCTGCAGTAATCGCATAATGGAAAGAGACATGACACTCTTTCCGCAGCCGGATTCACCTACTATTCCTATCGTTTGTCCCTTATTTACCTGAAAGGAAACACCGTTTACTGCTTTAACAACACCTGCATCTGTATAAAAAAATGTATGTAAATCTTTAATTTCCAAAAGTTTTTCAGACATAAATGCTTCTTCCTCCTACTTTTTCATTTTAGGGTCAAAGGCATCCCTCAGGCCATCACCTACAAAATTTATTGCAAGAACTATGCTAAAGATACATATTCCAGGTGGTATCCAAAGCCAAGAGCGGAGGATGAAATCGTTGGTATCCCTTACTGCCTGCACCATATTTCCCCAAGAAGGGAACGGCATAGCCACACCAAGCCCAAGAAAAGACAATGCTGATTCCATCAATATGGCATCACCTATTCCAAGAGTGGCTGATACAATTATACTGGGTATAACATTAGGAATAAGATGTCTTACTATTTTTCGCCTGTCCTTTAGTCCAAGTGCTTCTGCTGCAATCATATACTCCTGTTCTCGCAAGGTAAGAATCTGTCCGCGGACCAATCTTGCCATTACAGGCCAACTAAGAACTCCTATTATGAGCATTACGAAGTATATCCTACGCTCTGGCGGTATATTTAAATCAGACATTATTGCTCCTATTATTATTACAACAGGCAAAAACGGAATACTAAGAAATATATCAACAAGCCTCATAAGCATATTATCAATTTTACCGCTGTAATAGCCTGCCAAGCCTCCTATAGCAGTACCCAAAAGTATTTCCAGCAATACGGCAACAAAGCCTACTGTTATGGAGATTCTCCCTCCATACATCAAACGTGTTAAAATATCACGTCCGCTACTGTCAGTACCCAACAAATGCCCAGGTCCCGGTTTAAGCTTTGCCATAATTATGTCTGTTTTCAGTAAAGGATATTTAGAAAATACCGGCCCGTAAAAACATATGATAATTAGAAAAGATATAAGAAACAATCCAACTATTGCCAGTTTATTTCTTTTAAATTGCTTAATAGCCATAGTCCAAGGTGTCTGAATATTATCACCTTTGTTTCTTTCTCGAGTATCCATTATTTTAAGTACAGCCACAAAAATCAACGAAACAAAAGAAACAATAACCAGAAGCTTTGCACCCAGACCGGTCTGAGATGTAATATCACTTGTTTTAAATATTGTATTCCCATCACCTGTTTTTAATTCAAGTAGTATGGTACCAAAAAAATCAGTTATTGAAGTCTGACTGTTGGATAGCTGAATTCCATAAGATATTACAGCACATATAACCGCCCCCAAAGCACCTGAAAGTGCTTTACTGCTTTTACCGAAGTGATAATACACTACTAAAGCAATAGCAGTAATAAACAATAAAAATGTTACCAGCAGTGGAACAGAAGTACTTGTAAATACATAAGTCTGTATATTTTCAGTAAGCTTGTGAAGCTCTTTTCTTTTGAACAGTGACGTTATAAGATAAAACCCGTTTATTGATTTATAATCCTTAAATGTGAGAAATGGGAATATATAACACAAAACTGCTGCAATCAATGATATAATCGTAAAAATTTTTATCTTCATTTTTCTTTCCACCTCACTTTAACTTAACTCTGGGATCAACAATTGCATATAAAATATCCGAAAGCAGATTTCCCAGTAGAGTAAGTACGGCAACAAATAAAGAAAATCCCATCAAAAGAGGATAATCCCTTTTTGTCACCGCTTCCAGTGCAATTTTCCCTATACCTGGAATACCAAATATACTCTCTGTAATAATTGCACCTGAAAATAATCCAGGAAGTGAAAGACCAATGAGAGTAACAATAGGAATCAGTGCATTTCTTAGTGCATGTTTATATATAACAACCTTTTCACTGAGGCCTTTTGCTCTGGCAGTCCTTATATAATCCTGTTTTACTATTTCAAGGACAGCAGTTCTTGTGTATCTCATCATAGAGCCGGCACTTATTAATGCAAGCACTATAACCGGCAATACCATATGTTTTAGCCGGTCAACAATAAACGCAAATCCTACATAGCTGGAACCCGGAGTATTTAAACCCGCCAGCGGCAGAATATGGAGGTCTACGGCAAATATTTTTATTAATATATATCCAAGGAAAAAAGAAGGGAAAGAAATCCCTATTAATGCTAAAAATGTAAAAATCATATCTGTTTTTGAGTATTGCCTTGTGGCAGAAATAATTCCTATTGGAATGGCAATAAGCAGCTCCAAAATAAAGGCCACAAGTGCTATACTGAATGAATTCCATACGTATGTATTGATTACAGTAGAAACAGGCTTCTGGTATGTAAATGAATCACCGAAGTCAAAATGAACAGCACCCTTAATCCATTTTAAATACTTGAGATAAATGGGGTCATTAATCCCGTAAATATCTTTAAGATGTTGAATCTGTTGGGGTGTCATATGAGTAGATGAAACTTTTGAATCAATAAAATTTCCCGGAACAAGATTTATTATTAAGAACAATATTATGGAAACTCCAATTATAATCGGTATCATCTGAAGGATTCTTCTAGCTAAGTAATTCCACATGTTATAACTCTCCTGTCGTTTGTTTATTTTCGTTAAAGAGAATGTCCGTGCATTTTAATGATGACGGACATTCTCAAAAACAAAATGTGAAAATTTCTTAATTTGCAATTTCCGCTTTATATAAGTTAAAGAAAAAATCCCTGAAAGATGATAGTTCATAGTTCTTTATTCTGGAGTTTGCTACCCACATGTCACTTCTCTGATAAACAAAAAGTACAGGTAAATCATTATTCAAGATTTTATATAGTTGCTTATAAATAGGCTTTCTCTTTTCTGTACTTATTTCATTCAGACCTTCTTCGCACAGCCTATCAACTTCCTCATTTTTGTAATTGTAATAATTTTGAGTTGCATTTGATTTATATGCATTTGCTAAGGAATTATCAGGATCCGGAGTGAGTCCACTAGCCATAAAATATGCTTCCAGCTGCTTTTTAGTTGCTTTTTGCTGAAGAGTAGGCCAGTCAGCATTCTCAACTGTAACGTCTATTCCAAGCTTTGCATAATCGTCCTTCATAACCGGAACCATAATGTCTGTTACAGGATGAGGACTCATGCAAGTAAACTTGATTTTAAACTCTTTGCCATCCTTTTCACGTTTTCCGTTACTATTTAACTTCCATCCTGCTTCATCCAACAGCTGTCCTGCTTTATCCAAATTAAATTCATATGTATTGCAGCCTTCATCATCGTATGCCCAGGATACATTTGACTCAGGTATATTCACTACTCTTGCATATTCGCCATATACCTTTTCAACAACAGCAGCTCTGTTCAATGCATACATTAAAGCCTGACGTACTTTCACATCACTGAATTTAGGGTCGGCATCATTTAGTCCTACATATCCGTAGCCGTTGGTAGGGAATCTGTAAATGTCAATGAATTCTGCATCTTTTGCTGCTTTCATATTGTCAGGTGAAACATCAGCCATATCTATATCCGTCTCTCCTGCCATAACCCTCTGGAGTTCCTGTCCTGTAGGTGTTACTGAAAATATTAGATTTTTGATTTTTGGAGCTCCTTTAAAATAGTCTTCATTAGCTACAAGTTTCAGCTCCTGACCAGCTTTATATTCAACAAATTTGTATTGGCCTGTACCCATTGGTGCTCCATTTTTTTCCTTGACCTTTGCAGTATCACCCTTTTTGAAATCAGCACCATAATACTTCTTTTCAAGTAGCGGAACCTGTAATCCATAAATTGCAGGACCGCTTACTTTGTCAACGGTAATTTCCAGTGTCTTGTCATCAATTACCTTTATTCCTTCGATTTTATCAGCGTTTCCATTTTTATATGCATCAAGGCCTTTTATGAAGGTTTTTGCTATATCTGCCGGTCCGTCATATTTAGGGTCGGCTTCCAGATAGTACGCAAATTCTAAATCATAAGCTGTAGCAGGATTTCCATCCCAGAACTTGACTCCGTCTTTAATTGTAAAAGTATATGTGAGTCCATCATCGGAAACTTTATAATCCGTTGCACCCGGTATTGGCTTTCCATCGAAATCAACTTCTATATTGAAATCAAACATGGTATATATAGCATACCAATCATATGCATTATCACCGTACAGATAATTAAAAATACCTGTTGTATCCGGTAAACCAATAACTAATGTATCCTTTCTGTCAAGGGCAATCTTGGGACTTTTTCCCACGTCAGTAGCGGCAGTATATTCAACACCGTACTTCTTGTAATCAAAACCTGTTTGACTTGCTTTTGTTCCTGCTGATGAGCTGTTTAATGACGAGTTCCCGGATGTATTTCCGCTTTCAGATTTACTGGTGCATGCAGGTATTGTCAATATAATTGACAATACAATTGATAATATTGCTAATTTCTTTCTCATTGTAATCCCCCTTTTAATGATAATATCAATTTGCTTACAAAAAAACACAGATATTTCTACACCATGGAGCCCCCTTGCTTCCATTTAGAATTAATCCATGTTAATTTCAACATGCATGTTTTAAATCTAGATTGTGGTTTGTAATTATTTGTTATTCTACCATATATTTCTTATGTTAGCAATTTATAACTTCAATTTATATTATGATATTATTTTATAAATAAAGTATTCTTATATAATTAAATAAAATTATCAAAAGTTGTTGACAAGATGTAGTATTTAGTGCATAATCTTATATGTTGCTGAAAACAACATGTTGATTTTGGAGGGGTTCCCGAGTGGCCAAAGGGGGCAGACTGTAAATCTGTTGTCTCTGACTTCGATGGTTCGAATCCATCTCCCTCCACCACCAAAGCTCTGTACATTCGCGTTTACGCTGTGTGCGGAGTTTTTTCTTTGTCCCAATTTACTAGGGAACATAGTGCTTTTACTTTTTTATTTTACAAATATATTACAGCTATTGACAGGACTTACCGTGCTGTAATAACATATGTTGGTAATGTACTTTTGTATATTATAAATACGGTGAAAGGAGTGTAAAAAAATATGTACAATAAAATTAGCGGGGTATTTCATCCATAATTTAATATTAGACCTTATGTAAAGCATTTGTTATTTTGTTTTACTTTTTTAAGGTCAGCACTTAAGTAACCGTCATACAGTTGAATATGTTAACTAATATATTGAACACGATGCTGCGTTATCGTGTTTTTTTATTCCTCATTTTTCGAAATTTTCTCATATTACACCCTGTTTTTATGTGACTGTTACTTAAAAAACATTATATTAATATAAGGAGAATTTATATGCAATCCAAAAACAAAGGTCGATTTAAAATGCTCTATTCATTTATGGAAGGATTTAAATGGCTATTTGCTCTTGCTGTGTTGTTTACAATGCTGGCTATAGTATTTAATTACCTGATGCCGCAAATAACTAAGATTATTGTTGATTCTGTTATTGGAAACGAAGAGCTGAAACTGCCTAAATTTATTATGAATTATATCAATAGCCATGGAGGCAGGGATATGCTGAGGGACAATCTGCTTGCCTGCGCCCTTATGGTTCTTGTACTTGCCGCTTTGTCAGGTTTGTTTACATTACTTTTCAGAATATGTATTGCAAAGGCTTCGGAAGGTACAATCCGTAAAATGAGAAACTACCTGTTTAGTCATATTCAAAAGCTTCCCTACAGCTGGCATGTCAAAAACCAGACAGGTGACATAATACAAAGATGTACTTCTGATGTTGAGGTTATAAGAAATTTCATATCTCAACAGCTTATAGAAATGATAAGAACGGTTTTTCTAGTAGGTTTCTCCCTTACTATTATGTTTACGATGAACATAAGGCTGTCTCTTATTGCATTAGCCTTCTTCCCTATCGTTGTAGCATACTCAGCAATTTTTTATAATAAAATTGCTGCCAAATTCAAGTTTGCTGATGAAGCAGAAGGTGCATTGTCTGCCATGGTACAGGAAAACCTCACGGGAGTCCGTGTAGTGCGTGCCTTCGGAAGACAGAACTATGAAATCGAAAACTTTGACAGTAAAAATGATCACTTCGCCAACTATTGGATTAAGTTGGGCTTTCTTCTAAGTAAATATTGGGGTATCGGAGATTTTGTTTCCGGGCTTCAAGTTACGCTTATAGTAATTATGGGTTCAATTGACGCAGCAAATGGAGTTATTACCCTTGGAGAATTTCTTGTATTTGTTTTCTATAATTCCATGTTGATTTGGCCGGTAAGAAACTTCGGACGTATTCTTTCAGAACTTAGTAAAACCAGCGTTTCTCTAAACCGTATACTTGAAATAGTTGCAGAGGAAGAAGAAAAAGATTGTGAAGATGCTCTGACACCTGACATGACAGGTGATATTGAGTTTAAGAATGTCAATTTTGATTACGAAGGTGTTAAGCCGGTACTAAAAGATATTTCTTTTAGAATTAAGGCAGGAACCACTTTTGGCATACTAGGAGGTACAGGTTCAGGTAAGTCCACAATAACATACCTTCTGGATAGATTATATACTCTGCCTGAAGGCCAGGGTTCAATTGAAATTGGCGGAGTGGATATCAGAAAAATACAGCTTGAACATCTCCGCAAGAATATTGGTTTTGTTCTTCAGGAACCGTTTTTATTTTCAAAAACCATAAAGGAAAATATAGATATTTTTGGTAATACTGGGGATTTGGAGCAAATCCGTCATTGTGCGGATATTGCTGCAGTAGATGATGCCATTATGAATTTTTCAAAAGGTTATGACACTATTGTAGGTGAACGTGGAGTTACCCTTTCGGGAGGTCAAAAGCAAAGAGTCGCTATTGCAAGAATGCTCATGCAGAAACCACCTATAATGATATTTGACGACTCCCTTTCTGCTGTAGACTCTGAAACTGATGCAAAAATACGAAATGCTTTAAAAAATAGTACTGGGCAAAGTACAGTGCTCCTGATTTCCCACAGAATTACTACATTAATGCAGGCAGATGTTATCATGGTTCTGGATGACGGAAAAATTGTGGAAATCGGTTCACATTCCGAATTACTTGCCAATGAAAAAGGTATCTACAAAAAAATATACGATATACAAAGCAGTCTTGAAACTGAGCTTTCAGATTTAGCTGCTGAAACAGGAGGTGGTAATTAATGGCATATTATGAAGAAGAAGATTACAAAAAACCCTTTTCCATAAAGGTCTGGAAAAATGTTATTCCCTTTGTAAAGCTTTATAAAAAAGCCTTTGCAATAGCAATGTCATTTTTAATACTTGTTTCTTTGATTGACATTATATATCCGTTTTTTCAAAGGTATGCAATAAACAATTTTATAACACCAAAGTCAACTGACGGAATTGGAAAATTTGCATTAGTAAACTGCTCTGTATTACTTATTCAGGCCATATCCGTAATTATTTTTATACGAAATGCAATGGCTGTTGAGCTTAATGTGTCAAAGTCCATCAGGAAGTCTCTTTTTGTACACTTGCAGAAGCTTTCCTTCACTTATTACAATAAGACCCCTGTTGGCTACATGATGGCCAGGGTTATGAGTGATACCGGAAGGATAGGTCAGATGGTTTCCTGGGGTCTTATTGATTTGCTGTGGGCTGTTATTTATGTAATCGGCGTTTTCATAGCAATGCTGTTCCTTAATGTTAAACTGGCTTTGTTGATAATGACTATTATTCCGTTTATTTCTGTAATAACTATGTACTTTCAAAAAAAGATTCTAAACGTTAACAGAAAAATCAGGAAAATCAACTCAACCATGACAGGTGCATTCAATGAAGGAATAACCGGGGCGAGGACCTCAAAAACTCTGGTAATTGAGGACAACAACCTAAAGGATTTTTCAGTTGTTACAGATAAGTTTTACTCCTCCACTATGCGAGCAACTGTATTGAATGCCGTTTTTATACCAATCATTCTATGTTTCAGTGCAACGTCTCTAACAATGGTATTGACCTATGGCGGCTACATAGTAATGAAAAACCCCAGCGAATTAGGTACTCTTTCTGTATTTATTACCTATGCTGTCAGCATTTTTGAGCCAATACAGCAAATTGCCCGTGTATTTGCAGACTTTGTATCTACCCAGGCCAATATAGAACGTGTTACGGGTTTGCTGGAAACCGAGCCTGATATTACAGATACTCCGGAGGTTATTGAAAAATACGGAGATAATTTCAACCCCAAAAAAGAAAATTGGGAGCCAATAGTAGGTGATATTGAGTTTAAAAATGTTACCTTCAAATATCCTGATGGTGATGAATATATATTGACGGATTTCAATCTAAAAATACCCGCAGGAACAACTGTTGCAATTGTTGGTGAAACGGGAGCTGGTAAAAGTACTCTTGTAAATTTGGCATGTAGATTTTTTGAGCCAACATCAGGTCAAATACTCATTGACGGAAGAGATTACAGAGAGCGTTCACAATTGTGGCTGCACAGCAACATAGGTTATGTGCTTCAAAGCCCTCACCTGTTTTCGGGAACAGTCCGGGAAAATATTCGCTACGGTAAGTTTGACGCCACTGACGAGGAGATAGAAGCCGCCATAAAAATAGTGGCTGCAGACAGTGTTATAAACAGTCTGGAAAACGGTCTTGATACCAACATTGGTGAAGGCGGCGACCGACTGTCAACAGGGGAAAAACAGCTAATATCATTTGCCCGTGCGGTTATTTCAGACCCAAGGATTTTTGTCCTTGACGAAGCAACCTCCTCTATTGACACACAGACTGAGCAAATGATTCAAGAAGCAATAATGCATATTCTTGAAAACAGAACGTCGTTTCTAATTGCTCACAGGCTTTCTACTATTAAGAAAGCAGATATTATTCTAGTGGTGAAAAATGGCAAAATTATTGAGCACGGAAATCACAGTGAACTGCTTAAGCAAAAAGGGTACTATTATTCCCTGTACAAAAAGCAGTTTGAGGAAGAAACTGGTGCAGCAGTTCTGAATAATGGATAATTTAACTTACGTCTTTTTCATTTTCGTCCACAGTTACAATAGTTTTTTTGTAACTGTGGCTTTTTTATATTTATCCCCATTGATACATTTTATTAATTATTGATATAATACCCATATTAAATTACATGGAGAGAATAAATGAAGGTACTTGGAATTGTTGCTGAATACAACCCTTTTCATAACGGGCATATGTATCATATAGAAGAATCAAAAAAACTCACCGGCTGCGATACAGTTGTTTGCGTAATGAGCGGTAACTTTATACAAAGAGGAGAACCGGCTATAATTAATAAATTCGCCCGAACTGAAATTGCTCTTGGTAATGGTGTGGATTTAGTCATAGAACTGCCCGTCCCCTTTGCAGTTTCCAGTGCAGAATTTTTTGCATACGGCGCAGTAAGCATATTGAACAGTATAGGTATAGTTGATTGTATCTCTTTTGGAAGCGAATCAGGGGACATTCATTCTCTTACCAAATTAGCTGAAATCCTTGTTTCTGAGCCAGAAAGCTATAAGGATGAATTGAAAAAGCAGTTGTCGAAAGGGCTCTCCTTCCCTGTTTGCAGGCAAAGAGCTTTAGAAAAATACCTTAAGCTCCAGAATGATTCAAATGAGGCTCTCTCCTTTTTGCTTGAAACTTCTAATAATATACTGGCTTTAGAGTATTTAAAGGCCCTTATAAAACTTAATAGCGCCATACAGCCCTTTACAGTAAAAAGAATCTCTAACAGCTATAATACATCAGAGCTTACCGGCAATATTTCCAGTGCAACTGCTATCAGAAACAGTATTTACGAGAGTGAATTTGCTGCCAGTAGGCAGGCTCTGCCGCAGCTTGCGCAACAGATTTTGGAAAGGGAAATTTCTGCAGGCAGAGGCCCAAACAGCCTGTATTCCTTTGAAAATATAATACTGGCCTTTCTTCGTCACTCAACAGCACAAGAGTTGGAAAATATTCAGGACGTTTCAGAAGGCCTTGAGTATAGAATTAAAAATGCCGCAGAAAATTCCGGCTCCTTTGACCAACTGCTTGCCAATATATGCACTAAGCGATATCCTAAAACACGTATACAAAGAATACTCATTTCTCTTCTTGCCGGAATTACAAGGATAGATATGGAAAGATTCATGAGGCATGGTGGTCCCCAATACGCAAGAATTTTAGGATTTAACGAAAAAGGCCGTGAGCTGCTGTCCCTTATGAAAAAGAAATCAGCAATTCCAGTTGTAACCAAGGCATCCAACTACAAATCCTTCTCAGACAATTTGATTTCAAAAATGTTTGAGATTGAGGCACATGCAACAGATACTTATGTTCTAGCATATAAAAACCCGGCTTTTAAAAAAGCCGGGCAAGAATTTACTCAAAATATTGTTATTTGCAGGTAAATAAACTTATATTTCCATTATTATAGGCAATATCATTGGTTTACGCTTTGTACGTTCATAAATACAGTCCTTTAAAGCTTCTCTAATAGCCGACTTTCTTATGGACCAATCGCCCTGATTTTTAGAAGAACTTTTGAATATTGCCTGTTTTGCTATTTCTTTAAGCTGTTCCATTAAATCTTCAGATTCACGGACATATACAAAACCTCTTGAAATTATATCAGGACCTGCTACTACATTTCCTGTATCTCCCTCTATAGTGATTACCACTACTATTAAACCATCCTGTGAAAGATGCTTTCTGTCCCTTAAAACAACATTCCCTACATCTCCTACACCTAATCCGTCAACAAGAACCTTTCCCGCTGTAACTGAGCCGTTTACTTTAGCAGTGTCATTGGTAAGCTCAAGAACTTTTCCAATTTCCATTATGAATATTTTCTCTCTTGGCATACCCATTTTTACGGCAAGTTCAGCGTGCTGTCTAAGATGTCTATGTTCTCCATGTACCGGCATAAAGAACTTTGGTTTGACCAAGTTATGAATTAACTTTATTTCTTCCTGACAAGCATGTCCTGATACATGGACATCTGCAAGTGCTTCATATATTACCTTTGCACCTTTCTTGAAAAGTTCATTTATTACCTTAGAGATTAATTTCTCGTTACCAGGTATCGGAGATGCTGATATAATAACTAAATCATCAGGAACTATTTCAACTTTTTTATGCTCATTGAATGTAATCCTTGTAAGAGCTGACATAGGCTCTCCCTGACTGCCTGTAGTTATTATTACAAGCTTATCTCTTGGTACCTTGTCCATGTTGTCTAAATCAATGAGAACTCCATCTGGCACATTAAGATAACCCAACTCCATTGCAACATTTACAACATTAATCATGCTTCTTCCAAGAACTGTAACCTTACGTCCGAATTTAACAGCAGCATTAAATATCTGCTGAACTCTGTGGACATTTGAAGCAAAAGTTGCAACCAGAATCCTGCTTTTACAGTCCATAAATATCTCGTCAAAGGTCTCTCCTACAGTACGCTCAGAAAGTGTATACCCTTCGTTTTCTACATTTGTACTATCACACATAAGCAGAAGTACACCCTTCTTGCCTATTTCAGCAAGTCTTGCCAAATCCATTGGCTGCCCCTCAATAGGAGTATAGTCAATTTTAAAATCCCCGGTATGAACTATAGTGCCTACAGGCGTAAAAATAGCCAAAGCTACGGCATCAGCAATACTGTGAGTAGATCTTATAAATTCTACCTTGAAAGCTCCCAAATCCAGTGTTTGTCCCTGATGAACCGTTTCCATCTGAACAGTGTCAAGAAGCCCATGTTCTTCAAGCTTACACTTTATTAATCCAAGAGTAAGCTTTGTTCCATATATAGGCACATTTAATTCCCTCAACACGTACGGCAATGCACCTATATGGTCCTCATGACCGTGTGTCAGAACAATTCCTCTTACCTTTTCTTTATTTTTAACCAGATACGTAACATCAGGTATTACTAAATCTATACCAAGCATTTCATCTTCAGGAAATGAAAGGCCGCAATCAACAACCAGAATGTCCTCCCCATATTCAAAAGCCGTTATATTTTTCCCTATTTCTTGTAATCCACCAAGTGGTATTACTTTTAATTTCTTTTTACTTTTTGACACAATTAAACCTCCAATTTTAACTAAATAATAAAATCAATCCCTATTTAAGCTGTTGTATTGAGAAATAACATAGTTATATTCATGTAAAATTTGCTCCGTTATTCTATTCCAATTATAAAGCCTATGTACATTTTCCAACGCATTAGTACTAATCTGTTTCGCTAAATTATCATTACAAAGCAGTTCTAGGATACAGTCTGCCAGTGAATTAGAATTTCCGTTGTAAAATTTCATTCCGTTCACTCTGTGCTCCACTATTTCCCCTAAACCTCCAGTATCTGATACCACTACTGGAATGCCTGCAACCATTCCTTCAAGTGCTACAATTCCAAAAGGTTCATAGGTACTTGGAAAAACTGCAATATCCGAACATTTGTATAGCTTAAGTAAAACCTCCTCACCTACAAAGCCGGTAAAATAAACCCTGTTTTGAATTTTAAGATTACGGCTCTGTTCAATTAAACTATTTAAACACGGTCCTTTGCCCGCAATTACAAACTTAACATCATTATAACTTCCTATAATTTTAGGTATTGCATTTAATAATACATGAACTCCCTTTTCATTTACAAGTCTTCCCACAAAAAAAACTATTTTTTCATTAGGAGCAGCATAATTATTTCTGAAGTCACTATCATATTTTATATTATCGAACTTGTCTAGCTCTATTCCATTACTTATTACACATATTTTATCCCCAGTTACATTAAATATAGATTTAATTTCATCTTTCATATATTTGCTATTTACTATTAATTTACTTGATTCTTTTGAAAGCATTACTTCAACATCGTTAATTGCTTTTTGCATATCAGAGTAAATTCCGTTATTTCTACCAAATTCAGTTGCATGAATGGTTGAAATCAACGGAATCGAAAACGAGTTTTTTAAAACTTTTGCTGCATTAGCAACAAGCCAGTCATGTGCATGAATAATATCAAATTTGCTTTCTTGTAAAAGTCTGATTGATGTTTCCAGCATTGCAAAGTTCAATCGTAAAACCCATTCTATAAAGTTTGTTGTAGAAACCTCACTGACATGGACTCTATGTACAATTACATTACCTTCAATTTCAAAATCTAGGGTACCTTCTTCCCAGCATGTAACAACGTGAACTTGATTACCACAATGACCCAACTTATGTGCCAAATCATGCACTACTCTTGAAATACCTCCAATTATTCTTGGAGGATACTCCCACGAAAGCATTAATATTTTCATAAATATTCCTCATTTTCAATGAAGATATATAATGTATATACATAAAATTACAAATAGCCTATATCATTTTATCATAATGGTATGCCTTTTTCAAAATAAACATTTTATGCTAATTTATTCACAAAAAGTAATTGACACCATTATAGAATAAAACTATAATATTATTACCAATATACACAGTCTCTTTTGTTTTCCCCGGACGGTTAACAAAGAAGATTATTAAAAAACAGAAGTTTTATGGCTTCTGTTTTTTATTTATACAGAATAAAATTATTGGCACACATGAAAAAAGTATTTCAATTTGATTAAAACCAAACTGAAATACTTTTGGCTGCGGGTCAAGGGCTCGAACCCTGACAAACTGATCCAGAGTCAGTTGTGCTACCATTACACAAACCCGCATCGCTCATCAACAAGAGGTATTGTAGCACAGCCTGAATATTTATGTCAATACATTTTTCAGTATTTTTTTTATTTTTTTAACTACTAATTTAATACAATAATTCGGGTAAAATATTACTAAAACTTTTTTTACATTTTTACTATGTCCCCTGTTGAAAATAAATAAATGTATCTTTCTTTAACTTGCTTTGAAGTCAACATTTCTAACGCCCTTGAATAATAAGAAATCTGCAGTTTGTACTTTTCCTTCATAACCTCAATATCACCGTTAGGCACATAGTCGGTTTTATAGTCAATAAGAACGAGATTATCATCCTCTTCAAAATAGCAGTCAATAACACCCTGAAGCAGTATTTTATCTTGATAGCCGGTCACATCAGTCAGCTGAGGATAGATTTCCTTGTAATCCAATTCAATGTTAAATGGAACCTCTCTGTGCATTTTACTAGACTTTAGCATCCTTTTTCCTATGGATGAATTAATAAAAACAGATATTTTCCTTATATCTATACTTTTTGCCTGAATTTCAGTTAATAGTTCTTTCTTTACCATTATTTCAATCTGTCCGGAAATATCTTCATTGTGAAAATCCAGATGCTGCATTGCAAAATGCATGGCAGTTCCCTTTTCTGCAGGAGTTAGCCCTTTCTTTTCTTCCATAAATGCTGGCTTTTTTATGATAATGTTTCTGTATTCCGGCTGACTGTTTTCTTCATCATTATTAAGATTAAAATATCTTTTTAACTCTGTTACGGTTATTTTAGAAGGTATTTGTGCAAAATCCCTGTAAACATATTTCCAGTCTAAGCGACGGTGAATTTCACCGGCATATTCATTGTCACAAGTATCCTTTTGCTGAAGCCACTTTAATATGTCTTCACTGCCCTTGCTATCTAACTCCAGCTTCTTTGTCACAGCAATATCCTTATGATTGGCAAGAATTATCTTCCAAAACGATTCATCTGAAATAACTGGCCCGCTATAGTCTACACCAACCCCTGCCGCTTTTCTTAAAATTTCGGAATCCTTGTGTCTCATTATTGAAGGGCATATCCAATCCAAATAATTCTGGGCTTTAAGCATGTTATTGGCCGGGAATTTATCACCGTTACTCTGTGCTGTATTCAACCATTTTAACGCCGATTTTTCAATATTATTAACCGCCCCGGTTATTATCAGCTTCTCTCTGGCCCTTGTCATTGCTACATAGAGTATTCTCATTTCCTCTGACAAGGTTTCAACTCTTATTTTCTGAGCAATTGCCTGCTTTGGAATAGAAGGATACTTTATTCTCTTTCTATAATCAACAAAGTCAGGCCCAAAACCCAATTCCTGATGCAGTAAAACACTTTTATACATATCCTGCATATTGAACTTTTTCCCGCAGCCGCACAAAAATACAACAGGAAATTCCAATCCCTTACTCTTGTGAATACTCATTAGCCTGACAACGTTGTCGTTTTCTCCAAGAACCTTTGCACTGCCCATATCGCCTTTGTTTGTTTTTAGCTTGTCTATGAAACTTATAAAGTTAAAAAGCCCACTGTAACTTGTATTTTCAAACTGTAAAGCACGTTCAAAAAGTATTTTCAAGTTAGCCTGTTTTCTTTCACCGTCTTGCATTGCTCCTACTATGCTAAAATATCCTGTCTCATCATATAGCTGCCATATGAGCTTGTGAGTGGACATATAGAGTGACATTTCTCTCCACTTTGCAAGCTTTTGCAAAAAATCAGAAGACTTCTTTGATACCTCTGTGTCCTGCGCTGCCACTTCTTTAAGGGCTTCGTATATGGAAGCATTACGATTCACAAGGCGTACTTCTGCCAAATCATCCGTGCTAAAATTGAATATTGGTGATCTTAGCACTGACAGCAAAGGAATATCTTGATAAGGATTATCAATTATTTGCAGCAACGACAATACTACCTGTACTTCTGGTGTTTTAAAAAATCCGCTTCCTGTATCTGCAAAAACAGGTATCTCCGACTTGGCAAGTTCTTCTGAAAATACCTCAGTCCAGTTCCTGGTAGTTCTTAGCAGTATTACTATATCATTAAACCTAATATCCCTGTAAGCCCCAAGTTTTTTATCATATACAACAAATTTCTTTCCGTCTGCGTCTGGTTGAAACAGCTCAATTATTCTGTTTGCAACCATTCTAGCTTCCTTCTGTATATTATCAAGTATTTCTTCTTCCTCTGAATCTTGTTCATCCATGGGTTCACTACTTTCTGGTTGCACACTGTTATCTCCGGCTGAGGTTTCTATCAAATGCAACTCGATAGCTCCTCCTGCTGCTGTTTTTTCATTTTGGCATGAAGGAAAGTCAGCTCCGGGATTCAGTTCTTCTATTTCATTGTAATCAAGCTCTCCAACTTTTTGGGACATTATCTGCTTGAATATATAGTTGATTCCGTCAACAACGTCCTTTCTGCTTCGGAAATTCTTAAACAACAGTATTTTTCTGTAACTGCTGCCCTCATCAATTGAGTAATTATCATATTTTTCAAGAAAAAGCTCTGGTTTTGCCTGTCTGAACCTGTATATACTCTGTTTTACATCTCCTACCATAAATACGTTAGGGCTGCCTTTATCCTCTTTTGAAATCATATTGATTATAATTTCCTGAACCAAATTGCTATCCTGATACTCATCCACTAATATTTCAGAAAACTTATCCTTGTAATACTGGGCAATTTTTGTTGGACGTATGTTCCCGTCATTATCTGTTTCTGCCAATATATTAAGGCAAAAATGCTCAAGGTCATTGAAATCAACAGAAGCCCTCTGACTCTTTTTCTGTGAATATCGTCTGCCAAAATCCATAACCAATTTTGAAACACATATCAGTATAGGAAACATTTCTTTTAGGTCAGAAGCTATTTCATCCGACTTCATGAAAAAAACTTCATTTCTAAGGCCGGTAATTACTGACTTTAATTCATCCCTTGTTTTCTTTACACTTTCCTGTACTGATTTATCAGCATCCTTTCCGCACCTAGGCAGGGTTGGAAATTCAAAGCTATTGATGTAATTATACATTTCATCCCATTTTATACTTTTTTTACATGCTTCTATAAGCCTATTCAGATTATCCTTATCTTCAACAAAAACAGGCAGATATTTTTCTAATCCCACTGCGTATTTAATTTTTTCACATGCTTCATTCATAATATCTCTGAGACCTTCAAGCTTCATAAGACTGGTTTCTAGAAGGATTTTGCCCCAGTGTGTTTCTCCAAAGTCATTGGTACCGTCGAAATTATAACTTTCCACTTGTTGTTCAAGCCATTTTTCCGGCCATGGATAACTCTGGACAAAGCTGTAAATACTCAGAACCATGTCTTGAATCTTCTCATCATCTTTGTTACCTCCATAGGATTCCAACAAATCAAGAAAATCTTGGTTTTCCTCAACATTTTCATAAATTTCTTCAAACAGCTCACTCAAGGTTTCAGATTTTAATAGAGAAGCTTCTGTCTCGTCAAGAATCTTGAAAGCAGGGTCTATTTCAATACTCTGAAAGTTGCTTCTTATAACCTCCAGACAAAAGGAATGAATTGTAGTAATAGAAGCTTTATTAAGAAGTACAAGTTGTCTTGAAATATTTTTTGATTCTGGATTCTTTTCTATTGCATCGGATATGGCTGCCCCTATTCTTTCCCTCATTTCTGTAGCAGCAGCATTTGTAAATGTTACTACCAGCAACGTATCTATATCCACCGGATTTTCTTCATCTGTAATTTTTCTTATTATCCTTTCAACAAGCACGGCGGTTTTACCTGCACCTGCTGCTGCAGCCACAAGCAAGTTGCAGTCTTTTTGAGTTATAGCGGCATATTGTTCTTTTGTCCATTTGGTTTCAGACATCTATTGTTCCCCTTTACGTACATTCATTAATTGTCTTTTTCACTAATTTCATCCATAAGTTTCCAAATATCATCATCTTCTCTATCATGGAGCATTCTAAAACTGTTCTCTTTTTGGCTCTGATCAAACTGGCATACTGATGAATAATTACAGTAGCTACAAGAAGTTATTTTCTTTTTTTTGTATGGACTTATAGGAACATTCCCCTTCATAAGTTCACTGCACATGTCTTTCAAAATCTGCTTTACGAAACCTCTTAATACTGTAAATTGTTCTATAGTAGCAGCAGAGGATCTTCCCAAAACATCTCCTTTATTTATCCTTGCAGGAATAATGATAGAGTTCCCTTCAATTGCATTGTCCATATATTTAATAAGCTGGACATCGGCAAGGAGCAACCCCTTCATTTTTAGCTTTTTCATTATGGCTGTTTCTATTTCTTCCGGTGAACTGCTACCTGTACCTTTTATCATTGGGTCGTCAACTCTGAAATACAGAATTCCTCCCGGCAAGGCCTTTTGGCCACTCTTTTCAGAATATTCCCATAAAGCATCTAAGTAGGTAATAAGCTGCATTTGAAGACCATAATAAACATCACTGAGTTTAAAATCCTTTTCACCGGATTTATAGTCTACTATTCTCAAATATTTTCCGTTATCAGTACTTAAAGTATCGATTCTGTCAATTCTGCCAACAAGCTTAATCTTTTCACCTGAATCTAATTCAATGACTATGGGAGGATATTCTCCACCCTCTCCGAATTCAACCTCGTAGCCCATGGGTTCAAAACTACTTCGGCGTATATGCTCCGCAATAAGCCACACAGCCCTTGTAACAACTCGTTTTAGTCTTACAGCCAGGGCCTTAAACCTTTTTGAGCTTCCAAGTATGGTGTTTTTCATATTACCTAAAAGCTCATCTACTATTTTTGAAACTTCATCACTGCACCATTGTTTGTCAAATTCTCTCCATGAATAGTTGTTTTCATCCACCATTTTTGAAAATCTTTCTATGACAGCATGCATAAATGTTCCAACATCCGGTGGACTCAACCGATATATCTTTCTTTCCCTTGCTCCCAGACCATACTGTACATAAAATGCAAAGGGACAGGAAGTGTACTTTTCCAGTCTTGAAACTGTAAAGTAAGGGTTATTCCCGTACAGCTCACGTATTTTTGACTTATCCACTGGAACAGCTACATTTCTATATTTCAATGCCCTTATCATTGCATCACACTTTTGCTTCCATTCTTCTTGACTTGAAAACCATGCAAATAATTCCTTCCACATATATCCCGGTTCTATTCCCTCATTTTTCTGTCTTAGCACAGAAACCAACTGATTAAATGCTGGTATAGGTGATACTATTAATTCAATATTCTCCTTGTCCTCAGAAGGTTTTAATATATTATTTTTTTCAGTTATATTGGGAAATATCTTCCGCATTCTTGATATTATTATGGAAGGACGCATTGTTCTTCCCTCATGGTCGGCAATTGGCCAGCTTATTCTCAAGAAGTTTTTTGGTGTAGTCAATGTTCTATATATAAGGTACTGCTCATCAAAAGCTCTGGATTTTGTATCGCTGGCAAGTTCAATGCCACTTTTATTAAGTACTTCCCTATCAGCATCCGACAAAACGCCCTCTGTTATCCCTGAGGAAGGAAATACTCCGTCATTGGTTCCCAGAATGTATAGAGCTTTTATTTCGTGGCTTCTTAAGTGCTCAATACTTCCTACTAAAACCTGGTCTAGTGATGCTGGAATAGATGAAATCTTGTATTCTGCCAGTCCTATTTTGAATACATTGGCAAACTTTTCAATCCCAAAGGTTTCATCTCCCATTACTTCTACAACCTGATCAAAAACATCCATGAGTATGTTCCAGACCTGCTGATATTCCCCTGCAAGCCTTAACTGGCCACTTTTTGAAAAACTGTCTATATAGTTACGTATTCTTTCTTCTACACCGATTTCAACTAGATACTCATAAATTCCGGTACAAAAATCCCCTGCAGTTCTTCTACCCTTTGTTCTGTTTCGAAAACGCAAAAGAGGTTCCCTTATTTCGTTTCTAGTCATATTTACCTGCAGCAGCATTTCATCATTTTCAGGATTCTGTTTATCATCAGGTTTGAATTCAATACTTGTATTCCAATCCTCCTCTTGAGTCCAACGACTGCCCCTAATCCCGCAGGCCAGAACATAGTTTTCCAATAAGTCTATCTTTGTATCATCTATTCCAGTAAGTCCTGACTTAAGATATCTGAAAACCGCTTCATAGGACCAATTTTCAGTAAATATCTCCAGCATTGAAAGCACCATCCTTACCAAAGGATGATTTGATATTTCAGTTTTGGAATCTATAAAGCATGGTATGTTGTACTGTTCAAAAATTACTTCTATAAGATTTTCGTATCCTGCAAGATTTCTTGTAGCAACGGTTATGTCCTTAAACTGCATACCATTGTCACGGCATTGCCTTATTATATCCCTTGCACACTCTTCAATTTCAGCATAAATATTTACTGATTCAAAAAGCTCTATATCTGTTGTTGGCTGCTGATAAGCCCTATACGGAAAGGAAAAGTAATTTGCTTCAAGGCTTTGTAGTTCTCTGCTGTCTTTAAACCTGGGCAGAATTGCCTTGTTCAGGCCCACAGGCGGAAGTATTTTAACCCCACATGCTTCCGCTATACTTACAAATTTCTTAATAGATCTCTTTACTGATGCAAAAACATCCGTAGAATCTGACTTTACCTCGTCAAAAAGTACATCGGTACATATAGTTATATAAACATTCTCTGCTTGTTGCATTAGCTTGGATATTACATCAATCTCCTGAGGAGTAAATCCTGCAAAACCATCAATCCAAATTTCCGATTTACTGTACATTTCTGTACAGTAAAGTTTAGATGATAGTAATGTCAATTCATCATCGGTATCTCTGTAGCGATTCTCAAGCATATTGTCAAACTCACCGTAAATGAGCTTTATTTCCTTTAGCTTGTGTGCAAGATAATTGTCCTCAGTAAGTTCTTCTAAAACTCCATCGAAGCTTTCCGCCTTTACGTTATACCTTTTAAGCTCGGTTATCAGTGTAGACAAAGTATTTACAAACCCTTTACAATTGGCAGATTTGTAAAATATAGTAAATTCTTCCTTTAATCTATCCAGAATCCTATATATAATCATGTTTTTTCCGGCAGGATGTATATGCGGATATGTAATTCCGCCAACATCATTCAGAACCCTATAGGCCATTCTCCTGAAACTCAACACTTCAGTATTTAAAATTCCTCCTGTTCCGAGAACCTTTATTAAGTCACGTTCTGCCTGCAATGTATACTGCTCCGGTACAAGGAGGACAAGTTTTTTACTGCTGTCCATATTCTGTTTAATTTTTATTGAATTCAAGCAATGGAAAGATTTCCCCGAACCTGACCTTCCATAAATAAATTGAAGACTCATAACTTCATCCTTTTCCTATGTATTATTAACAAGTAATTTTGAAGTCTTCTTCGGTCTGTACTGGCTCTTTTATTAAAAATCCTGTAATAAAGTAAAACAAAAAACCTGTAATTATTACCGATATAAGACTTCCTGTCGGGTTAAAAGTGGATGTGTAAAATACTGTATTTGTTGAAAGTGCATTATCAGGATACCCCAAAAGCAAAAATGCTATAAGATTGTTTACCGCATGAGCTCCTATTGCTGCCTCTAAAGAATTTGTTTTTATTGTAACCATAGCAAAAATCATTCCAACAACAAAATAATTCAAAACCATGCAAACAGTATCTATAACACCTGTTGTGCTTGAGGCGGTTACTTCAGGGTTCATAAGATGCGGAAGCGTAAACATAAAACCCGATATAGCCGCAAGCAGTATACCGTTTTTTATTTTAAGTCCGAAGCTTTGGATTACGTATCCCCTGAAAACAAATTCTTCTGTAGCTGCCTGTAAGGGTGTCATAATAAGAATAAAAGGCAAAGCAATCCAGAATTTTGACGCATCAAAACTGATTGAATAAGTTTCAGGCGATAAGAAATAATCTATTACAGCCCCGACAGCAGAAAGCCCGCCGTAAACTAAAAAACCTATCCAGAATCTGCTCCACTGGATTTTTCTTTTCGTTGTTATAAGTGAAGTAAAGGTCCTATAATGTATAAACTTTATTGCTATAAATAAACCCGCTAACATAAAGTAAATTGTAAAATTGGTAAATATGTAGTTTGTAAAAGGGTTTACATATTCGTCCATAAATGCATAAACATCTGTTGAATAAGTTAAATCCACAATAGCATCTCTATTTTTGATTAAAGCGTATACTATTGGTATTGAGCCTATAAAACTTCCGATTAAAAAATAAAAGTATAGTATAACTGAAACAGATGCTACAAATCTCGATAGTTTAGTATTACCAGTTCTTGCCATATCCTGATATTTTATTGACATGTAAGCCCTCCAATATTTTATAATAAAGCTGCTATAGTCTTAATTATACTATTTTTTCATTTTCATTGAAATGCTTTATGTAAAAGGGAGTTGTTGTAAAACAGAAAGTTTTTTCTTACCACCTGTACTTACGTATAAAATTATATCAATGATTGCTTCCATTGATATAATTTATACTCCTTAAGTACGGTTAAGAAATATAAAACTTAATTTACAACAACTCCCTTTATTTATTTTCTATCTCAAAGCTACAAGTACACAAGCCATAACTGTATCAAGTTCAAGCTCGTTAATTCTTTTTAACAATTCATCATTATATGTTCCGGGCTGAAGCCATATGTTTTTGATACCTAATTTTGCGGCTTCTTCTATGACACTCTTCCCTATTTTAGGTGAAACAACCATATCAATTACTTCTGGTTTTTTGGGAAGGGAAGATAAGTCCTTATAACATTTGTCCCCTTCTACAGTCTCATATCCTGGGTTGACAGGATAAACCTCATATCCGCTATTTTTCAACTTCTTATATATTTTATTTCCATACTTTTCAGGATCCTGATTTGCACCTACTACAGCCCATACCTTTTTTTCAAGCATTTGTTCTTCAGTCATACAATTTATTCCTTTCTATCCTATATTGTTTAAAATCTATCTATTATTTAGTATACCACCTAATTAAATTATAAAACGGTAATTGTGATTAGCGTGTATACAGATTTGTACGTGCTATAGCGTTTGCAGCTTCCATACCGCTTTTGAGCGCCCCTTGCTGCCATCTGTGTATTGCAGATACATGTTCACCTGCAAAGTAGACTCTATCCCCATATTCTGGCAAAGTCATTGCCCATGAAAATAATTTTTTCTGCTGTGGTGTAAAATAGCAGAATGCTCCTCTAAAAAGAGGATCATTATCCCAAACCTGTGTTTTAAAGTCTGTAGCAATATCATTGAGATATCCCTTAGAAAATCCGTGGACTTCTTCAACATTTCTTTTTATTTTTTCAAATCTGTCCTCGTCAGTCATATTACCTAACCTTACAGCATCCAGGTTAAAATTATAGGAGCCAACAATTACACCGGGTACATCTTCCGTACTTTTTTGTCCTCGACCAGAAGTATACCATATACCAGTTACAGGCAGATCTGTATATGAACCGCCTCCAAATATCCCTTGCTCTTCCCAGAATCTCTTGTTGCAGTTAAGGAGAGTCTTTTGGGCGTTAGTATAGGTTACTTCCTTTATTGCCTGCATTTTTAAACTGCTGAACATTGGGGCTATTTCAAAGGTTCTTAAAACAGAGAATGGAACTGTACATACAATATAATCAAAATTCTCATACCCTGTTTCCATGAGTTTTTTGCTGTCATATGCTAGGGTTACTTTGCCGTTTTCAAGGCATTTATATATTCCTTTTACCTTTATTCCCTGCTTCCATGTAACTTTACCAAGAAGTTCAGCCGGTATATCCGGATAATACTCCCAAGGGGAATTAGTTGTAAATGATCTATGAAATGCTAAAGGTAGATTTACCATTCCTCCTGTTATTTCATACAGAAACCAGAAGTTCACAGGGAAGTATTCCTGTACTAAATCCACATAATTGTGATACAGTAACTCTCCTGCTACCGGAAATAGGTTTGAGAGAAGGTTAATGGCACCCTGACTGAGGTTTTTATATTCAAACATCTGTCTAGTACTAAGGCTGTCCCAGAAAAGCAACTGCCTGCTGTATCGTGGTTTTACCTGAATTACTTCAATTCTTGCAGCCGGAGGTGCTTCAAGTACAGGCGCTTCTATACCGTAATAACCTAATTCCTGCCACGGTGTTTTTGCTTCCCATGAGGTAAGGTCGTAAGTAGGATAAATGTACTTCATAACATTTTTTCCGTAAGGATCATTTCTTGCTCTTCTTTGATGAAGATATATGAAGGTACCCGGGTCACTTTGTATAAATGGTCTTGTATTCAACTTGAATAAATTGATATAATGCCAAACAGTCTCATGGTTGACAGGTATTCTCATAGGCCCCAGTTCGCCATAAAGTTTTTTTTCTCTATCAAAATAATATGTATAAACTCTACCACCTATCCGCTCCTCTGATGCCTCTAATACTGTAATATCAAATCCAAGCTTTCGAAGTTCAAAGGCTGCAGCCATTCCTGCAAGGCCTCCGCCTATAATGCCCACACTTTTTCCTTTGAAGTGACCAGGCTTGGCTATGGATGTAATATTCTCAGATGGTGAAAATGCATTCAAAATATTGCCATAGTCTTCCAGATGGCAAGTTCTGTATAATGCATATTTTGCCATAGTCTGACGTTCTTCAAATGATGGATTATCAGGTTGTGGAGGTCTTGGTTCTTTAGAATAAAGAAAATTTGGACAAAACATATGCACTCTCTATCTATGTAATAGTACTTCTAATTATTTATATGAAAAGTAGTATTTTTTTGTGTTTTATTTTATTTTAGTTTGGGAATTCATATAATATAACATTTATTCTTGGAGGCATAGTTATGAATGACGTTATAATAATAGGCGGAGGTCCGGCAGGTTATACAGCTGCTCTCTATAGTTCCAGGGCACAACTTGACACCCTGGTTATTGAAAAAATGTTTTCAGGCGGACAAATGGCTACAGCTGATGTAATGGAAAACTACCCCGGCTTTGAAGAACCTATAGGAGGCTCCGACCTTGCATTGAGAATGGAAAAACAGGCAAGAAAATTCGGTACGGTAGTATTAAATGATGAAGTACTTGAGCTTGATCTGGATTCACATATTAAAAAAGTAAAAACTAAAAACAATACTTTTGAAAGTAAAACAATAATTCTTTGTATGGGAGCATCGCCCAAAATGCTTGGCTTGCCAAATGAAGAGAAATTAAGAGGTTCTGGCGTCTCCTACTGTGCTGTTTGTGACGGTGCTTTTTTCCGCGGAAAAACAGTTGCAGTTGTTGGAGGCGGTGATACAGCTGCCGAGGATGCTCTTTATTTGGCAAGATTCTGTCCCAAAATTTATATAATTCACAGAAGGGATGCAATGAGAGCCACAAAGCTCCTTCAAAACGAGCTATGTTGCAACAAAAAAATTGAGTTTTTATGGGACTCTGTAGTAGAAGAAATTGAAGGTAAATTTGGTGTTGAAGGCTTGAAAATTAAGAATGTTAAAACAGGAAAACTAAATTCCATAAGTGTAGATGGCTTGTTTGTAGCAATTGGTTTAAATCCCAATACCTCACTTGTAAAGAATAAGGTAGAACTTAACAAGGATGGTTATGTTATAACAGATGATAGAATGAGAACCAATATTCCAGGTGTTTTCGCAGCCGGAGATTTGCGTGAAAAGTACCTGAGACAGATTATTACGGCTGCTGCTGACGGAGCTTCCGCAGCCTACACTGCCGAACAGTATATAAATGAAAATATGAAATATTTTAAATAAAAAAATTTCCACGACTTTAATCATTCCTTTCGGAAACAATAATTTTGAAATCATTATGAAAGGATGATTACGATGAAAGTAAAAGATATAATGACTACAAATGTAACCTATGTTGAACCAAATGCTTCTATTGTTGACACTGCAAAATTAATGCAGCAGCATAATGTAGGATCAATCCCTGTTTGTGACAAGGGAAGTGTTGTAGGTATAGTAACTGACAGAGATATCGTTGTTAGAAACATTGCTGTAGGTAAAAATCCACAGCAAACACCTGTAAGAGAAATTATGACAACCGGTATAACTTCTGTCAGCCCTGACATGGAAATGTCACAAGTTACCAAAATGATGGCTGACAGCCAGATAAGAAGAGTACCCGTTGTTGATCATAACAACCTTGTAGGTATTGTAGCACTAGGTGATGTGGCAACCGATGCTAAATATGACACTGAAGTTGCCGACACTCTCACTGAAATATCAAGGCCTTCAAAACCTCAATAAAGCATTGAGGTAGTTTAAACGGGGCTGTTGCAAAACTATTTCTTATATTCTTAACCTGTACGCAAGTACAGGTATTAAACTTTCTGTTTTGCAGCACCCCCGTTTATTTATTATTTGTCTGTTTTCCCGGTGTAGATAAGAATTGCATCTCTCAAGAATTCTGCCATACCCGGTTGTTCCTTATCGTAATATGCTCTGAATCTTTCGTCATCTACATACATTTGCGCAAGCCCAGCATGGGCTTCACCGCTGTAACTAGGCCAGGAAAAGCTAAGCCATTGACGATGCAGGTCAGCGGCTTTCTGTGCAAGCTCCCCTGCCGGATTTTCCGTTTTATAGGCTTGCTTTAATGTATCTAAGACAAGTTCTGTAAGTTTTTCAAATTCCTTATATCGTTCCTCTGACATCCCCATTAATTTATCGTATGATTGATTCACAGTGTCTTCCCCGTACTTTTCACGAATTTCCTCTCCATATTTTTTGTCATTTTCATCCAAAATCTTTTGCTTGAAGCCCTCAAACTTTTCTCTATCTGTCATTTTAATTCTCCCTTCATTAGCAGCTATTGTTTTATCAATAGTATTAATTAACTGCTCTAGCTGCTTTTTCTTTTCTAAAAGCTTTTCTCGGTGGTTTTGTAAAGCAGAAATACAGTCGTAAGCAGGATTATTCACAAATTCTCCTATTTTATCCAGTTCCACACCCAGTTCCCGATAAAACAAAATGTGCTGAAGTCTGTCTACTTCCTTCCGACCATAAATACGGTATCCTGATGAATTTATTCTCGCCGGCTTGAGAATGCCTATCTCATCATAGTACCTAAGTGTCCTTGTGCTTACACCGGCTAATTGAGCCAGTTTTTTTATTGTGTATTCCATAGCTTTAAACCTCCTGACAGGATAAATATACACCTTTACGCTACGTAAATGTCAAGATTGATTTGAAAAATTTTTCACCAAATACAAATGAAAAACATAGAATATAAACAGTATTCCCTTTTACATATTTATGGAGGTAATAATGAGTTATACATATCCATCTGGTCAGCCTCAAGGTACTGCACGTAAAGTTACCAACCGACTGAGAGAAATAATGATTGCAGAATTAATAGCAATAAACGGATACCAAAACCACATTGCTAATTCCAACATGATAAATGTAAATGAAGTCTGGTATCATATAATGCAGGATGAAAAAAGACACTATGAAACTGTTCTCAACCTTCTGAGAAAGTATGACCCTGTCCAATATAAAGCTTCTTTAGAACAACACGAAGATTATCATAAACCCAAATCCACCATGCAATTATATAATCCATCTTATGACAAGCAGATAATCCTTAATAATATTAGAGAAGATATTAAGGGAGAATTGGAAGCCGTAATCCTTTATGAGGAAGAAATTGAGGCCTATTCTTCCTACAAAGATATAAAAACAGCAATACAGTCCATAATTGATGATGAAAAAGAGCATTCCGAACACTTAACCCAAGTTCTTAAAAAATATGAAAATGAGCAATTTATCCAAGTAAGAGAAAAAGGAAAAAATGAGTCTCAAAAACGTAGAAAACCATAAATTTTCCCACGTTTAAAGTTACATAGAATAACGAATAAAACCAAATAATAATTTAATAATAATAATTTTTATTGGGAAGGTAAATGCTTTGATTAATAAACTATCTAAATTTATAAAATTTGTTAAAGATGTGAAAAGCAAGCAAAAAGATTATAACACACCTTCACCTGATAAAGTATCTTATGTGGGCGGTCAGCAAGACTTTGATTATTCTTTGGATAAAAATGCCCAGAGGTTAAAAAATATCTTAGGCAAAAGTGATGATATTATTTTTAGAGAATTTCATTTTGGTGTAAAGCATCAGACTAAAGCTCTAATCGGTTTTATTGACGGATTGGGAGATAAAAAGCTGATACTTGAGTATGTTGTTAAATCTCTTATGGTTAACATCCATATTACAGACCCCCACGGTAAACTTGTGGACAAAGAGAACCTATTTGATGATATACAAAAAAACATACTAAATATAGTGGAAGCAACAGAAGTAAAAAACATGGATGAGGCCATAGACACAATTTTATCAGGTAATACACTTCTGCTTATAGACGGATGTAAAAAAGGATTTGCCGTAAGTGCAAAAGGTGGAGAAAGCAGAAGTATTCAACAGCCAGAAACTGAGGTTGTTATACGTGGCTCACGAGAGTCTTTTGTAGAGACAATCAGGGTTAATACTTCTCTAATACGTAAAACAATTAAAAACCCTAACCTAATTTTTGAAACTCTTGTAGTAGGAAAGCAAACAAGAACTGACGTTTGTATTGCATACATTCAGGGTATTGCCAACGACAAGGTTATTCAAGAAGTACGTGACAGAATAAACCGTATAGATACCGATGTCATACTGGAATCCGGTTATATTGAGCAGTTTATTGAAGATAATCCCTTATCCCCTTTTGCAACAATAGGAAACAGTGAAAGGCCAGACAAGGTTTGTGCAAAACTCCTTGAAGGAAGAGTTGCAATTTTGTGCGGAGGAACACCTATTGTATTGACAGTACCCTATACTTTTGTTGAGTCGCTCCAGGTACCTGAAGATTATTTTTCCCGACCGTACCTGACTAACTTGGTGAGGATACTAAGGGTTCTTGCATTATTTGTAACCCTTACCCTTCCTGCTGTGTATATTTCCCTTACCACATTCCATCAGGAAATGGTCCCTACTGTCCTTCTTGTAACTTTTGCTGCTGCCAGAGAAGGAATTCCTTTTCCTGTTCTAATTGAGACACTTATAAGCGAAATTATATTTCAACTACTGCGTGAATCCGGAATAAGGATGCCTAAAGCTGTTGGTACTGCAGTAAGTATTGTTGGAACTCTTGTTATAGGACAAGCCGCTGTTGAAGCAGGAATAATCGGTGCCCCCATGGTTATTATCACAGCTTTGTCTGCTATTACAAGCTTTATACTCCCTTCAATTTATGATGCAATAATAATTCTAAAATTTGCTATGATTTTTATTAGCAGTGCTTTTGGACTTTTTGGCGTAATTGTAGGTATGTTCTGTATATTGGCACATATGTGTTCTCTTAGAACCTTCGGAACTCCATTTATGTCACCTCTAGCTCCCATAAATTGGAGCGATATGAAAGACAGCATTATCAGATTTCCTCTCTGGATTATGAGAAATCGACCTAAAGTTATTACCTGGAAAAAGTCTGGCAGGCAAGCATCAAAACAGATGCCTAATAAACCTAATGAGCCTAATAAGAAGAAAGGAGGAAAAAACTATTGAATAAAAAAACTGTTGTGGTAATATTTATCATTACTTTTTTTTCAATGCTCCTGACAGGCTGCTGGGATCGCAAAGAGCTGAATCAATTGGGTATTGCAATGGCTATAGGGTTTGATAAAGGAGCAGACGGCAGAGTTCAATTAACAAGTCAAATAGTACGTCCTGCAGCCATGGAAAAGCAAGGCGGTGGAAACGAACCTCCTTACGAGTTGGTCATTTCGTCAGGTGACTCAATATTTGAAGCAATCAGACGAACAATAAAAGAATTTGACAGAAGAAGCTTTTTCTCTCATATTAAAGTAATAGTCGTTGGTGAGGATTATGCACGAGAAGGTCTTGGAGACACTATTGATTTTATAACCCGCAGTCATGAATTAAGAAAAACAACATGGCTTGTTGTTACTTCTGACTGTAAAGCCGCCGAAGTACTTGGTGTTAAGCATGGCCTTGAAAAAATACAGGCAAACTACATGGAAGGCATACTCAAATCTCAAAAGATAGATTCAAGTTCTGCAGTCTCAAAAGTAATTGATTTTATTAAGACAATGCCCGGTGAAGGAAAAAACCCTATTACCGGTGTTTTTAAGTTAATTAATGTTAAAAGTGTTCCTATAGAAGGAACAGAGCCGGAAGAGCGCAAAGGTTTAGAACTTAACGGAGCAGCATTATTTAAGAAAGATAAACTAGTAGGCTTTCTGGATTACAAAGAAACTCTTGGTCTGAATATTTTGATTGGTAAATGCAGCAAGACATCCATCAATGTAGAAGCACTTAAGGATAATTCCAGCAGTAAAGTTACAATTGAACTGATAAAAATTAAATGTTCTATCAAACCTTCCATAAATGATAAAGGTAATATATTATTCAATATTTCAATAAAAGCAGAAGGAAATATGACCGAAGTCGATCAAGATCTAGATGTGACTAACCTACAGCTATTTGAGCAAATTAACAACAAATTTTCAAATTATATAAAACTTTTAACTGATAAAACAATAAAGAATATACAGGAAAATATGAAAACAGATGTATTAGGTTTTGGAAGAGCTTTTGAAATAAAGTACCCTAAAACCTGGAGTAAAATAAAAAATAAATGGAATGATGAAATATTCCCAAATGTATCATATACACTTAAAGTAGATACTTGTCTCAACAGAACCGGACTAACTTTAAAACCACTCAATGCTAAAAAGATTGATAAGTAAAGAAGCCTTTAGTTTTTCTTACCAAAAATCAACTTTATCAGGGATAGTACCGCATAGTACAAAGCTACCGCTACTAAAAGAAAAGCATATCCCCATGCCGAAAATGCTATTATACTTTGTCCTATCCCTGTCTCTATTGTGTCATTTATTATTTTAGTGATAAACTTTATCATATTTCTCTTCTTCTTTCCTAACTTTTATTGTTTTGAATATTTAGATTCTTATTGCAGTATTTTTTAAGATGAAATATTAATAAAAGCATAGCGGGAATTACATTGCTAACTGGTACCCATTGCTGCCAGTACTGGGGTACTAGGTATTTTACATGAAACGGATAATTTGGCTCATATACTTTTGAATACCACATAATGAAAACAGCCAATGGAATTAGCACCCATCTGTAATCTTTTATATTAAATAATTCTGAAAAGATTAAAACTGCCGAATAGTAAAAAAATATGGTTAAATAGAATCCACCCATAAATACCAGAATAACTCCTATTGCGTCAAGGTTAGTAATTATATCGCCGACACTAATAAGTTTGATTACCTCTAGAAATGGTATTGTAGCATTGGAAGTATAATTAGTACCCAATGTTGTAACCATTATTATTAAAGAAACTGTCAGATTAATCCCTGTCACTATAAGTGCCCAGTAAGTTGTTTTTTTTACTTCCTGTACCGAGCCATTATACTTCCAGAACTGAAAAAAAACATAAACCAAACCGAAAGGAAAGTTAATTCCTATTGGATAAAAAGCCTTTAATATAGGTTTGTACCCATCTTGAAATACAGGCAGCAGCTCTTTCATATCTATCTGTTTTGATGCAATTATCATAATATAAATAGATATTATTAAGAACATAACTATTGGAAATATTATTTCAGCAATACGCCCCAAAGTCTCTATTCCTAAAAAAAGAACGTAAATAATTGCTATATAAAAGATAATCTGTATTACAAAATTGGGTGTATCTTGTAAAAATGTAACATTTATTAAATCAGCAAATTCACTTGTTGTTCGGGTAGCATTAAAAGTATATATCATAAAATAAACAAATCCCAATGGCCATCCCAAGACCTTACCAAGAATAGATTGGGTTATTCCCACAATGTTTTTTTCAGGATACTTACTATATATTGATGTATACAACCAGACCAAGCCCATTCCGGCAATTGTTGAAATTATATCAACAATCCAGGCATCTCTTTTAGCTTCAATGCCTAAGGCCCATAGATTGGTGCTTCCAATTTGTCCCATCATTATCAAACAGAATAGCTGGTTCTTACTTATTTTTTCCATTATAAACCACTCATTCGTATGTTTTATTTCAATATTATGTGCATTTGTATTAATGTGTATGCAGTGGTGGTTATTACTAATATTTCAGACTCCCATTCTTACATTAAACATTTCAGCATATATTTCTTTAGAGGGAGGTTAATCATGTTTATCTTGATAAAAAGGAACAAAATATTCTATATCATTGCAATTTTTATACTATCCATTGCTCTCTTTTTTGCAGCTAATACTTGTGTTTTTAAAGGGAATTTCACAAGGCATGCAGCAAATAACCAACAGCAATTTCTGATATTGATACATATAGATGAAAAAACACTTTATTTATTTGAAAGCGATAAATGTATAAAAAAATATCCTATTTCATCAGGAAAACCAGGATGGCCCTCTCCAATAGGAGAATGGAAAATAGTTGAAAAGAGCCAATGGGGAAAGGGATTCGGTGGAAGATGGTTGGGCTTAAATGTCAGATGGGGTAATTATGGTATTCATGGTACAACAAATGAAGCATCAATTGGAAGGTCTGCAAGTCATGGATGCATACGTATGTATAATAGGGACATAAAAGAGCTATATAATCTAGTGCCATTGGGGACAGCTGTTGTTATTCGCAACGGTCCATTCGGGCCCTTTGGAATGGGATTCAGAAACTTGAAACCTGGAGACAGAGGGGCAGATGTTCTGGCAGTTCAAGAAAGGCTAAAACAATTGGGATATTTTAATGGTTATGAATCAGGTATATATGAGGACGATTTGAAAGAGGCTCTCATTCAATTTCAAAAAGACCATAATCTTAAAATAAAAGTTACCATTTCAACCCCAGACTATAATGCAATGGGTTATTCGGAATTTGAATGACCTTAGACATATCCCAAAAAGAGACCCCCTTATTCAATAAGGGGGTTATCTTTCAATATTTTAAAATATTTCCAAACATGTAACTTAATACCAAAATCAACGTAAATGTAAACGGCCTAAATCATTATTCTACTATCTGGCCATGCTTTTCATAATTTGTTTTACATGTTATACGATTATTATCATCAACAAATACTACATTAGGTTTATGATTCTGAGCCTCTTCCCTGGTCATTTGTGCATAAGCCATGATAATAACTTTATCATTTATTTGCGCGTATCTGGCAGCTGCACCATTTAGACAAATCACACCTGAACCCTTCTCTCCTGCAATCGTATATGTTTCCAGTCTTTTGCCATTATTAATATTTACTACGCAAACTTTCTCATATTCCATAATACCCGCCGCTTCCAAGAGTTCTTCATCTATGGTAATACTTCCTACATAGTTTAACTCCGCCTGTGTAACTGTAGCTCTATGGATTTTTCCACTTAATAATGTAATATTCATTCATGCACCTCTTATAATATCAATTAATATCAATGAAATTATTTATTCGGGTATAAAAGAAAAATTGTCGATTAGTCTTACATTTCCTAAATAAACCGCCATTGCTACCAAAACAGGTCTGTCTATGGTATTAACCTGCTGCATTGTCATTGCGTCTACAACTTTTAAATAATCTATCCTTGCTAATGGCTCCCGTTCTATGATATCTTTCATTTTCTTTAAAAGAACATCTACTTCCCTACAACCTTCTTCAACCATTTTTTTACCTGCAAAAATTGATTTACTTAATACTAATGCAGCTCTTCTTTCTTCACTGTTTAAGTAAGTATTTCGAGAGCTTTTTGCAAGACCGTCTTCTTCTCGGATAATGGGGCAACCAACAATTTCAACATCCATATTTAAGTCCTTTACCATTCTCCTTATTATAGCTAACTGCTGTGCATCCTTCTCTCCAAAATAAGCCTTGTCAGGATTAACAATATTGAGCAGCTTATTTACAACAGTACATACTCCCGTAAAATGCACTGGACGGCTAAGCCCGCATAATTCCTCGCTAAGAACTGACATATTCACAGAAGTACAGAAGCCCTCAGGATACATTTCTTCCGGTTCAGGGTTGAATATTAAATCTACGCCTAACTCCTCACAATATTTTGAATCCTTTTCCAAGTCTCTGGGATACTTGTCCAAATCTTCTGCAGGTCCAAACTGCATGGGATTAACAAAAATACTTACAACTACTTTTGAATTTTCACGAGCTTTTATAATAAGGCTTCCATGGCCTTCATGCAAATATCCCATAGTAGGAATAAAGCCGATTGATAAACCTTGTTTTTTCCAATCATTTACTATATTTTTTACTTCATTTATCGTCTTAACTACTTTCATACCTTATCCTCCGAAATCAACTTTTCAATAACCGCTGCATCTATGCTATAAGAATGTTCTTGTTCTGGAAAAGTTGAATCCTTTATTTCACTAATATATCTTCTAAATGCCGCTTTCATATCCGAACCTATATTAGCGTACTTTTTCACAAATTTGGGAGTAAAATCCGAATATATACCCAACATATCTTGATAAACAAGAACCTGCCCGTCGCAGTATTTTCCTGCACCTATTCCGATTGTTGGTATAGAAAGCTTATTTGTAATAATTTTTGAAAGCTCTGCTGGAACACATTCAAGCACAACAGCAGTTGCACCGGCAGCTTCAACAGCTTTGGCATCATCAATTAATTTCATGGCTGCTGCCTCATCTTTTCCCTGTACTTTAAAACCACCGAAAGAATTTATTGACTGGGGTGTCATACCTAAATGTGCTACTAAAGGTATTTTTGCATCTACAATTGCTTTTATCTGTGGACATACTTCCTTACCACCTTCCAGTTTTACTGCATGAGCATTTCCTTCTTTTATTAATCTTCCTGCATTTACAACAGCATCATAAACAGAAGTATGATAAGACATAAACGGCATATCTGCAACAATAAATGCATATTTACTTCCTCTTGCTACTGCCGCTGTATGGTGTATCATGTCCTCCATAGTAACTGATAAAGTATTTTCATATCCAAGCATAACCATTCCCAAGGAGTCCCCAACAAGAATGCAATTAACTCCTGCTTCATCCATCAATTTTGCTGTAGAATAATCATATGCTGTTAGCATACTAATTTTATCGCCTATTCTTTTCTGATTTTGAATAGACGCAGCCGTATTTTTTACTCTATTTTCTTCTATCGTCATTCCATTAACGCCCCCGTTATTTACTCAAATTCCCCTTAAAAGGTTTTCTAATTCAATATAATCTTTTTCAGGGTTCTTTATTTTAGCTATTTTTACTAATTTACTGGATAACGAAATATATATATTTTTTTCTTCTTCTGATAAAGCCTGAAGGTGCTTTCGTACAGTCATTATATCATTGCGCTCCACAGGCCCTGTTAACGCTTCTTCCAATCCCTGTTTTTTTATATTTTCAATTGCATTACCCATTAGAAAAAGAATGGACTTTATAGCTTCATCCCGGGTAAAACCACATTTCTTCAGAAGGTCTATTCCCTGCCCGGCAAGAGCAATGGCCTGATTACTGGCAAAAACAGCAGCAGCATGATATATAATTTTTTGTGATGAATCAATTATTCTGGTACTGTTGCCAAGACTTTTGAATAATTCTTCAACTTCCTGTAGTCGAGCTCGGCTTCCTTCAATTGTTATCAATGCATCATATAGCTTTTTATATGAGGAAGTTTTACTGCTGCAGGAAAAAAGAGGATGAACAGAATAACCAAATGCTCCTTTTTTGCCAATTCCCTTAAATATATCCGAAGACAAGGCTCCTGAGCAATGACAGATTATTTTGCCTTCAATAGCTAGTTCTTTTATGTCTTCCCATACATATTGTATAGCGTTATCAGTGGTTGTAATAAAAATAATATCACTTAATTTAACAAGCTCCTCTAATGATGTATATACCACCGACATTGTAAAATCCGAAGCTTCCTTTGCGGCGGATATATCAGTATCAAAATACCCCGTCAGTTCAATATTGTTTTGCTCAAAGTACTTTCCAAGAGTATTGCCGACTTTTCCTGCTCCAATAAATCCTACTTTCATTGTAAGTAACCTCGATAAGTATATTTGAATAAACACCCGACTTTACTACATGTATAAATATACTTTTTCGATGTGTGCTTGTCAACCTCTTACAAATATCATAAATACAGTTTATTTTATAAAAATTACCATATGTAAAATATTTATTACCCATAATAAGTCTTCCAACATTTGGGGATAATTTAGAGTCATAAAAAACAGGCATTGTAAAATGCCTGTTTTTTTGCACATTTCAGTTATTAAAATTCAAATTTATTTTCAAAATATGCTGGAAGATCTTCAATTTTAATTCTAACCTGCTGCATTGTATCTCTGTCTCTTATAGTAACACTCTTGTCTTCAAGTGAATCAAAGTCAAATGTGATACAATATGGTGTTCCTATTTCATCCTGTCTTCTGTATCTCTTACCTATGCTTCCTGTTTCATCATATTCACAATTATATGTCTTAGTTAACATATGGTAAATCTTCTCTGCTTCTTCGCCTAATTTCTTTGAGAGCGGAAGAACAGCTATCTTTACAGGTGCTAGAGCTGGATGGAACTTCAAAACAGTTCTTACGTCACCCTCTGCAACTTCTTCTTCGGTATAAGCATCACAAAGGAAAGCCAAAGTAACTCTATCAGCACCCAAAGATGGCTCTATACAATATGGAACATACTTCTCATTTGTAGTAGGATCAAAGTATGACAAGTCATCTTTTGCATGAATCATGTGCTGTTTTAAGTCAAAATCAGTTCTGTCCGCAATTCCCCAAAGTTCTCCCCAACCAAATGGGAAAAGGAACTCAATATCAGTAGTTGCATTACTGTAGTGTGAAAGTTCTTCCTTTTCGTGGTCACGAAGCTTTAGGTTTTCCTTTGTCATATTCAAGCTTAAAAGCCAGTTATAACAAAAATCCTTCCAGT
The DNA here is from genome assembly GCF_000526495.1 of Ruminiclostridium josui JCM 17888. NCBI lineage: Bacteria > Bacillati > Bacillota > Clostridia > Eubacteriales > Oscillospiraceae > Ruminiclostridium > Ruminiclostridium josui. The sequence continues at coordinate 194,855 of NZ_JAGE01000002.1, read as the reverse complement.
ATTTAAACCATTCAAGGTCTTTTCCAGGTTCACAGAAGAATTCAAGTTCCATCTGTTCAAATTCTCTGGTTCTGAATGTAAAATTACCAGGTGTTATTTCATTTCTAAAGGATTTACCTATCTGTCCTATACCAAAAGGTATTTTCTTTCTGGTTGTACGCTGTACATTCTTGAAATTAACAAAAATACCTTGTGCAGTTTCTGGTCTCAAATATATTTCAGCTTTTGAGTCTTCAGTAACACCTTGGAAAGTCTTAAACATAAGGTTAAACTTTCTGATTTCAGTGAAGTTTGTAGAACCACATTCAGGACATTTTACACCTTTATCCTTTATGTATTGCATTAACTCTTCATTTTTAAGACCATCAACTTTGAATTCAATATTATTTTCTGCATTCCAGTCTTCAATAAGCTTATCTGCTCTATGACGTGTTTTACAATCCTTACAGTCAATCAAAGGATCGCTGAAACCACCTACATGACCTGAAGCCACCCATACTTGAGGATTCATAAGTATCGCACAGTCAACTCCTACATTGTACGGACTTTCCTGTATAAATTTACGCCACCAAGCTTTTTTTACGTTATTTTTAAGCTCTACTCCAAGAGGACCGTAGTCCCATGCATTTGCCAGTCCTCCGTATATATCGGAACCAGGGTAAACAAAACCTCTGTTTTTAGCTAATGCAACTATTTTTTCCATTGTCTTTTCAGTTGCCACTTTACAACCCCCCCTATTTTATCCCGCTCTTTGTTCTAACATATGTTATCTTATCCTCTGCTATTTCATGTATAGCAATTGTAACTTCTTTATCGGAGTTAAACTTAGTCATTTTAGTTGCTCCGTCTACTAATTGTCTTGCTCTTTTTGCAGCTTCAACTGCTAAAGTGTACCTGCTGTCTACTTTTTTCATCAATTCATTGATTGAAGGATAAATCATACTATATAGTACCTCCCGTATTACTTGAATAAATTCTCTATCAATTCAGTATTTCTGAACGGCTTTAACCGCTCGCTATCTAGAACCTTTTCTATATTTAAAACAGCTTCATCAACACTGTCATTTAAAATTAAATAATCATATTTTGATACATATTTAATTTCACTGACAGCCTTTTGCAATCTTTTTTCTATAACATCAGTACACTCTGTAGCTCTGCACTCTATTCTCCTTCTTAATTCTTCAAAGGATGGCGGCAGAATAAATATAAGTACGGAATCAGGGTACTTTTGCTTTATTTCAAGAGCCCCTTCCACGGTTATTTCCAATATTATGTCCATACCGTTTTCCACACAAGAATCAACATATGACTTTGGTGTACCATAGTAATTGTCGCAGTACTTATCCCACTCAATGAGAGCATCATTCTTTATCATATCCAAAAATTTGCTTTCTGAAACAAAGAAATAGCTCTGACCCTCAATTTCACCTTCACGTGGCTTTCTTGTAGTAGCTGATACAGAATATCTTACATTATTCCTTTGGGACAACAACTTTTTGCATACCGTACCCTTTCCTGTTCCTGAAGGTCCGGACACTACAACTAATAGGCCTTTTTGTTGCATGATTTCCTCCTATTCAGTAACTGAATCTTCATCAGCTTCACTGTCATCGTTGTCCTTGGTATTTAATCTGTGGGCTACTGTTTCTGGCTGTACAGCTGATAAAATTATATGGTCGCTGTCAGTAATTATTACTGCTCTTGTTCTTCTTCCGTATGTTGCATCAATCAACATACCTCTGTCCCTTGCTTCCTGAATAATTCTTTTAATCGGTGCTGATTCCGGACTTACAATTGCCACGAGTCTGTTAGCGGAAACAATATTCCCAAAGCCAATATTTATAAGCTTCATACACTCCTCCTGATATCTATTCCATATTCTGAATTTGTTCTCTTATTTTTTCTGCTTCACTTTTTAGTTCCAGAACATTTTTTGTAATAATTATGTCATTTGATTTTGAGCCGATTGTATTTATTTCCCTGTTTATTTCCTGAACCAAAAAATCAAGTTTTCTTCCAATAGGCTGTTTCTTTATGTTTAATATATCTCTTAACTGTGTTAAATGACTTCCCAGTCTTACCAATTCCTCATCTATGCCGCACCTGTCAGCAAATATTGCTACTTCCATTGCAATCCTGTTTTCATCAATAGTTTGCTGATTTAATAATTCTTTTATCCTATATTCAAGCTTTTGCTTATATTCAGTGACAACCTGGGGACTTCTTTGAGAAATATCTGATATAATGGTTTCCATATAATCGGCTTTCTGAAGCAGGCTGTTTCTTAATTCATTTCCCTCTTTTTCTCTCATTTGGAGAAGCGAATCTATTGCCAAGTCCAATGCTCTTTTAAGAACAGACCACAAATGTTCTTCATCATCTTCATTTTTCTCTATTCTTAAAACATCCGGGAAACGTGAAATAAGCGATACACTCAAGTCATCCTTCAAGCTATATTTTTCTTTGAGCTTTTCAACTGCCTGTATGTAAGCACTTGCTAATGGCTCATCAAGTGTCACACTTCTGGAATTGTCGGAACGATCTTCAAATGATATAAATATATCAACTTTACCGCGAAAAAGACTTTTAGAAGCTACTTCTCTGACTCTTTCCTCAAGATAACCAATCTGTCTCGGTATTTTTATATAAAAATCTATATAGCGGTGATTTACAGTTTTTATTTCTACCGTAAATTCTTTGCCATTATCACTAAAGGTTCCTCTACCGAAACCTGTCATACTTCTAACCATATATGCCTCCGGTTACTGGGATAAAATTTAACCCAAAATATACTATTAATCCCGCTTAGTATTATAACACATATTTGCAGAATTTAAAGGATAAATTACTACTTTTCATATATTTTTATCAATTTTCTTCAATTTACTAATGTTTTTAATTTGTTGCACTATTCCCTATAAAAAATAAAATGGAGGAATTATCCCCCATTTATATAATAGACATATTATCAGAGATTTAAAACATTTTCTATTGCCTGTTGAACCCTGGTTTTATCAAAGGGTTTAACAATAAAATCTTTAGCTCCCATTTTAATTGCATCTATTACCATAGCCTGCTGTCCCATTGCAGAAACCATTATTATCTTGGTAGCTGGGCTTACTTCCAATATTCCCTTTATTGCCATAATTCCATCCATCTCTGGCATTGTAATATCAAGAGTCATTATATCAGGTTGATTACGCTTTGCTTGTTCAATAGCTTCACGGCCATTTGCTCCTTCACCTACAACGTGATAGTTTGAATTTTCTTCAATCATTCTCTTAATTAATGTTCTCATAAACACTGCATCATCAACAACAACAAATTTAAGTTCTCCCATTAGACACATCTCCTAATTCATACATCAAAAGTGATAAAGCTACCATTCCGGCAGTTTCCGTGCGTAGGATTCTTGGCCCCAGAGATATCTTCTTAACCCCTCTGTCTTCTGCCATTTGGACTTCTTTTTCTTCAAACCCTCCTTCAGGACCAATGATAATACTTCCACTGGTAATTCCTTGATACCGGGATACAATATTTTTAAGTCCAACTGCACTTTCCTTCTCATAAGGAATAACTGCCAGTTCAGCTTTAGATGCCATTTCAACGGCTTCTTTAAAAGATACAGGGTACAGAATATTGGGAATTATTCCCCTATTGCACTGTTTTGATGCCTCTCTTGCTATCTTTTGCCATCTCGCAAGCTTATTTTTTGCATCTTTATCAGTATTTATCCTCGAAACACAACGTTCTGTGATTACCGGAACTATTTCCCAAACTCCAAGTTCTACACATTTCTGTATAATTAACTCCATCTTGTCCGACTTCGGTAATCCCTGGTACAAAGTAACTTTTAAAGGTGATTCAGTAAAATTTTTATTTATATCCGTTATTACACATATAATTGAACTATCATTTATTTTTTCTATTTCAGCTGTGTAGTCAAATCCTCCACAGCATACAATTACTTCATCCTTTATCTGGGCCCTTAACACTTTTTTTAAATGCTGAAAGTCTTCACCTATTATGTTAATTCTTCCGTTAGCTATTTGTGCTTCTTCTACAAAGTATCTTGACATTTAAACACCATTGCCACCCATTCTCCCATTTCAAGAGTTTCTATTAGTGACATCCCGTTTTTTTCGCATGCGTCTATTACTTCCTGTTTCCTTTCTTTAATAATACCCGAAGTAATAATCAAAGATTCCTTTTTTAAATAATAAGGTATAAGCGAAGACAAGTCAATAATTACATTAGCTATTATATTAGCTACAATTATATCGTATTTATGTTCTTCCTGCTTTAAATCAGACAATATAGCCTTATGTGCAGATACTTTTGATATTTCCCGATTTAGCTCGATATTTTCCTTTGCAACTTTCACTGCAACTTCATCTATATCAATAGCTTCAACTTTTTTTGCACCCAGCTTCGCTGCTATTATTGAAAGAATACCTGTTCCACAACCAATATCAAGAACCTCTGTATCATCTCTCATATACTTATCAAGCAACACAGAGCACATTTGTGTGGTTTCGTGAGTACCTGTTCCAAAGGCCATTCCTGGGTCCATTTGTATTATTATTTCATCACCTTTGGGACTGTAATCCTCCCATGTTGGCTTTATTACTATTCTTTCTGTAAGCTGAAGGGGCTTATAATACTTTTTCCAAGCTGTAGACCAATCCTCATCATCTACTTCGCCGTATCCCTCTATACCTTTTCCAATACTTAAAAATTGGGATATATTTCCCAAGCCGTCATTTATTTCCTTCAATAGCTCGTCTATATTATTTCCGCTCTGGAAATATGCTTGTATAATAACATCCTCTCCTAATGATTCAAGAAAATCATCATCAGCATAGTCCAGAGTATTTGGCTTTAATATCTCTTTTTTTATGTCAAAAGGGTCTTTGATAGCTACGCCACCAGCTCCCATTGTCGTAAGCATTTCGGAAACCGCATCACTTGCTTCATCAGTAGTACTTATCCGTATTTCATACCATTTCATATATTTACTTTTGCCTCCATGAGCAGTAAAATTCTTAATTATTTAAATGCATCCTTCATTTTGTCAAAAAAGCCTTTTCTCTGCTCGTGGGATTCATCGCCGCTGATTTCAGCAAATTCCCTCAGCAATGCTTTTTGTTTGTCATTGAGTTTTTTCGGAACTTCAATATTTACCTTAACATACTGGTCTCCACGACCATTTCCTCTCAAATAAGGGATTCCTTTGCCCTTTAATCTGAAAACAGCACCGGTTTGAGTTCCTTCAGGTACAGTATATTTTACTTTTCCGTCAAGAGTAGGTACTTCTAATTCAGCACCTAATGCTGCTTGTGTAAATGTAATAGGTACATCACATATAACATTATTTCCCTGTCTGGAAAATAGCGGGTGAGGTTTTACATGGATATTTACATACAAATCTCCGTTTGGACCTCCTTTTACTCCCGGATCCCCACCACCTCTTAATGAAATGGTCTGACCGTCATCTATTCCCGCAGGAATATCTATTTTTATTTTTTTTGTACTTCTGAGTCTACCTTTTCCGTTACATGCAGGACAAGGCTCTGTAATAATCTTTCCTTCACCTTTACATGCATCACATGTTTTGGTGTTTATAAATTGTCCGAATGGGGTGCTTTGCTTTATTTGAATCTGTCCTGTTCCGTTACAGCGGCTGCAGGTTGTTACATTACTTCCTGGTTTGGCCCCTGAACCGGAACATTTGGAGCATACTTCCATTTTGCTAACATTTATTTCTCGTTCAATACCAAATGCAGCTTCTTCAAAGCTGATTTCCATAGAATATTTAATGTCTGCACCCTTCTGAGGGCCTCTTCTTGTTCTACTTCTTCCTCCAAAGCCTGAGCCTCCAAAGAAAGTTTCAAATATATCTCCTATTCCACCAAAGTCAAAATCTGAAGAGAAGCCTCCTGCACCACCAAATCCGTTAGGGTCTGTTCCCGCATGACCGAACTGGTCATACCTGCTCCTTTTCTGAGAATCACTAAGAACCTCATAGGCCTCATTTACCTCTTTGAACTTCGCTTCTGCAGCCTTATCTCCTGGATTGACGTCCGGATGGTACTTTTTCGCAAGATTTCTATATGCTTTTTTTAGTTCAGCATCACTAGCGTTCCTATCAACGCCTAATACCTCGTAATAATCTCTCTTTTCTGCCATCGAATTCAACTCCTGTCTCATTACACAGCAAACCAGCAACCTAAAATAAGCCAGAGCTGTATTATGTAAGCTTTGGCGTTTTTAATAAAAACCTTATGCTGTTAATGCTATAGGGGCTTTTAAGCCCCTATACATTATTATATATTTATTTATCCTCGTCAACTACTTTATAGTCTGCATCAACAACATTGTCATCCTGTCCAGCTGCTCCCTGTTGTCCTCCAAAGCCGGCTGCTCCAGGGTCTGCCTGTGCTCCTTGTGTCTGTTGATATATTTTTGATGATATTTCATAGAATGACTGCTGCAATTCTTCGGTAGCTTTCTTTATTGCTTCGACATCAGTACCTTTAAGGGCATCCTTTACCTTGTTTACTCCGCTTTCAATCTTTGACTTGTCATCAGCAGATACTTTATCTCCAAGATCTTTTAATGACTTCTCTGACTGATAAACCAAGGAATCTGCATTATTTCTAATATCGATTTCTTCTTTACGCTTTTTGTCTTCAGCCGCATATTTTTCTGCTTCTTTTACAGCCTTATCTATATCTTCATCAGACAGATTAGTTGACGCAGTTATTGTTATATTCTGCTCATTACCTGTTCCAAGGTCTTTTGCGGATACATGAACTATACCATTTGCATCTATATCAAAAGTAACTTCTATTTGTGGTACACCTCTTGGTGCTGATGGAATACCTGTAAGTTGGAATCTTCCAAGAGACTTGTTGTATTGAGCCATTTCTCTTTCGCCCTGCAATACATGTATCTCAACACTTGTCTGTCCGTCTGCTGCTGTGGAGAATACCTGACTCTTCTTGGTAGGAATAGTTGTATTTCTTTCAATAAGTTTTGTGAATACTCCGCCAAGTGTTTCAAGTCCCAGTGATAACGGTGTAACGTCAAGAAGAAGAAGTCCAGTTACATCACCTGTCAATACACCCGCCTGAATTGCTGCACCAACAGCAACACATTCATCTGGATTAATTCCCTTGAAAGGCTCTTTTCCTAAGTATTTTTTAACTGCTTCCTGAACTGCAGGAATTCTTGTGGAACCACCAACTAACAGAATTTTGTCTATCTTGTCTGGTGTAAGCCCTGCATCCTGCATAGCCTGTCTTGTTGGTCCCATTGTATTTTCAACTAAATCAGCTGTTATTTCATCAAATTTTGCTCTTGTAAGTGTTACATCAAGGTGTTTTGGTCCAGATGCATCAGCAGTAATAAATGGTAGGTTTATATTTGATGAAGTCACACCGGAAAGTTCTATTTTTGCCTTTTCAGCCGCTTCCTTCAATCTCTGCATTGCCATCTTGTCGTTTTTAAGATCTATTCCGCTTTCTTTTTTAAATGTATCAACAAGGAAATCAATTATTCTTTGGTCAAAGTCATCTCCGCCAAGTTTGTTGTTACCGTTTGTTGCAAGAACTTCAAATACACCGTCACCGATTTCAAGTATGGATACGTCGAATGTTCCTCCACCTAAGTCATAAACCATTATTTTCTGGTCATGCTCTTTGTCAAGGCCGTATGCCAATGCTGCTGCCGTAGGCTCGTTTATAATTCTGAGAACTTCCAATCCAGCAATTTTACCGGCATCCTTTGTTGCTTGTCTCTGAGCATCACTAAAGTAAGCAGGAACGGTAATTACCGCCTGAGTTACTGTTTCACCAAGATATGCTTCTGCATCAGACTTAAGCTTTTGAAGAATCATTGAAGATATTTCCTGTGGTGAATATTTCTTATCATCTATATTAACCTTACGGTCGGTTCCCATATCTCTCTTTATTGAAATAATTGTTCTTTCCGGATTAGTGATAGCTTGTCTTTTTGCAACCTGTCCTATCATACGTTCACCGGTTTTTGAAAATGCAACAACAGAAGGGGTAGTTCTATTTCCTTCCGGATTTGCAATAACGACAGGCTCACCGCCTTCCATAACTGCTACACATGAATTTGTGGTACCTAAATCTATACCAATTACTTTCGACATAAATAATATCCTCCTTAATATATTTGATAATCTTTTTTATTTTAAACTACTGTGTTAGTTTACTACCTTTACCATACTATGTCTGATTACTTTTCCCTTCATTGTATAACCTTTTTGAAATTCTTCTACCACAATGTTCTCACCAATTTCGTCATTGGTTTCATGCATAACGGCATTGTGTAATTCAGGGTCAAAAGGATTATTAACTGCTTCTATTGCTTCTACACCTAATTTGTCGAGACAATCCTTCAACTGTCTCATAACCATTTCAACGCCTTCCTTCAATGGATTGCTTTCAGTGTTTTCTGCGGCTTTTAAAGCTCTTTCCAAGTTATCTACTACCGGAAGGAAGGTATTTACAGTGTCTATTGCTATATCAAGGCTAAGAGCTTCCTTTTCCTTGATTGTTCTTTTTTTATAGTTGTCAAACTCTGCTGCTGTACGCTGAACCATATTTTTTAAATCTTCACATTGCTTCGCCTTTTCTTCCAACTTTGCTTTTAAATCCTGAATTTCCGCATTTACTGCTTCATCACCATTCACATCAGAAGTCTTCGATGCTTCCTGATTTTCTTCTCCTTTGTTGATTTCTTCAGAATTCATTTCCTTAGTGTTTTCATTTTCATCCTTAGGATGTTTTTCTTTTTTCATTATCTGAATACTACCTCCTTATTTATACTATCCATTATCCAAGAGTTTAAGAATCTCCTGATTGATTTTATTCCTTATATAATTCATTGATGCCACAACCTTTGAATACTCCATTCTGGTTGGTCCAATAATGCCTATGGTTCCTATTACACGATTACCTACACTATAGGATGCAGTAACCAAACTACAATCCTTTATACCTTCTACAGCATTCTCATTTCCTATGTGAATAATTATCTCATTATTTTTATTTGAATTACTTGTAAGAAGGTCAGATACAAAATTCTTTTCATCCAGTATATTCAAAAACTCCTTGGCCTTATCAACTTCCTTAAACTCGGGAAAATTCAGAATATTTGTTGCTCCTTCTAAATATACTTCCGGCTTATCAATTGTTCTAATTAAATCCTCAATTCCGTCGAGAATAGGCTTAATTAATCCATAAGGCAGCGCACTCAGTTTCTCGAACTTCTCATTTAATATGTCCGATTTTAGCATTTCCAAAGTAAAGCCTCTTAACTGGTCGTTAAGCATATTTGAAATCTGAATCAAGAAATCAGGTGTAACGCTTTCTGGTATCCTGATGAGATTATTTCTCACAATATTAGAATCTGTTACAATAATCACCAATGCTTTTCCAGGCTCTATAGGTACTACCTGAACAGCTTTTAAAACGCTCTGTTTCATATGAGGGGTTATCGCCATAGAAGTATATTTTGTAAACTTGGACATAACCGCCGATGCAGTCCTAATAAGCTGGCTAAGTTCATTTATCCGAATATTCATTTCATTCCGTATTTTCTCTATTTCACTTTCGGATAATTCATTTATCTTCATCAACTGATCTACGTAAAGCCTGTACCCTTTGTCGGAAGGAACTCTTCCTGCTGATGTATACGGCTGTTCCAAAAGTCCCATTTCTTCCAGATCAGCCATCTCATTTCTAATTGTAGCTGAACTTAAACCAAGTTCATGCTTCTTGGCAATAGTTCTAGAACCTACAGGTTCAGCAGAGTATATATAATCATCTATGATTGCTTGCAGTATTTTCAATTTTCTATCGTCAAGTAGCATTATAATCACCCCTCTTGTTAGCACTCTTTAATGTTGAGTGCTAATTATATACTAAAAATAACATTAGCATATTTGTTTGTCAAGTATTTTTCTTGTAATATACGGTAATAAATTATTAAAAACTAAAAGACCCTGCACAGAAATATAATAAATTCCGATACAAGGTCTTTCTTAGTATTTCAAATAGTAGTTATTTTAAACTCCGCCGTTCATTTCCTTGTAATATTCTACACAAGCATACTTTCCTGATTTTTCACGGTATATTTCAAATAAAAATACAATTGTAATAAATTCGGCAAGATATGATATTATGGAGGATACAGCTCCTCCAATAATAGGAATCCATCCTACTACCAATCCTACTATTGACCCGGCTATTATTCCAAATATAGATATAAGAATACTGATACCTAATATTGTCCAAAAATTGCCTGATACATAACGGAATGAATTTTTCAGCCCTGTCAATACATCAGTATCCTCCACACAAACTGATGTAAACCATAGTGAAGTATATACTGTCAACGCTATACAAGCAACTATGAAAGCCAAAGTAAACAGTACTATCAATAATATACCTGCAACATTTGAAACCGCTGCTATTACTGCCACACCGATTGCAATAAGTATTATATAAGCAATTACCAATCCTATCCAGATGGCAATTTTTAATAATCCGTAGAGCACAAATCTTCCTATATACCTTGTCATGGAAGATGTCATATCACTAAGAGTTGACGTACCTGTCTCATACTTTTTATTTATCATTCCGTATGTTGCTGGATAAACCAGAATAGATAAAATCAGAGTCAAAACCGATGATATTATCATACTAATAATCATTGTAGGCCCATACAAGCTAAGGATAATATCATAGGTTGGTATAAATGACCCGCTACTGTCCATCATCTGTTCAATTATCCGCTCAAAATTCTTAAAATTAAATAAAAATCCTAAGGAACCCACGCCCATTATCATACTCGGTATTGCCATAGCTATTAGCAGTGGAATCGTAATTATAAAGTTCTTAAATGTAAACTTAAATGCATTTTCAAGGTATCTCATAGTTAACCTCCCAAATTAGTATATATATTTGCTCATTCTCTATTTCTTATTGCTATTGCCTTCAATATATGCCGCTACAAGACTGTTATATCCTTTCATAACCTTTTGGGTTACAATATTCTCAGATGAATTTAATGTATACTGGTCTATTATTTTTATCGGCATTGCGTTAATGGATGTACCGGTTATAAAAGCAGCATCGAAATTACTTATCTGATCAACACTAATTAATGTTTCTATAACTTCGTATCCCAGTTTTACGCAAACATCAATTATATATTGTCTCGTAATACCTTTCAAAACATATTCTTCGGGAGATGTATATATTTTTTCGCCTTTTACAAAAAAAACATTAGATTTTCCACCTTCTGTTATTTTATTGTTGTCATCTACCAAAAGCACTTCAAATGCACCATTTTCTGCTGTAACTCGCTTAATTTCTGCTTTGTATGAAATATTTATCATTTTGATATTTGGATTGCTTCTACTTAGCTTGATGGTACAACACTTTACACCACTGTCATACTCCTTTTGTGATGGGTAGTAAAACTTGTTTATGTGTAGTAGCGTAATCTGCTCTTTTTCGTAAAGAAGCACCAATACTTTCACATTACAGTTAACTAAATTATTCACCTCACATATTTTTGTAATTTGATTCCTTAAATCTTTATTTGATATTTCCAATTCATTTTGAATCTTTTGCACCGAACTTTTAAGACGTGTAAAGTGATCATCATAAAACAGCGGAATTCCATCTATAATACGTATAACTTCATAGCAAGCCGTATACTTTTCATCTGAATATTTATTCAGCATTTCAGCCGGCAAGATTTCCCCATTTATAATACACTTTGTACCTATGTTATCTTCGAATGTCATTTTTTGTCCCCTTTTGATAATGAATTAAAAAATATATTAAATTAATTTTTCCAATATAACTTTAATTATATAACAGTCTCATCAAATTAATCAATCTCATCAAGGGATAAGTTAAAGCTTGGTATAAATTTTTCCATAAAATACTTTACCTCTGGCAAATCAATTTCGGTTATTGTTTGCAGAATGGTTTCCCTAGCCTTTTTAAATTCGTTATTCCCTGCCTTTAATTCTTCAATACATTTTATATAGGCCGAAATCCTGTCAGCAGCCTTTACAAGTTTCCAGCAATTCATATCATCCGGATTTTTGAAAAATAAAGAATAATATTCATCTGCCATTTCCTCAGGCAGCATAGATATGATTTTCTCCTTTGATATGTCTTCGATATCCTTGTAAATTTTACTTATCTGAGGGTTATAATATTTTATAGGAGTAGGCATATCACCTGTTATTATTTCATTACAGTCATGAAACATCGCCAGTATCGCCACTCTTTCAGGATTTACTTCACCGTTAAAATATGTGTTCCTGATTACTGCCAATCCGTGTGCAATTATGGCAACCTGCAAACTGTGCTCCTGTATATTTTCAGTATACGTGTTACGCATAAGCCCCCATCTATTTATATACTTCATCCTTGAAAGAAAAGCAAAGAAATGAAAACTTTTATCATCCATATTCCCACCTACATCCAGTATATTTCTTCAAAGCAGCTTTGTGCAAACTGGTCTGTCATGCCTGCTATAAAGTCAATTACTTTCTGTGCATCACTTTCAGACTTATCATATGCCTTGTCTGCAATAAAGTTATAAAACATTCTGTAAACTTTATTTTCACTTGTCTGAAGCTTTTCAAAATCTGACATGCTGCTGAGAAGGCTATCAAACAAACCTTCAAGAGTATTTTCAGCAATTTTTTCATAACGGGTTATCTTATCGGCCTTGTAAATCAACCTTACATTCTCATTTATAAGCTTTTCAAGTGCCTGGCCCTTTTCCTTACTAAGCTGAATACAATCTCTACCATAGCTATTCTCAATCATATCACAAACCAGAGTATTTATTATCTCACCATTTGTGTTGCCCAACTCATTTCTTATATCCATAGGTATATCATGCATATTCATAAGGTTGACACGCACAGCATCCTCAATATCCCTTCCAACATATGCTATTTTGTCCACTAATCTTACAATACAGGCTTCAAGCGTATAGGGAAGATGCCCTCTATCTTTCAAATTAAGCAATGATTGCGGAGTTTTACTTAAATCTCTTCTCAAAGAGTATTCGTTATAGTTTTCACCACAATGTGAGACTATTCCGTCCTTTACTTCAAAAGTAAGATTAAGCCCGCATTTTTCATGTATTTTTTCTTTTGAGATACGTGTAGCAAGTTTTTCTACAACCCGAAGGCTGTGAAGTTCATGCTTAAATCCGCCTTCTTTATTTACTTTCTTCATACATTTATCTAATACACGCTCTCCACTATGACCGAATGGTGCATGCCCCAAGTCATGTCCCAAAGCTATTGCATACGTAAGATCCTGATTCAGATTTAATGTCCTGGCTATAGTGACAGCAATTGATCCTACGTTTAGTACATGCTCCATTCTTGTACATATGTGGTCGTTCTTAGCATTAAAAAATACCTGAGTTTTGTGTCTTAGTCTTCGAAACTCCATAGAGTATAGAATTCTGTTCCCATCCCGTTCAAAATCTGTCCTGATAGGACATTTTTCTTCATTAATTAACCTGCCAAAAGAATTAACACTTCTTGCGGCATAAGGACTCAGCAAATTCTCTTGCTGCTCTCTTAACTGTCTCCACACCATAAAAACACACCTCCGGCCTTTAACTCTAATATACCATATTCTTGCAGGAAAGTATGCATTACAATTTATAATCTAGTTTACCATTGTCCCTTTGTTTTCTTACCACTGGCAGCTATGGCAATACCTGCTGCTATGAGTGCTACCGGAATGAAAAGACTAGGTCTTATAAATGTCAATATTGTATTAAGGAACATGCATGCAAAGAAGAATGCTGAAATTCCTGCAATTATTAAACTTGATATCAACAAACCCTTTTCTCTGTTTGAAAATAGATACATCTGAAATAGTCCAACAGCTACAGATAATATATACACAGGCCATGTATACTCAGCAAAATACCAATTTGTTGCAACCTCGAACATAAATAACATTCCGATAGTTGTAATAATTCCTCCAGGTATTAGTAATCCGGGCTTTCTTCCTGTTATGAAAAAGCTGAACTCAAAACTCAATCCGACTAAAAGTACTATAAACACCCAAAAGTCTCCTGCGTTTAAATCCAGAAAACTTATACCAAACAACATTTTTAAAACCAGCAGCAATGCACCTGCACCTATGAGTAACATGCCTACCAAAGAATAATTTTTTCTCATAATATCCCTCTCTTTTTAATTTCTATTAAGCTTATTTTTAATTACATTGATTATACATAATTTTGTTATTTTTTGTCTGACTTTTCTAGAAACGAATTTTTATTTTTTAACTGGAAATAATATGCTTAATTATTAAAAACAGGAGTTGAGAACCATAAAAAAGAGAGGCAGGTTAGTAGTACTTATTTTAAGTGTCGTTATTAGTTTATACTGCATTTTTATTTGGAAAAATGTTTTTGAAGCAAGTTATACTCCAAAGTGCCCACAAGTAGATATTTCATGTATTCTAAATAAAAATAAACTAAGCAAGGAAGATTATTCTCTTTTATTTAAGCAAACAGGCCTTTCGAAAACAGCTATTGATGAGTTTCGTCTATCCTCTGACGGTAATAAAAAAATACTTTCAATTCAAAATAACTATTTTAAAAGAAACAAGATTTTCAGAGAAAAGTTAAACCCTTTCACAGTTCAGGAATCAATCCTTGTCAACGGTTCTATAAGCAGATTTGTTCAAATGGCACCTGTTAAAAATGGTGATATTCTTTTGACGAAATCTTGTTATACCTTTTACTGGAGGCATGGCCACTGCGGTATTGTTATTGATGCTAAAAAGGGAATAACTCTGGAAGCTCTCACACCGGGTAGTCACAGCATAACACAGGATATATCAAAATGGCAGTGTTTCCCAACTCTTAAAATTTTAAGACTTAAAAATGCTGACCAAACAAAACTTGATGCTATCGCTTCCTTTGCGGCTAAAAATCTTGCAGGAATAAAATACGGCATCTTCTCCCCTAAATGCTATGATGATACCAAACCAAAGGTAGAAAACTGCTCACAAATGATATGGCAGGCATTTTACCAATTTGGCTATGATATAGACGCAAATAAAGGCTTAATAGTGACACCTTCTGATATAGCCGAGAGTGAACTTTTTGAAGTTGTTCAAACTTTTGGATTCCCCCCGGATAAGTCTTGGTGATTTCTAAAAAAAGATAATACATGTAAGTAATATCAATATTGATAACAGTATTGCAAAATAATCCAATACAACAAAACCATATGTTTTATACCCGCTGTCCTTACGTCTTAAATTAAATCCCCTTAATTCAGCAGATATTGCACTGCCCTCAATCCGTTTTACAGAGGAAATAAGAAGTGGAACACAAAGTGGAAGCAACAATTTCAACTTCTTTACAGGGTTTTTTGTGTCAAATTCAACTCCTCTTGCGGTCTGAGCTTCAATTATACCTGTCATTTCATTTTCAAAAATAGGTATAAATCTTAGGGCTGTTATAAATGCAAAGGTATACTTATAAGGTATATGAAGTTTCTGTACCATAACATTAGTAATATCGCTCATTCTGGTAACTGTCAGAATTATAACCAAAGGCATAGTAGCTCCTACAAGTCTCAAGACTAGCATTATACTGAATTTCAAGCCTATATCTGTAATATATAAATTGAATGGAAGATTTAAAAGGATATTCCCAGATCTAATGAAAAATACTTGCAATAAAAAAAGTACAATTCCTATTTTAAGTAGCGTAGCCAGCAAAGAAAATGCCCTGCCAATAATTCCAGCAAGATAGGCTATAAAAAGGTTTACAGCAATAATTCCAATTGTACAAAAAATGTTACTGCTGGCAAAGCAGCTCAAGCATAGTAAAAAAGCAATTAACATTTTTGATAAAGGGTTTAACTTGTGTATATAGGTATCACCCTGGCTGTATTCTAAAATGCCCTTCACATTATACACCCTCTTTCTTGGCTTTTTGTGATATAATTTCTGTCATTTCATCCAATGTAAATATGTCCTCAAAACCTTTTCCAAGCCGAATAGCAAGGTCAGCTATCTGTGGTGGTGTCAGAGATGCCTCTTTTAATATCTCAGTCTGTGACATTACTCTGCGGCAAGTATCGTCAGCAAGTATACGGCCTTCCCCCACCACAATTATCCTTTGTGCAAAATCAGCTACCAATTCCATATCATGGCATACCATGACAACAGTAGTTTCGTTGTGGTTTAGTTCATTAATGATTTCCATAATATGCATACATTCCTTGTAGTCTAATCCGGTAGTAGGTTCATCCAATACCAGTATTTCGGGAGACAAAGCCAGTACTGATGCAAGTGCGATTTTCTGTCTCTCTCCCCTGCTTAGAGAAAACGGGTCCTTGTCAGGAATCAAAGCAAATTTCTCTATTGTGTTTCTGCACCTTTTTTCTATATCTGCAGTGTCTGTCAAAATACATTTTAGGCCGAATTCTATCTCTTCCTTAACTGTGTTACGGCAAATCTGCCTGTCAGGGTTTTGAAATAGAAATCCTACATGCTTTGCCAGTTCACTCGTCCTTGTTACAGAGGTATTTAAACCTGCAATGGTGACTGTACCAGAAGTGGGTTTGAGTAAACCGTTTAGAAGCTTCATAAGTGTTGTCTTTCCTGCACCATTTCTGCCCACAATAGCAACAAATTCTCCTTTTGCTACCGATAGACTTATGTTGTTGAGAATATTTATTTTGTCATAGGCAAAACACACGTTATTGAAATTTATCACCCAAGTACACTCCTTACCATGGTTTCGGCCTCATTTAAATTGACGGGAACCGGTCCATTATATATTTTTCGCTGCTTAAGATTGTTTGCCAGAGAAGATACCCTTGGACAGTTAACACCAATATCAGTCAATTTTGTAGTGTCACTCAGCACCTCTTTTGGCGTCCCCTCTAAATAGATTTCACCACTGTCCAAAACTATGATTCTCTTGGAAAACTCACTGAGTAACATTATTTTTTGTTCAACAACTATAATTGTTATATTTAGGTTTTCGTTAAGCATTTTCAACATATTATATATCTGCAGGCTGCTCTGTGGGTCAAGTTCGGCAGTTGGCTCGTCAAGTACCAGTATGTCAGGCATCATTGCAACTACAGCCGATATGGCAACCTTTTGCTTTTGACCGCCGCTTAGTGTGTTGATGTTTCTATAACGTAAATCTTCTATACCTACCATTTTAAGTATATCTGTTATTCTCTTCTCAATTTCTTCTTTAGGGACTCCAAAATTCTCCAAACCAAATAGTATCTCATCTTCTACAACTGAAGATACCATCTGTCCGTCAATATCTTGAAATACACTTCCTACACTCAATGCCAGCTGAGTCGGTGATAAATCAACAGTGTCCTGCCCCTTCACCCTGACCTCACCATAAAAGTCACCTTCATAGTGATGGGGAATAACTCCGTTAACTGCATAGGTAAAGGTTGACTTGCCTGCTCCGCTATTCCCTATGATACCCACGAAATCACCTTTTTGAATAGAGAGGTTCTTTATTGTTAATGCAGGCTTTTCACCTGTTTTGTATTTAAATGAGAAATCCTTGAACTCAATCATCTTTGCCACGTCCCAATGCCAGTTTTACAGGTATATAAAGAATCTGAACTATTACTGCATTTACTACGGCAGTTAACAGTATCATTACTATAAATGCACTGAAGGGTATTGTCTCTACATTCGCACCTGCATAAAATGCAATATACAGTACCCCAAGAAAAGCAAGTCCACTTGCCAAAGTACTCAGGAAAGTACCTAATATGGGTTTTAATAGTGAATAGGGCTTAAACTTCAGAGGTAGGCTTATAAGAATAGACATTACAAGGGTACCTAATGGTTCACTTATTAAATTTATATATGGTGTACCCGGAAGAACCTGACAGATAGCTCCTGCTATAATGCCTATAATTATAGCTTCAGATAGCTTTGGTTTTATTATAAGTATTGCTAAACAATACATTGCAATAACAAAATTTGGTTTCATACCGGCATTAAACATAGAACCCACAAAAAACTTAAGTACAGCCCCTGTTGCCAGTAACACACCTACAAGAATTACATCAGAAATGGTAAGGCCAGCTTTTTTCTCTTTTATAACCACTCTTTTTTCCATAAAAAAACCTCCAACAATATTTTTTAGTAGAGGTTTGAGTTTACGTATATAGTTTTTACAACCAAACAAAATACAACCTATTAAGACAACAGGCGTACTCGTCCTTTTTTTGCTTCTCATCTCATCTAATCTAAACTCGTCTCATCTCATCTCTACTTGTAAAGAATATAACATTCGTCGGCGAGTTTTGTCAATATAGGACAATAAATATTGTATTTTATTTAATCACTTTACATTCAGTCGTAAAATGTGATACTTTTGGGGAACTTTTTGATTGTTATCCCTTATAATCCCCTTTATTTTCCTTCTATAAAATAAGTAGCTTCCATGTCTGCCGTACACAGTGCAAATGCCAGCGGAAATTGCTCAAATGCATCCCCTATGCATCTTTTATCTTCACAGCCGGAAAAACCCATGTGATACCTTATTGCAAAGGCTTCCTCTCTGGTCAGCCTCATAAATCCCGTTATTATGTATACTGATTTTTCACCATGTCCATAAGGCAGTCTATCATCATACTCGTATGTTGGAACTGTCTGCCAAACTCCACGTTCGTCCTTTACATTTCGAGTTCCCGGTTTGTAACAGTTTATTTTACAAATATCATGTAAAAGTGCAACTATTGCAATAGTTTCTGAATCGTAGTTCAGACCGTAGATATTTTTTACTCTTGTCCTTGAAAGGTAGTCAACCAAACATTCATATACATTTATACTATGTTCAACCAAACCACCTTCATATGAGCCGTGAAACCTTGTACTTGCTGGGGCCGTAAAGAAATCACTTGATTTGGACAGCATATATTCCAGAAGTTTATCGGCTCCCTCACGTTTGATATACGTATTATATAATTCAATATATCTATCTTTTAAATTCATATGTAACCCCTTTAAATGATAAATTATAATTTTATGCTGTAAACAACTATTTCATTATAATATTTTAATAAGTATTAAAACAAGAGCAACTTAAGAAAAGCTATACAGTACCTGAACATAAGGAAAAACTGTATAGCTTCTATAATGAAAATTAATAAATATCGTGTTTCTTTAAGCTACATTTATATCGAATTCCAAATCATCTGAAAAAAATGAGCCTCCTTGAAATGTAAGCTTATAGCTTCCAGGTTTCACTGCTTTGAATGTCCATTGCGTTAAATTGAGTGCATCAGCCATCCCCGGATGATCCTCAAAGACTTCTTTATTGAGTAGGTAAATTGCTGATTCATCAGTATTGGAATACTTCCAAGTACCTCCGAAGATTCCTCCGCCAACAAGTGCTATGTTAAATGACTCCCCTTGTTTTACGTCTATAGTACGTCCAACATCACTTACATATATATCATATTTGAAAGTTTGCAGCGGTTCTTCATCTGTTTCCCACGGCCGCTTGTACGTAAACTCAATTGTATACTTGCCAGATTTTACTGCTTTAAATGTCCATACCTTTTGGATAGGGGTACCATCAAGATTAGGTGTAAAACAATAGCTGTCTTCAGAAATCAAATTAGCGCCATCGAAATCAGATATGGTATATTCCCATTGATAACCTGTTGACCCGTTTTCCTTTAATGATATTTGAAATGTATCATAGGAATCTAAAAGGAAAAGAAATGTACTGCTGTTATTAGCGGTACTTGGATATTTCGATTCAACAGGGAAGGTTCTTATCTCTCCAGTGATTAATTTTTTCAGTAGTGCTAAATCTAAAGCATTAACATTCTCATCACCATTCAGATCCGCTGCTTTCATATTGACTGTACCCGGCTCAGCTACACCTAATAATATTGATTTCAGTTTTGCATAATCAATAGAATCGACGTATCCATTACTATTGAGATCACCAAAAAGCGTGTAGCTTTTTGATACTCCAATGTCAGTGCTTGGTGTTTCCGCATTTGCTTTTGCCGGAGCAATAAGGATTAAAAAGATAACTACAGCCATAAGAACAGATAGGTATTTCTTAGCTCTTTCCATTAATATTTCCTCCTTAATATTCTGCTTTTTCAAACCTTCTTGTTTCACTTAATATATCAAATGATTTTACAGAAAAGTGATATAGGTTTGATTACTTATTTTGGGAAATATGGTTTGTATATACATTGTATTGAATATAGCACTAAAAGTCAATTATCTTTTATACCTTTACAGTAAGCTTTTTTATAATATCATTTAGTTTAACAGCAACCTTTAAAGGCAAAACGGAAGTAATTATTTTTTGTGAGAAATTAATAATCCCTGCAGTAAACGGGGGTTTTATTCCATATTGATTTTTTGCCCTTTTTCGTACCATTGATATGAATTTGAATGTTCTTTTCATGTTCGTGGAAAAAAGTGAACCCGGTCTTTGTCGGTATAGTACAATTGCATCTTCTATATTAGCAAACTTTCCGTATTTAAATAACCTGAAATTCAAATCTAAACCTTCCGCTACTGTAAGGCTTTCATCAAAATAAAAATCTTCCGGAGGAATTTTTGCTCGGTTATACATACTTGTTGGGTCTGCTATGGGCTGGAACTGAAAAAACTTCTTTTTAATTTCTGTATCTGTCAAAGGATATCTGGTATTTCCAACTATTTCATCATCTTCATTAATATACATTTCCTGTCCCCCAAGTACCACACAGTCCGGATTCTGCTTCATGTATGCAAATTGCTTCTCAAGTCTGTCTTTTACCATAATGTCATCCGAGTCCATACGTGCTACTAAAGGCGCAGAGGCATGACTAATTGCATGATTTAGAGAAAAACTTACTCCCATGTTTTTTTCATTCTGAAAAACTTTCACCCTGGAATCCTTACTGCTGTATCTTTTGAGTATTTCCAATGAATTATCTGTTGAACCGTCATCTACTGCTATAATTTCAAAATCTGTAAAAGTTTGAGCCAATACGCTGTCCAGAGCTCTCGATAAATATTTTGAAGTATTATATACAGGCATTAATACACTTATCTTGGGAAAATTTGCTTTATCAGTCACTTAATCACTTCTTTCATAGTTAATTTACTTTTTTACATCCAGTGATAAAACAATTGGGTCATGATCGGATAAAGTGTCAGGAGATATAGTTTCATATGTTTTAAATCTTATGTTATCATTTGATTTTGGCAATAATGTAAAATCAATTCTCCATAGTTTAAACCCGTACAATTGATATGATAAAGGAAAAATATCATTAGAATACCTGACCCCATCAATATGATCCTTAAGGAGATCATTCATCACACCCATAGCCTTTGTAGAATTAAAATCTCCTGCAACAAAATAATCTGATTTTTCGTTCTTTAAATCCCTCTTCAAGTTCTTAAACCCAACTTCTCTGGCCAAAAATCTTCTATGCAGTGCATCATAAAAATATGGTTTCAGAGGATTGGTTGTTTCAATATGAAGAAGCATATGAACATTATAAAACCGGACATTTCTTCCATTTATGTCTACATCGGTTACGGCATATTGCTCGGAATAATCAGTATAAGACTTCTTTATTGGAAAACGTGAAATTATTACAAATTGATTATCTATAGAAAAATAATATCCTGGAAATTCTTGCCTAATCCTTTCGCTGTCATCAAAATGTATATAGTGCAAAGGAAATCCCGGAACGATGTTGCAAAGTCTATATGGTTGACCACTGTCTTCATCGGTTTTATAGTGCAGATATTCCTGTAAAAGATACACATCTGCTTCCTGTTTTTTAATAAATGAATAAAACTCATCCTTGTCCTTATCCTGATCCCATAAATTTGTATTCCAGCAAACCACCTTTATAGGTGAATAATCTTCTATCCCATTTTTATCTTCTGTTTTACTGATTAAATTTATATCAAGCTGCGTTAATGACATTATTAAGCAAATAGATACTATTACCAAGTATAATGGCCTCTTCTTTTTTTGAAATAAATAGTATAAAAGAAGTAGTAAAGAAATAATTGTAAATAAAAATGTAGGTGAACTTGCAGGAAAATTCCAGAAGAATACTCTCCCTGTCAGAATAATATGCAGAGTAATGAAAGCCAGCCATAAAAATGTCAGCACTGTTATTATTCTATGTATATTTTTTTTAAGCACAAACTTAACCTCCAAATCTAACCTAAAGTGGATTATAGTTTAAAACCGTTGTTTATATATAATACGGTGCAAAAGTTTCGTCATACGTATAGCTGCCTTATCCCCTTCTATTTTACTGATAAAATAATTAACGTTTCTTCGGTTTTCATTATTTTGCTGTATACTATTTACCGGATGAACCAGATGATAGTTCACTATAGAATAATTTCTTTTAATCTTTACTCCGGATTTATAAAGCCTGTATCCTAAATCCGTGTCCTCCATCCCCCATCCAGTAAAATTCTCGTCAAACATTCCTACATTCAGTAAGTCCTGTCTTTGAACTGAAGAATTACCTGTACTAAAGGTTACACACTCAATATACTGACCTAAAATAATCCGGGCTGTTTTTTTCAAAAAATTAAATCTTTCAGTTACGGAATCCCTTTCAATACGGCCATAATCTGATTTAGTAATACCATCACTATAGAATTTATCCAGTATTTCCTCCGAGTAATTTACATCTCTTCTTTCTCCAACTATTGCATAACGCCCTTTTTGGTGGCTCATAATGTGTTTGTAAACAAAATCCGGAGCTGGGATTCTATCGTCATCCAAAAAAATTACTACATTTCCAGATGCTTTCAAAATCCCTGAATTTCGAGCTTTTGCACGTCCTACATTCTTTTCGTGAATTACTTTTATAGGTGTATAATTTAGTCTTATCCCCTCAAAGTTTTTAAGAGTATCCTTACTGCAACCGTCAAAAACAATAATTACCTCTATAGTATCATCAACTTGTCCTTCTAAAGCCTTTAAAATCAGACGCAGCCTTGATAATTTATCCTTTGTAGGAATGACAATACTTGCTTTTTTCATGTTTTCCCCCTGAATTTTGCTTTCGACTCCTACTTAGCTGTTGAGCCTTTTTATATAATCAAATCCTACCTTCCAAAGATTGTCACTTAATACTTTTTTAAGAGAATCTATAAAATAATCTATTTGCTCTTTAGTAATAATTAAGCTTGGAGTTATTAGTAACTGGCTTGAATCATGAGGAGGAGTATTAAGCAAGATATTATAGTCCTTCAGCATTGATGTCATTACTGAACCTGTTACAAATTTCTCAACTAACTCGCTTCCAGTACTTGAAAAGAACTTCAATATTTTTTCAGCTCTACTATGAAACTTTATACAAGTAAGCAGTCCAATTCCCCTTGCATCAGCTACAATATCTGGAAATTCCCGTTTTACTTCTAAAAGCCCCTTTAATAGGTAGTCTCCCATTTCTTTTGAGTTTTCCACCAGTTTTTCATCTTTTATAATATGAAGTACCTCTATTGCAGCAGCAACCTCTTCTCCGTAGCCGTTATATGTAGTTGAATGCAGAGTTGCTTCATTTAGCTTGGAATATGCTTTGTTAAAAATTCTGGGTCTGGTAATAAACCCTGCAAATGTTGCTTTACCACCTCCAAATGCTTTGGAAAAAGAAACGATATCCGGGCATATCTCCTGATGTTCAAAAGCAAACCATTTACCAGTTCTACCGAATCCGGTATATATCTCGTCCATTATAAGAACAATATCATATTTATCACAGAGCCTTCTAACTTCTTTAAAATACTCCTTATCAGGAACTACAACCCCTTCTGTTCTTATGGCTTCCACAATAAAAGTGCCTATCTTTGTAGAATTTCTCCCTGTTTTATTCTCCTCAATGACTCGTTTAAAATCATCTATGTCTCCATATTTCACCATTATGCAATTTTCAATCTTATTAAAATAATGATTCTGATTTTTTTCAGAGCCGGATACAGTAAGTGTTGCATGAGTCTTTCCATGAAATGAAATATCTGTGAATACTATATTTTTTCTTGACGTTCCACTGTATTTCTCTGCAAGTTTCAATGCACCTTCATTTGCTTCTGCACCACTATTACAAAAGAAAACAACTTCCAAATCTTCAGGAAAAATAAGTGATAGATTGTGACATAGTACTCCTTGATAAGGTGATGGAAAAAATTTCCACGTCTCTAATCGTCTTTCTTCAGCCCATTTTTTCCTTGCTTCAATAATTCTTGGGTGGTTGTGTCCAGCAACCAATACACCCACATGTCCTGTCATATCAAGGATTTTCCTGCCATCATTCAGGGTTATGTACATTCCGCTGGCTTCTACCGGAATAGCATCTGCAAATCCTAATAGAGCAAGAGTTTTCCCTAGATTATTCCCTATATGCTTTTTAAATAGTCTCAGGTTTTCTTTCTCACTCATTTTGTGTCCATCTTCAATTGTTAATAGCTTTAGTTCTTTATCATCCTTCATATGTAACTCCCCCCAATTTTTAGTTGCCGTTTATATTAAGCTTTTGAAATCAATTAAAAAAAGTACTTTGCAAATTTCAATATTCCCTGGTTCCAAACAACATTATTGCTTGCCCCAGGTTTATTACCAATATTATTTTTGTTTTCAAGATACCAACGATAATTTCTTACCAAAGAATCCTTATTGGAATACTTGGGCTTATAACCTAGCTTTTTTTCTGCCTTTTCAATAGAAACATAGTAGTTTCTGTTGAGTTTGAGATAAAGCCTTTTGTAAAAAGGTGAAAGCTTTAACTTTTCAAGAATATTCAGAATAAAGAACATTGGTTTTGCAGGAAAACATATTATCTTTTTATTAAAACCTGCAGCATCAAGTACAGATTGGTAATCATCCTTTATAGTTGAAAACTCTTTTGCTCCGATGTTAAAAAGGTCATTAGCATTGCTAGCATCTACTGACATAGCCAAATAAATTGCCTGACACAAGTCCTCCACATCCAATAATTGGTATCTGTTTTTCCCAGGACCCAACATTGGAAAGTTTCTTCCTTCACTTGCCCATTCATAAAGTATACCGAATGTTCCAAGTCTTTCAGGTCCTAAAAATGATCTTGGACGAAGCACGCTGACACAGTGACCTTTTGATCTCCAATGGTCACAAAGTCTTTCTGTCTCTATCTTGCTCCTGTTGTATGGGTCATAGGGCTTAACTTCATCTGTTTCATATATTGGAGCCTTTTCAGGTACTCCATATACGGAGGTGGATGATATGTAAACAAACCTTTCTACATTTCCTTTAGTAAATGCACATTCCAATAAATTAGCTGTACCGTTTATAATTATGTCGTATATCTGAGATTCTTCATATGAAGGAGATGCTCCGGCACAATGAACCACAATATCAATACCACCTATAACCTTTTCTATATCTTCTTTTCTTCTTATATCACCTTTATATGCTTGGAAGTTTGAAAATTCAGAATTATTCTGATTTATGTCAAAGAGAATGAGTTCGTAATTTTCCTTTCCGTTTTTATGTAAATACTTAACCAGATTTCTGCCCAAAACCCCGTTATTTCCGGTTATAAGAACTTTCTTTTTCATTTGCTTACCTCTCATAAGAATATTTTTTACGAAATTTGCTGCTAAATATCATGCTTAAAGCACCTCTGACAAATCCCCAAAAAGCAACAGCCGTAATTATCCAATGAAATACTATAAATATCAGAGTAAAAAAGAATCCTTTTTCCTTATATACAAACCTGTATTGTCCAAAATCTGAAAATACAAAAGCCAGAACACAAGCCAAAAATAAAGCTGCAAAATACAGGCTGAATATTGTAGCTGGAATCGCCAACGTACTTAAACCTACAGCTAACATGCCAAGGCCTCTCAAAGGGGTTTCAAACCCTTTTGTAAGTTTCTTCCTGTGCAAATAGAAAGGTATCCTTTGAATAGCTCTGATATGCATTTTTCTTGCAAGAGTTTTCAGTCTCTCTTCGTCGTCATGACAACCTACCACCTTATCGGTAAGTAATAGACGGTATTTTTCATTAAGTCGGTTACCAAATTCAATCTCTTCCGTATTACTGAGATTAACGTTAAATCCTTTCAGTTCTTGGAATACTGATTTTTTTACAGCTCCCAATGAGAAGAAACCCGCCGTTACATAACCTACGGAAGTTATCCTCCAATAGTGTCCTTGAAGGGTTCGATAATCTTTCGCCCAACCTCCCTTAAACAGTGGGTCCTTTGAATAAATTCCGCATACAGAACCAAGGGACGTATCCTTTTCAAATTCTTTCAATGTGTTTTCAATTGCATCCTTATACAAAGCAACGTCACTATCTAGAAAAAACAAAATGTCTCCGGAGGCATATTCAGCCCCAAGGTTTCTTGCCGCCGCTACGCCTCCGTTTTTAGGTGTTTTGAATATTTTACATGGATATTTCTTAGCTATTTCTATGGAATTATCTGTACTGCCGTCATCTACAAATATAATTTCAAAATTCTTATATGTCTGATTCATCAGTGCTTCAAAACACTTTGGCAAAGTCTTCTCATAATTATAGTTAGGTATAATGACTGAAACTAAAGGTTTGCTATTCATCTTTTCTCCTTTCACTATTGAAGACTACTTCAATATTTAATATGAGTTTTTATATTTTTAAGGTATTTAAATTTTATGATAAATAAAAACACACCAACTAGCGTCAACTGAGTAATCAGTAATGATATTAACTCTCCGGTTATGCCCCATGCTCTTGTTAATACAATACTTATCAATATTAGCACCGGCATAGGCAAACCTAATACATTCATGCAAAGTAAAGCTCCTTTTTTACCCTCGACAGTAAATACTGAATTAAATACATAATACAGAAAATGGAAACCCAAACTTACCGAAATAAGCAGTATATATATCCAATTGATTTTATAATCCCTTCCATATAATAAAAGCATAAATATACTAAGAGCCATGTTGGCAATTATAGCAATTGGAAGCATAATAGGTATAAGAGACTTAATCCTTTTATAAATTTTCATAGTATCCATCCGAACAATAGTCGGCAAAAATACTACTGCAAATATCTCATGAAACATAAGGTTAAAAAAGTTTTTAACATTTACCTGATAAAGGGAATATATACCTACATCATAATCCGAACAGAAATGATTAACGATATATAGGTCACTGTTGAACATGATGTAAGATAAAGCACCGCTGACCATATTAATTGCTCCATATTTATATGCCCTTTTTGAAATATCCATTGAAAATCTAAACTTTTTTATATTTATAGTTTTTAAAGACCATATTATCGCAACAAACTGGTTAATAATTAACCCATAAACAAAATAAAGATAATTTTTCAAAACAAGACTTGAAATCAACGTAAATGTGAAAAATATTAGTGAACTTACCATCTTAATAATTCCCAAGGTTAAAAACTGTTTTCTTGATCTTAAAATTGCCTCGGTAATCATTGAATAGTTTATTGTCACAGCCATAATCACAGTTAATAATAACTGTATTCCAGAAAACCCTAATGCCTTGTTAATTGCTGGATGAAACAAACCATATATAATTACTGATATCACTGTTAAAACTAAACTCCAAACACCAATTGAGCCCAGAAGTATCTCAGTTTCTTCTTCATTCTTACAGTCAGGCAAAAATTTTATAACTGAAATGTTTATACCAAAACACATTGGAATATAAAGAAGATAAGCAGTATTTTGAATCAGTGTGACATTTCCTACTGAAACTGCTCCAAGATACCTTGCTGCCAAGACCAAACCAATAACACTTAAAACTGCAGATGTAAATCTGAAAATAAAAACAATACCTAAATTCTCAATAAATGCTCGTATTTCACTGTTGCGAAGTAATTTGACGGATTTTCCCTTAACGTTTTCTATTATTTCTTTTGTAAATGTCATTGTTTCGTCCTTTTCCTTAAATTATACTTATTGTACTAGGCTAAACTGTTTGTCAGTAATTTTGCCGAAATGTATATAACTCCCCACACCAATATAGCCAAAACTATCGGTCTGTCTTTTAGTAATACCATTTCAGGACTTTCGCCTAAGCCGGCTTTATCTGTAAGATACTGATACCTGAAAATTCCATATACTACTATAGGAATTGTTAGAATAGTATACTTTACCTTTACTTCATACAAAGTGTGGAAAGAATAAGATATTACAGTACAGGCTGTCAGCATCGGAATTATTTCATTAATTAATCCAATAGAATATTCGCCAAGATTTTTTCTATGTTTTTTAGAATCCACTTCCAGTGTAATTAATTCCTTTTTTCGTTTATTAATTCCAAGATATAATGAAAGAAAAGCGATACTTAATAATAACCAGAACGAATTTTTTCCATTAACTAATACTATTCCTGATAAAGTCCTAAGAACAAAACCAAAAGAAATAATTAATAAATCAATAAAAACAAAATCTTTCAGTTTCATACAATATGCTAAATTCATAAGAAAATATACGCATATAATTATTCCAAAGTATTTGTTAAGAATAAAGGAAAGTACTACAGTACCAGGACAGATTATATAAAAAATCGCCAAAGCAATCTTGACTTTTATTTTGCCTGAAGCCAGAGGTCTGAACCTTTTTACTGGATGCAGCATATCCTTTTCTAAATCAATTATGTCATTAATAATATATACTGAACTTGAAATTCCGCAAAATAAAAAGAAAGCAAGGATTAGTTTAGCTACCTGAACTAGTTCAGGTAAACCTGACGGAAACAGTACCCCTGAAAACACAAAAATATTTTTCGACCATTGCCTTACACGTATTAATTTTGCAAAGCAAATCACAATGTCTGTAAAACTCTTTTTTTCTTCAGTTACGTTCAAAGTGCTTTCTTGCCTCATATCATTTCCATCTTTCTATAAAAAATCTGATATTTTTATCTTTTGTTACAAATTATATCATAATATGCAATAAATACCACTGTATTATGCTCTAGTAACCTCCAGCTTTATTTACTGACTAGATTATAATACAGTGGTATTTCCATCTATAACTCAACATCATCCACGGATATAATTCCATATTTAAGTGCTTTCATTAAAGCTTGCACACAGCTTTCAACATTTAATTTCCTGAAAATATTTGTTTTATGATACCGTACAGTTCCAAGACTTATACCCAGTTCCATTGCAATGCATTTGTCAGTACAGCCATGGGCAAGTATTTTTAAAATCTTTATTTGACTATCAGTTAGCTTAACGTCGGTGTTATTTACTTTTATTCTTTTTTTGTATTCATCGAAGATTTTATAAGACAGGAGCCTGACTATTATAGCTATATCTTGATTAATGCAATTCTCTTGGGAAAGTATACTTATACACCCCAGATTTTCATTTTTCGTCATAATTGGCGCAGTAAACATATACCACTTCCTAAGAAAATCACAGTAGTTGTTTTCAGGAAGCATATAACAACAAGTGTTAAGTCTCATTGCCAAATCTATAGAGTTTGTACCGCTTATTAACTCATCAAAACTTGTTCCTGTTTGTATTAGTGATTTCTGTGCATGGGATAGGAGTTTTTTGTTTCCGAAAAGCTTAAGAGCGACTTTGTTAACATCTGATAATATAAAAAAAGACATTTATCAATATTTTCACTTTCTATATTATCCAATGCTTCTTCAAAAACTGATATAAAGATTTTGTTTTTATCCAACATCTTCTTTATTTCTTTTACTTCATAATTAAAAATAGGTACATTTTGCTGTGGTAGAAGATTATTTTCTATACACCTTCTCCATGATGATAATATTTCATCTTTTAGCTGATAATCTTTCATTACATAACCTCCCAAGAAATTAGTTAATTTATATTAAGTCAAAAAATAACGGCAGAAGTTTACAATCGCAACCTATTTCCAAATTATGTGAAATTTTTTAAGTGAATTCATTATGGAAATTTTAGAATTTTATTCGGTTAGGATGAGCCTTATTTCCAAGAGCTTATTATATTATCCTCTTGCAAAGTGCTAGTTTCGGACTTATGGGTTGGGTTAATATGAATTCTATCGAAATTTGCAATGGGATATAATTTTCTTTTTCATATATCTCCAGTAAATAAATCTCAATTCAAAAATTTTAATACTATTCGTATTATTACTAATTCTATACAATATTTGTAAATATATCAACTTATTGATTTGTTATAAAATTCAAGCAAAATAAAAAGGCAATAGCGAAAGTGATATAAAAATTAGCTGCTTATGCCTTTTGGTTAACTTATTAATTTTATAAAAATAGCTGGATAATAGTTATAGCATCAATACAATCAATTCTGAGCGAAGCATTCGGTTTACTCGTGTTAGTTTTTTGATAGTTACCGTTAAAATTTCGTATCATTTTCAGCGATTTTTATTATAATAAAAAAACCACCTAAATATTGAAATAGGTGATTTTCTTGGAGCTGGTAAGCGGAATCGAACCGCTGACCTGCTGATTACGAATTAGAATATTCCATTTTGATGTATTTCGGTCTGTTCAGAATTATCCAGTAATATCGCGCTTTGCGGGGTTTTCATCACGATGTAAAAAATTCTATTTCGGGCTGTTTTGGTGTTTATAAGCACCAAATAAGCACCAAGAATAAGCACCAGATCCCGGGGTGTTTCCCCTTCTTGGAGCTCATGATCTGAGGCGTCCTGTGGGTGTTCGGACGGGGTCGTGAAGCGTTGCACCATCACCCTCGCTTGAAACGATGGTGTTGGCAGCCGGATCCCCGAGCTGGCGGCCATGGGCCAAAGAAAAGGGCGGGCCCTCGGTGTATGAGGTGCCCGCTCTTGGTCTTGGTGCTCATTGTGGCTCGTTCCGCTGCCGCTCTGCCTGCCAGCGCTCGAAGTCAGCCCGGACGGCCGGATCCTCGAAGGCTCTGGCTGTGGCCTTGAGTACCGTGCGAGCCAGAAGGTCAATCTCATGCTTGGGTATCAGGTCGACCTTGATTTTCTGGCAATCGCATCGGCCTCCGAGGGTGTTGTCGATGCCACAAATGGGACAGATCACGTGCAAGGTCTTGCTCATGCGCTTCCTCCTTCCTGTGGGCCGGCAGGTCGACCGCCGGCACCCACGGCCCTGAAGGGCCTGTCTTATTTTACCACAAACTAGAGAGGAGCAGTCCACCAGTTCGAGGAGGCTGCGCCTGTCTTGCTGGCTATTTGCCCGAGATTTCTGCCCACAGCTTCGAGGCGTAGGCAAAGCCCTCGATAAAGCCCTGCGTCTTTGCGTTGCCCATAGCGCACTTCACGGCACTGTCGATGTCCCTCTCGGTCATGGTCTCTTTGCCAGATATGCCGGCCGTAAAGACGGCGACGGCTTCATCGTACGCAGCGTCAAAGATGCTCTGGTCGAAGGTCTTGGATGCCTCTGTGTTTGAATACTCGTAATAAAGCTCGATTAAGTTGTTGAACATGGTTTTTCCTCCTTTGATTTTGTCCGGCCTGTGGCCGGTATCTTTTCATACTTCTGCTTATCTTCTGTTGACGGAAATATCACCTGCCGCGGTGTTATTCATGACAATGCTCGAATTACTGACGTTGTTGGCAATGGCTACGCTGCCGCTGATACTATTAGCCACTATGCCGTTGTTAAAGAGTACGACGTGCCCACCCATTCCGACCGAGTTGGAGAGCTGGCCAGCTGCCATACTCAACATGAAGGCCGCCAGCTTCGGAACGGTGGTACCGAGCCGAGCTGCTGCTGTTTGTACGCCTGCCCACTCGTCAGGTGTTAGCTGGACGGTGAGCCGGTGAGACCGCTGGATCGTTTGAATTGCTTTACCGTCCTGCATCGAATCCCTCCTTGCTTGTTTTTGACTGGTCGCGGGCTGATGGCCTTATCGCGCGGCCATCCCTTCCCAGTACGGCCTCAGTAGGTCGCCGATCACGTCGCGGTAGCTGCTGGCGTGTGTTAGGCAGTTGTTTGATGGCCTGAACTCGAAGCCGTGCCGGACTGAGTCTTTAACCGCTTTTTCGTACTCTGCCTGTTCCTCTTGCGTGCGTGTGCTGTATTCGTGCAGCAAGCGGACGAGAGTGGCGTCTTTGACTATGTTGCCAGCATTTTGAACTAATGCGGCTCGGATGTTTTCGACATAGCCCTTGGAGAAAATGGCGAGATCGGTGATGAACTCGTCGGACATTTCCGCGGGAGTTGCCGGCTTTTGAATGGCAGCGAGCTCGGCCTTCAGGGTAGCGACTTCGTTTTCAAGCTTCTCCATAGCTTCCTTATGGGTGATGATCCCCTTGTAAATCCGCTCAATGCCTGCCATGTCGTGCGCCTTGTAGAAGTCAGCGATCTGCTGCTTGTTGCTGAAAAATTCGCTATTCATGTAAACATACTCGATGCGCTCATAGCACTCGGGGGCGGTGGTTATACCGACCAGCTTGTCAAATTCGTGTTTTTCCATGGTATTGCTCCTTTCGTTTCGGCCGGCCATGTGGTCGACGCACTTGATTTGCTGTCCTCTTGAGTATGATTATAAAGGTTTTCCTTTATAATGTCAAGGTTATTCTTAAAGGTTATCCTGTATATTATCAATGGTTGGTTTATAATATACAGAATTTCCTTGACGCATGGATAAATATAGCCTATACTGTAGACAGAGGTGATAATGATGACGAATGCACAAAAAATCAAGATGGCCATTGCATACAAAGGGAAAAGCGAGGCATGGCTGGCTAAAGAGATCGGAACGACGCCGCAGGCGTTTAACCAACGGATGAAAACAGATAAATTCTCTACTTCTGAGCTTGAAAATATCGCCAAAGCGTTGGGGGCTGTGTATTCTGCGGCGTTTGAATTTCCAGATGGTACTAAAATATAGGAAGCGCAGAAGGGCGTCGCTTCAACCGACTCCCATAGTAATCATAACAAGAGGGCGGGCACCCCACACTGGGGCCCCGCTCTTTTTTCATCTTGCTGCTGCGTACGCTGGACGTCGTGCGGACGTCCTGCCGATGTCAGACGGATGTCCAGAGAACTGAAGCATCCAGAACACAAAAGGCCCGTCCGGGGCTTCTCCTCGGGCGGGTTCTGCTTTATTTACCGTCTTGTTGGCGCCAACAGGTCGGAGCCCGGAGCCGTGAGCTCCAGCCTCCCCATCAGTATTCGCTCGGGAATAGGATCGTCGTGACGCTCCGATCCCATTCGGTGATGATCCAGATTGTGCCTCTACTGGTCGGGTATGCGGCCAGCACCCTCTCGCCGACCTTGACCGCCTGATCGTTCTGCTCACTGTCCTCGGGGCAGAGGTCGCCCCAGTCGTTCCGCTGGTATCGATCGAAGGCAGCCGAGATCTCCCGGGCGAACATCGGATCGCTCTCCATTTCATCGGCCACCCCCCTTGTGGCCACCAGCCTGCCGTACTCCATGTGCTCGTCCCCCTCTGCTTCGATGTTTGAGTCCATAGTACCGCGGCGGCCGGCCGGTAGTGAAGGCGTACCGGGTGGGTGATCTGTGCCTTCCATCCTCCGGCTGGTGAGTCGGTTCGGCCTCCGATCCGAGTGTGATGGCGTCAATATCGACGTCACTCGAGGAGAGAGGAGGTAGACCATGATCATCGCTACCCAGTACACCATCGAATACGACGAGCCCCGCGGCGCTTATCGACTCCGTGGCCAGAAGGCGCCCTTGTGCCCGGACTGCGGCCTGCTGCTCTCCGGGTATGATACGAGGCGGCGCCATGTGATTGACGGTACCGGGGTAGCCCGCTGGTTCCTGCTGCGGCGTCTCCGCTGCCCGAGCTGCGGCAAGCTCCACCTTGAGGCCCCGGACATCATGCAGCCCAAAAAGCATTATGAGGCCGCACTAATTGACGACGTGCTGGCCGGCCGATCGGAGAGCTGCCCGGCAGACGACTCGACGATCCGGCGCTGGCGTGTCGGAAAACACCCACCCGGTTCGCCTGTCCACGATGACGCCGGGGCGGTATGCTCTTTACATACCGAAGTAAACCAAAGTAAAGGAGGAGACTGATGAAGAAAAAGCATATTTTAATCGCTGCCGCGGCCTTATGCGCCGTAGCCGCCATCGCTGGGGCGGGTGCTATCGGCTTTCACCTTGGCCAGCAGACGGCCATTACAGCCCCAGCCTCTGTGGAGACGGTTCTCGCACAGGCTCAGGATGTGGGTTCTATTGCGATCCCCGGCTTTGACCGCATGACCATAAAGGCAGGCCAGACCGCTCAAGAGGTCACACTCTACAATCCAGAGAAAAATGAGTGCTATTTTGTCCTGACCATGTACCTGCCGGACGGCTCAGAGATCTATCACTCCTCGAAGCTGGCCCCAGGCGAGAAGCTGGAGTCGTTCGAGCTGGAGCGGCCGCTGGCAGCCGGAACATACGAAGGCGCGACGCTGCGTTACGCCTGTTACGACTTTGAGGATCTGGATCCTCTGAACGGAGCCGATATAAAATTTAAATTGGAGGTAGAGCCATGAAAAAAAGAGCTTTTTCCCTTGTCCTTGCTGTCGTCATGCTTTGCAGCATATTCCCATTAACGGCCTCGGCCGAAAATGCGGACTCGGCAAGCCTTGACCTGAGCTATACCGTCGAGCCGTCGGCTGAGCCTGAGCCACCGGCTGAGCCCGATCCGGCCCCTAGTGAGTCTGATCCGCTGGCCGGCCCCTATATGGTCAACATACCCTCGAGCGTTGGACTGAATTATGAGCATGACATTGTTTTCACGACGCAGAGCAATTATATTGCGGATAATGAGAGGCTGGTCGTCTCGATCGACGCCGCCCGAACATTCGAATACCCCGAGGGACTGTTTTACCTCTACTACAGCGAGGGTGATACTACATACGGCCGCATGGAGTGCGTCCTGAAGCGGGGGGCGTCCTCAGATTTCTCCACGCGCCCTTCGGAAGTGTTGACCGGGCCAGAGGATGCAGTTGTCGCCACGTTCAAAAATGACAGACCGGCAGCCGATACATACGGGTGGCTGGCCTTCGAGCCGATCGTCACAAAAGACAACGTGCCGGGGACATATACCGGCACCATATACTTCAAGATCAGCGTGGTCAGCGAATAACCACTCCGGGCTCGGGGCATCCGGGCCCTTTTCCGTGCTGGTCGCTTTTGGTCGCCGGCGCCGCCATTGTGCCGAAGCTGCCTAACGGCCGCCGGATCCGGCCTTTTTCGCCTGTCTGGAGCGAGTAGGAGAGGCCCGGACAGGGTGCAGGTCATCCAGTCCGCTGCCGTTGGCCTTACTCAGCCGTAGAACGCGACAAAGCCCTCCCCGATGACGGAGAGGGCGATGATGTGAAGCCGGTTGGCTCCCTATATCGTTATGGTGCCCCGGTCGACCGCGTCGAGGACGGCATCGAGGTGCCGAAGGGCGTTGCTGTGGATCCTGAAGGTTTTAGCGAGATATGGGCCTTTAAAGCCTGTATAATCGCCGTTTCCTCCGAATAGGGCGTAGCCAATATCTTCCCACCGTGCCAGATCTAAATATCTGAGGCGCACAACATAGCGCTCGGTTGGGTCAGAGAGCTGGTTCACGAGCTTCTCAACCTTGTCCCGCATTTCTTTTTCCTTGGCCATGCCCTCCTTCACCGTCCGCTCCAACAGGGTCGCTATCATCTGATCGGATGCCGTGGGGGTTTGGAGCGTCATCAATCGCTCCAGCCTTTTGAGTTGCACGTCGTTATCCCTGAGAAGATCCGAAAAGCTGCTGAGAATGGCCTTGGATCGGGGGTCTCGGGTGTTTTCAGTTCTCGCCATTGTTATTTCCTCCTCACTGTGGTATAATTTGGCTAAGTTGCATAGCGGAAAATTGGCGGGCGGTCGGGCCTGCCTTTTTTCTGCCCATTATACCCCAGCCCACAAGTCTGCCCATTTGCTTCTCGTCTTGGCCCGCTGCTCTGCTTCGGCGGTCTTTTTTTCTGCCATGATCAGCTTCTCCACGGTTATCTCCACCGAGCTGCTGCCGGAGTTCTTAAAGCGGGTGAGGTTTCCGTGGTATGCGTATTGGTCGATGATGTCGCGACGCTCTGCCTGAAGCCGGCTGTCCCGAGCGAGCATACGGAGAGCTTTGGTCTCGATCTGCCGGATCCGTCCACTTGAGAGCGACCGCTCAGCGGCCACGGCTTCCATCGTCATATCCTTGTAATACCTGCTGCGGATCACCTGCTCCTCGACGTCCTTCAACTCACGGAGGCATGTCTCGAGCAGCTCGTGAAGCCGCTGCCGCTCCAGATCGTCCTCGACCTCCTCATATGGAAGCAGCGAGCCCGGATCCGCGAGCATATCGGCGAGATCTATGTCCCCATCCTCTCCCCGGGGGGCGTCGATGCTCTCGGCTCTGTTGAGCGCGTCGCCGCTCTGCCATACCCTTGTCTTTGTTATTCTTATTTTTAAGGCTTTTTGCATCTGGCTTTTAATCGAGAGTCGGCAGTATGTCGAAAACGTAAAGCCTGTATCTGGATCGTAGGCTCCGATGGCGTTGAGAAGGGCAAAATAGCACTCCTGTTCCAGATCCTCGAGCGTGACGCCGGTCGAAGCAGCTCGCTCTTGGTATGTGGTGCTGCCGAAAAACATGCGGCGCAGTATAAAGAAAAGCAGGTATTTCACCTGCTCCCATAGCTCGGGCAGCAGCTCACACTCGCCGGCCTTGATCCTGATGGCCAGTTCTTCGTTGGTCATAATGTTCACCTCCTGCTGTCGTTGCATAGCAGGAAGGCAGCGCGCGCCGTGATGCTCACCCTGTCGGCACCTTGGCCGAGGTGTCTGACCGGTGCCCGTGTGAGGCGGCTGCGCTGCGGTTATGTAGTGAGGGGGCGACGGTGTCGGCGTCGCCATACTGGTGGGTGGGCATCAGGCCGTGGGCATGGTGCTCCAGACCAACTCATGGAAGTCCTGCTCCGTGATGTATCCCTTTTCGGCGAGGGCCTCGATCAGCAGGGCGGCCTCTTCCGGCGTGTTCTCTGCGCGGAGCATAAAGGCCAGCGTCTCATTTGCCGGCGCCTGCGACCAGCCGCGGGCCACGGCCTGCTCAAAGAGCTTGAGGAGTGGAGCTATTTTCTCATCGTCCAGCTCGTGCCCATTGTGGTGCTGGCGCTTGAGTCTCATAACTGTGCAGAACAGCGCCTCTTGCCAGTTCCTCGGGACTGCTTCATATGGGATATGCAGCGCCATGAGTACCCGGTGGGCGACGCTGCCTACTTTGACTTTAATCATCTTTTTCTCCTCCTATTCGTTCACCTTTTTCCTGTCGGGCTCGTACCTGTACTCGGCGAGCCTGTTCAGGGCGGCATATACTTCAGTTTGTATGACAACAGAGGCTTCAGCCGCGCTGTGGATGCCTGTGAGTTTGGGAGCGATCACGTCAGGGAGAGTCTCGGCCTCGTGCCTGATCGTTCCCATAAGGTCATCGAAGCCGGCAGCGACCACCTCACTCGGGATCAGGTTGCTCTCGAGTTGCCTGTACTCATGGGCGGCCATATCGGCCTTGCTGCGCTTCAGGTCTGCCTCGGCTTCGAGCTTCACCTCCTCCCACTTGTTGACCTTGGCGGCTTTGCCCTCTGCCTTTTCCGTGAGGTGTTTGATATACCGCTGGATCGTCGGCAGCAGGTCGTATTTATACCCGCCCTGCCGGCTGACGGCATGAATGACACCGTTTCTGGTCAAGGTCTGCACCCACTGGATGCTCACCCCGAAAAGCTGGGCAATCGTGGAGCTGCCAACGAGCTTGGATGTCGTTTTCTCTGACATGATGGCCTCCTTCCTGAGCCTCGTGGGCTCTGTGCTGTGTTTGCTGGCTTAATTCTTGGTATTGTGGCGACTGGATACCGGCCGATAAAGATCGGGGCCGGTTATGCCGCGCCTATGCCGATCGCTGATCGTCTGGTGGTTGATGCCACTGAGCCGGGCCGCCTCGGCGATCGGGACGAGCTGCCCCTCGTACTCGACGAGGGTGTTGTTCCGCTTGTTGAGGTTTTGCTCGGCTGCCGTTATCCACCGGCAGTTCCCGGGGCTATATGGGCCGTCGTTGTCCAGCCGGTCGAGTGACAGATCCTCCCGGTAGCCGTTGGCCAAAGCCCAGTCTCGAAAGGGGATGAACATCTCCCACTCAGAGCAGACCGTGATCCCACGTCCGCCGTAGTCCTTGTAGACCTTACTCCTCTGGTTATGGCAGCGCTGCCGGAGCCCTGTCCATATACGGAAAAGGCGCGTACCCGTGCCATTGTGTATCGTGTTGCGGTCAATAGCGTGCTCGCGGGCCAGATCTCGAAGGAGGCAGCCGCATGACTTTTTTACTCTTGCTCTGAGATCGCACATTTGAACGTTGACCGCCTCTCCGCAGTCGCAGCGGCAGATCACTCGCGCCCGGTGCCTTGTGTCGTAATATATAACGCTCTCGACTGTGAGGCGCCCGAAACGCTGGCCGACCAGTTCCTCGCGTTCCTGATCGAGGATTATCTGCATCCCCTCCCGGAAGCCACGGCGAATTGTCGACTCTATGAAGCGTATCGTCCTCTTTTGCGGTGTTGGTGTGTTTGTCTTAGTCTCCAAAGTTAACCTCCTTTCTGAGCCCCTGTGAGGGCCTGTATTGCTTTTTATTTTGTGGGAAGGTTTACCCCTCCACGGTTATATTTCTCGCCTACGTGGGCTGTATTTTCAGGCTGACACCTATCCGGGACAAAGCAAAGTGCCCAAAAAATTGTCCCTAAAAAATTGATGATTCTTGGGCTCGCCAGCACCACAAAGGGCAAAGGTCGTGTCACAGTACCTTCCAGCGCTTGGACGGTCGCCTGTGCCCGTGTAGGCGCTCCTGCGGCTGCTTTATCGTTTTAGTGCGGCGTTGGTGTTGGGTGTAGGCCTTGGCTTGCTGCGTGGCGTGATGGCCGCTCTGGTGGGGCCCTTCTGCTACGTTACTTGGGTTTAGTTCCGAGCTGCCGCTTCATGTTATGGTCAAACCTTTTCCCGATCTCCTCGTTTAACTTCTCGGTGAGCTTGGGCGCGACGCGCTCACTGGTGATCATCTGAGGCATGGCGATCGTCGTAAACTTCTT
This sequence comes from Ruminiclostridium josui JCM 17888, assembly GCF_000526495.1. NCBI lineage: Bacteria > Bacillati > Bacillota > Clostridia > Eubacteriales > Oscillospiraceae > Ruminiclostridium > Ruminiclostridium josui. The sequence continues at coordinate 155,694 of NZ_JAGE01000002.1, read as the reverse complement.
GAGGTCGGTGCGGCTCTCACTCATACGCTGGAAGGGGATCCAATTCACGCCGCCCTCCTTGGCGTTCCCTGTCCCCATAAGGATGTTGTGGGAACGCTTGGCGAACGGGCCGCCCGGGGTTCTGGTATTGTAGTACCGACCGATGACCTCGGTCTTGCCCTTGAGGACTTGCTGCTTCAGGGTGTACTTCTTGCCCTTGGGTGGGCTCTTGGGTGTCATGCCAAAGTGGGTGGGTGTCAGCATCCGGCCGGTATAGACGAGGCTCAGGTTCTCCATGGTCTCGCCCTCGACTTTGATGGTGCCGGCCATCTTCTTGGGCTTGCCTGACTCCGCCTTTGAGGGGACTATCTCGGTCTTTTTGATGTTGTAGACCTCGGTCACTATCTGCGCCACCCACCCGGGCCCGCGGCTCTTGGTATCGCTCACCGTGTTCTGCACGGCCTTCTCGGCGCCTACATAGATGCCCTTCAGATCGTCAAATGCCTTGAGGGCTTGCTTGGGCACCTTCCCGCGGAAATAGTTCTTTGTCTTTTCGAGAATTATATCCGGGGCGCCGCCAGTGGCGATACTCTTGAGAGTCTCTAACTTCTCGGAGATCTCCCGTGCCTGCTTTCGGATGGCGGCCTCCAGCTTGCTCTTGATTACGAGCTCGTACTTGATGCCGCCGATGTTTTGCTTTATTTTCATACTGCACCTCCTTGGATGTTCTCACTCTCTCAATGTGGCCAGAGTCTCCCGCTCGTGTTGAAGGCCCACGGGCGGTTGATCTGGTCGGCCTGCCTGCCGAGGCACGTCACCTTCTCGTCAGTAAGAGAGGAGGGATGCCCCGCTCCCGGGGCTGTGGTCTGGCCTGCCTATTAGCGGGCCGCTGCGACGGCGATGACGTCGGCCGTCTCCTTTTGTAGTATGTGATCGGCCTCGGTGGCCGCTATCGCCTCTATGGGTGTTCCTTGTGTGCTGTCCTCGATGACATCGACCAGCGTGTCGGATGCGAGGAGCAGTGTGGGACGTATGCCAGTATGGCTATAATGAGCAAGTGCCCGGTTGAGTATGGTACCATCGCTCCGTATGGCAAGGAGGTAGTCATGCGACACAGCAGTCTCCCGTGTCAGCGTCCACCACACTGTACCGATCGGCTTGATGATGTCGCGGTGCCGACGGTACTGCTCGATCGTCAGAAGGGCCACGCGGTCGACGGACTTCTCTCTGAAGGTGCCATCTGCTGCCTTTAGATCGACCTCCATGCTCAGGATCCTGTTGGCCTGATATCCGGCTGCCATTTCCAGCTCCTCGAGAAATACGATGTTCAAGAATTTGCGGGCGCTGCTGTCGCGCCAGTCAGCCCGATCCTGTCGGTCAAACGCCCTGTACTTGGCGAGGTCTTTCATGAGTACCAATGCCGCCCTGTGGCAGGTTTCAAGAATGATCCACTCGTGCCCGGCGAAGGTGAAGGTCTGGCCTCTGTTTAGATTTATGAGCTTTTCCATGGTTTGCTCGTTCCTTTCATTCCGGCGTGGTGCCGGTTATTTGGTAGCCTGCCCGCCGGCCGGGAGGGAGGTGTGCCGCTCCCGGATCCGGCGGCGGCCTGTGGGTTGTTACTGCTTGCCGGGGTTCTTTAGGCTGTTGTAGAGAGCGCCGGCTTCAATACCAGCCTTTTCCTCCTCGGTCAGCTCGTGCCCCAGCGCTATGCGCCGGAATATTTCAAAGCGGGCCTGCTCGTCGGCAGAAGCGCCGGGCCCGGGTTTCATGGCCAGAAGGGCGGCCTGCTTTTCGTCATCTGTGAGGTTCTGGAACTCTTTGTATGTCAACATTATGCTTTTCCTCCTTTCTGCTTCAGTAACGCACGACCAGCGGGGGTATTCTCGATCCCTCTGATGTTGCCCTTCATGAAGCGCAGCTTGGCATCGTCATCACTGCCGGCGTGGTGGCCGGTTACATCGATCGGGCCGTTGTGCTGCTCCTCGATGCTCACTCGCTTCCGGGCTATGGCATCGGGTACGGACTTGCGCTGCGCCCTGAGCTCAGCGGGGCCCCGGTCTTTGGTTATGAGGTCGGCTATCTCGCCCAAAATGCCGAGGTATGCCGTAGTTGCGTCGCTGTCGGTGTCGATGGCTTTCAGCAGATCCTCATAGGTATCGCTTACAGCCTGATACGCCTCATCGCTCCCGTGGTGATCGGTCAGGGTGCCATCCGTCAGAGCTGCGGCCCGGCGCTCCAGTTTGCTGATCTTCCCGTAGAGAGTGGTCAGCTCGTCGTCGAGCTTGTTGTACTCTTTCTCGTTACCTGCCAGCTTCTCGAGGGCTGTGGCCTTCTTGACAGCTTCCTCCTCGAGCAGCCGCTTCTCCTTCTGGAGCTCGGCCGCCTTGTCGGCTGCGCTGCTGGCCGCGTCCTTGCTCTCGTCCTCGTAGCGTCGGACGGCGTTTTGGTGTTTGGTGGTTGCCTGCTGAAGTGCCTCATGCGGGGCATCGCGGAGGCCGTCCCTGAGCTCCTCGAGCAGCTTCAGGATCGTGGCCTTTTTCTCCTGCGCGGTTTTGATGGTCATGGTCTGGTTTGTCATGGGGTTTACCTTCCTTTCATGTGGGCTGTGCCCGTTTTATGGTGTTCCTGCTTATGGGGTATGGTGTCAGCCAGCAGGATGCTGATACCGTGTCGGTCTGCGCTCGCTTTATGGTCTCATGTCATGGCCAGCGCCCGAACAATCGTCCATGATGGTGAGATAGCGGCCGAGCTTCTCGTTATACCCGACAGCGACCGGGGCGCCACACTCCACACACGTGGCGTCAAATGCGGGATCCGTGATGTTGGTCTGGTATTTGAAGAATTTGCCGCACTCACAGCGTACCTCGACCGCTCTGAGCTCCGGCGGCAGCGGGGTGTATTTCCCACACTCAAAACAGTGATAATGGTCGATGGGCTTGTGTGTGAAAAAGCCCCGGATCAGGCCGCACTTACGGCACTTGACGATCAGGCCGCCGGTATACTGGGGCCGCTCCTTTTTCTTGGCTGGCGTCCGGCTGGGCGCCGTGTCGTTTGTCTGCATTGTCTCATCCTCCTTCGGTTTAATGTATGGCTGCCGGGTTTATCTACCCATGAAGCGGCGTCCCGGGGCCAGCGCGACGGTGTTGCCGCGGTTCCGATCGGGTCGCACGACTGCGGTCTGGCTGGGGGAGCGGATCGTGGTGCCCATGATCGCCGTCCTCTGGCTGGCCTGCTGTTCGTTCCGGCAGTCGCACGACTCTTGAGGATCCAGCGAAGCGTTGCAGATCGGACAAGTCTTATAAAATGCCATGGTATAGCCTCCTCTCATGTGTGATGGTTCTATGTTCGGCCGGCCGTGGGGCTGGTGCAAGACGTCTATCTTCAGCCCGCAGGGCGGGCGTTCTTTTCGTTGTGCTTACTGGACTGATCCGTTCCTGAAGGCCCGCCGGCCATCCCTCTCCAGCTTTCTCCGTCCAGAATAATCACGCGGCACATCTCGTTAAGCCTGTCGATCGTAGCCTCGGCTGTAACGCTGTCCCGGGTCGCCTGCGGCGTCATCCGGGCGATCAGTGCCTTGCTATCGTAGTTGGTGGTGACGATCGTCGGCAGGTATGCCTCATACCGGCCGTTCACGATGTTATAGACCGTTGAGACGGCCCACTCGGTCGGCTGCTCTTTGCCCATGTCGTCGATGACAAGAAGAGGTACGGTCTTGTATAACCTGAGTATGCTGCCCTCGTCGACGTCTCCCTTGGCAAATGTCCGCTTTATACGTTCGAGCAGGTCGATCATGGTCATGCAGATCACGGGGGTGCCTTGCTTTATGAGCTGGTTGGCGATCGCCGCTGCGAGGTGAGTCTTGCCTGTGCCCATCGGGCCCACTATAAAGAGGCCGTTGCGTCCGGGCTCTGGTTGTCCCTGCTTTGGCAGCAGCTCAGCAAATCCCTCGGCGTACCGCTTGGCCGCCCGTGCTGCGCTCTGGTTCTTTGCGGTGATCTGGAAGGTGTCAAACGTCCGGCGAAGGAAGCGTTCACCCATCCCGGACTCGCCGATGATCTTGCGGATCCGCTCGTTGAGCTTCCGATCCTCCTCAGTCCTGCGCTCAGCTTCCTCCTTGGCCAGCCGTTCGGCCTCGGCTTTTTCGTATGCTGCGACGGCCTCCGGGCAGGTGCAGCGCTCCGGGCCTGCTGGCGACCAGTAGACTTTACTGCCGAAGCTGAAGCCCTTGGTGTACCTCATGGCCCCACAGTATTCACATGGGACGGGCTGCGGCGGGTTCATGCCTTCAGCTCGCGGATCGTTGCTCATTATGTAGTGTTCGTCCTCGTCAAGTTGGGCGGTGTCACTCCTCGTCATCCTCTGCAATGTGCCAGCCGTCAAAGTTGAAGGACTGCCGGCTGTTTTGTTCAGTATGCTGCTGATCGGCTCCAGTGCCATATTGTGTGCCTCCTTTCGGTTTATCGCTGTCGTACCGGCCCTCGAGCACTTTGGTAAAGTTGGTCGGTCTCATGATCCAGTCGAAGTCTGCGCTCCAGTTCCGGTCGTTCTGACCTTTTAAGAAGTTGCTGGCTTCGGTCTTTTGGAATAATGTCCTAAAGGTTTCGAGATCCTTGTATGTTTTCCAGCGAGCTGCCACGGCTTTGCGCCTTTGGCCCTCGATATTGATTACTGATGAATAACTCACGCAGATCTCATTGAATAGCTGCCTGATTTTCTCAAATGGAACGCTGTCACGCTTTTGAGAGAGAGACTGCTCTGCCCCAGCTTGCTGGGTATCTTCTGTCTCTATCTCTTTCTCTATCTCTTCTCTATCTCTTATCTTCTCTGTGTTACAAGTCGTTACCGACTCGTTACCATGTAACGCCTCACCGTTACCCAGTAACGCTTTTTGTAACGCTTCGCCCTGTAATTCCGCTGCCTTCCTCTCTCTGAAACGCCTTACTCTCTCAGCGCTTTCGCTCTCTGAGCCTATCAGACCGGCCACCGTTGTGATCTCGTACTTATTGGGGCCGACTTCTCTGATCAGGCCGAACCTGCTCATATATTGCAGCGTGATCCTGACATTGTCCTCGCTTTCATCCAGCTCAAGGGCCAGCTCTCCGGCGAGGTCGTCCTCAATGCCGTCGAAGTATATCAGGCCATCGGTCTTGAGGCTTAAAAGCTGGATCCGCTGGTAAATGATGACGTATGTGTCGCCGCCGGCAATTTTTCTCAGCTTCTTGATCTCCTTCTGATCGTAAAAATCCTCTTTGAGCCTCAGCCAGTAGTATCGCTTTGCCATGAGTCTGCGCCTCCTCCCTGTTTGTTTTCATTGGTGCCGCCTCCTCAAACCTTCACTCGACGGATTGCTCCGAGTGGGGCGGCTTCTTCTTGGGTGTTGCCCTTGGCCAGGTACTCAACAAGCGCGTCATAATTCAGCAAATGGCGTCGGCCGATCTTTACATAAGGGATCGCATCTCTTGTCAAAAGCGATCTGATAAAATTTAGGGTTACCTGTGTCTCTGGATCTTCTTGTTTTAGGAGCTTGAGAGCTTGCTCCGGATATCTCATGCGGGCCATACTCAACACCTCCCCGTAGCAGCTTCCACATTACTGGGGAGCTCGAACAGATCGGTGACAGGACAATCAAGAGCGTCAGCCAGTCTTTTTGCGGTGGCCGGATTTGCTGAAAATCCGCGTTCAAGTCGGCATATAGTTGAGGCGGCCACGCCTGAAACCTTTGCAAGGTCTACGCAGCTCCATCCGCGATTAACACGGGCCTGCTGGAAGTGTTCCAATTTGACTTTTAACATTGTTCATACTCCTTTCCTTGACTGTATGCCAGCTCAGCGTCTGGCTCTGTTCGTTTCGGGCTTTGGCTCCCGGGCAACAATAAAAGCCGCCGGGCTTACCAAATAGACCCATGTTATGGGTTGTATTCGGCAGCTCGACGGCTCAAAGGTTGATTCTATGGTAACCTGTGAGGTTGTCGACCGGTACGGGGGAGCGGCTTATTCAGGCCGCTGCCACTTAGGTGTGATCGCTGGTGGACTTGGTTCCCTGTGCGAGTTTTGAACTCGTCGCACAGTTTCCCGCGCCATTCCTACCCGGGCGATCCCCGGGGGCCTGCCTTCATCAGTGCCGGGAGGCCATTCCCGGCAGACGCCCGGCGTGGGCGTTTCGGCTATATGTAGAGTTGACTTGCTCTGGCCATCTGGAAGTCTATCACCTTGGCTCCGGTTCTGACAGCTGCGGGATGCATCAAGGCTTCATTCTCTTGACCGTGCAATCGGTTGGAAATCAATAACATCATGGCTATGGCCTTGGTTTGGTCGCTTGCCATGCTCCATTCCTTCAGGAGCTCCTCCTTGTTGATCATGACGATCGTGTCTCCCGTGTAATAAAATGGCTTTGATTGCTTTCTCTCTAATCCTGTCGTCAGAGCTGCCTCGCGTCTGAAGGCGGCCCAGTCATTATAATCACGATCAGAGAACTTTCCGATTTCGGCAATGAGTGCCGCAACAAACAGGTGGATGCCGTCATCTCTTAATTCATAGCTGAAGTTTGTGGGGGAGATCTTGACATCACCAACAGAGACGATCCTGTAACGCTCTGGATCTTGCTTTACGGCTCTGGCCAGCATAAATGGCTTCTCGTATTTGAGAGCCGGGAATAACTCGCAGATCTTCGATGGATCACGCCTCTCCGTCATATGTATCGTGATGTTTGGCACTGGTGTCTCGTTAATGAAAATCTGTTTCATGGTGTAGCCCCCTTCTATGAAGATGATCGCGCTGGCTTTTTGTAAATTCTATATCGTTGTTTCACAACTTATTCGTATTATATCACACCGAAATACTATCGTCAACAATCTATTGCAATTTTGTTTCATTTCGTGTAATATATCAGCAAGAGGTGATAGTATGCCAGCAAGAAAAGTTTCTGATGATTTTGCCGCTTCATTCTCCCGACGGTTGACTGCTCTGCGTGAGCGGAACCGATATACACAAGCGGCGGTGGCTGCCGGGGTTGGTGTTGCAGCTTCCTCGATCGGCTATTATGAAAAAGGGGAGAAGATCCCGAACGCTGAAATATTAGCGAAGTTATGCCAATTTTATCACGTTCCAGCTGACTATCTGCTTGGTTTTACAGATGACGCCGGTGTTGCAGATCTGCCGGAAGGGCCCACAAAAGACGACGCCAGCAGGCTATTGGATGAAGTCGCCATGCTGATCGCTCGTGAGAGTCGGGTTGATTATGACCGGAATATCCTCGGGCCAGTTGCTGACATCATCGAACGGATAGGCGGGCTCATAGCTGATGCGGACGAGTCTTTTGCAGAGCTCCGTGAGAAATATCCAGCCTTTTCCCGTAGTGATCCCTATGGTTCCATGGGAGCAGATATTAAGTCGCTTACGGAGGCCATGCTCGGCCTTTCAAAAATGCCGGAGGGTCTGGGGCAGTTCCTTACTGAGTACCGCGAGCGCAGCCTTGACGTTACAAGGGTTGCAAGAGACGACATTCACTTTATTCGGCAACGTGTCGAGGTGGCGATCTGCAAAGCCCTGACCGGTGGATTTACTGAGCATGTTGAAAATGTTAGAGGAGGTGGAGGTAATGGCAACAGTAACAAAGAGGGGAAATAGTTACAAAATAACAGTCTCATGCGGTTACGATCTTAATGGTAAGCAAATCAGGCAGCACATGACATGGACGCCAGCTCCCGGCATGACAGCCCGCCAGATTGAGAAGGAGCTCGAGCGTCAAAAAGTTCTATTTGAGGAGCAGGTCAAGTGCACCACAACGCACGACGGAAACATAAGGCTCAAGGAGTTCACAGACAAATTTCTGAAGGACTACGCATACCAGAACTTGAAGGCTAAGACAGCTTTCGGATATGAGAAGCGGATGGAGGTGATCAATCAGGCCATCGGACACATTAAGCTCAAGGATCTGAAGCCCGGACACATCGCCTCGTTTTACAGTAACCTGCAAGAGGAGGGGATGCGGGCCAGAGAGCTCGCCACTATAAAAATTGATTTTTCCAAATGGCTGAAGGAGCACAACATGACCATGGCCGCCATGGCTGAAAAGACGGGCGTTTCTTTGTGGGTATTTAAGAAGCTGAAAAACGGAGAGAGTATTGCCAGAGACTGCACGAAGCCCATCGCCGAGGTCATGGGTATGGAAGTAAACCAGCTTTTCACTCCCAAAAAGGACATGACACCACTGGCCGCCGGCACTATTCACACATTTCACCGTGTTTTGTCGGCCGTACTGTTCCGTGCGGTAAAGTGGGGATATATTCAATCCAATCCAGCCGCGCGTGCAGATCTTCCTTCGATCGCTAACCGGCGGGCTGCATATCTTGACGAGCCGGATGCGCGTCGCTTGCTGGAGCTGCTGAAGGACGAGCCGATCAAGTGGAGGACGATCGTGACCTTTGACCTACTCTCTGGGCTCCGTAGGGGCGAGCTGGCCGGGCTGCGGTGGCAAGACGTGAACTCTGAGGAGCAGACCATTATCATCCGTCAGACTTCAAACTATCTACCGGGCAAAGGGGTGTATGTGGACACGCCAAAGACCACGACCTCCAATCGACCACTCAAACTATCGCGCAGCGCCTTCCTCCTCTTGATGGAGTACAAGAGATGGCAGGATGATCAGAGGGATGCATTAGGGGACGCATGGAAGGATAAGGATGGACGTATATTTACTACTGATGATGGCGCTCCAATGTTCCCGGACAGTATAACCCAGTGGTTTTCTAAGTTCGTGAAGCGGACAGGATTGCCGAAGGTGACAGTGCACTCCCTTCGACACACATATGCCAGCCTTATGATATCGGATGGCGTACCGCTTGTCGTAGTCTCTCACCAGCTCGGCCACGCGCAGACCAGCACCACGGCCAATATTTACGCCCATGTTATCGTCTCGGCCGAGGCAAGGGCAGCACAGACCTTCGATAAGTTCAACGATATCATCGTTCAAGAGGAGGCTCCCAAAAAGCCAACTGAGAGCCGAAGAAAAATACGGAAAATAGGATAAAAAAAGGCCCGGACGACAATGTCCGGGCTCGTTGTTTTCTGGAGCTGGTGGTGAGAATCGAACTCACAACCTGCGGTTTACGATACCGCTGCTCTGCCTTTGAGCCACACCAGCATATTTAATTATTAAAGCAAAGCCTACCCAGTAAGCACCAAACAAGCACCAGACGCCCCAATGTCCTACTCAGCGCTTATCATTGAGCCCAGTATTTACAAGGGCTCGCAGCTTTCTCGCATTGTTTTGACCTGTTAATTACGAATCAGCTGCACTACCGACTGTGCTATACCAGCGTTCTTGCATTTTTCTTCTTGCACTCTATATATTAGCACTAATTTCCTGACAGTTCAATTATTTTCTAGATTTGCTTATTAGCTAGAGAAGGTATTATATTATAAATAATTTCCTGCAATGCATTTTCGTCATTACTTACTGTCACTATATCAGCAGCATCTTTAACACATTCTCTGGCATTACCGACAGCAATTCCTACATCGGCTAATCTAATCATTTCAATATCATTGTCATAATCACCAACTGCAATAATTATTTTATCACCGTACTGATGTGAGTTTTTTAATATTTCCAAAGCCGAGCCTTTTGAAATGCCTTTCTTAATAAGCTCAAGATAAAATACTTGTGAAAAAACACTATCCACCTTATCAAGCAAATTAAAATCTTTCAACTTAATCTGTGCTTTTTGAAGTGTTTCGGGGCTGTCATACAGAAGTACTTTAATCCAATCCATTTTCATGACTTCTTCAAGGGTAGTTCTGCTGAACACCTGTTTTTCGCTCTCAACATAGGGGTCAAGTATATGGTCAGGTGTTATTATGTACATCATTTCAGGTGTGAATATTTCAACTGCCATATTTTTATAGTTATCCATGCAAAAAATGATATATTCCTCAACTGCACTTCTGTCCAAAATTTCAGTAGCCAAAAATCTCTCCTCTTGGAAACTAAAAATTCCTCCTCCGTTATACAGAATACAGGGCCCATTTAAAACCAGATTTTTAATGTAGGGACGTATATTATCCTTTGTGCGTCCTGTTGCAACTGCAAAGCTGCCGCCGTTTTTTGTAAAATGGCTAATTGCATCTAAATTCTCTTTGGATATAAAATGCTTGGAATTAATTAAAGTACCGTCTAAATCGCTTATTATAAGATATTTATTATAGTTAAACATATGACCTCTCACAATTTAAAATTTAGCCTGACTAAAAATATAATATGGTTTTATCTGTAAAAAATCAACACTAATTTAAGATATCCTATTAACATACAGCTTCCCACATGATGGATTCACGTGGGAAGCTGGTCTTTAAGGAAGTTGATTTTTGTACTGTTGGTTTGAAATTTTATCTATTTCTTCTACGTATCCCTGATTATCAATTTCATTTGTATAAAATTCTTCATAGTCAGCATATCCTGACATATCCTGAGGAGTATCGGCACTTCCGTACTTTAACAAATCATCAAATTGATCCAGACCTTCAAACTCATCATCTTCTTGCTTATTCAAGTACTTTCTGCCAAAGGGACTATCAAAAATTTCATTATACTGCTGATCCGGAGTATTAATCTCTTCTTCCTCTTTATCCTCCTGACATTTCATACAAAACCTGGCAGTTGGCATAATTTCCAATCTCTCAGGAGAAATATCCTTTTTACAGTTTTCACAAACACCATAGGTTCCGTTATCTATTTTTTTCAGTGCAAGCTTTATATCGTTAAGTTTTGTCTGTTCATGAACTTTTAGAGCAAGATTCATTTCAACTGTATAAAGCTCACTTCCCAACTCCGCTGGATGATTATCATAATTTGACAACTCCGAAGGAGTATAATTGCTCATTTCTCCCTCGTCCAAATTTCTCATTTGCTCCAATGCTTTATCTGCCCTTTTTTCTTCTGTTATAAGCTTATCTTTAAAATGCAACAGCTGATTTTTGTCCATATGATTCCTCCTATGTCATTTGTCATCTAACATTTCTACTGCTGCTTTGCACAATCTTCACAATATCACTTATAAATTGTCCGATATACGGAAGATTTATTTTTACTATAATATTCAAAAAATATATTGCGATTGCTCCAAGAATAGTAAATCCTATTGCTATCCCAAAGCCCCTTGCCAAACCACTTACAAAATTGGCCCATAACATTTTTCTCGGATGTTCAAGAAAATAAACGTAATCTACGAATTTCATCTTCTCCATTTTAAGAGACATATTATCAACTTTTTTGCACAGTTCACTAATTAAATGATTGTCTTTGGCCATATTTTATAAGTACTCCCTCCACATGAAAACATTTTAAAACTTTTCATTATAATTATGGTTGTTCTGTTTAGCTTTAATTATTCGTAAGAAATTTTTCTAAAACAGCAAAAAAGCATATTAACCGCATTATCAAAATTCTAAAACGGTTAATATGCTTAATTCTAAATTTAAATACTATTTCGCCAAATCTGAAAGAACTTTTTTAACTAGTTGGCTATCTTCTATGGTGCATTGGAAAACCTCGCCAATTTTACGTGGTAAAACAAATTTTAACTTATTATCTTTTACCTTTTTATCATAAAATATCTGGTTGTATACTCTTTCAACATCTAGTCCTGGCAAGGAAACAGGAAGTCCAAGTTTTACAAGAATGGATTTTACCCGGTCAACAGTCTGCTCACCCAAAATTTCCATGTAATTAGCCATTTTGTATGCTCCCACTATTCCAATAGAAACGCATTCTCCATGCAACAGTCTGAAATTTTCAATTGTTTCAATTGCATGTCCTATTGTATGGCCCAAATTAAGAACAGCCCTTAAATCGTCCTCTTTTTCGTCCTGTTCAACAACATAGCCTTTTATTGAACAGTTCTTTTTAGCAAGATACTGTAATACATTTTCATCAAATTTAAAAATCATATCAGCGTTATAGTTAATATACTCACAGTATTCTTCATCCATAATCAAACCGTGTTTGATTACTTCGGCAAGGCCAGCAGAAATCTCTCTTTTAGGCAGTGTCTTTATAGTATTTACATTAATAAACACAGCTTTAGGCTGATAAAATGCACCTACAATGTTCTTATGCCCATTGAAATCAACTCCGGTTTTACCTCCAACGCTGCTGTCTGCCTGAGCCAGCAGTGTTGTAGGTATTTGTACAAAGTTGATACCTCTCATATAGGTAGCAGCAGCAAAGCCGACAATATCGCCGACCACACCGCCTCCAAGTGCTAGCGCAATACTACTTCTGTCCAGCTTGCACTCTACCATTTTATTATATATACCATAAACTGCCTCAAGTGTCTTATTACTTTCACCAGGCTTCAGAACATACTTGTTAACATCTATTCCGCTGTCTTGAAGTACTTTCATGCACTCATCTGAATAATGTTTATCAACATTCTCGTCGGTAACCAACAAAGCTTTATTACCCTGTCTGAATGATAGGACAATTTTACCAAGTTCCTGAAAGTCTGTTGCAATACAAATAGGATAACTTCTTTCCTTTAGATTTATAGTATGTCTAATCATAATACGTCTCCCAAATCTGATATGCTTTTTAACCCACTACATCAGCACATCTCTTACAAAGTGTCGGATGTTTTTCGTCCTTGCCCACATATTCACTGAACATCCAGCATCTTTCACACTTTTCTCCAGGTGCCTGTTCAACCGCAACTTTTATTCCGGGCATTTCCTCTCCCTTTTGGGCAGCATCCGGAGCATCAGCAAGATTTTTAATTTCAACAGCTGAAACAATAAATATAGTAACAAGGTCTTTTTCAATACTCTTAATAAACTCAAGATTTTCTCCATCTGCATACAACGTTACTTTCGCGTTAAGAGAATGACCGATTGTCTTGTTTGTCCTTGCTATTTCCAGTGCCTTTGAAACATCTGCTCTGAGTTCGAATATCTTTTCCCATTTTTCTGCAAGTTCTGTATTTACATACTTTTCATTTACCTGTGGCCAACTGTTTAACTGAACACTCTCAGTATCGTCCTCTGCTCTGTGAGGCATATACTGCCAGATTTCCTCAGTAGTAAATGCAAGAACAGGAGTCAACATTCTTACAAGGTTATGAAGTATCTCATACATTACAGTCTGAGCTGCTCTTCTTTCCTTTGAATCAGGCTTTGAAGTGTAAAGTCTGTCCTTTATAATATCCAAGTAGAAGTTACTCATGTCAACAACGCAGAAATTGTGTATAGCATGGAACATCAAATGGAATTCATATGTTTCATATGCCTCATTTACTTTCTTTATGAGGTTATTCATTCTGTTTAATGCCCATTTGTCAAGTTCATTAAGTTCATTGTACTCAACACTGTCTGTATCTGGTTTAAAATCATTAATATTACCAAGAATATATCTTGCAGTATTCCTTATCTTTCTATAAACCTCTGACAACTGCTTCAACAAATCCTTTGAAATCCTTATATCAGTTGTATAATCTGATGAAGCAACCCAAAGTCTAAGTATATCTGCTCCATACTCCTTAATAACATCTGCAGGGTCGATACCGTTTCCAAGTGACTTGGACATCTTACGTCCTTCACCATCAACAACATAACCGTGTGTCAATACCTTTTTGTAAGGTGCATTTCCCTTTGTAGCTACAGCTGTAAGAAGTGATGATTGGAACCACCCTCTATGTTGGTCATTACCTTCAAGGTACAGGTCTGCCGGCCAGGATAATCCTTCTCGGTTTTCCAGAACAGCTACATGGCTGGAACCTGAATCAAACCAAACATCCATAATGTCTGTTTCTTTTGAAAATTCATGGTGTCCGCATTCACATTTAGTTCCCTTTGGAAGAATTTCTGAAGCGTCCATAGCATACCATGCATTTGAGCCCTTTTCTCTGAATAGATCAGCCACAGCCTTTATGGATTCATCAGTTATTAATTCCTTACCACAGTCTTTACAATAGAATATCGGAATCGGCACACCCCAGATACGCTGTCTGGAAATACACCAATCTCCTCTATCCCTTACCATGTTAGTAATTCTTTCTTCTCCCCATTCAGGTATCCATTTTACATCTTTGATTGCTTTCAATGCTTCTTGTCTGAACCCATCAATAGATGCAAACCATTGTTCGGTAGCACGGAATATGATTGGGTCTTTACATCTCCAACAATGTGGATATTGGTGAGTAATCTTTTCTGAAGCTAAGAGTCTGCCGTCCTGTGTCAATTTTTCAATTATTGCAGGATTGGATTTCTTGTAGAACATTCCCGCGAAAGGTCCAGCTTCTTTAGTCAAGAAACCCTTGCTATCAACAGGAACCAATACGGGAATCTTATATTTCTGACATACAAGAAAGTCTTCCGCACCATGTCCCGGAGCAGTATGAACACAACCGGTACCAGCTTCAAGAGTAACGTGGTCTCCAAGAATAACTATTGAATCTCTGTCAAGGAATGGGTGCTTACAAAGAATTCCCTCAAGCTCGCTTCCTTTAAACTTTGCAACAGTTTCATATTCTGTTACAGCAGCAGCTTTCATGGTATTTTCCACAAGTTCTGCAGCAAGTACATAGTATTCGTCATTTACCTTAACAATAGAGTATTCAAATGACTCATTTAAACAAATTGCAAGGTTTGCAGGCAAAGTCCATGTAGTTGTTGTCCATATTACAAAGTTAATCTTTTCTTTTGGTGCAACACCTTCAAAAACACCTTTATCGTCTCTTACCTGGAACTTTACATATATTGAAACGGTAGTATCGTCCGCATACTCGATTTCAGCTTCAGCAAGAGCTGTTTCACACTCTGGGCACCAGTAAACAGGCTTTAATCCCTTGTAAATATGACCATTCTTAGCCATTTCACCAAATACTTCAATCTGTTTTGCTTCAAATTCAGGTTTCAGAGTTATATAAGGATGTTCCCAGTCAGCTCTTACACCCAATCTTTTGAAGGATTCTCTCTGTATATCCAGATACTTCATAGCAAAGCCTTCACATGCTTCTCTAAAAACAACAGGGCCAATCTCATGTCTCTTTAGCCCCAATTCCTTGATGGCTCTTTGTTCAATGGGAAGTCCGTGAGTATCCCAGCCCGGAACATATGGAGTATAGTATCCTGCCATACTTTTATACTTAACAACAATATCCTTTAAAACCTTATTCAAAGTGGTTCCAAGGTGAATACCTCCATTTGCATAAGGCGGGCCGTCATGAAGTATAAAGGAAGGTTTTCCTTCTGCTTTTTTTAATTGCTTATTATAAATATCCATGTCTTCCCATTTTTTCAGGAATTCCGGCTCCCTTTGAGGAAGATTCGCCCTCATTGGGAAGTCAGTTTGTGGTAGATTTAAAGATTTTCCATAATCTTCTGCCATTTCTATTACCTCCGGTTAAATATTGTAAATTAATTATTCTAAAATATAATTAAAGCCCCGTTCCATCAAAGGGACGAGGCTATTTTCGCGGTACCACCCAAATTATTTTGTAGCATGAAAAATAATAACATGACAATAATCACTTCGTTTTATAACGGCTCATCACCGGCACACCCTACTTCAACATATGTATATACATTTTATTGAATTTCAGGCTGCAACTCATGGATGATTTTCAAAAGCTTGAACTTGCGGAAATCCCACCACGCTTCCGCTCTCTGTGAAGCCAACTGCTTTCTACTCTTTCCAATCATCATATTTAGAATATTAATATTATATTAAATTAATAATACATCAACTACCTGACCGCCGTCAAGGCTACTATTTTAATTTTTACCATTAAGCTAATCTCTTATAAATAAAATCACATAATTAAAATATTGGAATACAATATAATGGATTTTAATAATTAGGAGTACCCAATGGATTTTGACTTTGATGAAATCATTAATAATCTAAAAAAGAATAACTATAAACTTATCGGTTCAGGTTCGTGTCGAAATGTTTATGACTTAGGCAACGGTTATGTAGTTAAAGTAGCAAAAGATATCAGAGGCATTTTACAGAACGAAACCGAACATTCTATTTATCAGACATGTAAGTCTGATTTCTTTGCCGAAATTGCTGCTGCCTCTGAAAATCACAAATATCTTATAATGGTTAAAGCTAAAAAAATTACTGATATAAGAACCGTTTTAAGGTACTACAAAGTACATAGCATAAGCGACCTAATTAAAAGACCATTATTTGCAGAAGATATAGAAAGCAAAAAAATAGGAAGCAGTGACTTAAAGAGAGCATCAAGCTGGGGAATGGTTAATGATGTCCCTCTATTGATTGATTATGGGTTAAACCAAAGTACCTATAATAAATATTATAGGTTCAAATTTTTCAAAAAGTTCAAAGGGCTTAACTATACATCTTGATTCATGTTTTGAAAGCATTTTTCCAAAATGGCCATACCTTCCCTTATTTGGTCGATTCCTGCTGATGCAAAACTAAGTCTTATATAATCGTCACTGTTTTTGTGCATATTGTCATAAAATATACCCGATGGGATAAATACAAGACCATTTGATTTACATTTCTGATAAAAGAGTTTTGCGGAAAGATAACGGGGAAGTTTTACCCAGAAGTACAAGCCTCCGCCAGGTTTTTGAAATTTAAACCCATATTTTGATATATTTTCTAAGGAGTTAAGCATAAACTCAAACCTACCTCTGTAAATCTCTTTCATATACTGTAAATGTTCATCCCACTTTTCACTTCTAAAATATAAGTCAAGGGATCTTTGTATTAATCCAGAAGAAGAAATATCGCTTGTATGTTTTATATTTGTAAAGTCACTTAAAAGCTGATATGGCATAACCATGCATCCTACTCTCAGACCCGGCATAAGAATTTTAGAAAAGCTTTTAAGATAAATTACATATTCATTGCCCGTATCCAAAGTTTTAAGGGGCGTAGATTTTTCCTTTTCAAAACACAACTCCGACATAGAATCATCTTCAACAATATACAGATTATTCTCTTTTGCTAGAAGCAGCAACTCTTTTAGTTTTTCCTGACTGTAGCATACAGTAGTCGGATTCTGATATCTGGACATTATATATATAAGTTTGGGCTTACATATACGAACCTTTTTTTCAAGTTCTTCCATATCCATTCCATCTTTATCCATATTAACACTGACAACCCTTGCACCCCTTGATTTAAATGCTGCAACAGCGCCATCATATGTAGGAGTTTCTGTTACAACATAATCTCCGGGGTTTAAAAGAACTTTTCCTATAATATCTATTCCCTGCTGTGCCCCTGAAACAATTTGAAGAAAACTTTCATCTTCAACAGAAATAGAATACTCCCTGTTAAAATATTTAAGAATTGACTGTCTCAAAGGCCTGTATCCATTACTCTCATCGTACCCAAAAGCAAAACCTTTGTCTCTTTCCAGCACATCATTAATGCATGCTTTAAATGACTCGATTGGGAAAATTGACGGGTGTGGGGTTGCACTTGCAAAATTGATAACAGAGGTATCCTTGAACAATCCCAAGTCACTGGAAAAATGTGTATCCTGTTTTCCTGATTTGGTATTTGAAACAAAATACCCGCTTCCTTTTTTGGCTGTTATATAGCTGTTGCTCTCAAGCTGTTTATATGCATTAACTACTGTACTGGTATTCACTCCTAATTGGGAAGCAAGACTCCTTATTGCAGGAAGGCGCTCTCCTGGCTTCATTTCACCTTGTGAAATCTTTTCTTTGATGCTGTTAAAGAGCTGTAAATACTTAGGTTGTTGATCATTTGCAAATTGTATCGATACATTTTTCATATAGCCCTCCCAATAATTATTTTTTTAAATTAATATTGACATTTAGTTTTCTTTGTGTAAAAATGTACGAAATTTAGCCTTAAATACCAATGATTGTATCGGTACAATTAGTATATTTTATTTTTAAATAAAAGTAAAGGAGTATGTATAATGAATGAGAGATATGAATTAAACAAAAATCTTGCACAAATGCTCAAAGGCGGAGTAATAATGGATGTAGTAAATGCAAAGGAAGCTGAAATTGCACAAAAAGCCGGTGCAGTTGCAGTAATGGCCCTAGAAAGAGTTCCTTCGGACATAAGAAAAGCCGGAGGAGTTGCAAGAATGTCCGACCCCAAAATGATAAAAGAGATACAAAGTGCCGTATCAATTCCCGTTATGGCCAAGGTCAGAATAGGACATTTTGTTGAAGCACAGATACTTGAAGCACTATCAATCGACTATATTGATGAAAGTGAAGTTTTAACCCCCGCCGATGAAGAATTTCATATAGATAAGCACACATTTAAGGTTCCTTTTGTATGCGGCGCAAAAAATCTTGGAGAAGCTCTCAGGAGAATTGGCGAAGGTGCCTCCATGATAAGAACAAAAGGCGAAGCCGGCACAGGAAATGTTGTTGAAGCTGTACGACATATGAGAACTGTAACAAACGAAATCAGAAAGGTTCAGAGTGCATCCAAGCAGGAACTTATGACCATAGCAAAAGAATTCTCCGCTCCATATGACCTTGTACTCTATGTTCACGAAAACGGTAAACTTCCTGTAATAAACTTTGCAGCAGGCGGAATCGCAACTCCCGCAGATGCGGCATTAATGATGCAGCTTGGATGCGATGGTGTATTCGTTGGTTCAGGGATATTCAAATCTTCAGACCCTGTAAAAAGAGCTCAGGCTATTGTAAAGGCAACTACTTATTATAATGACCCCAAAATCATTGCAGAGGTTTCAGAAGAGTTAGGTACTGCAATGGATTCTATAGATGTAAGAGAATTGTCAGGTAACAGCCTGTATGCCTCAAGAGGGTGGTAAGCTTACAGAAAGGATTTAAAAATGAAAAAGATAGGTGTATTGAGCTTGCAGGGTGCCATATCGGAGCATTTGGAAAAATTATCTAAAATACCAAATGTAGAGCCCTCCATTGTAAAATATAAAGAAGATATTGATAAAATAGACGGACTTATTATCCCAGGCGGTGAAAGCACTGCAATAGGAAAACTTATTTGTGATTTTAACCTTACGGAGCCATTAAAAACAAGGATAAACTCAGGGATGCCTGTATGGGGAACCTGTGCGGGTATGATTATTCTTGCAAAAGAAATTACAAATGACCACCGGCGTCATCTTGAAGTTATGGACATAAATGTTGTAAGAAACGGATATGGGAGGCAGTTAGACAGCTTTACTACAGAAGTCTCCCTTCCGGCTCTTTCTTCTGAAAAAATTCCTCTGGTATTTATCAGGGCACCTTATGTGGTTAATGTAGCACCACAGGTTGAAGTTCTTTTGCGAGTAGACGGAAATATAGTTGCATGCAGACAGAACAATATGCTAGCCACATCCTTTCATCCAGAGCTAACAAATGACCTTAGTTTTCACAGGTACTTTTCAGAAATGATATGAAATACATAACAAGGGGTTTAGGCAAAACAAAGCGTTTTTCTGCTTAACGCTAGCACTCCCGCCTAAACCCCTTCTTACTCTACTTAATTATTTAATTTCTTCAATATTTGAAAGCATTTCATTAATATTGTCAGTATTTGCTGAGCCTGCTTTTTTGGCTTCCTCAAGTTCTTCCTTGGCTTTATCAAAATCTCTTGTATTGTAATATATGACTCCAAGGAGATAATGTCCGTCAGCCGGACTTATTTCAGTTAAAACCTTTGAGCTCTGAATCCCCTCATCAAATTTCCCCTGGCTTACTTTAGCCCTAATTAATGACCAAAACACCCTAATCTTAATATCTTTGTCAGCAGGGTTCAATCCAAGTATTTCTTTTGCCTTTTCTTCTGACTCTATCCAGTTATTCTGAATATCAAACTGCTCCAGTGCAGCAAGCTTAGGAGAAAGAACATTAATATCATTATTAAAGCCGTAAAAAAGCGTTCCAACTGTAATTGCTACAACAAGTAAAATAGATGTTACCTTTTTTAGAAGGCTTTTTTTATTTTTTTCCTGAGCTAAATACACTGCCCCGGCAGTCAGGAATCCTCCAATCAAACCTCCAATGTGTGCATGATTGTCAATTCGCTTGTTCATAAAACCATAAGCAATATTTATTATAGTCATAGTAACAAGATTTACACCATAACTGCTTTTTAATAGTGCAGGACGCCCCAGTGAAAAATACAGCATAGCACCCACTAAACCAAATATTGCACCAGATGCCCCTACAGAAGAGTTCAGGGAAAATGCAAAACTTGCTGCTGAGCCAATTAAGCCCGACACAAAGTAGATAGCCAGAAATCTTCCTCGTCCGAATATTTTCTCCACCTGAGTGCCTATTATATAAATTGAATAGCAGTTTACAGCCAGGTGAACAATATCAGCATGAAGAAACATAGGGGTTATAAATCTCCAGTACTGTCCATCCATGATAAGATTATTTACCTTGGCTCCAAAGGGTTCCAGCTGTTGCTCATAAACAGTTCCGGTTTTCATAGCCACAAGCTGCAACAAACCATACATAAAAATATTCAATGCAATAATTATATATGTCAGCCATGGTTTTTGGGCTTTAAATTGTATTTCAAAGTCCTTTTTTCTTCTCTCAATAACACCTTCTATATCCTTATAGCTGGTTTCTCGTTTATCAATATCCTTTGAAAAAAATCTTTTAAAAGACTTTACCAGTCCGGCATCAAAAGCCGGAACACTGAAATATTTCTCAACCTTCTTTTCAGAAATGTTCAAAGAAATACACTTCATAAAGCGTTTCTCCAAGGTAATGTCCACCTGATGTTGCTTAATAATTTCAACTTTATCCATATCTGTTGTGCTTTCAAACAGAAAAACCTTGAAAATATAAGCGTTACTACCCTGAATATTATTCAGCATTGCTGCGCCATTTAACATAATGTTACTGATTTGCTCTATTGTGTATCTGTCTGCATCAATAATTTCAACAAATACAGAAGTTCCTTGAATATCTCTAATCATACTTGCAATACCATTAGATAAGTCAGGCACCTGATTATCAGCTGATATTAGGTGATAATAATCTTTTTCCACAAGATATCTTACAAGAGAATTAAAATAATTATTTTTCATTCAGAATAAATCCTCCAACGTTAACTGCCCCATATTTATTTAGTATTTCATCCACACAGTCAGAAGCCTTAGTAATTACTCCAGCCCTTCCTTTATATACTCTCAAAGCAGCTTCCAGAGACTTAGGATTGTCAGATTTTAATATAAATGGCTGTTTTAAATAAGTCTGAGCTTCCTTTACTACATTAGCTAACAGCAGTTCGTCTGCTTCTGGTACATCTACATCAATAGCTATTAACTCGTAATCCTCTTCCATTAAATCCATAGCGGTGTCTGTAATAGCAGACATATCTCCCGCTAAAAGATCTTTCTTCAGAGTCTCTTCTATTTTAATATCTATCCATCCTATATCTGTTTGTTTTATATCTTCAAAGGAAATTGCTTTTGAAGACGATGTAATAAAATCAACATTCAGAGGATAACTTACCGCATCAGATTCTCTAACTATCTTTGAAATTTCAGCAATAAATTCAGGTCGTGTTCCGCAACATCCTCCAACAAGTCTTGCTCCATTTTTTATAAATTCACGTGTATATTTTGCAAATTTTTCAGAGGTTTCATCATAAACCAATTTTCCGTCTACTGTCTTAGGAATCCCTGCATTTGGCTTAATACTAAAACTTAAACCGGTTTTTCCATAGATTTCAGCAACTTTTAGCATGTATTCCGGCCCAAAAGAGCAATTTGTACCAATCATATCAGCTCCCAGTGAGTGCAGAATATAAGCACAAACAGCAGGGTCTGAGCCCATTAGCGTTCTTCCGTTCTGCTCATATGAGATTGAGCAAATAACAGGTAAGTTACAATTTTCTTTAGCAGCCAAAAGGGCAATTCTCATTTCACTTACATCTGTAAATGTTTCGAAGCTAATAATATCAGCACCTCCGGCAGTTACAGCAACAACCTGTTCCTTAAATGTATTGTAGGCCTGCTCAAAAGTCAATTCTCCGAAGGGCTCCAAAAGTTTTCCCAAAGGACCTATTGAAGCAGCTACATATCCATTATTCCCCATTACTTCTTTTGCAAGACTAACACCTGCAAAATTAATATCATAATGCTTGTCCTGCAACCCATATTCAGAAAGTTTCATTAAATTGGACTGAAAGGTATTTGACTGAATTACATTTGCTCCTGCATCACGGTATGCAGTATAAATTTCCTTTACCTTTTCAGGGTGAGTAATATTCCACTCTTCCGGACAAGTTCCCACTTCGAGTCCCTTACTTTGAAGCATAATACCCATAGACCCATCAAACACCAAAACTTTTTTTTCTATATCGCTTAAGAAAGACATATAAACCTCCATATACAAAAATTGCCAGTATTTAAACTGGCAATTAATTACTTCTATATTATTATAATATTCATTAAGTCAATTGGCAACACATTATGCAGTCTCTATAGCCGCTTCATCCTCAAGTCCTAGCTTAACAATGGCATTTTCCCTTAATTTATATTTCTGAATCTTTCCGCTTGCAGTCATTGGGAAACTATCCATAAAGTCAACATATTTTGGAGTTTTGTGTCTTGCCATATTAGATTTTACTGCTTCTTTAACCTGTTCCTCTGTCAAAGTACAGCCCTCTTTAAGTATAATACAGGCCATTATTTCTTCTCCATATACTTTAGAAGGAACACCAATTACCTGTACATCCTTAATTTCCGGCAGAGTATATAAAAATTCCTCTATTTCCTTTGGATATATATTTTCTCCACCTCTGATAATCATATCCTTTATTCTTCCTGTAATCTTATAGTATCCGTGTTCATCTCTTGTAGCCAAATCACCTGTATGTAGCCATCCGTCAGCATCTATAGCCTGTGCGGTAGCTTCTGGCATCTTATAATACCCTTTCATTACATTATATCCTCTGGCAACAAATTCTCCGGGAACACCATCCGGAAGGTCCTGCTTTGTTTCAGGATCAACAATCTTACATTCAATAAAAGGAAGTGCACGCCCCACAGTGGATACCCTACGTTCAAGACTGTCACCTATTCTTGTCTGGGTACATACCGGAGAAGCTTCTGTCTGACCGTAAGCAATAGTTATATCCTTCATGTTCATTTTTTCTACAACTGCTTCCATAACTTTTACAGGACAAGGTGAACCGGCCATAATACCTGTTCTTAATGAAGAAAAATCATATTTATTAAAATCTGGGTGCTCAAGCATTGCTATGTACATTGTAGGAACCCCATGCACAGCTGTACAATGTTCAGTTTGAATGGCATTCATTACTTTTACCGGCGAATAATAATCAACAGGAACCATAGTTGTTCCATGAGTTACGCATGCCATTATTGCCAGAACCAACCCAAAGCAATGAAAAAATGGAACAGGAATGCAGAGTTTATCTTCGTGAGTAAAATGCATACAGTCACCTATACACATACCATTATTTACAATGTTATAATGTGTAAGCATTACTCCCTTTGGAAAACCTGTAGTACCTGAAGTATACTGCATATTTATAACATCGTGACAGTCAAGACTTTTGCTGATGTTGTAAAGTTCTTCATCTGAAATATCTCTGCCAAGTTCAGCAATATCATCCCAACTGTACATTCCCGGATGTTTCACATCACTGACACTTATTATATTTTTAAGAAACGGCAGTTTTTCACTATGAAAACTACCCGGCTCGGAGTTCTTTAATTCAGGACAAAGTTCATTAATAATATGTATGTAATCCGAATCCTTGAGACCATCCATAAGAATCAATGTATTTGCATCCGATTGTTTTAATAAATATTCAAGCTCGAATATTTTGTAGTTAGTGTTTACAGTAACAAGAACAGCTCCTATTTTTGCAGATGCAAACAATGTAATAAGCCATTCCGGTACATTTGTTGCCCAAATTGCAATATGATCGCCCTTTTTAATCCCCATTTTGAGAAACCCCTTTGCAACTTGATTGCAAAGCTCGTTAAATTCAGAATATGTTTTTCTGAATGGGCGGTCTGTATATAATGCACAGTCATGATCAGGATATTTCTTTGCCATATCATCCAGTAAACTACCAACAGTAATCTCCATCAGTTTCTCCACAACCAACACCTCCAAGTTAAATTGTAACCATATTCATAAAATGTTTAAAAATAAAAAGCCTTTCGTCTCGTTTTTTTGAGACGAAAAGCTATGTTTCCGCGGTACCACTCAAGTTAATCTCTTTTTTAAGAAATTCTCTCTAAATCATATAACGGTGAAAACCGTTTCAGCTTACTTATTTCAGCCGAAAATGCTCCTGGGCGAGCTTCAACCTTCAAAGCCTCTGTCTTTCACCAACCGACAGCTCTCTACGGACTTTTTTCAGTTTACTATTCCCATTCATTACACTGTTCTTATTGGAAATTATTTATATAATACTATGTCGGCAAACTGAGTGTCAATACTTTTTATACTTTTATGTTGTGTTTAAATGCATAGATAGCTGCCTGGGTTCTATCATTTACGTCAAGTTTTTTAAATATATTAGATATATGATTTTTAACAGTCTTTTCGCTTATATAAAGGGTTTTAGCAATTTCTTTATTAATCATTCCCTCTGCTATAAGTTTTAAAACTTCCACTTCACGATTAGTCAGATTGTTTACAATAGACTTATCCTGTTCATACAATGTTACCCTGTTAAACTCCTTTACAAGCTCACCAGTCATATTAGGCTGTATGTAGGTTTGGTCACGATAGACACTTCTTATTGCATCTATCAATACTGATGATTCTGCATCCTTTAAAACATACCCTTCACATCCAAGCTGTAATGTCTTAAAGAGATATTCTCTGTCCTGATGCAGAGTCAATACAATTATTTTATAATTTTCAGGCTCTTCTTTTAACATTTTAATGGCCTGAATTCCATTTATAACAGGCATATTTATATCCATCAGGATAATATCAGGCTTTATTTTTTTAGACATGGCTACAGCTTCCTCACCATTAGAAGCCTGCGAAACCACACAAATATCTTCCTCCAATTCGAGGATAGTTTTTAATCCTTGTCGAACCATCGCATGGTCATCCGCAATCATTACCCTAATCTTATTCATTTCTGAGAGTCCTCCCCTTCATCCAGTAATGGTATATGAATCGTAATTTTTGTTCCCACTCCTACCTGTGATACTATATCCACTTTTCCTTCAAGCAGGGCTACCCTCTCCTTCATACTTAAAAGGCCAAATCCGCCAGTACTTTCAGGCTCTATCATTTTAACTTCTTCAGTGTTAAATCCAACACCATTATCTGTAATAATAATAATTAATTTTTTGTTAACATGTTCCAATAGAATTGAAACTTTTTTTGCTTTTGCGTGTTTTAGCACATTATTCAAAGATTCCTGTACAATTCTGAATACAGCAAGAGATATTACAGGCTTGATTTCTTCATTAATTGCTTTGGCTCTGAGCTGAACATCTATTCCTGTTTCTTCTTTGAATGAAATTACATAACGCTCTAAAGTCGGCAATAAGCCCAAATCATCAAGAGCCATTGGTCTCAGATTATAAATAATCTTTCTGACTTCTTGAAGACTGTCCCTCATAACTTTTTTAAGGTTCTGCAGTTCTTTTCTAGCTTCGTTAATATCTTTATCCAGCAGACGTTCACAGATTTCAGCTTTAATAACTATATTTGACATTGATTGTGCAGGGCCATCATGAATTTCTCTGGCTACCCTTTTGCGTTCTTCTTCCTGAGCCTCTATGATTTTTATGCCCAGCAACTGCCTCTGCTGCAAATTATCCAACTGCTCCCCTGCATTTTGCAAATCTCCGCTAAGATAGTCCAGTGCTATGCCAACATGTCCTATGAGGTTATCTGCCCTTTCCAGAGTTTTTATACAATCCTTTATCCTTAATTCAAGATCGTTTCTTCGTCTAATGAGAAAAGTCTCCTGCTCACGCCTTACCGCAAGTTCAACTCTTATATTATCCGCTGTCTGGTAAGCCTTAGCAAGCTCATTTTGGCTATGTCTACTAAAATCTCTATTAACATCGTATAGTTTCTTTTTACTTAGTTTAAGTTCATGTTCCAGATTTTCGATTACACTGACAATTTCAAAGACTTGATGTTTTAATGTTACCAATTCATCTTCAAGTCTTTTGCATTCCTTTCTGGAATTCTCGGCGATTTCAACAATCTCATTCTTTCCAGATTCAAGAGATTTAATTGTTTTCGTAATTATTTCATTCATCTGTACAGAATTATGTTTATAGCTTCTCATATTTCTTGTCCAATCATAAATAATCCTGCAAATAGCAGGTGAATATTATTACATTAAATTTACACTATATTTATTTTACCTAATATCTTTTTTTCCTACAATAAGTAATAAAAAAGTATTACAAAAAATATTATAATGCATAAATATTAGTGAGTAAAATATGTATTAAAATATGCATAATTATATTTTTCATAATATTTTTCAAAATTAAGTGTTGACAATAATAATAACTGCTCTTATAATGTAAAAGTGTTCGGACGGCAAGTCCTTAATTTAATATGCGCCATTAGCTCAGTTGGTAGAGCACCTGACTCTTAATCAGGGTGTCCCGGGTTCGAATCCCTGATGGCGCACCACAATTTGACTGAAAAGCCTGATTTTATCAGGCTTTTCAGCGTTTTATAAACAAAAAAAGGACACTATTTTGAAGTGAAAATTCAAAATTAATGTCCTTTGTGTATTTTATTATTCTCAGAACTACCTTCTTTTTGATATAATCTTTACGATCAATGGTGTGATTAAATGGATTGAGATGTATGTCGGCTGTAATCTTCTATACATTC
Organism: Ruminiclostridium josui JCM 17888; assembly: GCF_000526495.1. Classification (NCBI taxonomy): domain Bacteria; kingdom Bacillati; phylum Bacillota; class Clostridia; order Eubacteriales; family Oscillospiraceae; genus Ruminiclostridium; species Ruminiclostridium josui. The sequence goes on along the minus strand of NZ_JAGE01000002.1, from coordinate 128,890 downwards.
GGGAATAATTGAGATTGGTTTTCACTGGTTTTCAGACGGTTTTTCTTTTCTCCAAATTTTTAAAGCATAAAATAAAAGAGAGCCTATTCGGCTCCCTATTTCTTTTCTGATTATTTGTTACGGCATAAACGAAAACCTTGGTCGGCTCCCTTACCATTTGCATCGAAATTACCTCTGTATGAAAATTTACAAGCACTGTCATCGCTAAGCCAGCATCCGCCTCTCCAAACCCTGACAGCACCACTTTTACTATCCAATGCTTCTCCATACCAGTTCCAACACCATTCCCTGACATTACCTGACATGTCGTAAAGTCCTAGCTCGTTTGGTTTCTTTGAACCAACAGGTTTGGTTTGGCCCTTATTACTTTGAACCTTTTCCCAACGCCATTCTCCATCTAGTTTTTTATCACCTGAGTTTATCCAGTACCATGCTACATCATCTACATTATCGCTTCCGCTGTATGTATAGTTTTTACTCTTTTGACCTCCGCTTGCAGCATATTCCCACTCAACTTCTGTAGGCAATCTGTAACCGTTAGCATCTGAATTGATAGTCACTGTCCATTTCATATCATCTATTTCGCTAGAATTATTGGGGTCTTTTTTTTCTTTGTCTATGTTGTAATATGGTTCTAACCCTTCTTTAATGCTTCTTTTATTGCAATATTCAACGCATTCATACCAGCTCACCATTTCTACCGGTAAATTATCACCTTTGTACTGAGACGGATTGCTGTCCATTATCTCATTCCATTCTTTCTGAGTTACTTCGTATTTACCAATGTAAAAATCAGAAATCCTTAATTTTTTGTCATAGAGGTTTGACTTCTTATTCTTTGAATATCCTCCTTTGACTAGTACAAAATTATCAGACCCTTCTTTCTTATCTCCTTGCGCGCTGGAATTATCCTGAGAACATGCACTAACAGTAACCATCATTGTAATTAAAAGAAAGATTAAAAGTTTTTTCATTTCTCTTGTCTCCTTTAACTGATAAAAATTATAGATCATAAAATCCTATAAATTCAGTCCTTTTTTTTAGGAACCATAGATCCTGTTATATTTTACTATTTTGAAAGATAATATTCAATTAGTATGTAGGTAAGTACTTATTATGATACATAAGGCAGTAGACTGTATAATCTGCAAACCCTATCTACCCAATGATAAAATTCTTTAGTGGTCAAATGAACTTTTGCCAAACTGTTACGTTAGCGTTTTCGCTGCTTTGATATTCTTCTACGTATAATGCTTGATAGACCAACTGCTTCTAAAATCCATTTATTTGCTCCGCCAGCATTAACAAAATTGACAAAGTTAATATGAGGTATCTTTGACTGTCTAACGCTAAAAAAACTAAGTAAAATTCTGAGTACTGTTATGGAAGGTGCATTTCATCTTTTCGGTTGTATATTATATCGTATATACCACGTCTCTTGTTACATAACCTTGTATAACCTTGTATGTATATGTAGCTCTATATGTACCCCATGAATCAGCAGCATAATATTCTACAATTGAACTTCTAATCCATCTGCATAAGCATAAATAACCATTACCTGAAGTTGAGAATGCACCTGCATTGTAGTTACATACAATATTTGCAGTTATATAGTTCCATCATTAATAACAACGAAGTTTCCGCAATTATACCAATTAGTGCTATAGTTTCTGCCAAATCCATTAGCTATATTTACTGTTCCGACACCATAGTCCCAGTTTTGCAATAATCAGTTCTGTATACATATTTCTTGCAAATATGCTTGTAACACTCGTTGAAAATTCAAAAGTAATCCCAAAACTTTCTTAATTATACATACCTACATACTAGTTGAATACCATCTTTCGGCCTTGCTTTGTGAAGTTTTAAATCAAAAATTTGAAGAAAAATAAGCCATCACGAAATCACTAAAAAAGAAGTTTATTAAAAACTCCAAAATTAATAACAATAAAATAAGATGTAAGATATAGAATGTAGTTTAGCGTATTTGAGAACAAATAAATATGTTTAATAGAATATTGTAATAATTGTTGAAAATAAATATAGCAATTAGTGAATACGTAACAACTTCTAGATAAAATAAACTGTAGAGTATATGAGAACCTAAAAAGCTACTCACCCCCTAATTAACGTAATAACTCTACAAAATCATATTATCATATTTGTACAATTTTGTAAATATTTTAGTTGTATTTTTTTGCTATTTTGTTAAACAAATTGTCATATATAGTAAATTCATAAAAACAATTATTGAGTAACAAAATCTCTCCAACCTATATTAAGTAAAAATAATGTGAACACTTTTCTTTAAAATCATAATATCATTTTTATCCCTTTTTGTAAATATTTATTGTAAAATATTGTGGTATATGTGTAAAATATTGTTATTATAATTGAAATATTGGAATTCTACGCTTTTCAGATAAATAAGTATTTTGTTGTTGACATTATGAATTATTGCTCTTATAATATAAAAGTGTTCGGCAGGGCAAGCCCTCAAGTATTAAATATGCGCCATTAGCTCAGTTGGTAGAGCACCTGACTCTTAATCAGGGTGTCCCGGGTTCGAATCCCTGATGGCGCACCACAATTTGTCTGAAAAGCCTGATTTCATCAGGCTTTTCAGCGTTATATAAACAAAAAAAGGACACTATTTTGAAGTGAAAATTCAAAATTAATGTCCTTTTTGTATTTTAAAGAGAAAAGGTACGAAATACCTTACTATATTGCTGCAATTAACTTCTTAACTCCTACCATATTTATCGCTCTCCTTATGTTATAGGCAAGGAAACTAAGCCCCAGCTCTGCTGATGCTTTCTCTTTACCTTTACATAACAGATAGTATGCTCCGTGATACCATTTAACAGTTCCAAAAGGATGTTCTGACAGGCACATTCGCTCTATTATCATTTAATGTAAAACAACTTAAGGCAGATTGTTCTTGTAGTTCTACTTCTATTGCTGTATTTTCATAACAGGATGGCAGCACTTCTGCAGCTATACATTTTGTATGTCCTCCGGTTTGCTTGAATTCCTTATTTCTTCTGTTATTTCCGCTTCTTCATAGTCAATTGTATAAAGTCTTTCATGCTTATCATATTTTAAAGCAACGTTTGGAACTATTCCGTTCATTACACAGTTTAAAATATCCTCACGGCTTTCATAGCCTTTATCGGCTACTACCTCAACTGTTTCGATTTCAAGACTTTCCTTTGCATTTTGGGCTTATTCTTTAAGTAATCCTTGATTATTATTGCGGTTGGTAACTTCATATTCAGCGATTAGATGGCTACCTTTATCAACTGCTGTCTGAAAAATTTTTGTTTAATCCATTTGGGCTGAAATTAATACTTCTTTTTGCTTTCTGGTCATTTTTTTAATGCCGTATTCCCTGGATAAAGCCATTGATTTGGTTTCAGCCTCTTCGTAATACACAAGTGTTACCGGGAGTCTTGCCCTGGTATACTTTGCCCCCTTCCCCTGGTTATGAATTTTAATTCTCTTTTGCAAATCATCTGTATAACCTGTGTAAAGTGTATTGTCAGCACATTGCAAAATATAAACGTAATACATTAAAAACACCTCGGATATGTAAATATTCAATTATTATGCAAGTATTTTTGCAACAGCCCTAACCATACAGGAATCAGCCCTTATTTTTAAAGGAAATGCCATTAATTCAAAATCAGAATCTCCGGGAATTTTGTCTAGGTTAGTTAAATTTTCTAATATCAAAATACCGTTACTCAGCAAGTATTTGTGTATTTCAAAAGGAAATCTGTCAGGTGAAGGAGCATCCATTCCCACTAATTTTATTCCATGCTTCACCAGCATTTCGCAAAATGACAGGCCTAGTACTGGGTGATTATTATAATAGGTTTCCTCTCCATAGAATTTATCCATTCCGGTATTTATCAGCAATATCCTCTTATCTCTTAAAATATCCAAATGGCTGTTTTCTGCTTCTAAAACACTTTTACCACATGTATGTATTACACATGCAGGGCCATAAAAATTTTCCAAAGAATAGTCACATATATATTCACAAACATCAGTCATGTGCATAACCCCATCAACATGAGTTCCAACGTGCATTCCTGTTTCAAGCCAATGATTATTATAATGATCTTCGGAAAATTTCTGACTATGGCATAATCTTACAGAATTATCACCAGGATAAACAGGCATATTGTTAATTATTTCACGAGATAAATCTATCAGTTTCATATTCTAATTCCTAATATTTTTATAGTCTATATTATTATACAGTTTTTTTGAACTTATGAAAAACTTAATTATAAAAGGCTTCATAGCCGATTTAAAACAGCTAAATGAAGCCTTCTTTCTTGACTTACTGAACACTGTAATTCGTTACAAGCCTGCTTGCGCCGCAGTAAATCTGGATTCTATATGTCCCGGTATCCGTTTTTTCGTCCACCTTCCATGTACATAAAAGATTTCCGTCCTTACCTGCAACTAAATTTCTCACAGAAGAATAATCTCTTCCGTTTATTTTATAGGATGCAACAATTTTACAATTTGAGCCAGGTGCAACCTTGATTGCAAGTAATCCTATTTCTCCGCGTCTGACATACGGCCTTCTTGCAACAATTTCTATTCCTCCGCCAGTCTGGGCTTGTAAGTCGTCTTGCCTATTTGCTACATCTATGCTTCGGCTCTCTAAAGCCTTGTTATTAATATAGCCCGGCATTAATAATGTAATGGCAATTAAATAAGCTAAAATACGTTTCAAATGAAATCACCCCAATGTATTTATTACTTATTTTTCGCCATTATTATTTTAATATTAATTGCTCAAGGTAGTAATTAATGCTAATTAATAATTCTTTGCAAGCATTTGGAAATATGCTTTAGGATGGTCACATACAGGACATACTTCAGGAGCTTTTTCTCCCACATGAATGTGTCCGCAGTTTGCACACTGCCAAACTACTTTTTCACCCTTTATAAATACTGCATTACCTTCAACGTTCTTCAGAAGAGCTAAATATCTCTCTTCATGTTCTTTTTCAATTTTTCCTACAGCTTCAAAAAGATATGCTATCTTGTCAAAACCTTCTTCTTTAGCCTCTTTTGCAAATTGTGCATACATATCAGTCCATTCATAGTGCTCACCGTTTGCAGCATCCTTAAGATTAGAAGCAGTATCTCCTATTCCATCGTGCAAAAGCTTAAACCATATTTTAGCGTGTTCTTTTTCATTATTTGCTGTTTCAGTAAATAATGCAGCTATTTGCTCGTATCCTTCTTTTTTTGCTTTTGATGCATAGTATGTATACTTATTTCTTGCTTGTGATTCACCTGCAAATGCAGCCATAAGATTTGCTTCTGTCTTAGTTCCTTTTAAATTACTCAATTGAATTTACCTCCTGTTTAAATTAGAAATTATAAATAATAATAGATTTAATAATGTTATACCACATTTTTCATAAATATAAACAAATATTTTTGCAAAAAAACTCATGATAAATTATATCACACAGAGGTAATTTTAATGAATTATGCCAATACTATGTTTGCGTGTATAAGATATAATGTTAATCAAAAGACATTGTTTAATATTAAGTAATAGATATAGTATAAATAAATTTAGCATAGGAGGTTGATTACCATGGAAAAATCAATTAGAAAAAAAGTATCTGATTCTAGAACTGAGCAAATTCAAATATTAATGCCTGAACATATAAATGGTTTTAACCGTCTCTTCGGCGGCAAGCTTATGGAATGGATTGATGTTGTTGCAGCCGTCGTTGCCAGGAGACATTCCGGCTGTAACGTTACTACAGCATCTATAGACAATTTACAGTTTAAAGCACCTGCCTACGTAAATAGTACTATCTTCCTTCTTGGACAGATTACTTATATAGGAAACACATCAATGGAAGTACGAGTAGATACCTTTGTTGAAGAACTCAACGGAATTCGTCGTATGATAAACAGAGCATATCTTGTTCTTGTTGCATTGGATAAAAATGACCGCCCTGTTCCAGTCCCTGGAATAATACTAGAAACAGAAGAAGAAAAAGTAGAATGGGAAGCCGCTAAAAAACGCTGTGAATTGAGAAAGAAAAGACGCCGTGAAGAGTTTTGAGAAAATATATATTAATCTGAATCAAATAAATACCTAATCATTTTTTGAGGATTATTTAGAAATTGTCTGGTTACAATATAATGCTCCATTTCCTCATATTTAGTCAGCTTTATCCCATCTTCATTTAATGTGAAAATGTCTGCGTCGGGATAAGCTAACAGAAGAGGTGAATGTGTAGCTATAATAAACTGACAGTTTTGCTTAACAAGCTCATTTATACGAACCAGCAATGTCATCTGCCTTGTTGGGGACAATGCAGCCTCAGGTTCATCAAGTACAAACAGGCTGTCTCCTCTAAACCTATTCAATACCAGTGACATGAAACTTTCTCCATGTGACTGACTGTGTAGGGATTTCCCTCCATATGTGTGTATGAATGGGTTTAGTGCAGCCTTATCAAGTCTGTCAACCTCACTTGCAACATTATAAAAGCTCTCCGCTCTTAGGAAAAACCCATCCTTTGGCCTCTTTACACCCTTTGCAACTATAAGATTTTTATATAAAGTAGAATGAGTTTCTACTGAAGAAAAATTAAAGTTCCTTGAACCACCCTCAGGATTAAATCCTAAGTTTACAGCAATAGCCTCAAGCAAAGTTGATTTTCCGGTACCGTTTTCACCCACAAAAAAAGTTACCTTCTTATTTATAGCTAAAGTTCCAAGTTTTCTGATAACCGGGAGAGAGAAAACATAACTTTCATCTAATGAAACGCCTTTCCTTAGCTTAATTTCCCTAATATATAAATCATTAAACAGGTTTGACATCTTTCATCCTCCATAAAATATGTCCAAGGCCTCATCAATTTCCATTATATACATTTTTCTTTATTAAATCAAGAACATTTGTTCTTTTTTTTACTTATTAGCCTTTGATTATCTTGGAAAATATGTAATAATAATTATATATTTAAAGACGGAGATGTTTTTTATGAATATTGAACTAATGACTGATATCTTAAAAAATGCTGACAAAATTGTATTTTTCGGAGGAGCAGGAATGAGTACGGAATCCGGCATACCTGATTTCCGTTCTGAAAATGGTCTTTACAGGACGGCTGACGGCTCACAATACTCACCCGAAACAATGCTTTCACACAGTTTCTTTGTTTCACATACCGATGAGTTTTACAAATATTATAAATCAAAAATGATATGCCAAGATGCTAAACCAAATGCAGGACATATAGCTCTCGCAAAACTCGAGGAATCCCAGAAACTTAAGGCTGTTGTAACACAGAATATAGATGGTCTTCACCAACTGGCAGGCAGTAAAAAGGTTTATGAATTGCATGGCTCGGTACATAGAAATTATTGTACCAAATGCAGAACCTTCTATGATTTAGATTATATAGTAAATGCAATAGGAACTCCACATTGCATGAAATGCAACAGCATTGTAAAGCCTGATGTTGTTTTGTATGAAGAACCTCTAAACGATGAGGTTGTAAACGGGGCCGTAAATGCAATAAGAAATGCTGACGTTCTTATAATTGGAGGTACATCACTGGTTGTATATCCTGCTGCAGGACTTATTAATTACTTTAGAGGCGAAAAACTCATTCTTATTAATAAAAGCCCCACTCCCTATGATTCCAGAGCAGACCTTGTAATAAATGATTCCGTGGGAAAAGTACTTGAAACTGCTGTAAAATCAATTTTATAACAAAAATTATATACTCACAATTGCTTTAGCAAGCATTTTGCCTAATACAACTCCCGTAAGGCAAAATGCTATGCTAAATATAATGTTTGCAACACCAAAGACTACTTTTCCCTCCTGAAAAATGTTAACTGTTTCTAGACTAAAGGTTGAGAATGTTGTAAATCCACCTAAAATGCCAGTAGTTAAAAACAACTGAAGTTTTTTATTTTCAGGGCACAAGCCCATTAGCAACTGTGTTAATAATCCAATCAAAAACGAACCGATTACGTTAATAATTAGTGTAGCAACAGGGAAACTACTTATGTTAACCTTGTTTACTAAAGTTGATATATAATATCTTGACGCCGCCCCAATGAATCCGCCAAGTCCAACAGCTAATATGTTCATTAAAAAATCCCCTTCTTAAGATGTTACAATATGATTTTTTATTATTATATAACATGTTATGTTTATACTCAAATTCTATATCAATTGATTGTTTAAAGTCTCCACATAATTTTTGCAATTACATAATTGCACTATTTTCAAAGATATGATAAATTATTTATGCGTATTTATACATAAATTCGACTTTTTATGCATAAACAGCTCTCTGGAGAGTCCCATGTATGGGCGCCGAAGGTGCAAGGCAGTGGTTTTCCATTGCTGGTCTCTCAGGCAAAAGGACAGAGCTTTATAGCTTAACGTCTTTCTCTTGGAGAGCCAAAACATTCGTTTTGGCTTTTTTGTTTTTCAAAAATTTCAAGAAGGGATAGGTTAAAAATGTTAGAAAAAATCAGTAGTTTCATTTCTTGGTTTGATGGTATTGTTTGGGGATTGCCATTAATCATCTTAGTACTTCTAGTTGGAATTTTACTCACAGTAAGAACCGGTTTGCTGCAAGTTAGGCATCTTCCCCGTGCACTAAAGTATATGGTAAAAAATGAAGAAGGCGGAAAAGGTGAGGTATCCAGTTTTGGCGCACTTTGTACAGCTCTTTCTGCCACAATCGGTACAGGAAATATCGTAGGTGTTGCAACTGCAATCGTTGCAGGCGGACCCGGTGCTTTATTCTGGATGTGGATTGCAGCGTTTTTCGGTATGGCTACAAAATATACCGAAGGACTTCTGGCTATAAAGTACCGTACAATTGACGAAAACGGACACGTTTTAGGAGGTCCATTCTACTACATACGAAACGGTATGGGTAAGAAATGGGGCTGGCTTGCAAAGGCTTTCTCATTTTTCGGTGTTGCTGCCGGGCTCATGGGTATAGGAACTTTTGTGCAAATTAATGGTATTTCAGATGCAGTACATAATTATTTTGATCCGGAAAATCTACATACAATATCTATTCTGGGAAAAAGTTATTCTTGGACAATAGTATTAACTGCTGTTATTGTTACTTTGTGTGTAGGATTGGTTATTATCGGTGGCATTAAAAGGATAGCAAAGGTATCGGAATTTATAGTTCCTTTTATGGCAATTTTTTATGTTATTGCTACACTCATAGTTGTTTTTGTCAACATAAAGGCCATTCCCGATGCCTTTGTTCAAGTTTTCCAAGGCGCATTCGGGCTCAAAGCTGCAGGTGGCGGAGCAATAGGTGTTGGTGTAAGTTCAATGCTCAACTCCATGAGAATGGGTATTGCCCGTGGTATTTTTTCCAACGAATCTGGTTTAGGAAGCGCCCCAATTGCTGCGGCTGCTGCTAAAACACATGAACCCGTACGTCAGGGTCTTGTATCAATGACTGGTACTTTTATTGATACAATTATTGTCTGTACAATGACAGGTCTCTGTATTATAGCCACAGGTTCATGGAACATAGGTCTTAAAGGTGCCTCTGTAACACAAAACGCATTTAAAAATGGTTTCTATTTTGCACCGTCTCTGGGTTCCTTTATTTTGATGATAAGCCTGGTGTTCTTTGCATTTACAACAATTATCGGCTGGAACTATTACAGTGAACGTTGTATGGAATATTTGACAAACGGCAATATGAAGGCAGTTAAAGTTTTCCGCTGGCTGTATATTCTGGCTGTTTTTGCAGGCCCATTTATGGCAATAGAGGTTGTTTGGAATATATCAGATATTTTCAACGGTTTGATGGCCTTTCCAAATCTGATTGCACTGATTGCATTAAATGGTGTCGTTGCAGCGGAAACTAAAAAATATTTTGCAAAGATAAAGGAAAGAAAGCTTAGTTAAATTTTTGCTTGCTTATACTAAGAGTTTTCTTGACATAACAAGAATTTTTAATAAAAAAGTACGACGCTGTAAATAATTTTGTGTATGAAACATAGGAAATACTCTTTTCTGGTTAAGAATTTAAGTATTAACCAGAAAGGAGTATTTTTTATGAGCGTATTATCAAAAGAGTTAGTACAGGAAATAATTGCGGAGAATGATTTTAAAAATCCCGGAGAAATAATCTCCTTTTTAAAGGAGGCATTTAAAGATGTTCTTCAGGAAATGCTTGAAGCCGAAATGGATGTTTCTCTTGGGTATTCCCGAGATGAGTCAAGACATAAAATTACCGACAACAGTAGAAACGGTTACTCAACAAAAAAACTAAAGAGTGAATTCGGCCCTGTACAGATTGATATTCCAAGGGACAGAAAAGGTGAGTTTGAGCCTAAAATAGTTCCCAAGTACAAAAGGGATGTATCAGGAATTGAGGATAAGGTGATTTCTCTTTATGCCCGAGGCATGTCTACCAGAGATATTCACGATCAGGTTAAAGAGCTTTATGGAATAGATATTTCTGCTGAAATGGTTAGTAAAATAACTGAAAGAATCCTTCCTGAAATAAAAGAATGGCAAGGTAGGCCCCTTGAGGCTATCTATCCTTTTGTATTTATGGATGCTATCCATTACAAGGTAAGAACTGATGGACAAATAGTAAATAGAGCTGCTTATGTTGTTATGGGTGTAGATATTTCAGGTAAGAAAGATATCCTTGGAATATGGATTGGAGAGAACGAATCCTCCAAGTTCTGGTTAGGTGTGTTAAATGACCTTAAAAACAGAGGTATAGAAGATGTACTCATATTCTGTGTGGACGGACTTACAGGGCTCAAAGAAGCTATTGCAGCTGCTTTTCCAAAGTCAGAAATTCAAAGGTGTATAATTCATCAACTAAGAAACTCATTTAAATATGTTTCATATAAGGATTTGAAGGCTTTTTCAAAGGATTTTAAAACTGTCTACACAAGCCCCAGTGAAGAAATAGCATTAAACCGGTTTGAAGACCTGAAAAACAAATGGGGCAAGGATTATCCATATGCATTTAAAAGTTGGGAAAACAATTGGGAAGTTTTATCACCATATTACAAGTTCCCAGAGCAGATAAGAAAAATAATATATACAACCAATATAATTGAAGGATTGCATCGGCAGTTCAGAAAAGTTACTAAGACAAAATCCGTTTTTCCTTCTGATACTTCTCTTGAAAAGATGCTTTATTTGGCATCAATGAATGTAATAAAAAAATGGACTCAACGATACCGGAATTGGGATCAGGTCATGAGTCAATTAATGATTATGTACGATGGGAGACTGGATAACTATATTTAAAACATAGAGCAAAGCCCCCACCGCCCTGAAGGGCTCGTCCTCATTGCCGGACGGGCTAGACCTTCAAAATACAGGTATAAGCATAGAAATACCATTATTAAATAATTATTGCCAGATTTAATCTAAATAATGCATAAAAATAGAATAATCTGGCAATAATTTGAAATATAGTATTAAATTTTTGAGAGTTAATACTTTGGAAATACTTAGCCATCATTGAGTTTGAAAGGCTTCATACACAAAATTATTTACAGTCCCATTTTTAATAAAAAAGTACTCCTTAGTGGTTAATACTTAATTTCGTAGCCATTAAGGAGTATTTTCTATGTTTTTTACGCAAAATTATTTACAGTGTCTCTATGCAAGAACAATAGGCTCAAAATCCAAATCTTTGCCTAAGTTGCTATTTTTAATTAATTGATAGAGCTTCTTGGAAATAATAATCTTTCTTGCACAAATATGTCCATCTCCAAAAGATTCATGTGTCCGAACAATATCTGAATTAATATTGCTAAAAATTTCTTTTCGAAATGTTAACCCTTTTCCTGAGTATATATATTTTGCTTTTCCACAAATGCTGCAATTTCGCACTTCTTTAACTGATTGCTTCAACTCCAACAGACCAGGTTCTAATTCATTTTCAATGTAAATTTGATATATATCATCAAAAGGAATATTTTTTTTATGGTTTATGACATCTAAAAACCTTAAACCAGAGATGCTGTTACGCACAAGAAGATCTTTAGCAAAAGAACTAATGAAAAGCTCATCCTCGACCCAGTTAAGCATCAAAAAGTGACGTTTTCCCCATTTAGGAGCTTTCACAATTCTAAAACTATCTTTCTGAACTAATCCACAGCCACAACTACTGCAAAACTTAGAATTGTTATAGGTTATCCCTTTATAAGCAGAATCATCTTCAGGCTGAGGATACTCAAATCTAAATTTAGATAGAATACTATACCATTGAGCTTTCTCATACTCTTCTTTTGTGTATATAGCATCAATTATCGGCGTAATTTTTTCCTTTTGATAATAACTATACAGCTCATCTATCCATTCATCATCTTCGAATATATAAGCTACCCCAATAAAACTATTTGTATCTTCAAATTTTGAATTTTTAGCACGTAAAAAATTAATAAATTCTTCACTAATCGTGTCTTTGTCATATGCAATCCTATGCCTTATCTTCATATTCTATTATCTCCTTACTTAAAAATAGTCTTTTTTGCTGCTTCAAGTAACGCTGGAAAGTTTTTATACACCTTTTGAGCTGCTTGCCATATCTGATCTTTAGATAATTTGCTGTAATCAGTTCCATATGGAATTATTGCTCTCCAAGCATTAGTAAAGACTTGATGTTCAGTCTTATTAACAGCAACGCTAAGCATTGAATTCGTACTTGAAATTCCTAATGCTTTAGCTAGTCTTTTTTCAATTATGTGATGTGCTTCTAACCCAGTACCCTTAAGCTTTTTATGCAATGCACTATAAGAATCCAGTCCATACTCCGCTGCTTTACTAAGATTACCAAATACATCTAGTCCGCCCTTAATAGCATTATTTGTTCCCTTAGTAATAGCTTTCTTTACATTTGAAAAAACCTCATCTGCTTTTCTGCAAACTGTTTCAACGCCGCTTTGAATTTTCTTAGCAAATGCAAGAATACTTTTAACTATCTTTTTGCCAGCCAACCACTTTACAGCCCTTGAATTTGCGACTTTTTCCATTAAATTAGGAAGCTTGCGAAGCAGTCCTTTCAGATTGTCCAGATATCTGTTAAGTTTAGACGTAACATTTTTTGCCCCGCCTAATAATTTTACCAATTGCTTTATTGCATTTTTAACTGTTTTTGAAATATCTCCAATTTTGCTCCCGACCTTACTTATAGTTTTCATTGGTACTGCCATTGCAGAACCAACAACAGGTATCAGAGCAATTCCCGATAATACTGCACCCAACCAATCTTTACGTACTATACTTATTCCTACATTAACTCCGTCTGCTATATCACCAACGCCAGGCACAAAGCCTATAACATCTATAACAGTTTGAATTCCGTCTAATATGTCATCTGTTTGATTGTTTTCTTTTTTACTATTTCTCTGTATAACTTTATTTTCCTGCTTAACATTAAAGGATTCTTTAAACTGCACAGTGCCGTTCATCGAACTACTTTCTTTAGCAGCTTTGCTTCCCATAACATCTGCTTCTTTTTCTAATCTTCCTTCATCATTTATCTTATCACCGGACTTCAACTGTAAAGTTGGTTTCACTCTACCCTGCTTCTGTTGTACTACATGCCATCCTTCGTGGGGTAGATACTTTTCCTGTCCTGTTGCAATATGAATATCGTTTCCCTGTGTATAGGCTAGAGCTCCAACCCGCTGTGGCTTATCAGAGTTTCGATGCACTTTTACATCTGATAAATCAATACCTGATAGTTTTTCAAGTCCTGCTCTCAAATTTTTTGGTATACCTAAGCTCGAATCAGTAGCATCTCCGTCATTCTTCTTCATTTGCAATGGTTTTTTTACATCATTACGGATTATTTCTTTAGTTTCTTTTTTGCCATCCGAATTCTTCTTAATTTCAGAGTCTGATTTATTTAACGGAGTTAGATTCATGGCAACATTGCTTTGATCTAGCTTACTCTGCTTTTTGCGTAGTTTTGCCTCCTCTCTTATTGCTACTGTTTGACGGTATCCTATTGCAGATTGTATAATCATGAATTCATTTCTTGTTATGCTATCAGGATCATTAATCATTATCTGCAACAATTTCTTATAATCCGTAGTTCTTACATTCTTTTTAATTGGAGTAGACTTGCTATTTTGGGTATTACTCACAGTATTTTTTGCTCTGCTTATAGTTGTCTCCGGCTTTTTTAGTAACATTTTGGTCTGCATTTGCTTTCCCCCTAAGATTCATCCTTTATAAATAAGTAAATTTTAGAGGCTGTTTTACATCTAATCCCAATTTTTTTTATAGATAGATTAATTTCAAACCAATAAATAAATACTTCTGGAATTACCCAAAAAGCTGGAGAAAAGAAGGGGTTAAATGAAAAAGTAAATTCCAGTGTGACTTAAACCAAGAGTTGTGTAGGACTAAATTCAATTTTTCCGGGTTAACAATTGTAAAATTTATGTATATAACAGTCTTATTTGCAGTAAGAAATCTATTTATAAGCATGCTAAATAAGCACTTGGTATTTTTTGTGCAAGACTAAATTCCACCTCCAAAGAACACTGGAATTTAATCTTGCAAACTGGACGTTACTCTTGCACAGCCGGAATTTACTTTTTCATTTTAGTTTACATTAATAACTGAACATGTACTTAAAAATAGTTATAATACAATTAAGTAATTATTGTAATATATGGATATATATGGTATCTTATTATCAAAAATAAAAAAAGTGAGGTATCAGTATGAAAAAAATTGTATCATTAATGCTAGTATGTACTTTGTTTGTAAGTATGTGTTTTTTCAGCTTTGCGGATTCAGGTGCTAAAGAAACCAATGTATCGGTACTTTATGAAAAGTATTCAGATTATGACTTAAGTACTCTTGAAACAGCATCAAAAATATTTTTTAACGATGTAAGCATGCAGGAGTTGGCTAAAGAATATACTCCAGAAAAAATAAACAATATCCTTGATAAAGCTCTTGAAATTTCAAAGGATAAAGATAATAAAAGGAGTCAAGAAATCAAACAATATTTAGAAAACCTAAAGGAGTTACATGCAATAGATAAAAATTATAAAATAATAACAACAACTAAAGCTGAAAATCAAAAACTCTCAGGAGGTTATGTAACTCAAGCTGTTTCAAGTTTTGATTTGAGAGGAACTTGTATCAAGAATGCAAAGTTAATGTCTTCTACGTATAGTACTAATTATAAATTAGGTTTAATTATGTATAATAATAACATTATAAGTGCAAGTGCATATGCTTATATGTCAACAGGAATATTTTTTACATCGAAAGTTAAATCAGGCGGAGAGTGGGACTTTAAAGCTACTTTAGGTTATTCAACTTTATATAAAGTTACATATGAAGGATATACATTTTATTATTCAGGTGAAATAATTGGTAATTTCCATTACGGTTATACTGGTGCTACAGTATTTCCAGATACTGTTTTACTATCTGCTGCAGGACTTGTACAAATAATTTCTGGAACATCGGATATAAGTTTTTGGGATTCATATTTTGATGACCCTATGGATCAAACCTGGATAGAGGAAGGTATTCGTGTATACAAAGCAGGCGACATTTAAGCTATAAATAGAATTAAAAGGAGCCTGTGAAGAAAAGTCTGTAAAATCAGCTTTCTATGATAAAATCATATTATCATAGGAGGCTATTTTTTATGGCAAGAAGAAAGAATTCGATGAGCGAAGGAAAAAAGAACATTATTGCATCCCTACTTCAAGAGTATGACATCAAGACTGCAGAAGACATCCAGGAAGCACTTAAAGACTTGTTAGGGGGTACCATTCAGAGCATGTTGGAAGCCGAGATGGATCAGCATTTAGGCTATGAGCCATACGAACGTTCCAATAACACCAATTACAGGAACGGAAAAAAATCCAAATCAATACAAAGTACATATGGTAAGATGGAAATTGACGTTCCACAAGATCGAGAATGTTCCTTTGAGCCACAAATCGTGAAGAAGCGTCAAAAGGATATCTCAAGCATTGACCAAAAGATCATTGCTATGTATGCAAGAGGTTTGACAACTCGCCAGATCTCTGACCAGATCGAAGAAATCTACGGATTTGAAGTTAGTGAAGGCATGGTATCCGATATCACAAACAAACTGCTTCCAGAAATTGAGGAATGGCAACAACGTCCACTATCCAGCGTTTACCCAATTGTATTCATAGATGCTGTGCACTTTTCTGTTAGGGACAACAATGTCATCAAGAAGCTGGCTGCATACATCATTCTTGGAATCAATGAAGAAGGCCAAAAGGAAGTGTTAAGCATTCAGATAGGCCAAAATGAAAGCAGTAAATATTGGCTTAGTGTCCTAAATGAACTGAAGAACCGTGGAGTCAAGGATATTCTTATACTTTGTGCAGATGGCCTGAGTGGCATCAAGGAATCCATTGCTGTAGCTTTTCCGGAAACAGAGTATCAACGCTGCATAGTCCATCAGGTAAGAAACACACTAAAATATGTTGCAGACAAAGATAAGAAGGAGTTTGCTAATGACCTGAAGACAATCTACCATGCCCCTACAGAGGAGACCGGATATGAGCGTATGATGCAAATTACGGACAAGTGGCAGGACCGTTATCCTAACGCCATGAAGAGTTGGTCTACGAACTGGGATATCCTAAGCCCGATTTTCAAGTTTTCTACGGATGTTCGCAAGGTAATCTACACAACCAATGCTATAGAAAGCCTGAACAGCACATATCGTCGTCTGAATCGTCAAAGAAGCGTATTTCCAAGTGACACAGCCCTCTTAAAGGCCCTATATCTAGCAACCTTTGAGGCAACCAAGAAGTGGACTATGACTCTCCGTAACTGGGGTAAAGTCTACGGTGAGTTGTCCATCATGTATGAGGGCAGGCTTCAGCAATAAAATCAGGACAATCAAAAACACCCTTTTGGAAGGGTGCTATTGACATGCCATTAATTTACTATTATATTGTAGACAAGTTATGAAAGCCAGCATCTGGCCTTCACAACTCTAATAAAATTATCATAGAAAGCTATTTACAGAGATTATTTCACACACTCATTAAAAGAGATATCATGTATTTAAGTGGTATCTCTTTTTATTTCCACAATAATCATTTGAACTACTTATTTCTCCAATCATAAGTATCATGAAGTATATTTAGCTTATGACCATTTATTATAACAGTAACATTATCAATCCATTTAATATCAGCGGTTTCTTTCTTATAATCCCAGTAAATATTCTTTGGTTTCTTTTTTATTTTTTTATAATTCAATTCACCTAAAACAGCTGGTGCAGAAAGGGATGATTCTGATATGTATACCTTTATACTGTACTCCCCAGAAGGTGACTCTACTTCGGATATTAGTCTATCCTTGGGCAATCTACCCATATCAAAAAATGACCAATAGATTAAATACGATAACAACGCAATAATTACAATAACTAAAAACTTCTTTTTCAATATTTTCTTCCCCCAAGCTTTTAACATATTTCGAAACTAATAAAGTTCATTTGTATTAATTATATAAGCAGTTATTAGTAATTACAACTATTTACATATTTGTGAATTATAGTTTTTTTGTTTATCTTGTTGGTTTTATTTTTCAGCTTTTGATTTTGGGGTTTTAAGATATTTAAAAATAATAAAATCGTTAAGTGAAAAAGTAAATTCCAAAAAAATCTAGATGTAAATGCACAAGAAAACTCCATTTTTAGAGGCTTGTGCATTTTGTTTTGTTCAATAATGTTATATAATTATTCTATGTTAGGGAGAATAATACTGTTAAGTAAGTAAAAAATCGCAGGCTAATTAGACAACTGGATCATGTGTTGAAAGACTAAATTCCACTTGTCATTGAGACTAAATGTTATGTTTTGCTTGCCTGCATTTTACATTAGAATTTTAATTATTTCTTTAACAGATAAGGTTTGAGTATGACTTCGTTTGCTTTGATTTCTTGAAGCCCTAATACCTCAAACACACATTTATCAAGCAGCAGAGAGGCTAGCTCAAATGGGGTTCGGCCATTTAAGCTAGCTCTAGCTGTACTGTTGATATGATTAATCATGAAAGTTATATCATCTTGAGTAAAGTTATCAAAAGTGTGTCCTTTCGGAACAATATACCGTATAAATTCATGGTTCTTTTCAAGTGCCCCTTTCTGATAAGAGGCATTTGGGTCACAGTAGAAAATTCTTGTCCTAGTAAAGAATTTTAAACCTGTTTCAAGAAGGATAGGATTAGTAAATTCAGGACCATTATCGGTCATAAAAACTGGAAAGGTCTTTTGAAATCCCTTAGTACTTATGGCTTCCTCTAAACGGTTAAGGATATCAAGAACAGCTTCCTGTGTTTTAGAGGGGAGTAAAAAAGCAAGCATGATGACCTTGCCTCAATAAAATAGACAGCAAGAATCACTATTTATCTCATTAATTCTTACAATATCTATGATATTTCCTTCAGCACGAATGGGGGAATATATCCATTTGCTGAATGAGTCCTTTTACGGTTATAAAACAGTTCTATGTATTCAAAAACAGCCTTTTTAGCCTCAGCTCTGGTCTCAAAATTATAATCATTTAGCCATTCCATTTTAAGTTTGCCCCAAAAAGATTCCATAGGGGCATTATCATAACAATTGCCCTTTCTGCTCATACTGCATACAAATCCATATCTTTTTAGCAGATTTTGATAGTCATTACTGGCGTATTGAATTCCCCGGTCAGAATGAATTATTAATCCTTCTTTAGCACCGGTTCTTCCAATTGCTTGATTCAGAGCAGCAGATACCAACTCCGTTCTCATATGGTTCGCCATAGCCCATCCTACAAGCCTACGTCCATAGAGGTCCATTACACCAGCAAGATAAAGCCAACCTTCTTTTGTAGGAATATACGTAATATCTGATACCCACTTCTGGTTAGGTCTACTGGCAGTAAATTCTCTATTAAGAATGTTATCTGCCACAGGAAGACTATGATTTGAGTACGTAGTCGCTTTATATTTCTTTGACACTTTGGAACGTATACCGTTTGCCTTCATTAACCTTGCAACACGGCCTTTACTGGCTTTCTGATTTTCCGGAAGATTCTTTGTTATCTGAGGAGCACCATAAATTCCATGACTCTTTTTATGGATTTCTTTAATAGTTTCAAGGAGCTCTCTATTTGACTTGCTCCGATTACTTTCGCTACGTGAAAAATATGCATAATAACCGCTTCTTGATACTTGAAGGGCCTGACACATCTTTGCAATCCGAAATATGAAGCGGTGTTTATAGATAAAATTAAACTTGTTTATTTCTGATTTTTCGCAAAATAGGCCGCGGCTTTTTTTAATATTTCATTTTCCTCTTTAAGGTTAGCTAATTCCCTGCGTAATTTTCTTATTTCATCATCGTCAGGCTTAAGGTTACCACTGCCTGGAAAGGCACTTGAACCATCCTTTTCATAAGCGATTAACCAGTCTCTTACTGTTGAGTAGTGCACTCCAATTTCTTTTGCCATTAAGCTTGCTGTTGTTTCACCTGCCAATATTTTTTCAACGGTCTGTTCCTTGAATGCTTTATCAAACTTTTTTCTCTCAGCCATTTGAATCCCTCCATGTTTTTATTATATAGGGATTCCTTGTGTCCATCAAACTGGATTAAGGTCATGAATCTTGAATTTCGGAAAAGCATGGTCAATAGAACTTTCCCGCCTTTAGTACCCTCAACAGTGTCCATTTCTACAACAGAGGTATCAGGATGTTCACCCAAGAATGAAAGAAAATCAGAGTATTTTCTACCCTCTCTCCAGCTGTGATCTTTGGTTATGTTAGTATGTCGTTTCCTCGGCTTATATTTAACTTTCCTAGGTAAATCTATATTTCTGACGGTAAGGATATTGTTATTAATGTAATTATAAAGAGTTCTTCTACCACAGGGTATAACATCCGAGTTGCTTAGAAAAATGTGTGAGATAGGTTGTCCTTGTTTAATGAGTGGAGATACTAAAGAATCAAGTTCTGAGAGAGAGTCTTCGCTTAAATTAATACCTTCCCGGGATGTGGAAAGAATTGTTCTATACTTACTATGGGCAGTAGTGGCCCTATAATAGTATTTGTCCATTCGACAAATATTCTTTTTATCACATCCATTACAAACAAAGGGTGCACGTAGAAGCTTAGAACAGTTATTAGGTACGTATTTGGGACAATATTTATTACAGTTAGAGCAGCTAGCACATCTGCTATGGAATTTGTGGGAAGTACAAGGAATACAGATATCGGTAAGAGTACATCCCTGTCTTGACATACAATTATTAGGAATATATATCGTATTTCTAGTTTTTACTACACGATGTTTTTTAACCTCCTTGGAAATTGTTGTAGGGTCTTTGGAAAGAAATAAAGCAATGTCTTTAAATGCAATAGATTTTTCCAAAGCTTTTTCAATGTAAATTCGATCATCAAGGGACAAATGTCGTTGGTTACCTTTTATTAATTTTGCGTTAATTGAAAAGTTAAATTCCACTGTAAATTTTAATTCCACAATGAAGAGTAAATTCCACTAAATCAAGTCTTTGAACTATATTCTTTGTGCCTGAAATATAGTATAATAAGCATACAGAAAATTGCTCTGAAGAAAAAATTGCATGGCAAACAGCCGACTGGAGGATTTTTTGTAAAACTAAATTCCACTCGGAATAGAGTTGATATTGAGGTTTCTATCCGCAGTTTTAACTCTTGGTTTGTGTTTCTATTTCAGCAGTTTTGGTTTTAGGATGATATCGTCGCAGGATATCTCTCTTAGTCCGAATGCATTTAATGCATGTTTTTCCAGTAGCAATTGAGCCAGTTCTAATGGGGTTCTACCATTTAGACTGGCTCTTGCTGTACTGTTAATATGATTTGCAAGTCTTGTTACATCCCATTGCGTTAGTTTATCAAAGGATGAGCCTTTGGGAAGAACAGAACGTATATATTCGTGGTTCTTTTCTATACCTGGTTTTTGCCACGAAGCCATAGGATCACAAAAAAATATGGATGTGCGTATGGTATTATCAATCCCACATTCCAGTCCTTCTGGGTTTGAAAATTCCGTACCTCTGTCTGTTAAAATAACTGGAAATGTGTTGTAGAAGCCGATAGGAGACATTTTTTCTTCCAGATGGTCAAATGTTTTTTAACAGAAGTTGCTGTCTTATCTGGCAATAGATAAATTAACATCAATTTGCAGCTGCGAAAGAATAATGTAAGTAGTACTTTTTGGCTACCCTCACAACCGACTACTGTATCCATTTCAACAACATTCGTCTCTGGATGGGCTTCCATATATTTCATGAAATCATTATAAGTTCGTCCTTCAAAAATCCCTGTATCTTTGGCTTTTGGTCTGTCTTGTTTGCAAGGCTTATACTTTACTTTTCTGGGGAGATCAATGTTTTTCACAGATAACACACCAGATGCAATATAATTATAAATTGTTTTTTCAGAACATTTTATTTCGGGATGATTTTTAAGTATTTGGTACGGAGTCTGCCCCTGCAAAATTAAAGGTGTGACAATTGCATCCATCTGATTAAGTGAATCTTCAGATATATTGATTCCATTTCTAGATTCAACAAGGATAGTCTTATATTGACGATTAGCCTGAGTTGCTTTGTAGAAATATTTATCAAGCCTGCATCCAGCTTTTTTAGAACAACCGTTACAAACAAAAGGAGCCTTTAATACTTTACTGCATATTTCATTTTTAAACTGGTCACAATGGGTATTACAAGCATTACATGTTCTGCATTGCTTCTTACAAGCAACAGTACGTTTGAAGACATTTGTAAGGCCACATTTACCACGATGAACACAATGATTATGGGATACAAAATTATTTCTAGGAGTAAGAGCACGGTGCTTCTTGACCTCCTTTGAAATAGTAGTAGGATCCTTGCATAAATATTTTGCAATTTCTTTAAATGGCATATTATTGTCCAGAGATTTTTCAATAAAAATCCTATTATCTAGGGTAAGATGTTTTTGGTTTCCTGGTATTAAATTCGTTAATTGAAAAGTTAAATTCCACTGTAAATTTTAATTCCACAATGAAGAGTAAATTCCACTAAATCAAGTCTTTGAACTATATTCTTTGTGCCTGAAATATAGTATAATAAGCATACAGAAAATTGCTCTGAAGAAAAAATTGCATGGCAAACAGCCGACTGGAGGATTTTTTGTAAAACTAAATTCCACTCGGAATAGAGTTGATATTGAGGTTTCTATCCGCAGTTTTAACTCTTGGTTTGTGTTTCTATTTCAGCAGTTTTGGTTTTAGGATGATATCGTCGCAGGATATCTCTTTTAGTCCGAATGCATTTAATGCATGTTTTTCCAGTAGCAATTGAGCCAGTTCTAATGGGGTTCTACCATTTAGACTGGCTCTTGCTGTACTGTTAATATGATTTGCAAGTCTTGTTACATCCCATTGCGTCAGTTTATCAAAGGATGAGCCTTTGGGAAGAACAGAACGTATATATTCGTGGTTCTTTTCTATACCTGGTTTTTGCCACGAAGCCATAGGATCACAAAAAAATATGGATGTGCGTATGGTATTATCAATCCCACATTCCAGTCCTTCTGGGTTTGAAAATTCCGTACCTCTGTCTGTTAAAATAACTGGAAATGTGTTGTAGAAGCCGATAGGAGACATTTTTTCTTCCAGATGGTCAAATGTTTTTTTAACAGAAGTTGCTGTCTTATCTGGCAATAGATAAATTAACATCAATTTGCAGCTGCGAAAGAATAATGTAAGTAGTACTTTTCGGCTACCCTCACAACCGACTACTGTATCCATTTCAACAACATTCGTCTCTGGATGGGCTTCCATATATTTCATGAAATCATTATAAGTTCGTCCTTCAAAAATCCCTGTATCTTTGGCTTTTGGTCTGTCTTGTTTGCGAGGTTTATACTTTACTTTTCTGGGGAGATCAATGTTTTTCACAGATAACACACCAGATGCAATATAATTATAAATTGTTTTTTCAGAACATTTTATTTCGGGATGATTTTTAAGTATTTGGTACGGAGTCTGCCCCTGCAAAATTAAAGGTGTGACAATTGCATCCATCTGATTAAGTGAATCTTCAGATATATTGATTCCATTTCTAGATTCAACAAGGATAGTCTTATATTGACGATTAGCCTGAGTTGCTTTGTAGAAATATTTATCAAGCCTGCATCCAGCTTTTTTAGAACAACCGTTACAAACAAAAGGAGCCTTTAATACTTTACTGCATATTTCATTTTTAAACTGGTCACAATGGGTATTACAAGCATTACATGTTCTGCATTGCTTCTTACAAGCAACAGTACGTTTGCAGACATTTGTAAGGCCACATTTACCACGATGAACACAATGATTATGGGATACAAAATTATTTCTAGGAGTAAGAGCACGGTGCTTCTTGACCTCCTTTGAAATAGTAGTAGGGTCTTTGCATAAATATTTTGCAATTTCTTTAAATGGCATATTATTGTCCAGAGATTTTTCAATAAAAATCCTATTATCAAGGGTGAGATGTTTTTGGTTTCCTGGTATTAAATTAGACATAATTAACTCCTTTCACTGCGGATTGGGAAACCAAAATTAATTATACATGAAGTAGTGGAATTTACGTAAGACTAAATTCTACTCTAACTTTTTAAAAGTGGAATTTACTTTTTCATTTAACAAGTAATCCTGAAATGTATTGTTTAGTCTTTACATTCTAATTTTAGTGTGCTATAATTAGTTTCGCGTTATCGGGATGTAGCTCAGTTTGGCTAGAGTGCTTGCTTGGGGTGCAAGAGGTCGCGTGTTCAAGTCACGTCATTCCGACCATAGTAAATAAGCGGCTTTCAGAAATTGAAGGCTGCTTATTTTTTTAAATAAAACTTATAAATAACTTATAAATGTTTATTTTCATAAAAAAATAAGCCTTTCGGCTTACTTTTTCATACATTGAATTAAATTGTCAATGTAAATCAGCTCCTGCCGATTTACCATTTCATTAAACTTATTAAATAAAATCAAAAATTCATTATCTAATTGTTTTTTAATTTCCGTTTCTGCTCTGACAATCTGTTTTTCTAACACCTTATATTCAGAACACATATTGATTCTTAATTCGCATTTTTCTAATATACATTGTATATCAGGACCATCCATAATTTTACCTCCTGCAGACATTATAATTTAATATCACTCCTTCTTACAAAATATATATGGCTCAATCATACTTGAATTACAAATTGCCTTTATCGTCTAATTTGTTTAGCTATTACCACGGCATTGAAAATACTGATTTGAACAATGAAAATCTCTTTTTTACTTTTTCAATAGTATAAGTATGTAAATTGGCATATAATTGTCATTATATTCAGGCATTATGTGATATAATTCAACCATATTAAAAATACTACTATATTAAGTGCCTCCCAGAACTTAATATAACGAAAAATCTAATTAAAGTATTAATCCTCCTTTCATGGTATTATTTGTATATATTATATACCATGTTATTTTCATTTCCATAAAAAAACAACAAAATACCATTTTCAAGCAACGAAAATATGTTTATTATAGATATTTTGAGCAATATAGTAATAATTTGTAATAATCGGTCAGGATTGCTAGGAATCGTATTTGTTAATCAAATACGGCTAATATAATATATAGTTAATGGGAGGTAGTTATATTATGTTATATTTAGCAATTTTAGACGATGATGCGAATATACTTGTAGAGCATGAGACAAGAATAACAAATCTGTTTAAAAAGCATAAAATCGATGGAGAAATAGTAATAGCGACAAGGGACTATAGAAAATTTGTAGAAGTAGTACAAAACAATAAAGTCAATGTTGCTATAATTGATATTAATCTCAAAGACAATATAAATGGTATGCATATAGCTAAACAGATCCGTGAAAATAACCGGGATATAGAAATTATATTTTTTTCTGGCTGTTTGAATTATAGTCAATTAGCGTACGAAGTTAAAGCTCACTGGTTTATCGAAAAACCAAATTGGACTTTCTTAGAAATTACCTTAGTAAATCTAAACAAAGAAATGCTTAAATATAAAAGGTCTGTAATATGTATAGAATGTAACACTGGTGATAGAGAAGATTATGGCAAAAGCTTTATAGCACTAAATGATATTGATTTCATTGACCGTATAGGTAATAAAACCTGTATACATATAGATAAGGATGCTACGTCAGTAAAAGATACATATTTTACATCCGAAGGTCTTGCTGAACTCAAAGATCGTATCGGGGATGAAAGATTTCAGCAATGTCATAAGTCAATTATTATAAATACTGAAAAGATTGAACATATAAATTCAAAGTATACAATAATTACCCTCCGCAGTGGCGTCGAATGTGATATCGGTCCTAAATTTCGGAATTACTTCCGGGAATGGAGGCCCTTATCGTTATGTTAGAATATATCTTAATGAATACGCTCTTTTCCTTGTTAACAGCAGTTTTACTACTAGCCTTTTTGAAAGTTGTTTTTAGACATAGAGTATCAAAGCTACAAATAGTCATTTTCTTATTATCTTTCGGACTTGGAAACGGAGTAATAACAGCGATTTGGATGATATTATTTGGAACATCAAGTATGGTTCAAATAATCAAGCCTATATTAATATTTATTTTAAGCATAGCATTGATTAAATACTTACTTAAAGTAACTTGGCCAAAAACGGTAGCATCGTTTTTGAGCATAATGGTAGCGACTGGTCTAGGCAATTTAGCAACCCCAATAATATTAAATTTATTTGGCTTAACAGTAACAACTAAGACCATAGGCGAAAGCATTACCCTATATTTTTTCGCAAACATAACAACTTACATTATTTCAATGCTTATTATCTGCATCATACCTGCTTTGTTCCGGGAACTCAAAAATTTGAATCCTGTATCAATATTATTCTGTGTAACACTTATAATTATTATTGTAAGCGGGCAGATTTATGGACTAACCCCTAATGTGAAAGCCTTCCAACTTGAACTGATTGTGTTGGTTATATTATATGTACTCGTACTGTTTGGTTATGGTAAACATCAAAAAGAGCAAGCACTAAAAGAAGAAAAACGGCAGCAGGAATTTTATAACGAGTCGCTCAAAGACACATTGCAAAAATTAAGACATTTTAAGCATGATTATAATAATCATTTTTCTACCCTAAATTTTATGCTTAGCAATAACAAATATGAAGAAGCTAGAAACTATGTATCCGAATTATCTGGAAATGTAAGTAATATTAATACTGCAATTTATAATATTGAAAACGTTGCCCTTTTTGCAATTATATCTTCTAAGTTGGATAAAGCAAAAAAATCTAATATCAAATTCAATTTACAAGTTGTAGGGGTTGTAAATTCAATCCCTGAATTAAAAGTTTCTGAGCTGTGTGCAATCATTGGTATTTTCCTTGACAACGCTATTGAAGCAGCTGAAGAATCAAGGGAAAGAACAATAGATATGTCTATTATAAGTTATCAGGATTGCATAGAAATTTTGATATCAAACAGTTGTGATCAAGCACCAATGATTAAAAAAATTAACTTAGATGGTTATTCCACTAAAGGTAGTGAAAGAGGCCACGGATTAGCTATTGTTTCAAATCTGTTAAGTGACTATAAAAGGTTTATATGGAAAACCGATTTTGATGAAACTTTTATGAGATTTAATCAAAAGCTAAAGATAAAAAAGACCTCATTATGAGGCCTTTTTATTGCAGCTCTTTATTTTAATAATGAAGTTGGACATTCCTTTTGGTAAAAAGAAAACATCCAACAAGCTCCGGCCGATGCAGTAGCTGCGGTAATGCCAATTACAGATAGTGCCATGAGTACAATTAATTTAAGCTTGTTCTTCATATTATCCACCTCCCTGATTGATATTTCATATATATATATATATATATATATATTATACTATCCTAAATTATTTGTCGATTATTGTTTTTTTAAACATTATTTTGTATCATTTACAGACTTTATTAAGTTCCCCTTTGGATTATTACCAGATAAGCCTGCATTTATTTATGTATTATCGCTATAGATATAATAGTATGGCACCTATAAAGCCTATTACTGTTATAATAGACCAAACTATTAAAATGGTTTTAATAGTTTCCTGCTTAGAATTTAAACTTTTCAATTCATATAATATGTTATTAAGTGTATCTTCAATATGGTTACTTTCTGGAAACTTATATTCTGGTTCTAGATGTTGTAATCGAGCTTTTGTTTCCAGTAAGGCATCATCCTTCATGTATTTCCCTCCCCTGTTTTTATAAAATCATCACTCTTTATCTATTCTACTACTAAATCCCATATAATGGAACATGCAATCACGCTAAACATATAAACCTGAAAGGTACATTAAACATAAAGTTTATCATTGTATTATTTTGTAATATATTGTATAATTTAATTGTAAACCTAGAAAAGTTTACGTGGAGAAAAGTCATCCAAAAAGAGCGTGTCCTAAGGGCTAACGCTCTTTTTGATGTTAGTATATTATTTTTTGTAACATATCAAATTTCACATCAAAGAATTTTTTGAGACTGCCAAAAGCGGACTTCGGCTCGTTTTTGTGTTTTGCTATATCAGGCTATCGCAAACGAAAATGAATATTTCGACTATAAAAACAATAATCTTGGAAAAAATATGCTTTTATTTATTGCAACCATGTTATACCTACTATAAAATGTAATTAATGTAAGAATATTGTGCACACAATTTACTTTAAATAGGAGGAACAAAAACATGGTTAACTCTGATGAGAACATAAAGGATATTCTACAATTAACAAATATTCCTGTTGTAAGAGATAGAAATTATTGGTTAATACGTACTGAAAGCGGTTTATATTATTTAGATTTTTTGCTAAATGGTTATGTTGCAATTGGGTGGGACAATATAAATATTGCAACCATTCAGAAGGAAAATTATAGTAAAATAAAAGGTATCGTTAAGGAAAATTATCCAAAAGATAACACTCCTGGAAGAACTGCAAATAAATTAATAAGCTTTGTCAATGAAATACATGAAGGAGATGTCGTTATAATTCCTAGCCAAAATTCCGAAAAGGCGTCAATCGGCATTTTTATTGAAGAAAATGTCTATGAGGACCCCATGTATATAGAAAATCAATTAAAAGAGAATACAGATTCAGAAATTATACCTTGCCCTTATCATAAACGCAGAAGAGTAAAGTGGTTGAAATCAATTTCGAAAGAAGGAATGGATGTATATTTATCTAAGCTATTCAATGCCCATCAAGCTATTTACAGTGCCAACGATTATGCCCAATATATTAATAGAAATATTTATGATATGTATATTTCAGGTGATGAATTACACAGTGTTTTACACGCGGGACACCCAAATGGCTTTAGTTTAAAAAGCTTAACGGATTTTGTAGAATTTTTTAATACAGCTATAGATTTTATTCAAGAGACATCAGACATAGTAATTGATAAAGAAAAGATAGATATGAAAATAAACATACACTCGCCTGGACTTATTGAAATAATATCAGCTGGTGCTTTTGCTGCATTAGGTATAAGTGTTCTTATTTTATCATTAAATAATGTTTTAGCAGGTGGCAAATTCAAATTCAATTTTAAAAATCCTCTTACGGGAAATGAGTTGTCAGCGGAAACTGAGAGTACAGGTGTTTTAGGAAAATTTAATGAGAGAAGGTTAAATGATCAGCAACATCATCTAGAAGAACAAAAAATTAGAATGCAGTTTTTGCAACTGCAACAGTCTCTTCAGCTTAAGATTCCAGATACAGAAAATGCAGATGAAAAATCACCAGAAAATGATATAGATAAGGCGTAAAAACGGCTTTATCAACATTTTTGAGAATATCCCAGAAAAAAATAATGAAATAAAAATAAATGCAATACTATAAACAGTATTCGAGGTTATTGTATTAAAACTACTTATTAATAGAGTTAAAAATGCTAAGCTAAATGAAAACAAGGCAAAATAACCTACATAAATATTTATTAACTTGTAATTAGTTTTAATATAATTTTTCAAAAAATTTCACCTCATTTACTATTATAGAGAATTATATCCAAATTGTTAATATATTTTACAAAAATTGTTTTTTATGCCCCCAAGGATTTCTCCCTGAGGGCTTTTTACTAAAAGTTTCTAATCACTACTTCGCTATACCTTCTATCTCCATCTACATACCTTAAAGTAAGGCTGTGATTCCTCTCAATACCATCAATAGCAAAATCCTTGTACAGCTCCCGGACAAATCCACAGTCATTATATGATAATATGAACTTGCCTTTTAGGTTCTTCAGTACTCTGCAGAGTCGCCCATGATCCTCCTGGGCAATCTGTGCCTGATAATACTTTTCGGTACCGTAGTAAGGCGGATCTAAGTATAAAATTTTAAGTATATGTAATTTAATAAAAAATAAAGGCTCCAGGGGTTCTCCTAAGATGTATTTTTTACACAATAAAATAATCACATTTCTCATTATATTTCATAACTTATATTATGAAATTAAAATGGAGTGTAATGTGATGAATATGCCTCACTTAATTAACGCTGTTGCATTATTTATCGAAGCAATAGTGTATTTAATCTTTTCTTTATTAAACTTCTAACAAACTCTTAACTTTATTTTGGGGCTAGATTCTACGCTAGCCCCTCTCTCTTTTATTATCATTATATGATTTAATTCAAAAAAGTTACTTATTTAAAAAATAAATGTTAAACTTATTTTATGAAATAAAGTAAAGATCTTGTATCCATTGCAAATAAAGAAGGTTAGAATTATGAAGTATTAAATTACTAAAAATCACACCGTTCCTAACCAGCCTAATTACCGTTTTTAAGTTATCCGTCGACGGTTTGCAATGAGCTCTACCTAAGAGATTGTGTTGATGGCTAAGCTTGTTCCCTTGTCCAAATCGCCCGTTCAAGAGTCTTGACATCTTCAAACTGCCAATAAGGCTTTACTTATGTTAGCCCCTTTCTCTTTTTAATTTTCTCCTGCAGTTCATCCATAATTACATGAGTATAAATCATAGTTGTATTTAAGCTGCTATGGCCAGCCAGTTGCTGTACTTCTCTTATATTTGCAGTTCCCTCTCTAAGTACCTCTGTTAAAAATGTATGCCTGAGCTTATGAGGGCTGACAGGTTTTTTAACAGTGCCATCTTGTACAAAAACACCTGCCTTGTTTGAAATTCTATAGCACACTTCCCGGACATACCTCTGCATCAACTGGCCACCTTCCAGGGTGCAAAATAAATAATTGCTCTCTGGCCGTACTCCGAGCCATTCCTGAACAGACCGTTTTATATCATCATCCATAGGCACATATCGGTCTTTCTTACCTTTTGCTTGTTGTATATAAATTAGTCCCGTTTCAAAGTTAACATCCTGTGGAACCAGATTGCATACTTCCTGTACACGCAGGCCAGCTCGGTACATCATAATAATGATTGCATAGTTCCGGATTCCTGTTGGGCAATTAGTGTTGATCTGTGCCAGCATCTTTTTGACGCTTTTCTGGTCAATAATTTTTGGTAGCTTTAACATAACTATTCCCCCTTCTGGCCCTCAACTAAATCCTGTTCAGATATTTCACCACTTAACAACTTAGTTAAAGATTGTAAGGCTTCCTGCTCATTATCACATTCAACAAGGATTTTAACTATCCTGTGCTTGTTCTTTCCAACCTTTTGTATACCGTATTTATCAGGGTTCTTCCTGAGAATCTCCATAAAATCGCCTCCAAACTCAAACTAATTTTATCACACATTTAGATATTTATAACATAGCATTATCAATCTAATTTTGAATACCCATCTAAAGTCACAGAATCGTTTTAAATCGATTTTTACATATTAGTTAATGTAAACACCTATCCCAATTTTTGACTGTGTTAAAAATGCCTTTTTGACCCAACGCAAAACGCCGAAAAACACCGCACATCAGCGAACATCACCGAGGAACACCGCTCTTCACCGCATTTCAGCGAAAAACACCGCAAAACACCGTTAACCTACATATATTATATATACTATATATTAATAATAGTAGGTGAAGGAGAAGGAGAAGGTATAGGTCTCTATAATACATAATTAAAATAAATATAAAAATATAAATGAGAGTAGTACGCGCGCGCGAGGGGAATTGTCTCCGGGAATAAAATTAGTCCCGGATAAACCCTATCTCAGATTTATAGATTTATACAAATTAGTCTATAAGCGTTAAGTTCTTGCAACTAGGTAGAATTTACAATACCGAATACAACCGGCAACCTAGTGACTATCTTTTTCTTAACCATCTTTTGCAAGCGGATAAACTTCCAAAATCTTCCGTCCATGCATTACCATCTCTGTTGTCAACACCTACATATATGCCATTTTCAATACAGTAAAACAAGCCTTTTCTTTCCCTTGAATCAATTATTTTATTTGCTTCTTCAGGTGTGACTCTGATGATATCTTCTGTGTTCCCTCTGCTATTGGTGTCATTAATTCCTTGCAGTATCCTGCCAGCCTTTTCCTCGGCTTCTTCTTCGCTCATAATATCCATAAGACTATACATTTCACGGTCGAGCAATTCGCAAAGGTTCTTCTTATTACCTTTGATGTGGCCAGAACATATAAGCTTGCTTAGTGCTATTACTGCATATCCTTGAGCCTGTGCGTTTGTCATAAAAATACCTCCAATCTTTTCAACTTCTGATAAACTTCAGGGATGGATTAAACCGCCCCAGCCATTTCTTTTATCTCATACTTGTGAAGCTGTCTATCATCCATATATACCCCTACAAAATCGCTCCACTTGCTTTTAACAACCTTCTTTTGCACTTGCTTATCACTGATAAACCTATCCTTAACAGGTACACCTTTTTCGACTGCTATTTGTTGGAGCTTAACACCTGTTTCGGTTGTTTTGATAACCTGATATGCCATATATACTGGATTTTTGGTATCCATGCCGTAATGCATAGTCAATATGTCGCCTACTTGATAAGGGTTAACGATCTTTATTGCTTCTGTCTCTTTTTCTTCCAAGACCTTCACAATTGCCGCATACGGCTCTGTTAAAACTCCACCAGCGGCACCGCCTTTAAGAATCTTAAAGGTTACATTTACCGGACCAGCGCTTAATATTTCACATTTACCCCAGCGTTTCATACCTACGATATAGCCAGGCTTGATGTTATCCTTTGAAAATTTTTCCCCCCCGATTTCGTCAAGTTTGTTTTCAAGTAATGCAAGTTTGTCTATTTCATATTCCATTTTTTCAATTGTCTCCTGAATGGCTGTTTCATATCTTTCAGATGGAATAACTTTGCCGTCATAACTTTTTATTATTTCGCCCTGTTCAATCCTATAAAGCCGTTCTTCATAGGCAACAATATTCTTTTCTAACTTTGCAATTGTAGCTTTACATTCTTTTATGCGATTATGTAAGTAAACCGGATTTTTGAGCTGTGCCATGTTTGCGGTCTGTCTTGCTGTTTCAGCTCGGTCTTTGAAATATTCGCTTTTTCTGTATTCTTCAAAACCTTTTCGGTATCTGTCAAAAATGCGTTCCCTTTGCCTTGCAAATGCTTGGCTCCCTGAATGGCCAGCGATAATTGGCTGTGTAAAAAAAGCAGTGTCGCCACGATAGCGATTTAATTCAGCTTGAAGGTTTTCGGCTCGCTTTTCTGCATTGGCTGCATGTAATTCCATACGTTCGGCTCTTGCTTCGGCTCTTTCTGCTTTGCGCTCCAATTGTTCGGCATAACTCAGGCGCTCGCCTTCTTTACCACCGTTTTCAAGTCCCAGCTTTTCGGCAATTTTTAAAGCAAAATAATGATTCCTTGTGCTCCTACTAACCCATGTGCCAGCTGACTTTGACCATAAAAAATTTGATTTAATTTCCTTCTTCTGTTCGTCTGATAAACCCATATACTCAGACTTATCAAAATGAAGTTCGATTTTGTTTGTTTCAAGGTTATGAATATATTTACCCATTGATAAACCCCTTTCCGTGTCGCCTGGACTTGTCCAGGCTTGAAATTTTGCGATATGGAACAACCACCGCTATAGTTTCGTCTTTTCTGCCGTTCCCCTTCACCCCCCCCGGACAACCGGGGATTTTTAGAGTGCTAATAAACCCTTTTGCTCACAATTTATTTATTTCACTGTCTACCCATTCAATAACATCTTGAGTAAGTTCTCTAAAACACCGGTCGAACGGGTACTTGTCATTAAACTGCTGTTCATAGTCGCAATGCTCAAGCACATCACAGAAAGCATGTTTCAGATTTATAAGGGTCTGTTTTAAAGTATCTGGATTGTTTTCTTTTGCTGATAAAGGTGTATTTTTCATGACTAAACCTCCTAATTTCCTGGAACCCGCAATTAAAATTTGCTCTGATAAACCTTGTTGTTCAGGATACCAATCCATGTCAGCTATACTGGCACACTGGTCAAAAATCCTCTCGTAGGCTCTACGGCCAATTCTCACAATTTTATATTTCATCTGATAAACCCTCCATTCGATATAGGTTGAGCGGTCCGGGATTTCTCCCGGTCAGGCACTTCCCCTGATAAACCCTTGCCCTATATCATGGCAATTGCTGTATTGATTCCAATTGTAACCGCTTCTTGTTTCATTTCCTTCTTGATAAACTTTGCCAAGCTGATGAAGAACTTAATGTCTGCCTGTGTTACATCTTCAAGTTCGATACTTGCAATGATGATATTGTCATATACCACCTTTTGGAGTTCTTCTGAATACCAGCTGCCCAATCCCCTTTCGAACGCCGGAGTTATTGCTCCATACCTTTTGTAAATCCTATGTACTATCTCGTAGAGCATTTCCTGGTGTTGTTCTTTGCTTATAGCTTGGTCAACATTCATTGTGTCCGGTATGTAGACTGACAAAATGTTTATTCCCTTTTGCTGTATCTCTATAAATTCACCTCCGGGAACATTGGAGAATATCTCTCCAGTATCAACATTTTTTGTAGCTCCACCGTATTGCTTCGCCGCTTCGTCAAGGCTTGTAACCTTTACTTTGCCCGACAAAAAGAATTTGAAATTGAACTTACTTGAACTAATTTTCATTGCCATTACCTCCGTATTTGGTTTTCAATGTTCTATTGTTTTGTGTAAGTTATCTATCACTTACAATATATATTATATTTATTATAGTATATATTGTCAATACCTTTTATATTATTTTCGGTATTATTTCTATTACTTTCAATAGATATTTTGACATAAGTAATAGATTACACTATAATAGACTTACAATTCATTTTGGAGGGTTTAAAATATGATAAGCTACAAGCCATTACTTAAGCTTTTGATTGATAGGGACATGACAAGAGAGGATTTAAGGACAGCTCTGTCCTTCTCGCCTAATGTTGTTGCTAAATTTAATAAAAATGAATATGTTTCCCTGGAGGTTATTGATAAGATATGTAATTACCTTGATTGCAGTATTACAGATGTGATTGAGCATGTTAAGGATACAGGAGGCAATTAAGAAGCAAGGGTGTACTATTCCCTTGCTGAATTTGGCTTCCTGACTTTATATTTTAATCTTATTAACTCTATGTACTCCTCTACCTGCTTTACAGCTTCAAGTGGCAATCCTTGAACCGGCAGATACCCATTCTTCACAGAATAGTCATGTCCAACCATGTAATCAATCGATACGTTAAAGTAATCAGCTATGGCTATTAATACCTTTTCATCTTTCGGGAATCTGTTGTTGGCTTCATAATAGCCGATAACCCTGTCTGATATATGTATTATCTCTCCCAGTTCTTGTTGGGTTATACCTCTTTCCTTTCTAAGTTTCTTTAACCGATCACCAAATGCCATACGGGTATAGCCTCCTTACATTTTATTCGATTCGAACATATTATTCTATTTATGATTCTATCATAGTATTAGCATCTGCACCAATACTTTATGACTGTGCTAGATCTACACCTACAAACAGATCATGTTGCACAGCGCCGTCTCATCCCGGCGCGTTAAAGGTAGCTGCATCAATCTTAAGACAATCAAGTTTCAAATAGCATTGAGGGGTTTTCCTCCTCATCCATGGTTTTCGTTCCTCGTATTGCCGGAACTGTTACAACTATGGGATATTCATTACAAATCAAATTATATTTGTTCAACATAATGTTTTGGGTTAGGCTAACAATGCCATTGTAATGCAGTAATACTCAATGTTTCATGGATATTTATATCTTGTTAATTCAGTACGTCTAGCAGTATGGTTTACTATAATCAATTGCTTTAAAGGTGTCTTGTTTGGCAGTGGTGTGGAACACTTGATTTATCAGGCTTTGAGGATATACGAGTGCTATTGTTGTTGTGAGGTGGGAGTGGTTAGGAAACAGCGTGTCGGCCCTAGAATAAACCCTATTTTAAATGCAAATGATTCCCATTTATCATTCGGTTTACGCTTCTTCTCTTCCCCCAATAAATGCAAACCATTCCCATTTACTACTACAGTACCGTTTTTGCATATTTTCGGTACTATATTTACACTTTATGTATTCCGCAAGCCCTTTTATATAGCCAAACACAACATATTGTGGTATACCCTCACTAAATGATGTGTAATTGACCCCTTTTTTGATGGATTTTTTGCACCCCCTGGGGGGAGGTCTGACCTCGGGCGGGAGAGTTACCTCTCTCAAAAATGTCCCCTTCCTATAAGGCCTTTCAATCCCTACCGCCTACTGCATTTCAAGGCATTTTCATCACATTTTGAGTTTTTAGTAAAAATCATTGATTTTGACCCGTTTTTTACCCTTAAATGACCTGAAATTTATCTGAAAACTTATCGGAAAATCAAAACTTATAAAAATAATCATTTTATGAGCATATTATAAGCATTTTTCAATCACATTTTAATCACATTTCGAGCAACACAAAATCATTCACCTGTGTTATAATTTATAATAGCGGGAGCAGATGGAAGTTGAGAGGCGCTGGTGAAAAACCGGGGCCTTTTGTTATGTCCAAGAAGGTCTTTGAAGTTCTTAGATTTATTAAGATATAAAAAACAGCCTTCAACCGCTTGAAAATAGCATATTTCAGAAAAAAATAGGTAAAGCAGGCTTAACCTTTTAGGGGTAAATAGGTAAAGCACAGTTTACCTATTCTTATTTTGTGTACCTTTTGGTGGTGATAATTTTGAGTGAATCTTTAAATGATGCTCTATCAGATAAAGACAGAATACTTACAGAATATTCAAAGACTGGAACCCGACTACGAAATCAAGGGGTAGACATGTCTGGGGTTTATTTTGGAATCAACGATAAGTTAAGATCAGGAGAAGAAAAATCAAAGATACAATCAAAATTCAAAGTTATCAATTCATCATCCCAAAAGTATCAAGAAGAATCTGAGGATGAATGCGTTGAGACTACCCCGGAAGGTCATTTCCTTTGGAAACCAGAGAATGATTTTATTAAGGTTTATCCTGAAGCTTTGAACAGAATCTCGTTTCGACTTACGGGTGCTGAAACATTAACATTGATACGACTTATCCCTTTTATTGATTATCAAAGTGGAATGCTCAAGAAATATAAGAAGCCACTCATAACCAAAGATATTGTTGAACTCACGAAGTTTTCAA
The DNA here is from genome assembly GCF_000526495.1 of Ruminiclostridium josui JCM 17888. NCBI lineage: Bacteria > Bacillati > Bacillota > Clostridia > Eubacteriales > Oscillospiraceae > Ruminiclostridium > Ruminiclostridium josui. Next base: position 92,158 of record NZ_JAGE01000002.1, on the reverse strand, counting down.
AGGTCACGGTTATTAATATAATGGCAAAACTGGTTGATGAAAAAATACTATCACGTAATCAGGTCGGAAGAACTTTTGAGTTTTTTGCTAATCCATATATTTTTTTCAAAGGTAAATATATCAACAACACTCTTTTAGATATGTTCAAAGATTACAAGAAGATAAAATAGGCTTTTAGGGAATCATTAACCCTTTAGCATAAATAATGATGAATGGATATAAAATGTCGGAAGCCTGTTGTGAGTACATCGGGCATAAGCAACCTTGGCCTATAGCTCGTCAGTGCTGTTGATGATGTGCCAAAGGAGACAGTCCGTACGATGATGTTGCCTGAGTACGGCAAAATGGTTGGCTTAGTCGAAGAATTACTGGCTGCAAGGTGCGGAGGGTCCACCACTTTAAAAGTGTACTTGTGGCCCTCTTTGCAATTCCCTCTGGAGGTGGTTTTATGCAATGTCAAAAATGTTGTATCTCATGTGATAGAGATAGAAAGCAATGTGAAGATTGGAAAGAACGCCGCCGTACAACGAGACGTGCTATATATCAGGCAAGCAAGGCAACTAAAGCTAAAACTGGCGGTGATGGACATGCTTAAAGTTCCAAAAACCTTCTACTCTCTTCACTCCGTTGCACGGTTAATGAAAATTCCAAAGTCTACTATTGATGGTGCTTTCACAGGAGGTATCGAGACAATTGAAGCAATAAAACCTATCGCCCATCTCTTTCATAGGTTTGAAGAAGGTGAAGAAGTTTCATACGGAATTCTAAAAAGCCACTTCGATAAATGGCAACGTACTGGGAAAGCTCCAAAAGTAAGTTCGGGCAGACCACCAAAATGGAAAGGCAATCCCAATATTGTAAATATAAATATTCCGTTTCCGAAGAACCTTTATGAAGAATTTAAAATGGTTGTAGATAAAGCTAATTCATTATCTAGAGTTCATGTGACTTATAGGGATATGATTGCTGTGGCGGTTCAAGAATTTATTGAGCGGCGACCAAATCTAAAATAAAAATCTAGAAGGATTATCCTTATTTTTGTAGAATTTCTTTAAAATAGCAGTCAACAAATTAAGGAGGAATAATAGATGGTAGAAATAATAATTGATGTAGTGTATACAAACAAGTCAGAGGAAGCTTTTAATAGGTACGAGAAATCTTTCATCGAAGTTATTGAGGCCGAAATGGTATTTGACGACAAAAAAGTAAATTGTGAATTAATTCTTACAAACAAGTTCAACGATAAGATGAGAATAAAGTCGGGATTAACGTCTGGCTATATAGGAGAAGGCCCGCATGGAACTTTAAGAGTACTGAAAAAATGTGGTTTCGATGTTGATGAAGAATTTATACATACACATGAGACATTCAAACTTAAAAAATAATTAGAGCCGCAAGGCTCTTTTTTCTTGCCCGAAAGCAGGTGATATCATGGCAACCAAACAATCCAGCGAAACTAAAAAACAGCCTACAGCAAAGTCCAAAGAGGTCCAAATGGATATACTTGATTCAAGTCCACTTGAAACTGAACTATTATCGGTTAACCCTCTGCTTCGATCTCCAATTATCACCATTGAGGAAGAAAATGAACAAAAAATAGAAATGATTGAGGAAGTTCAGAGTCTTGCAGTACTGAATAAACAAGTCTTAGAAGCAAAACGCAGACAAGTCGAGTTAGAGGTTGATAATAAAAAGCTTGATGCGGCGCAGAAATTAATTGATGGCATAAATGCAGTTGCTGATAAGGCTTTGAATGCAGAAACAATATCAAAAATTTTAGAAAAAGAAGATTTAAACCCCATGGACCTTAAATTCATGGCCGAAGCTATGGACAAAATGGCGAATACACTCAAATCTCTAATGAATCCATCTGTACAAGATGAATACGGAAGTAAAAAACGTACAAAGATTATTGCAGCATTTCAAACTGCATCTGGTGACAAAATGATGATGTCAACGGAGGTACCTGGGAATGATTGATTTTTATAGATATACAGATACAGAACTGAAGAAACTCCTTCAAAGTATCACGATTGTTATAGATACTCGAGAACAGAATAATAAAGCAATAATTGATTATTTTACATCTAAGAAAATCCCATTTGTAACTAAGAAACTAGATTACGGTGATTACACTTGCTTTCTACCGTCAAATCCCGAACTCGGCATAATTCGCGATACATACATTGACTGCTACATTGAAAGAAAAAACGGACTTTCGGAGATAAGCGGAAACCTAACATCTGACCGCAGCAGGCTTGAGGAAGAATTCCAACGCGCTAAAGGTAAGAGATTTATCTTGATGGTTGAAGAATCGGCAGGGCTAGAAAAGATAATTGAGCATAAATACAACACAGAGTACAACGAGAAGTCGTTTTTGGCTTCTTTATTTAGTTTCGGACATAGGTATAGGATTGACATACATTTCATTGATAAAAAATATGCTGGTATGTTTATCTACATGCAGATGTATTATGCAATTAGAGAATTATTGAAAGCGTGACTCTATGATAACATTAAAATTCAGTAAACATCATAATTGGAATAACTTAGAAGTCATTGAACTTAAAACATTCAAGGATTTTTTTGATTTTTACATCAAGAATTACAACAAAGGCTTGATTTATGATGTTAAGGACGACGGAGCTACAAAATAAAAATAAATTTTGGAGGCGGTTTTATGAGAGAGGTATTCTCGAATCTATATTGTGGAAGTCAAAGTGATTATGAAGAAATTGACAGAGATTGCTTAAAAAATAAAACTACTGGGAATTTCGTGATGTGGGCAATTGTTCATGCATGTAAAGAACCGCATCACAGAACATTTGTCGGCTACACTGGCCGTGGCTGCCCAAAAGATTCACCTGAATATCTGTGGGCAGAATGTGGAAACAGGTTGGCATTGAATATTGTTGATGCTCCAAAACCAGAATTCTTTGACAAAGGTATGATTGACAAATCTCTGGATTTATTGAACAGAAATTAGCTGAAGGTTTTAAAGTATTAGTCCATTGCAACCTTGGCGAAAGCCGGTCTCCGTCCATATGCCTGCTCTATCTCATTAAGCACGGCATAATCAAAGGCGAAACTCTTGAAGATTGCGAAGCCGAATTTCTGAAGCTTTATCCGGAATATAATCCAGGCGAAGGCATAAGGGGATTTGTGAATGAGCATTGGCTTGAATACCAGTATTCTGATTGTATGATAGGTATTGACTTTGCAAAAGATGAATCGAAAACAGTATATACTAAGCACTCTTAACAGGGTGCTTTTTTATTGCAAATTTTGGGAGGCGATTATGTTGAAAATAACTGAAGAAGTTATTCATTTGATTGAAAAGGCTTTAGATATTAAGCTTTTTCCATGGCAAAAGGATTATTTAGTTAATGATACTCCATTCCCTACAATATGCCCATGCTTGATAGATGTATTTGACACTGAGAATATAAGGAAATCGTGTAGTGCTTACCACTTTGATGGAAAGCGTTGCCATGCTATTGGACGCAGAACAGGAAAAACCTTTGCATATTGCATACAACTGGCATTATCAGACGGCGAACCTATTGATATGAGAAAGCCGGAAAAATATAGCGACCATGACACACTGCGCTATGCAAGAGGTTATTTTAAAAGTATGTTTTTCGATATATGGGATTCTTTGAATATAGCAGGGCTTCCAGTAAGGGAGTTGATATATTGACAAACATTCCAACAATTTCAATGCTTGATGAATTCATTAAAAAGCCAGAAGAAATGCTAACTTGGCATAATTGCCCAGACTGTGGGCATAAGCTATGTCGGGTTTGCACAGATAGCGTAGCGCATAAGATATTCCTATGGTGCAAGCATTGCAAAAGAGAAGTTGAATTGAATATATAATATATAATTTGAGCCTTTGAGCCTATTCGTGAACGCCTTATTGGTGCGTCATGGATAGGCTCTTTTTTATTGCTCCTTGGTGGTGATGCCTATGCCGAGAAAAGGCGGTTCTATCGGGCGGGTTGCTCGACAGAATGAAAAATATATAGAACATTCAACTAAATCTGAAAGAATAGGAATTTGTACCGAATGTGGAAAAGCATTTGAACAAGTTTGGCGCCCTTCAAAAGGTGCTGACGGTCAAGGTGAATATACGCATTTTAAAACTTGTAGTGCATGCAGAATGGCTAATGCCACAGGACAAAGAAAAGTTATTATTCCATATTCTCCGCATTCAGCACAGCAGATAATACTTGCAAGTAAAGCAAGATTCAAAATAATGACTTGTGGAAATAGATTTGGAAAAGATTTACATGCAATTGGTGAAGGTGTAATGAAGTTCCTTGAAATGTTAAATGAGGAACGCTCAATTGATGTAAACCCTCCTGTATTGTGGTGGATTATTGCACCCAACATGAGACTTGCTCGTCAAAACTGGCGAGACTTAAAGAAGTTACTTCCTCGAGATTTGGTTACAAATATATCACTCTCAAACTTAACAATCGAGACAATAAACGGAGGAATTATTGAAGTTCATTCAGCAGACGACCCTGAAACATTAGTCGGTGTTGGTCTTGATATTGTAACCATAACAGAAGCTGCTAGAATTAGAGAACTTGACACTGTTTGGGCAAATCTAAGACAAAGACTTGATTCTCCTGGTCGTGGTCCGAACGGAACAGGTGGAATTGCAATCATTAATAGTACGCCGAAAGGACGTACTTATTTTTATAAGCTTAGCCAAATGGGAGATAAAAACTCCCCCCTCTATTCCCCATCATATGAAACATTTCATTTCACAACATGGGATAACCCACATATGGCTGCAAAAAGATATATGGTTGTCGGTCATGATGCAATGGGTAATCCAATAACATTTGAAGATGAAATAAAAATGGGAATGACAGAAGCTAGATACCGACAGGACTATCTTGCTGAATTTATAATGGAGATCAATTCTGTATTCCCTCATTATGACAGAGTACTTGTTAGACCTCCTATTGACAAACACAAGGAAGATGAAATTGCTCAGTTCTGGAAGGAATGGGAGCAAGTTGAACCGTTTGAGGTTTACACTATTGGCTATGACCCTGCATCAAAGGGTGACGGAAAACCAGTAGTAATTAGAAATAGCAAAGGTAGAGTTGTTAAAGTTGATATGATGACCCGTCTTGGTTGGGATGCTCAATGGGACAAAATAGCTTTTTATTCTAGGTTGTATAACGGAGCAACAGTTAATTTTGGACAAACTGGTCTTGGTGAAACAATAGGTTCACAGTTGACAAAGCGTGGCGTTCCAAACAACCCAATTAATGAGCAAGGTGGCAACAAAACTAAGTTGGTTGAGGATTTTGCACTTATTGTTGAGCAACAATGGTGTGAAATTCCTTGGAGTGCTGAGATGGAAAAACAGCTACAGGATTATGTTTCTGTAGAACGTGATGGTAAGTCAACACAATACCATAACATGACAGATAGTAACCATGATGACTTAGTGAGTGCTTTATATTTCTGTTTCGCTGATTTTCAGGCTCCTGCATTAGTATTACCTGGTAAATTCCGAATGAGTGGTGTTGTAAGAGTGAGTTAACAATTTTGCATGCCGTGAATAACGGGGACTTCGTTATGGGTTCGGCCAAGACCTCCAGGCCATCCTTCCTACGTGCGGCATGCTTTTATATATTAGAATAGGAGGCGTAAATAAATGAAACTGAACCTTGATAAAAACCTCTTAGATTTAAGAGGAAACCCACAAGACAAACTTCTATGTGAAATACTGGCTGACATTTTGGCAACATCAAGCACAAATAGACCAGCACAAACTATGGCTTGGGCATATGACCTAATAAAAAACGGTGAAATTGAAATCAACAGAGATGATGCTGCCTTTATTTCTGAACTCGTAAAAAGAAACCAGAGCTTTATTGATTTGGCAAAAGCTCAGCTGCTTGACGAAATAGAAAAGCTAAAAGATTGAAGGTGATGTAAATGCCCTTTTGGAACAACATAAACATATTTGCTAAGAAATCAAGAGACGGTCCCAAGAATACTCCTACTGGCAGACGAACCCAGGTAGGAAATGGCTACTTCTCTACCCTATCACCTCACCGTTCAAGGACGACAGACGTACTTAAAACTTTAAGGCGAATTCCTGATGAAGCTTCAGCTATAGAATTTCTTAAAAGAGTCAATCCTGATGTTTCGATGGCTGTTTGGAACTTTGTGAGAATGGCTAATCAGGGCAACGAAATGCAGTTTTTCTCTCTTGATAAAAAAACTAGGATTCTAAACCTTGAATCTGAATGGCGTGATTTCGCTGCCAGAATAAATGAGATAAGCAACTCTGGCCTTGATGGATTGATTGACCAATTGCATTATAGTGCTTACCTGTTAGGCGCAATGGGTGTTGAGGTTGAGGTTACCGCCGACAGGGAAGATATTTATGATGTTTACCCTGTAAAGCCACAAACTATCGAATGGGAATTGCTCGAGATTGAAGGTCGTAAAACTTGGGTTCCGTATCAATGGAATTTAACTGAAAAAGTTTATCTTGATAAAAAGCATGCCAACTTTATTTGGGTACCTTCAGATCCTGATATCGGTGATCCTCGAGGTACATTATCTATGTCACCTGTATTGCAGGCTATAGATTTTCAAATGCAGATATTCCAAGATTTACAGGCTGTCTTACACCATCAAGGGTACCCTAAAAACGACATATCAATTGCTCTTGAACAGATGATGGCTATATGCCCAGCACATATAAAAAATGATTCTGTAAAGCTTAACGAATGGTTGGATAGTCAATATAACAATATTGTAAAAATGCTTGAGAATATGCCACCTGATGCTGATTATGTTCACTTTGACGATATAAAAGTTAATATGAATCAAGGTGCTAATGCTTCAAGAAGCCTTGACGTTAGGGCTGTTAATGAATTGGTTGATATACAAACCCTTTCAGGTACCAAGCAGATGGCCATTTTTATGAACAGGAATCAGGGTGTCACAGAAAGTTGGGGTTCTGTCCAATTCAAAATCTTCTGCTCAGGTATTACTTCCTGTCAACGTGGCAGTAAAAGAACTGTTGAAGAAATTGCGAGACTCTGGCTTAGAGTAAAAGGTAAACAAGCAATTCCTATATTCAAGCATAACATTGTTGATTATCAATCCGAGGAACAGAGATTAAATGTTAAGCTCTTAGAACAACAGTATCATGTTATTGCTGTTTTGATGGGTTGGGAAACAAACGACCAAGCAGCTCAAGAAGTCATGAAGGCTGAAAAAGCAGTTGGGAAACCGTCCGAAAATATCAAAGCAAGTTTTAGTGTTAGGGGTGATGAAGTTGGAAATGACAAACATTCGGGGCTAAAATTTCAATCAGATGTATCCAAAACCGACATTAATTATTTGCCCTAAATGTGGTGGGTGCATGATGGACTACGCCCCAGGATTTCAATGTTATTCTTGTGGTTTTAAACAACCTCCTATTTTTGCGCAAACATCAACTCAAACAACGAAAGAAGGTGAAAAGTAAATGAGTAAATTCGGAGTACCAACTGAACAACAGTTGGCAAAAATAAATAAACTTGCAAAGCGAACCTTATCTTCTGATGAAGTTTTTGTTTTTTCCGGGAAGTCTGCTGGAGATTTGATGATACCAAACAGGTATATGAAGTTGAGCCCTGAGCTTCTTACGGTAATGGCTGACGACGCAAAAAAAGGCGTTTCCTTTATGCTTAACCATAACTGGAGTAATTGGGGTGGAATTCAGGCTGTTCCTTATGGCAAGGTATTTGACGGTACTGTTGAGGAGAGCACTGAGGAAGGCGAAACTGTCGCGTTGTTTTTAACAAAGTACATCGTTCGGGACAATGAAGTTATAGACGGTGTATCTGCTGATGCACTTATAAAGAAAATTGAGACTGGGGTATTATCAGATACATCTATTGGTTGGGGTACTGATACAATGGTTTGCTCCATTTGTGGAATGAATTATTACGGAGGTAAGTGCTCTCATTGGCGAGGGCAAAAATATGAGATGGCAGATGGTTCAACAAAGATTTGTACTGTTACAGCAATGCCTCCGTCAGTGATAATTCCATACAATAATAATGCCTTATATGAGGAATCTATTGTTTGGGATGGAGCTTATCCTGGTGCTGTTGTTACACAGGCAAAGCATGGGGATATCATAGAAACTCCAGCAGGCAACTTTACTATTATCCAGGAGAAAGAAGAGTTGCCAGAAGGTACACTCTTCCAGGGCTATTATCACAATGGTGATATAGTGACAATGGTTAAGAAATCAGACCCTAAAAAAGCGTTTACGATACCTGAAATACCTAAAGAAACACAGGGACAAAAGAATGGTAAAACAATTAAAACATTACTACATACTATTGAGGAAGGCGGTGAAAAACCAATGAATGAAAAGTTAAAGAAAATGCTTAAAACCTTTGGAATAGCCTACAAGGAGAGCGAAACAACATTTGAAGAGTTGTGTAATCAACTCGCAGAAAAGTGGTCCACTATTCCAGAAGTTGAACCAAAAGAAGGCAAAACTAATTCCTACATTACACAGGACCAGGTCAAAGAAAAACTTGGAAATGAGCTCTCTGCTGATGAAGTCCTTAACCTTGCTAAAGAAGGTATTGAGTACCGTAAGCAGTTGACTGATGATGCACTTGCTATGGGTGTTCGTGCCATGGGTAATGATTTTGCAAAGGAAACTTGGGAAAATACTTTTTCGGCCATGGGAACATTAGCAATTAAAGATATCATGAAAACATGGGAAACCCAAGCAAAGAACGCTATACCAGCAGGCAGACAAACTGACCCTGCAGCTGGTCAACTATCAACACAGCATTCTGCATTACCTGATGAGGCATTCAAAGTTGGTAAGTAAATGCAATATTCAATAAAAGTAAGCTTAGACCGCTCAAAAGGCGGTTATTTTAATGTTCAAAAATAGAAAGGATGTGTTGAAATGCCAAGAGGTGGAATTTCATTTGAAGGTATAGGATACCAAGGCGCTACATTTAAGGCTGGCGCTGGAATTAAAGCTTTAGTCTCAGGGGCAAATAGAAATGCTGTTGTTGGTCTTGCAGTTGGAATTAGTACCTCGCAGACCGTTGATTTAGGAACTGACGGGGACACAGTATTTGGTTTTATAGATAGTTATGAAACTGATGGACATTGTACTGTTCAGTTCAGAGGATTCAGAACCGACGTTCCTGTTAATGCAACAGCCCCAACAGTTGGTAAGATTGCTGCATTGGACGGTACAGGAAAGATAAAAGATAGTGCTACAACTGCAAAATTACGTAATCCGATTGTAATAGACGTTGACACTACAGCCGGCACCGCAACCGTATTTTTAGGTTAATTTGAGAGGAGATGATAAAATGCCAAAAATAGCATTGGCTGCACTTAATAGTGAACTGTATAAGCAGGCTCACTCAATGGAACTTACACTTTCGATGTACTTGGAAAGATTAGATCCATCAACAGATGGTACAAAGCTGGACGCATTTGAACGTCTAATGAAAGAAGCTCAAATATTGACTAAAGATATTCCGAGCAAGAACATTTTTTCTTCAAAAGTTGAAGCATTTTACAGAACCGAAGAAAACAAGGTACTCTTCCCCGAGTACATAGCTAGAACTTTGGTTCAATCAATGACAGAATTCCCTATTTACCAGTATCTTGTTGCCAAAAGAACTCCTATAGATAGTAATGTCTATAAAGCTTCTTATCTCGATTTGAATGATGCTTCAAATAAGAAGGCTACTGAAATGAAAAGAGTAACAGAAGCTGCAGACCTACCCGTAGCAAAATTAAAACTCGGAGAAAGTGCCATAACCCTGTACAAGTATGGCCGAGCTATTGAAGCTTCTTACGAAGCATTGAGGAGAATGAGTATTGATTTATTCAATATTCATATCAACCGGATCGGTGTTGACGCTGCAGATAATAAAATTGCTGAAATTTTATCCGTTATTAAAGATGGCGACGGTAATAGTAATGCAGCTCCGATTGTTAAATCAAGTGTGCTTGATAGTTCTGCAGGTTCAGCAGTTACTAAAAGTGCATGGATAAAATTCTTGTTAAAATTTTACCCATATGGATGCGATACCGTTGTTGCAAATGAAGATGGGTTGCTTCAAGTGCTTGAAGTTTTATATCCAAAATCGCAAGTTGCTGGAAAGATGGATGAATTGCTCGCAGGCGGTTTAAATGTTAAAACAACTCTTCCGCAGAATCTCGTGTCCAACGTTACGCTATTGTATAGCCCTAAAATTGAGAAAATCAATAACAAAGAAGCTATTTATGGGTTAAATCGTGGCAACACTATTGAAGAAATTTTTGAACTTGGCTCAACCATCAGTGAAGCTGATAAGTTTATTAAGAACCAAACTCAACTGCTCACCGTTTCAGAGAACAGCGGATTCAGGAAAATCTTTAAAGATACAAGCAAAATCATGACCATTGAATAAAGGGGGTGTTTCCCCTATGTCAAACAAAATTTTGACTACAGATGGCTGGGAAAAACGCATTCAAGACAAATTAGGCGTTGACCCGGTCTACTTGCCGAATGAGGCAATTAATCAACCGGATATAATTACAGTTGCAGAGGCGAACATAATAGCACAATTGCCCGATTACAGCATTCTTGAAGATAATGCAAGAGTTTATCTTGAGGCTGCTGTGGTTAGTGAGTGCAGCAGGCTTATATGTCCGTCTCTGCCTGCCCGGTTGCCCGCTAAAGAAAACGGTCCTCATGAAAGTCATGAGCTTAGCGTGGATTGGACTAAAAAACAAAAGGATTTCGAAGTCGAACGTGATGAGTATATCGGCAAAGTTATTGAACTTGCCTTCCCCGAAAAGCTAACTTCTAGCTTGATTCACTTTACCATAACAAAACCTCGGAGGTGGTAACATGTCCTATGCAGGGAACTTTTTAAAATCCCGTGGACAAGATTGCACTATTCTCCGGGATATACCTGTTATTTCAAAGGTGTCCATTAAACGTTCCACGAAATCAAGCCGTGACCTCGGATCTAGGGAGGCTTATTGGGAAGGGTTAATCCTTGCTGATGTTGGGCTTCAAAGTGGTGAGATTCTTTCTATCGACTCTAAAAAGTATCTTGTCCAAACGGTTAATCCAGATCCTGCTTCTAGAGAAGATGCTTTTTTCTGCGCGAAGTGCAATGCTGTTATTCAGCATAAGAGATATGTTGAGGATGTGGACGACAACAACAATTTGATTCAGGACTGGCAAACTCTTAATCCAGATGTACCTTGTTATGGTGAAATAATAACATACCGGCTTCGGCAGGAAGACCCTGGGTTGCTCGATAGTACAAAGTATACTTTTCAAGTTCCAAAGTCATTAGGAACTATTTTGCTTGATAGGTTTGTGTATGAGGATAAAAAGTATCAGGTCGTGAGTATCGACGACATTGGAATGACAGGAGTCTCCCGCATTCAGTGTGCTGACGATACAAGGCCATAAACAAAATTTGGAGGCGAAATTATGGAAACAAAGGAACTGTATGCGGAATACCTTGGCAAAGGTTATCATACCAAAATCCGCAAAAAGATATCTGTTGACGATGCGCTTCTTCCCGACAGAATTATTGATGCGGATGCTAATATCGGTGCAATGAAACAGCTTGTATCCCCTGCTATTGAAACTATGCAGAGATTCGGCAAGTTTGTTAACACAGAAAAGCAATACAAACAACTGCAAGATGCAGCGATTAATCTACTTTGTGGTGTTCTTTGTCTTGCTTTAAAGAGCCGCACTTCTGCCCCACCTTACAACACAAAAGAATATCAAAGGAATTGGGATAAGAAGCATAAGAAGTTTATACAGTATGGCAATTCTCAGTTAATGGAGCTGATGAAAATGGGCGGTGATTCCTTATGTATGAAATAATTCGTGTTAATGATGTTTCAAGACCGCTTTGCAAAAGGTTTGTTGGACACATTAATGTTGATTCGACTGACAAGGAGCTCGCCAAAGCCGCTATTTTATCTGCAACACAAAAAATTAAAAATTCTAGAATATATTCCTCAGAATCTACAAAGAAACGGTTCAATTGTCCAGCTCATGTTGTAAGGCTATATGTGTATGTTGACGGCAGGCCGTTTTGTCAAAGCATGTGGGTGGATAAAACATTTGCCGATGCACCATTGCCCAAACCGTTGAATTACAATGACTGGATCGGTGACATCGGAATTGTGTGGTGATTTTATGGGATAAGGTTTGATTCTGCTGGTTGCATTAAAGCATTGCGGATTGAACTTGTATCTGCAATGAAAGATTTGCAACAAGAGCTTCTTGCTGAAGCTAAACAAGGTATGCGTACTCCTGAAGGTGCGGAAAGTCTCCATGATGAAGAAGTCACTGATATTGCCAATGTGATTATCGCTGGAATATCTGGCGGTGCATGGGCGGCTATGGATGAATTTGGTACAGGAAGTGAAATGGATTTATTTAATCCTGCATTACCGGATTATATGCGAAGTAAGATGTGGAACCCGGCGAGGGGTAATGACACAACTATAAGAAGCAGGCCTAATGCACCAGGACAAATTGATATTTTCGGCAGACCTGTAAACGGGAAAGGCAAAGGTGGAGTTGACCTTGAAGCTTTAGGCGTTGTTGATGCACAGCCTCCCTCCCATGCTATTGAAACAGCTATGCGGTGGATGAGACATGGGCGCATGCGTGAGGTTATTCAGCAGACAGTAAAATCCTTTCCGTTTGCCAAATTCATTATTACTTCAAAAAAGTGAACCCCTTACGGGGTTATTTTTATGCCCTGAAAGGTGGTGGTATCTTTGTATAATCCTTCGCAAGACCTTACGGCAGTACAGGCAATTTTGAAGTCTGATTCAACCATACTTGCCTTACTTGATCTTTTCGGTGCAACACCTGTTAATATAGCAAAACGCATTATAAAGCGTAGTAAGTGGGATGATCTCGTTGGAAGTGATAAGCGATTGTGTGTTTACTTTCTCCCTGCTCGCAGAGTAAGGAACGAAAGTTTCTTCGAGGAAGTCATGGAAATTGATTGTCATGTCCCTGCTACTGAAGATTATAAGGCATGGCAAACACAGGAACAAATATTCAAGCTGCTTCACAAAAAAAAGGTCAATAATAGATATCTATATGCAGAGCCTCCACTTGGTGAACTCCCCACCATGTCGGGCTTTTTTTGTTGCGGGAGCAGATACAGATTTTATAGAAATCTTTGAAAGGAGTTGTTTAAATGCAACCAATTTATTTCTCAAAAGCTGGAAAACTCCAGCTAAATAAGTATGTTAATGGCATACCCGTAAGGAGTGCTACGACTTCATACTTCCGAAATGGTGCTGTGCAACAGATAACACCAAACATCACAATCAACGGTTCACCTATTGCGGATGGTAATAGCTTATGGAATGCCGCAAATCCTGATACTTCTATTGAAGGTACTCTTGCTGTCCAGCTTGGTTTTATGCCTCCTGAACTTTACGCCTTTATCATGGGCGACACTTCTGAGGAATTGACCAATACTCCATTTCCTGTTGTTGATGAAGAAATCACAATCCCAACAGAAGCACCTTACACTGTTAAGCTTAAACATACACCAATTGATGGCACTCTGATTGCTGTTGATAAGGATGCTAAACCTTGGACTAAAGCTGAATCTGCAGCAGAGCCTGGCAAATACTTTATCAATGCAGCAAACAAGGACACTCTTGAATTTGATGCTGATGATGCAGGAAAAGCTTTGTTTGTTTCTTACGATTATCTGGCAGCAAAAGCTACCCGTTTTGGACTTCCTAAGACTCCTGTCAGGCCGGCGTATCAGCTAGTTATCTCCACTGAAGCTACAGGCGAAGACGACTCCCTCTGTGAAGCAGCAGTTATCGTTGATAGATGTAAGGTTTTGGGCTCGATCAATCCCCCTCAACAGGGTGGCACTCCTCAGTCTGTAACCATCACATTTACAATCCTTAAACCTCGTGGTAACAACAGAGCTGTTGACTATACAATAACGCCTATCTCTGAATAAGGAGGAATAACCAATGAGTGATATAACTGAAAAGACTCCCGTCCCCTTCTCAGTAATGAATGGAGATGGTGAGTCTTTTGCTGTTGGAGAAAAAACGTATACCGTAAAACCAATGCTTGTGGGTGACGCATTGAAGTTCGCGGCCGATGGAGTTTCATTAGGTTCCCAAATATTTAACCTTGGAGACAAAAAATCTAAAGAAAAACTTGAAAAATATCTTTCTCAATATTGTGTCGACGAATCCGGAGAACCAATGACAATTGACAAAATAATTGTTGATAACTGGAATGTTGTACATCTGAAACTCTTTATAAGAAAGTTGGTTGATATATCGGGCTAACTATGGCCCCTTCTGATGCAAAAGAAGGGGCCGACAAACCACCTTCTACTGACTGGGGCGTGACGTTTGCTCGACTCCTAGATGCTGGACTTCGATATGATGAAATTCCTAAAAGAACGCTCCCACAGATTAAAGCCATACTTGGTGAGTGGAGCGAAATTAAGGTTAACATCCCGAATATTTTTGGGAGTACTCCTCCCCCTCCCGCCACACCGTCTCCAGACGGTAAACCTCCTAAAACAAGTCAATTTGCCGCTCTTGCCAGTATGTTTGGCGGAATCAATTAAAGTGTGGTGATACATGAATGGCAACAGATGATTCAATAGTTCGAATAATGGAATCCTTAGGTTTGGACTATAGTCCTGCAATTAATTCAACAATCAAATTTGAAAAGAACATTTCTGACCTTCAAGCTCAACTAATCGCTTTAAAATCTACTGCTGGACAGACAGCTAAAGATATAAACACTTCTTTTGCCGCAGAATTGGACAAATTCAAAACGCAGGGAATCGGCATTCCGGTTAAAGATATATCTCAATCAAAAGTTATCTTAGACCAATACGGAAACACATTAGTCGACATAGGTAAAAAGGCAGATGATGCAAAAAAAAGGCAGTCAAAACTAAACAAGGAATTGGCTGACCTTATTCATCTTCGAAAAACTCAACAGATTGATGCTCAAACCTTTGTTGACAAAGTATCTCCTTTCCGTACCAATACATCAGTGTGGGAATCGCTACAAAAGCAGGAGCAGGTAAAGCTGGTTAGTGAATTGACTAAAGCTGAAAAAGAGCATACCAGTGTTTTAAGTCGAAAACAAAATACCGAAAAGGCAATCAGTAAAGAAATAGAAAAGCAAAATCAACTTATATATAAGCAACTACAAGATGAAGAAAAGGCAAAAACAAAAAGCAGAACAAATAATATCCCTTCTTCTTCTTCAGTAAGTTCTGATAAAGAATTTGGCATTATAGATTCTGAAATTAAAAGGCGTGTAAGTTGGTTTGCAACAGGCGCAGGTTTCTACGGAATAATAAATGCAGGAAAAGAAGCTGTTCAGACTATTTCTGAAGTCGAAAGCGGAGTTACTGATATCGCCCGTGTTATGGAAGACAGCACATTCATTTTTAATGATTATAGAGACGAGTTGTTACAGTTTGGTGTAGATTATGGCCAGACTTTTGACGTTGTTCAAGATATTGCCTTAAGATGGGCCCAAGCTGGATACAATGTTTCAGATAGTCTGGAGAATACGAAAACTTCTCTGCTCGCCTTGAACACAGCTGAACTTGATGCGTCAAATGCTACTGAATCAATGATTGGTATTATGTCACAGTGGCAAATGACTTCAAAAGACCTTCCTCTGATGTTGGATAAAATCAATAAAACTGCAGACGACTTTACTGTTACCTCTCAAGATCTTGTTGATGGTTTACTTCGCTCTTCTGGTGCAGCTAAAATAATGGGGTTATCTCTCGACCAGACTATTTCTCTACTAACTGTTATGAGAGAAGCTTCTGGTCGTACTGGACGTGAAGTAGGTAATGCTCTTAACTCGATACTTTCTTATGTTCAAAGACCCAGTTCAATTAAAACATTTGAAAGTATGGGTATAAAAGTTTTTGCTGACAATGCCAGAACTCAATTTAGAAATGTCATGGACATTTTTCAGGATGTTTCAAGCAAATGGGATACTGTCGGCAAAGATATTCAGGAAGGTTTCCTGAAATCCGCAGATGATGCGGGTCTTTTCAGCGAAGAAATGGCAACTGCACTTGGAATGCAAGAGCGATGGAACGATTTACAGCAAAGAGATTTATCACAAGCCGCAGCTGGTGTTTATAGACGTAATTACTTTATAGGCATGATTGAGAGAATGTCAGGAGCTCAGGAAGTATTAAACAACATGACTGATGCAGCTGGATATTCCCAATCTGAAAATGCCCGGACAATGGAAACTCTATCAAAAAAATATCAATCCCTTACTGCACAGGCTCAAGAATTAGCTGTAGCAATTGGTGATTCCGGCGTGGAAGATTTCCTTAAAGGTTTAACCGATTTTGGCACCGAGGGATTGAGAGACATATCGGCAGTTGTAAAACAAATTGGGTTACTCCCTCCTGCACTTGCAACGGCATTAGCTACATTGTCTATGTTTAGAAAAGAAATGCAGATTTTTCAAGGAAAAACATCCGGCGTTTTTGGCTTAAATATTAATCAAGATTCTGCAATAGGTGGAATGAAGTCTCTGCTTAAGACGACTAAGGATTTTTATAATGTTCAGATGTCATTGGCAAGAACTCAAGGCATCACTAATGTGTCTACTTGGCAAAAGGTTGCTACAGGTGTTGGTTCATTTACAAGAGCTTTAAACATGGCAACAATCGCTTCAAAAGCCCTTGGCTTCGCTTTAAACACTGCTATAAATGTCGGGATAGGGATTGCAATTGGGTTAGCCGTTGAAGGTATTTATAAGCTAATCAATGCAGAGAAAGAATCCAAAGAGGTTTCAAAGCAAACATCTGAACAGTTTAAAGAACAGCAACAGGCTTTAATGCAGCTACGCCAGCAGTATATTGATATCGCATCAGCCGGTAACTTAACTGCTCAATCAAAAGCTGACTTAAAGAGTATCCAAGACCAACTTATTAAAACTTATGGACTTGAAGCCCAAGGACTGGATTTGGTAAACGGAAAATACCAAGAACAAATTAAGCTAATTGATGCAGCTACTGTAAAAAAAGCCAAAGAAACCATGGCTTCCATGGGAGCAAATGCAGATGATGCAAGAAATAAATTAAATCAAACCCATACTTACAAAATAGATTCATCTTTTTCAGATGAAATAAAGAATGCTATTTCAGGAATATCGGGTGTTGAATTAGAACATGATATTTTTAACACTACTCTTACAAGAGCTTTTAGAGGAACGTCTGACACTTTAAAGTTTACCGGTACAATAGAAGATACTGCAAACGCTCTTGAACAATTAATAATAAAATTGCAGGCAGTACCCAATAAAAATACTGCACTAATAAACACAATATCTGAACTATCAAACAAATTTAATAAGGTAAAAAAAGAAGCATCCGAAGCTCGTCAAACAATTGATACATATGCTCAAGCTAAAAATATAGTTGACTTCAATGACGCTTTAAAAGTTCAGATAGATAATTTTAACCAACTTAGTTCCGAAATGGCGAAGGCAGGAGATAAATCCGAATATGAAACAAAGCTTGAAAATTTAAAGAACCAGATGACCGAATCTGCCAAAGCCCAAGGAAAACTTACTGAATTTGCTCCGTTAATTGACGATTTGTTCTCCAAAATTTCCAGTGGCTCTCAGCATGCCAATGCCGATGTTAGTAGTTTGGATAACAATATAGATGCTTTTGGTACCAATATTGAGGATGTTATAAAATACATCAATAGTCTAGTTGGAGATATTAAATCTCTCAATCAAACAATATATAACCTCTCTCAAAACCAAAGTTTAAATGCAGAGCAAACCTATGATTTAATAGATAAATACCCTGAACTTGCTGACAACATAATAGCAACTGCCAATGGCTATAAAATTGAAGAATCAGCGTTAGAAGAATTAAGACTTGCAAAAATTGATGAACAGAAAGCAGCTCTGGACGCTGAGGCTGAAAAAACTAAAGCGACTTTAATCAGTACGTCAAACCGGTTAAGCCTATATAGTTCAGAAATAGAGGCAATTAAAGATTTGCAAAGCGCGCAATCGGTGTACAGCGGCTTGCAACTATCATATTCAAGTTTATCGTATGCTGATTACTCTCAGGTAAGAGCAGCATCTGGTCTTGATAACCCGTATGGGAGTGAGCAAGACTACAACGAAGCAATTAAAGCAGGCAAAAAAATACTTCAACTTGGTGAATTATACGAATCAATAGAAAAGAAGAAACAATTAATTAGTAGTAAAAAGTTCGGTGTTTCAACCTCATCCTCCAGTAGCGGCGGCAGAAAAGAAGGTAATAAGAGCTACGAAAACAAAGCGCTAGAGCAATCTTTAAAACTCCTCGAGCACCGAAAAAACATGTCAGAAGAAACTGTCGCATCAATTCAGGCTGAAATAAAAGAATTGAATAGGATTAATTCGGCATACGTTAAAACCGGTGATGAGAGGATGGATATAGAGGAACGTATCTACTCTGCTCAAAAAAGGCTGAAAGATAAAAAATTCAAGGATTCTACTGATTGGATTAATTATCAGAAAGAGCTTGGAAAGTTGTCTATTAAGCAGGAAATTGATGCATGGGAAAAAATCCTTAAGACACAAAAAGATAATAGCGAGGCAGTTAAACAGGCGACTATTAATCTGTATAAGCTCAAAACCCAACTTGCCGAAGAATCCGCACAAAAGGAAGAAAACAGTATTGAACATTGGGCGAAGCTTGGAATCTATAGTGTTCAGCAGCAGATTGATAAGTACAGAGAACTTTATAGAATTAAAGCTAAAGACCAAGCAGAAGAATACAAGCGTACCGAAAACCTATTCGATTTATATAAAGACCTTCTGAACGAGCAACAAAAATCAATCAAAGATGCATATGATGAACGTATTCAGCAAATTGAAGATGAAGCTAAGAAAAAGAAGGAAGCACAGCAGGCTATAATAGATGGTATTGAAGCTGAAGAAAAGGCCCTTGAACGCTTGGAAGGTGAACATGATTATTCAAACGAAATGGCAAACCTCCGTGAACAACTCGCATATTGGAGTGTCCGTACATCTGAAGAAGCTCGTAAAAATGTTGCTGACCTCAACAAACAGATTGCCGAAAAAGAGCACGATCATGAGGTCGAATTACAGAAGCAAACCCTTGAGGACAAAAAACAAACTGCTCAAGATGCAATTGATGCGATCGAAAAGGCTGCCAATGATGAAAAAGAGAAGTGGGAAACCTCATATAAACTAATCGAAAAGGCATTTGAGGAACATAGTATTGATATTGTTGCAAGGGCTGGCACTATGTCACAGCAAGCATATCAAAAATGGGTAGATAATTATCTCTCTCCATTGCAGAATGCATTAAAATCTGGGAACATTAATACCTTCGAAAAAGATTCGGGTAAATTTCAAGAATCTATTAACTCCCTCCCATCACATGATTGGGGAATGTCTGATAAAGATTATCAGGATTTTATTGCAAACGGGAAACAATGGGCGGCACTTCAAGCAAAAGGTTATAAAGAAGCAAATAATAAAGAAATGCAACAGCTTCATTCAGCGAACGATGATTTACGCAAAAAATACGGACAGGATCCTGCTTCAGGTGCATATCCTAAATTTCATTCAGGTGCTGAAACTCTCTCATATGGCTGGGCTTATTTCAAACCTGGAGAACTTGTATTTCCTCCCCATCTATCAGCTGATTTGAAAACTATAATCTCATATGCTCAAGCTGGTGCATTCAGACAAACAGGCGTACAATCCTCGACAACCGATAACCGTAGGCAGGTTCAACTCAACGGGCCATTATTGCATGTTGAGAATATGAACATGGAAGATAACGCCGACGAACAAAGTCTTGCTGGTGAATTGAAACGTGCAGTGGTTCGGATATAAATAATGAAAGAAGGTGCAAATATGTATGAGTCGTTTAATAAGGTTTTTGAATCTGTCAAACCTGCTGTAGCCCTACTATGGGCTGGTATAACTTATCTCATCTTTCCAGAAAAAAGTTTTGTTGCCTGGTGTATAGCATTGTGGGTCGCAGTAGTTCTAGACCTACTAACCCGATGGTTTGCAATCTTTGTAAAAAACGGTGGCGTAACGAAAGCTTTAAAAACCAAAGCATGGAACTCTGAGACAATGTTCCATAAGACAGCCGCAAAGATTTTTGCATATTTGGTAATCCAAATTCTTGCAGGATTATCAATGCGGCTTGTATCTATTAATTACGTAAGCAATATTGTAGCAACTGTAGTATATGCTTTTTTATTTTTTCGAGAGTTTGCAAGTAATATAGAAAATCTTATAGACGCTGGAGCTGACTATTTACGGCCCCTTCTGTTTTGGGTGAAAAAGCAAGAATCTAAAGTAATTCAGGAACAGGAAGTGAATAAAGATGCCTAGTGTAAAGTTTAAATATCAGGATGAACGATTCGTATATCAAAAACTTATTGATCAAGTAAATATACTTTGTGTTGCAAAAGGTAAGGACTGCTTGTGTACATCTGGCTACAGAAGTCTTGAAAAGCAAAAGATTATCAACTCTCAATCATTAGCACAAAGAAAAAACCAAGGGGGATATCAAAAGGCAGATGGTTCAGTTTGGACAAGTGACGGCAAGTGTTGGGCTGCGGCTTACGGTAAGTCAAATCATTGTTATTGTATAGCCATGGATATAACAGATAGTTGGTTTCAGGCTCTTACCAATGCAGAAATAAAAAAGTATGGCCTTGTCAAGCCAATGAGTTATGAGCCATGGCATGTCCAACTATTGGAACATCAGGGAATCAGTCTGTCACAAAAGGAAGCTATTAGGAACAGCGTATTGAAAGGAGCAGACAAAGGTATGGACGTTAAAGAATTCCAAGCTATGTCAGGATTGAAAGCGGATGGAATTGTAGGACCTGCGACAAAGGCAAAAGCAAAAGAAATGTTGCAGTGTTGTCAGGAGATACTAGGCAACGATTTTAAAACTTCAGAGGAAGTTATCCGAGCTTGTATGAGTTCTCCTGAAGATTGGTTGGTTCTGAACAAGATGGTCAGCCACTTTAAAGACTACACCATGAACATTGTTAAAAGAATGGGAGGTAAGTTATGACGAAACAATCAAGATGGAAATCAAAAGTAATGTGGGTAGCCGCGGCTGGACAGGTAATTTCCCTTTTACAATTGACAGGTGTTTTCGCAAGAATGGGGATTGATGTAGGAATTGCAGGTAATGTTGTAGCAGGATTCATCCAGTTACTTGTTATTGTTGGATTTCTTAATGACCCAACTAATCCTAACGGGTTTTAATGATTATTATTGTTTAGAAAGGCCGTCCTACCATGAGCGGTCTTTCTATTTTTATGTATAGGAGATGATTAGCATGCATGAAAACGCACACGGTAAAGATAATGTTTCAGTCGGTGCAGGAGTTGGGTTATCAGAACACGCAAGATGGCAACCGAAATGGACAATTGAAAAATATAATGCAGAAATGAAGTTATATGATACTGAGCAAATAGAAGGAAATTTGCTTCTGAATGAAGGCATCTCTTCCCTACTTACATTATTAATAGGCGGTTCAGAAACACCATTTAATAATGCAAATGCTTACATTGGTGTTGGCGACGGGACAACCGAAGCTGCACCTAATCAAACGGGGTTAATGGGCGAAAACAAATCGTTTGCACCAATGGATGCAACTTTCCCTCAAGTATCAGGAAACACAGTAACATTCAGAGCAACTTTTGGTCCGACATCCGGCAACCATCCCTGGCGAGAATTTACTATTTCAAATGGCAATTCCGACACTGCCAAAAACCTTAACCGTAAGGTTGAAACAGCCCAAAGGATTAAGGTGGAGCCTGATACTTGGGTGATACAGCTACAAGTAACAATATCGTAGGCAGGTGATTAATGTGACAAAAACAAATTGGCAAGACCCAAGGTCTACCGAAATTAGAAGCACTCAAATATCGGGACTACAGGAGGCTATTGGAAAGATTGAAGAATCCATAGGTATTAATACCTTGACTGAATCAAATATTCCTTTACCAGAAGTATTTATCTCAAACGATGACCGTTGTAGAATTTATCAAGCACCAGAAGGTAAGAGAAATTGGCTTTCCTCCCCTCCCCCAATTATAAAGAAAAATGGAATTGTTATAACTGATGATTTTGAAATAGATTACGGCGGCGGTGCTGTTATATTTAGTACACCGATTTTAGAAGCTGACGTTTTAACTGCTGATGTTTCATATACAGTCAAAATCACAGGAAAGCAGTTATCGTCCGAAGATTATACGTTATTGGAAAAAAAAAAGCTCGCAGGAATTGCCGAAGATGCTAATAATTACACACATCCTGAGAGCCATCCAGCAAACATGATTTTGCTGGATGATGAAACAAGTGTAGAAGATGGCATTGCTGACATAATTGAAAATATTAATGAGCATCAGTCGGATTATACTTTGCAAATACCGTGGGCGGGAATATCTACAAATACCGATAATGCTTACTCTCTTGGGAATCCTGTAATAGTATCGTTAGTACCTGGTATGGCAGTAAGTTTTAAATGTAATGCTGATGCAACTGGAGAAGTAACTTTAAATTGGTCTGGTACAGGAGATAAGGGCGTATTAAAATCAAACAGCACACCAGTGACAAACTGGAAAAACGGAGGTGTGTACACGGTTAGATATGATGGCACAAATTTTATACAACAGGGTGAAGGGGGTGATTATGGTACAGCAACCGCAGCACAAGTACTTGCACCATATACAATAGGAACAGACTCGGGATTGGTTCCCGGGACAATGACAGATCATAGTTCTTCTAATATTCAATGTATTTTCACTAGTGATGTAACAATCCCCGCTGGATACTACAACGGTTCAGGTAAAGTATTAAGACCCGGATTTTCTCCCGGAACAGCAACTGCATTATTTAGCGACAATACTAATACGTATCAAACAACTTCATCTACTTATGTAAAAATGCTTGAAAAAACATTATTTATAGGCGGTACATTAAGAGTTTATTTCATATTAAGGTCTGGCACTAATATGCAAAATGCATTTGCAAGGATATATCGTAACGGTACACCTGTAGGGATTGAAAGATATGTAAGTACTACCAGCGTAGTAACTTTTACAGAAGATATATCTGGGTGGTTGCCCGGAGATAAATTTCAATTATATATGCGTGGGTCAGGCTCTAATTATTCAATAATTGACGTTGCTAATGGTGGAATTGGTATCACTATAAATGAAGTATTTGTTAGTTAATGGAGGTAATATATGATTATTATAAAATACACAACAGAAGAAGAAGGACAGCAAATAATTGCTGAAAAAACAAGTCAAGGATATACATTAATTGAAGTTCAAAATATAACGGAGGGAAATTTTCTTGGATTTTTAGAATCTAATGAAACTTTACCAGAAAACGATAAAACTGAAAATCAAAAATTACAAGATATGATCGACACATTAATAATGGATAACATCAATATGCAAGAACAAATAGATACTCTAATCACATCAAATTTATAGGGAGGTATAAGATATGTTTGAACGATTAAGTTACTTATATAACACAGGTAAAATAACTAAGGGGCAACTGGATATTGCGGTATCAAAGGGATGGATAACAGTAGAAGAAAAAACACAAATAATTGGCTAAAAAGGGAGACTAATTATTATGCTAAAACCACTATTTTTTTAAACTTCAACGATTTATTAAAGAAATCAGATATAAAAAAGAATATAGTAATATTATTAAATGCCCATATTGGAATAAATTGTCCCAGGGTGGTGGTGGCGGTGGGTCGACCGCTGATAATCCAAATTGTACTTTTGTTGATAATGTAGATAATCGTATAAGCATAACTGGAGGTGGTGGAGGTACAGTAGCAAAAAGTAAATTATCAAATGGCGAGGTTATCCTAGTAGTTGGATAATATGATAATAGGATTATATCAAGAACCAAAAGGATTACTCAGAAATGGGTAGTCCTCTTTATTTTACAACCATGAGTGAGGTGAGTTCCGTGGCTAAATATAACTCTGGAAGGATTTTTAACAGAAGAATTGCTGATAATGGAGCAACTTACAACTCTGCCCCATTTATTATTGCAATATTTGATTCTGGATATTGTTTAGATAATATTAGTAATATAGTTTCAGACATTTTTCAAACCGATGCCGCAAAAGCATTAGATTCAGTTACTTTAACTTCAAGCATCACTCTTAATGACCAATCAGATTCGACTATAGATTCTGTTTCCATATTATCAAATGTTGATGTACCCGATACAGGTTTTGGCAAAGATTCTTCACCATCAATTAAAGTCTCGGTTCCAATTCATGATTCCGGTATTGGTATTGATAAAAATAATATCGCCGGTGCTTTTTTTGTTATTGATTCAAATAATGTTTTACAACCTCTCGGAGTTCTAGTTTTGAGAGATAGTCGACTTGAGCTTCTCCCTTCTACCCGTGATAACACTGAGGAAATTCCTGGTATGCACGGCGAATTTGATTTCGGGACAGAGTTCAATGCAAGGGCATTTGATCTCCATGTCGCTACTGATGAGGGGTATGCCCCACTTGAAAAGGCTCATCTTCAGAGGCTGTTTGCTAAGTACCTTGACCCAACGAAAGGGGCTAAGACTTTGATATTCTCGGATGACATCGAAAAAACTTATGTCGTGAAATATTCCGGGAAAATTGATATTACACAGTACCCTTCTTGGTTCGAGTTTACATTGCCCTTTAAAATGTCCAACCCATTTATTACGGGTTCTTTTGAGAAGATATTAACTGGAAGTGGAACTCTGGTTAATAACGGGACTTTTGAGACTTCACTCACAATAGAAATTACAGGACCGATTACAAATCCTTCACTCACAGTTGGGGGATATTTGCTTTCGTATACTGGCACAATCCCTTCCGGCCAGACCTTAGTCATTAATTCAAACGGCGGCACTGGCACGGTAAAACTTGGTGGAGTAAATGCTATGTCTGGATACAATGGTATATTCCCTTCCCTACAACCCGGAAACACAAATGTTACTGCCGGAAGCAATGTAACAATACGTTGGAAAGACAAGTGGCTATAAAATAAGCAAGGAGTTGATAAATTTGGAAATACCAAAGTATATAGAAGTAAAAACTGTTGACGGCCAAAGGGCCGCTTTTTTATCCCCAAACGATGGAGAAAGTAGTATTAAGGATTGCTTCATTGATTGCAGACTTAATGCCGAAAGTACACTTGAGTTTTATATTCCTGCAATCTCTGAAAAGATTACAGAACTTACACCTGAATGTCAAATTTGGGCAGGTGGTAGAGTCTATACACTCCTGCAACCTGAAGCTGTTGATACAGTAAGAGATGAAAAAAATACCCTCTGGACAAAGTTTATGGCGGTAGAACGTTGGAAAAACCTTGAGACCAGTTATGTTGAACCATATCTTTCAAACGACCCTTCCATTCCCCATCCTGCCGACTTAGCAGTTATAATCGTTGGTGGTGGCACAAATTTATCCGGAGGGCTGTATCAAACTGGTACTGCTGCCCATGCTTTACACGCTGTCCTGAAAGGTTCAGGCTGGACTATGGGTACTTGCGATGTTACCGGAATACACGACCTTGAAATGGAAAAAGTAAGTCGTCTAGACCTTATCCGAGAGATACAAAACATCTGGGGTGGATATCTCGTTTGGGATTCGGTTAATAAGATTGTTCATCTCAGAGACGGAGGCAAATGGCAAAACTATACTGGTTTTCAAGTAAGATATAAGAAAAATCTGAAGCATATTACCCGAACACAAAGTAACCGAATTATAACAAAACTATACTGCTTTGGACACGATGATCTTGATATTGCCAGTGTTAACGGTGGTGTGAAGTACCTGACCAATCACAGTTATACTTCCAGAGAATATATCGGTATTTACAAAAACCAGGATATTTACAATGCACAGGAACTAAAGGAAAAAGCTACAGCTGAATTGTCTTTAATTTGCCATCCTCGATATAAGTACACCGTCAAAATGGTTGATACTAGAACACTTCCCGAATTTTCACACGAAGAATTTGCCGTAGGTGACATGGTGGATGTCGTAGACGAGACTGTTGCTCCTGAAACCCCGAGAATAA
Source organism: Ruminiclostridium josui JCM 17888 (assembly GCF_000526495.1). Lineage (NCBI taxonomy): Bacteria > Bacillati > Bacillota > Clostridia > Eubacteriales > Oscillospiraceae > Ruminiclostridium > Ruminiclostridium josui. The sequence continues at coordinate 65,926 of NZ_JAGE01000002.1, read as the reverse complement.
GACTGATACGGCACAAATATAATATTTTCAAGCCTTGGATTTGCGAACTTGAAATTGGAGATCCCTTTGAAAGGATTGAGGAGGATCTAAAAGCAGCTTTCGATACTACAACTTTTATTGATAACACCTTCAAGGGTAATGGTCAACTTAGTGGCTATGACATTGAGAATTTAAGTATTGCAAATTCGAAGATTCAAAACCTTGAAGCCAACAAAATAACCACAAATGAAGCAAAAATAAAAACTGCACAGATTGAAAATCTTGAAGTTGGTGGCAATGTAGCAATGGGCCCAAACGCAACCATATCGTGGAATCAGGTCACTAATCAGCCAACTATACCTGTGCTACCAAGTTATATAACTCAGACAAAGATTACGTCCACTACTGTCGAATCTCCTATAATTGTTGGTGGTGAGATAAGAGGTGGTAAGTTAACATCTGATTCAACTATCAATGTTACTACTGATGCTTATATCGGCAATAATTTGTATTTAGGGAATTACGCTTCAAGTGGTAGCCTAAAAAAAATCTATTTTAATAGTGGCGCTTGGATAGGTAACAATAATGACTTTACTGGTTATGGTATAGAAATTAACTGCAGTTCTTTAAAGATTAATGGTTGGCCAGAGGGTAGCTGGGACTTTTCTAATGCAGGAGGTGCCACAGGATCATTTGTGAGTGCTGATGGTAAAACTATCATAATTAAAGGAGGATTAGTAACAAAAATAACTTAAGCCCTCCTAGTTAATTATCCAGTATGGGCATAATACTTTTTATATAGAAATCGTACTTTATGCCAACGAATCCAAGGCTATTATTATAAATTTTGTAGGGTATGTCGGATAACATGACTTTCCCATCAATTAGCATCTGAAGGCAAACCTCTTCACTCGGCAAATCTTGAAGTGCTTTGCCATCTTCGATCCAACCTTCAACTGCTTGCTTTGTTATAGGGTCAATCCGTATAAATTTAAATTGCATATTAAAATTACTGCTATATTTTTTCCCAATATCATATATCCCGACATACCCTTCACCATAATGATCTGCATCTAACTTAACTCCATCTGGAGTAAACTTTTCGTTTTCTGTAGTGCTATCTGATGAAGTAAAACTTTTTACCTCAATCTGTTTCTTATCCTTATTATATCTAGCGTCAATTCCAGCAGATTTAAGGTCACTAAGTTTAAGGTATGTTGAGTTATTTATATTATATCCCTGTACGTTTGTCTTTGTTCCATTAACAAGTACTGGGTATGGGTTTGGAACTACCTTTAGTTGTACTGCTGCAAATGTTGTAAGTGACGTAGCAATTATAATTCCCGTCAACAGTCCGGATATATATTTTTTCATGGTATCGCCTCCTTAGTTTAAGTATAGCCAAATATGTAAAATTTATCAATTTTTATATTAAATTAGTTAATAAGAACTCGAATCATGGTATCATATTAATGAAAGGATGATTTTTATGGATACAACAAATGTTGTCGCTATTTTGCTTTTTATACTTCCTGGGATACTTGCTGAAAAAATAAGTTATAAAATCGATTTCCCATCTGGAAGAAAAAGAAATGATTTTATAGAGTTGATTAATGGGGTGGCTTTAAGTTTCCCTATTCTTTTTATTGTTGCCATTATTGTTCATTTTGCATACGATCTAAATGAGCTACCTAAATACGTTACAGCAATGAATAATATTAATTTTTTATTCGTTTTTACGGGAATAACACTAATCATTTCAGTTCTTGTAGGTATAATCGCAGGCTTACTTAAATCACCTTTAACAGAATTAATTAACTTAGTAAGGGTTAATTGCCTTCATAAAATGAAAACTGACTCAAGCTCTTGTTGGGAAAAATTCCTTTTAAGCAATAACGAATCGAAGTTTTTAGAAATCACTATTAATGGCAAACCAATCAAGGGATTTGCAAAACATTATTTGCTTCCCGATGAAGAAAAAAGCATCGTCTTGGAGACTCCAGATGTTTTGTATTATTATGATGACTATGATCCAGAGAGATTGTTTACAAAAGTTATTAATACATATGTTGATATAGAAAAGAATATCGTAATCAAAGATTACGATACGAGTGATTATGTAGCATGGTGCCAAAGTAAAGCTAAGAAGCATAAATCTATTTCTTAGGCCTTGGCGGTAACTTTGGACCCGATGGAGATCCTGAGTTTGGTATATTGGGCCTTGGTGGTGTAGGTGGATTCTTAGGACTTCCTGAACGTATTTCGTTGCCTGGCATAAACGATTCCTCCTAAAGTTTTTATTCTATATTATCACAAAATGCCTAATTTTGGAATATATGATCCCTCTTTTTAATATGCCCATACACAGGATCAATTCCATCTAAAATTAAAGGGGCTATACGCCCCTTCCATCCATTATTTGCATTACCTCTTGAAATGTGTCTATAGAAATTTGAGAAGCTGCTATCATCCTAGCTATACTGTAGTCAAATATTTTACGAATATGGCTTACGCTAATGTTTAATTCAGACGTTATGTCCTTCCATGCTACTTTAGAACCATCTTCAGGATATCTTAATCTTAGAATTGATTTTTGTATGTTTGTAAGCACTTTCATTCCAGCATATACGCTTTCAATGACATTTGCCAGTAGGTTTATATCTCTCTGAAATTGCTTTACATTATCCCGAGAAGAATATTCTAAATTTATTGCTATCCTGCCAGTTTTATCTGATATTGCTCCAGGACCGGGCAATCCACCGCCAGTTACAGGACCATTCATACATGCTGAATATATCTCGCTATCCACGTCTGCTACAAGAGTTTCAAGTCCACGTTTCATACTGTCATGTGCTGCATTTAATAATTGCAAATTTTTCAAAAGATATTTCATTTCTTCCGGTCGTATAAGCATCCTTTAACTCCTTCCTTTTTCAGGCGATTGTTTTGATTATATCTTCAAGAGCAGCCTTTATTTGTGAAAGCTTGTCCCTGTAATTTCTGTTCTCATCTACAATGGATTTTATTTTATTTATTATTTCGAGTTCAATATCAGATGTCGTTCCCGATTCTTCTTTGCGATTTTGGTCTGATGATTGAACCGTTTGTAATGGTTCATTTGTATTAAGTTCCTTATGTAGTTTGTTTTTTGATACATAAGTCTGAATACTATTTGCTGAGACTCCAAATTCAGTCGCTGCCATATTATAAGCCGTTCTTGTAAAACCATGCTCACCACATATTTCAAGTAACCTATCTTTATTGATTTTATCTTTCATAGACATATCCTTTCTGACCATCCCAGGGACGGACGCTAATTTTGACGGTTTATTTTCGAATTTAACTACACTTCCATATTTCTCAATTTCTTCAGGTGTCATTTGCCTTTTTGTACATACTCCACTTCCTCTATCCTGTCGCCCGTCAGGGTCAATCTTCCAATGTCCACCGATTCCAAATGGATTCATTTCGCATCACCGTCCCAATTCCATAACCGCTGCATGCCTTTTGCTAATATAGGGTTATCAAGCATTTTTATATCTTCGAGGATCCATGCATAGCGCCCAGGAGCATAATCTCCAAAATGATATTCAGGACCATCAACTACTTGTTGTCTATCGCCTGTGCTTAAAACCGCATAATTCTCAATTTTATTTTCTTCTATCATTGGGATGCAATTGGCAAGTTTTGCAGTAGCCACAATTTTTCCAAACGGACCTACTCCTTGCTCAATGTAATAAAGCCATGAGCCAGTATAATCTTTAATTCCTATCAACTTTGCGAATCCTGGACAGAGTTTTTTTACCCATTTCGGCATTGATACAGCCGCATGAATCGCAATTCTATGTCCTATTATATTATCAGGAGCCTTCCATGACCTCGTTTCAATTTTCTTTTTACCATGCGCAATTAATGAAGCCCAAGGCTGCCAAATAGTTATTGCTTTCAATTACTTTCATCCCCTTCCGAATTCTTTTTCCAAGAAGTATTTATAATATCTTTTTCAATTAATTTATTATGGGTTACGACTTCATAAATTGGTCTATTGGTCTTCCAAAACCAAACATGAAATCCCTCGGGGCAATCTGTCCCATATTGATATTGCCAAGGTATATATCCTTTTTCGATAAGAATTTCTTTAAGAAAATTCCATTTTTCTATATCATCAACTTTTCTCATATCAATCATCACTCCTTATTGATATATATTAACACAAAAAGAACAAATGTTCGAAGCCGTTTATTGGAATGATGATAGATATTCCATGAAACAATGCAATATTCTTATAACGTCCTGTATTCATATTCTGAACTATTCCCAACTAAATTTTTCATGCCAATGCTTTTCAGGTTCTAACAGTTGGAAACTCTTTTTACAAAGTTCGGAATCACCCTTTTCCCTGTGATTTGGTCTTGGGTCAATTCCCATTTGGCAATTACATGTTTCATCAAGGTCAGTCAAATGCATACATTTGCTACATTGGTACGCTTTCATAAAATATCTCCTTTAACTGGCTGATGATGTTTTATTTTTACACAGGGTATTAATCCATGAACAGCATGTGCAAAACAATCTCTTAATGCATGTGCTGCGACTATCCAGTTAGCTTTCAAGTGTTTCCAGTAGCTCATTAAACCCCTTCTTTCCTTCGCTAGATATTTAATCAATACTTTCACTTAAATTTCTCCATGAGCAACCTAATGTATTATCACAATCACCAGTAAGACTGCATTTATCAATATCTTTTAAAAACTTTTCATATTGGTCACTATCCTTGTTCTTGCATTTATCAGATGCCCACATGCAATCATAACAACTCCATTTTGGCTTCATAAATGTTCTCCTTGGTTCGTTATAGACTTACATCTCAACCACTAGCTTTTTATTTACGGGAAGCTTAACCCTTAATCCTGTTAAGCCCAAGTAAAAATGGTCAAACTTCTTAATGTAATCCCAGCGATCCATAAATTTATTATATTTACTGTCCTTTCCAATGCCTATTTGTGTCTGGTTGACAAAGAGACTTGGGACTATAAATATTCTTTCAGTATCATCCAGTGCAAACAGTAAATAAATGTCGCATGTAGGATTTCGCTTTTCAAGATTATAAGTATGGTATTTGTTCCCGGTATTTTCTGTACATATGGTTTAGCTGCCTTTACATCTATTTTTATGGCATCATTTAAAAGTAGGTCGTATGGATGTTTGGTGGGCATTCTTTCAACTTTATATCCCAATAACATTAATGAATTAGTAGCTTTTTCCTCATACATTTTCCCAAACCAAGTATCTGAATCGTTACCAATTGACAATCCCAACCTTTTTGCCCAACCTGAATATTTATATGTTCGACATATGGCACAGTTTAAAGAATTGGATTTTGTTACAATCTCTGTTTCTTTTCTTGTTGGCATCCTTTCAATGCATAAAGCATTAATAACATTTTTAATTTCATTTTCAATCTCTTGATCTGTCCATTTAATTCCGTGAGTATATCCCATTTTTTGTCCTCCTAAAATGGAAGTTCATCTGAATCCTCATCCATTGGATAGAAGCCATCACTAGATGATGCAGAGCTTTCTGAATAGGTTCTTGGTGCTGAGCCGCCTCCGCCTTCCGAACCTCTCTTGCTGTCGGCAAAATAAGTCTCATCAGCTACCACTTCAGTAACATAGTGACGCTTACCTTCATTATCGTCCCAGGTTCTTGTCTGAATCCTACCAACTAAAGCGACCTGCTGCCCTTTTGTGAAATACTTCTGACAAAACTCAGCTGTTTTATTCCATGCTACTATGTTTATGAAATCAGCCTGAGGCTGACCTTCCTTTGCGGTAGCACGTCTGTTTACAGCCAAGGTGAAACTTGCGACTGCTGTATTGTTTCCGCTGGTATATCTGAGTTCTGGGTCCTTAGTCAGTCGCCCCATTAAAACTACTTTATTGATAAGTCATTCCTCCCCTCATTTAGAAACATGTATAACAATCTGAATGTGTTCGTCCATATCTGTTTGCCGAGCTTTAACACTCATTCCAAGTTCTTTTGCTGTGTCTATAGCTTCCTTTATGGCTTTAATAAAATCTTTCCTGTCCTCCTGTTTCTTTGCTTTCTCAACAAGTTCCTCAGTCTTTTTGATATTTAGTTCTCTTTCACAAACCACACTTAATACCTTTAGCTGTAGCTGTTCATCATGAAGCTTAAGTAAGGTTCTTGCATGTCTCTCTGTGAGATTGTTATTAATAAGAAATTTCTTTATTGTTGGAGTTAGTTTTAATAACCTAACTTTGTTCGCAATGGTTGATTGATTCTTGCCGATTTTGACGGCCAGTTCTTCTTGCGTGAGATTATGTTTAAGCATCAAATCTCTGTACATTTCAGCTTCTTCTATGTAGTTTGAGAATTCATTTTGTAAATCTTCAAGCAACAGTTCACTCATGGCTTACTTCCCCTCTCTTAATCCCAATGTTTATACTGAAAAACTATTATCATTTCGCACATCTAAACGCTTTCAACTTTTCAACAATCTGGTTCATGTGTTCAGTTGCCTTTTGTTGAGCAAGCATTTTATCTTCTTCAGTTTCGGCCTTGTCCCCCATTATTCCAACGAACTGGGAAACCTTTAGGCCAAGGAATTCCTGAATTGTTTCGTCTGTACCTTCTTCTGCAACCAGATAATAGCTTAAGATAGAATCTTGGCTTTCATCTGCACCAATTCTGTGTATGCGGTCCTCAGCCTGGCTGTGTATTGCTGGCGACCAATCAAGTTCACCAAAAACAGAACATGTCGCACTTTGCAATCCATCAATACCGGCAGCAGCTCTGAGAGAAACACAGCATAGGTTAGCATGTCCACACTTGAAGGTTGATACTGATTCGTCTTTTTGGCTTGAAGTTTCCTTGCCTGTAATAAATACAGGATGGAATTCCTTCAGTTCTTCTTTGTAGATATCCCAGACCGCATGATGGTAAGCAAACAATAATACCCTTTCCCCTGCTTCAAGAAGCATCTTTACAAATGCTGCAACGTATGGGGCTTTTGCAATCCCGATAGCCTGCCGGGTCTCATTAACAATATCCCTGGACATTCTACCTTTTTCAAAGTGGTCTCTTATACTATCGATTATCTTCGCCTTACTGACCGCCGATTGAATTAAATTACTGTATGTGCCTGCATCAAAATCTATCGTTTGTACGACACGTCGCTTAGGTGGCAGTTCTTTGAGTACATCTGCCTTACGTCGTCTCAACATAAGGCCTTCACGCTTTAGATAATCACCCAACAAATCCGGCTTCTTAACTACATCAGAACCGTAACCATAACACCATTCTCTGGTGAAACTATCCCAATCTCCCAAACAGTGATACTCTATTATATTCATTACGTTCCAGATTTCACCGCCACGATTGTAAATTGGTGTACCCGATAGGCCAATTACATTTTCACATCTTGAGGTTAAGAGTGATGCTGCACTGTATTTCTCTGTTCGGCCGTGTCTTAATTCCTGAATCTCATCCAATATAATTGCTTTGAATCCCATTTTAGGAAGAGCATTCTTCCAACCCCTAAGTAACAAATAATGAATTATATATATACTGGCTTCAGGTAGCGAATATGGTTTCAATCCTTTTATCACATGAACAGAATTCTCTTCATTCTCTTCAAATAATGAAACTACCTTCTGAGGAAGCTTCAAGAATTTGTTTATCTCTTTTTGCCAATTACGAATTAGGTGAGGAGGTACAATCAATAATGCAGGATAACTTTGAGTTGATGCAATAAATGCTATTGCCTGAACTGTTTTTCCAAGCCCCATTTCGTCCGCCAAAAGAGTACGCCGGTTATGAAGCATGAATGCATGTCCTTCCTCCTGAAATGCCTTGAGCTCACCCTTAAAGTCCAATGATGGTCTAAGTCTCTGTGGAAGTTCATTAAGCTGCTGCCGTTTGATAACATGTTCAACTGCCTGCTGATATGATTTCTCCCATAAATCTGGCTGTTTTATCTGTAATGGGTACCGCTGCATTAGCCAGTTCAGGTCACCGTTTATTCGTTTTGTATTTTTGAACTTAGCAACTCCAGATCCTCGGCCTTCGCTACCCGGGAAAAGTCGTTTTGCCATATCTATAACAGCTGGTTCACCTTCAATGATCCACATATCAGAATTCGCTGAATACTCGAGAGTACCGTAATAATAGTCGGCAGCAGCTTCGATTCTATTCAAGTATGCTGGTATCATAATGCTATCCCCCAAAGTTTATTTAGTCCAAGAGAAACACAAGGCTTCCCATTTATCTCTTTTGGTACGTCCAGATTTTTCTCAACAACAAGGATAATCCCTTTTACCCGGTCAAACTTTGCATATCGTTGCAGTTGACTTATAACCTGTGCTTTATTGGGCTTTCCCTTCTTGACCTCAATTGCTATTCCTCTTTTGAGAGTCAAAAAGTCTACTCGATTTCTAGGTCCCAGCCAACATTCTCTTTCATGTGCTATTCCTGCAGATATAAGTAGTTTTTCAATTTCAGCTTGAAGATCGTATTCCTCATTTATGGGATTAATCCGGAGAGTTTTAAGAGCATCTATAATTTCATTCATTAACTTCCACCCCTAAAACATATACATCCAGCATTTTTACCCCAAATGCTTCGCAAGCTTTTCCGTCTGCCATATAAACATCAATGCAGTTCCGTTTGATTGCTCCACCCCTGTCCTCGACTACAAACATACCGCCATTAGGCTTGTCCTTAAAATGAGGTATGTACACTTTGGTTCCGAATGGCAACTCTGGTCCAGCTGCTACTGTGTACCACTCCTTCACTGGTTCGCCTGATGTTGTAATTCCGTATTCTGGATGACTCGGAAGCTTACCACAGGATTCCACGGATAAATCGTATGCCGTTACCCTCATTCTCCTCACATCTACGCTGCCACGGGATATTTTGTTATCAAGTTCTCTACGATTGGATTCAATTTGATTGGATAAAGAGTGTATTTCTTCCTGAATAGTCGAAATGTCGGTGTGTATGGACGGTAATACTTCAATTTTCTGCTGTAATGCATCTATTCTCTGATTCATTGATATTATGCTGTCTTGGTTCTCAATTGCTAAGTTGTTATACTTTCCTATCAAAACGAGCATTAACACAAGAACTACTACTATTAATATATCCTTTAACTTCAAATTTCTTTCACCCCACTATTAAATTCTTTTGGTGTCAACTCTGTAACTTCTTCCTTCTGCTCAACGGGATAGTATTTATCTAATAATTTTTGTGGCGGCATATGTCCGTAGCGTTCTTTATACCATTCAATGAACTCTTGTCTATTTAACAATCAGGCCCAACTCCCTTCTAAGACTATTAGTAAGGATTTTTATTATTCATCCTTGCACTCTTCAAGTAAAGTTACATCAGGGTAATACCTGCAAGAAGAATCGTCTGGTTTGTTTGTATCAATGCAATAATTACTAACAGTACAATACCCTTTATCTCTATTCCAGAAGTGGCATTTTCTCTCTTCGCAATTATTTATAGCTTTTCGGGTATTTCACTTTCGTAGTGGTTTGTTCATTAATTTCAATCATTCGCTAAATTATTAGCCTGCTTTGTTTCACCTTGTGCTCTAAAATTTAAGTTTTTGAGAATTTCTATCGCTCTTGCTGGTGTAATCTCACTCACTCTAACCCCTCCGTTTCTTCTCCAAAGAAATCAAACAATGTCGGAACTTTTATATCTTCATCAACGGATTTTAGGTACCCAAGACTATCCCGGAAGTAATCAGGGTTTAGCTCACATATCCAACCTTTTCGTCCCATTTTTAATGCCTGATAGCCTACTGTGCCAAGTCCTCCGAATGGATCTCCAACCAATTCACCTGGGTTACTGTAACGATTAATGATTCTTTCTACTATATCTAGTTGCAAAGGGCAAACATGGTTTTGCAACCGTTTCTGTGTCTGCTTAGCATTTAGAGTTTTCATTCTGAGAATATCGTCCCAGACTTGGTCAGACCATGAACCCGGGGCAACAACCATGAATGACGCTGGAAGCTTTCCATTCTCGTCTAGCTTCTTTGCCAGTTCAACATGTTCCTGATAGTTGTAAACTGTGTTTCTTGAGAATTTCAGGTACGCTGCTTGAAGTTTGTTAACGGGAATATTTTCAAGTTCCTTTTTGGCTAACAATCTATCGCCTGAACTTCTCCAAAAGCCATGAGCATCAATCTGCCACTGTGCCCGGGTATATTCTTCTTTTGACTTGGAAACTGGAACATCTGCATATGCATTACTTGTGTCGCTGGGTAACTTACGGAATAAGAGAATGTATTCAGGACACCCAACACCCATTTTAGTTCCATCTTTACACTGCTCAGACCATCCAAGCCGGTAAGTCTGGTTGTTTTCTCTGACAACATCAGTTACGACCGTTATCATTCCGAAGTACTGAAAGCCATGTTTCATGTAGTGCTGTATGCATAAGGCGTGGAACGGCTCCATTGTCGGCATTCCTGTGCCGGTTGTATTTCCAAATAACACTCTGTCTTTAACATGGCAGGCAAATACACGGCCGGGTTTTAAAGTTCTAAGAAGATTCGGTGTCAGGAAGTCCATCTGTTCCATGAAAACTTCAGTATCTGGATTGAACCCGAAATCATTGTAACTTGCTGAATATTCATAGTGATTGCCGAAAGGTATTGATGTATGCAATAAATCGAAATAATTATCAGGAAGGTTTTGAAACTCTAACACACAATCATTATTTACTGCTGTGAAATTCTTGCCTTTAACTTCCACTCTCTTAACCCCCATTGTACGGGTCATTTTATCCATCATTGATGTGCTTGATAACCCATATTTTTTGATTATATCTGTCATTTTCTTGGTTAAATACTTGTGCTGCTCCCACTTTTTAAGAAGTACCTGCAAGATCCGTTTCTCTCGGCTGGTATAGATTATGTCGATAATGACCTTCTCGGTTTGTAAGAAGCGATAAATTCTGTGAACAGCTTGAATGAAGTCGTTAAATTCATAATCGATTCCTAAGAATATGGCTCTGTGACAATGGCGCTGGAAGTTACAACCTGAACCTGACAGTTCCTTTTTTGTTGCAAAATATTTTATTCTACCTTCAGAAAAGTCAATTACCCGTTGTTCCCGGAGTTCAAGGTCTTGGTTGCCGTATATATCAACAACTTCTGGTAGTGCCTTTTTAATGGCTTTTCTTTCATCTTCCAAGTCATGCCATAAAACAAAATGGTCATCTGGACTTTCATTGATTATTTCAACCATCTTAGTAACTCTTTCATTGATACTACGGCGTTTTTCCTTCATCGCATCTAGCAGTGAAACAACCTCGTCATCTTGCATTCTTATCTGGCCGTCTCGGTCTGTTACGAACAATTCTCTCTCAACCGGTATCTCGTGATATCTGACTTCCAACGGTGGCAAATCGTATCCTTCGTCAGAATATTCGGGGCCAAGGTCGCTCGGTGTTGTTATCCATAAAGCCCAACTTGAACACCAAAACCAAAATTCGTCTTCACGATGAGGATATAGTGTAAGGTTGTTTGCCTTGGTTGAGTCTCTTTGAAAGAATCTTGTAAGGGCCTGTCCAGAATCCATAATTTCAAGGAAAGCAGCATAATGAATCAACTCTTTAAATTTATTAGGTGATGGGGTGGCAGTAAAAACGAACTTGTACTTTACGCCTTTGAACTTGACCATGAAGGTTTGATAAGTGTCACTTCCATAGCTTCGAAGCACTGCTGCTTCATCAAGAGTGCAAACAGTGAAGTATGTCGGGTCTATATCACCATCCCTGACACGTTCATAATTGGTAAGGAGAATATCTGCGGTTGCTGTATGTATTTCCTCCATGTTTCTTACATATTGCGGAGGTGCCATACCAAGAATATGAACTGCATCTCTAATGAATTCTTGCTTTACTCCCAGCGGCAAAACAATGAGTGCCTTGCCGCCCTTGTGTTTAAGAATAATCCTGCATATTTCCAGATTGACTATTGTCTTACCAAGTCCAAAGGCTTTGAATACTGCTCGTCTACCGCCTTTAATGGCCCAAATAACTGCAGTTTTTTGATGTGGCTTTAACGCTGGATTTATCTCAGAAATATCAATATCAAACCCAGTCTCAGGAGCAATGTCCATTTTTCTCTTAAGAAATTCCATATATGACATGATAACTCTCCTATTTTGTTCTGACTGGCAGAATCATATATCTGTAGTTTTCACCTTCAACCGGCATTATGAACGCAGGAGCGATTTCACCGGAAAAACCTAGGATAATTTCTTTATCAGTGACATGTTTCAGGCAAGTTATAAGCTTTCTCGGGTCAAGACCAATCTTTACATCTTCTCCGAATACATTACAGAAAATCTCTTCATCAAATGAACCTTTTTCGCTTTTCATTTCTAATCTTATCGAATCAGCTTTGGAAGTTATCTTGAGTGGTTCACTTATTACACCCTTTGCTCCAGATTCAAAAACCAACATTGCTCTTTCTAGAGATTGTGTTAGCTCCTTTGTATTAATTCGAACCTCTGTTTTGAACTTAGAAGGTGCATATCTCTTATAATTCATATATGTACCTTCAACTACTCGTACAGATACTTTGATGTTGTCTGTGGTTATCAGTGCAAAGTTATCTGATAAATCAATATTTACCATACCCTCACCAGTTATAGATTTTGAAACATTCTCAAGGGATTTGCCGCATAGAAGAGTATCTGCCTCTGGTGCATCAATCTTAAATGATTGCCATGCAACCATATATCCATCAATGGCAACAAATTCAGCTTTTCCATCTTCAATATTGATTTTTATGCCGGTAAGAGTAGGTTTTTCTTCTCCCTCATACACAGCAAAAGCTACACCATTAATCGCATCAACAAATAGTTTTTTAGCAACTTCAAAACTGATTTTACTTGTAATGTCAGGTATTCCCGGATAATCAGAATCTATAACTGCCATCTTCATAACAGCTTTGCCAGCTTCTAAGTTCATTTTCTTGTCTTCAACAATTATGTCCAACTCTTCGTCAGGCATCTTTCGTGCGATATCACATACCATTTTCGCATTCACTATCGCACTGCCTGGACTTATTACCTCACATTCTATTGGATATTCGATTGTCGATTCTAAATTATTTTTAACAAGTTTTAGCGTTCCATCTTTAGCTTCAAACAGTATGCATTCCAACATTGGTTGAATAACCTTTCCGGCTGTCGGAACTGCTTTTGTTACTGTATCTAAAGCTTGAACAAGTGTGCTTTTATCAATTGCAATCTTCATTTAAGTACCTCCTGACCTCATCAAATTTACCTTTTACCCAAATCTTAAAGTTTGAAAATCCATAGTGCACATCACCAATAAGGTTAGGCATCAAAGTTTCCAGAAGCACATTTCCTATGGCTGTAGCCGTCTGAACTGGTACCATGTTACCGATATATTCCCTTGCCTTTCCATCACTACAGTCAATTAGTTCGAACGGTGTGCCATCCCTCATTGTTCGTGGAGCTCCTTGCAGCATGGCCATTTCATAAGTAGTGATAGGTCTATGCCATGTGCCATCTGCTGCAATAATTATGTAGATACCTCTGTCATCTGGTCCTGGGATTCTCGGGTCTGCCACCGCAGCTGCTCCTGCGTGTATATCCCCGCTGGCTGTGATAGTTTTTGCTGGTTCATTCCAATCCATTACGCCGTAGTTACCTGCTCCTGACCATTTACGAGGGTCTGCTACAGCTGAAACTCCTGTGCTCTGTCCTACACCTTTAGTAGATGATGTCACAGCGTTTGCTGCTTCGTCCCAAGGAACTATACGCCATGCACCTTTCCATTGCTCTCTACCAAAATTCTCAAGAGCTCTCCAATCCTTCCCGGCCGGAATGAGTGACAACCGTTCCCATGTTCTCCATGCTAGATTGGGGATTCTATGCATCTTGCCACCTTTTTCAATATCCCCCGGCATTGGTAATGGTCCAAGAATATCTCCTATTGATTTCATTAAAAGCTTCGGAGGCTGGAATACAAAATCAGGAACCTTACTTGGCAGACGTGCAATTAAAAGATATCTTACTCTGTGTTGCCCCAGGCCACCCCATTCGCCACAATCGTATAAGTCTTCATGGAATACATAACCCCGTAGTGCCAGCTTAGTTTTTATCTTCTTAAGAACATCTCGTCCTCGGTCTTTATCTCTGATTCCCGGAACATTCTCCATAAGGAGTATAGCTGGCAAATCATCGAACCATGCTTCTAGCACCAAGTCAAAGACTCTTTCTGGCAACTGATTTAATGCCTGATATTTTGGTAGCTGGGCTGTCTTTTTTGGGAGTAGCCTGCTGAATCCTTTGCACGGTGGGCTCATCACCACAACATCCGGAGTTTTTCCGCATTGTTCCCGTACCTTTGAAGCTTTTAATTCCTCCCATCCAGGTGGTGGCTCCTTACCGTGAAATAATATGAATTGCTCCCGAGTGAATAGGTCTTCACATACCGCCTTACTTCCAGTAACCCGTTCATAGTTTTTACAAGCCACGGCATCGTTGTCATATCCGGCTAGCATTTTAAAATTGCCCTTAATTCCTTTGTATTCATTTTCTGATTGTTGAAGTCCAAGTGTCTGACCTCCCACCCCGCAACAAAACGCAACTGCATATAATTCCATTTGATTATTTGTTAAATTCATTTCACACCTCGTATTTATATAGCATCATCCAACAATTCTCTTTTCCATCTAAAACCTGCAGCTGTCTTTTGATTTCCTCTGATTACTTCACATATAGACTCTGCTGAAATATAGTTGTTTCTGGCAGCTTCACGAATGCTTTTATAAAAATCTATAATCTCACCGGATTTTCGGTCAATTTTTAAAACAGGAATGCAGTTATTATTTTTACCGCCGGTTCTTCTCCCGAGCTCTTGTCTTGTAATCCATTCAAGATTTCCAGCGTAATCATCAAATCTAAGCCCGTTTTTATGCCACAAAACCAGTTCTGGTTCAGGCTTTTCCAAGAAAGCAACTGCGACGATTGCATGCACAACATACTCGCCGTATTTACCTTGAAAATCTACTTTGACAGCATTCCATTTATCATGCTTCCGGTATGTTTTAATATGTTTCGTTTTACCACTTTTAAGAATTCTACGAAAATTACCATAGTTACTAACTTGATATTTGACTGACCCCGGAACCATTACCCAATATTCAGGAATCTTACCAGATTTACATCTCACATTACCCCTCCTCGTCTATATCAGGGTCAAAGTCTGTTTCTTCCTCAACCCATGTTGTATCCTTAAGAACTAGCTTGTCTATCCTGTCAAAGATGCACGGTCTGGTATCCAGTAGCTCTTCTGTTGTCTCAAACACGTCAAATAGGCTCAACAACCCATTTCTTTTTGCGACCTGAAGCTTTCGGATTTCATCGGCCATACCTTTTCTCATGAAAACCTGCCATTGCTTGTTATGTGTTCTTCGGAGCATTGCCATGTGATTGTTTGGATAGAGCAGGTCTGTACCGCAACCCATGCAGCCATTACGTTTAATTTTATGAAACTTACCCTCCGAATCCGTCCACCCCATATCATATAAACTTGAATATGGGAGATTGTAACGGCGAATATATACCCATATATCATCATCAGTCCAAATACTGATGGGGTTACAGTGCCAGAATGGATGGCCATATTTATCTGTGTGTGGCCTATGAGATTCAAATAAGTATCCTCGGGATATAAAGTTTGTTTGCCGAGACCGAGATTCCGACGCCATAAGTCCTTTGAAAATTACATCAACATCAAGTTCAGCCTGAAGTCTTTCGCTTGGTTCCTTCTTCAATGTGTCACAACAGGCTTGTGATATTTTAACCTGTCGAAGGATTTCATAGTAAGCAAGTAGTTTTGGATCTTCAGATTCACTTTTAGAAAATCTTAGGAAGCAATCAATATTGATTCGGTGAGCTTTGAGTTTAGAAAACGATTTTCCTAACAATGGCCAACCGTATTGGTCAACGCACCACCAATATGATTTTCTTGTTCCTTCAGGCCAGATAAGATTTTCTTGCTCAAATTTTACTCTTAGATGTTCTGGGCAGGCAGTTTCTAATGCCGCTGTGCTTTTTAACTTACCATCTTCTTTCAGAACCTGTTCGACAAGTTGGTTGTCTATAAGATACTGGAGAATTTGCTGCTGTGCCTTGTATTTATAACTCGGACAATCAGTTTTCAATGGACAAGCTTCATAAAAACAACCTTTGCCCCATTCTTTTCCTAATTGTCTTGCAAATTTTAAACATTCAGGATATTCAACTCCAGTATTACCGTAGATAATAACTGTCTTTTCTGCATATTCAGGGAAATATGTTCTTATGATGTGCCATAAAACAAGAGAATCTTTCCCACCGCTAAATGCTATTGCTGCCCTGTGTTTGCATACAGAATATGCTTTTTGTATAGCTTTTTTAGCTTCATTAATCTTGTAATCTAAATCCCGTTTTTGCTCTTTTTCAAGGTCTTTATAACTTATATACATCATGTTATAACCTCACTCATTTAAAATTGTTGTAGTCAAATCTAGCCAATATGCTGGGGGTTCAAGTCGAACAAATACTCTTTGACTTTTTTTGAAATATTTCATTTTGACGGGATATAAGAATTGTTTAGAATATTTTTGAATTTCAGCTACCAAATCATCTGTAGATTTAGCCATGTCAAGTTCGATATTCAGACTCAATTGCTCCCATATCTCAGCCATTCTGTGAAGCACCTGTTGAAGTGTCCTTTCGGCCCTCGCCTTATTTTCTGGCGTGTCTGTCATATATTGGGTACGCTCGTACTCTTTAGCGTTGCGGAGCCGCCCTTTAAGTTTTTCAAATTCCATAATTAATTTCGTGTCCATGATGCACCCCTACTAGAAAGGAAGTTCTCGACCATTTTCATCGTAGTATTTCTCAGACGTTCTAGGTTCCCAAGCATCGCCCATCTGTGCGCCTGTTTCAGTTTTACCTAAAAGTCTGTATAAAACATCTTTGGGAATACATCTGTCTAGGATTTCTTTGTATCTTTCATAATAATCTTGCTCAATCATTGGCATTTGACTCGCCACCTTCTGCTAGCATTTTTTTACTAAGGTCAGAAATCAGTTTTTTTGTAGATTCCGGCAACATTGAGTATTCTTTTATTTGCTGCGCTTTTATTCTGTAACTCTTTATAAAATTCGACTGTACAACAGTACTAAGGACATCAATGTCTATATTTGCCCACTCTCGGAGCTGATTAGGACTGCCAACGAGTTGTTGACATATTTCAGGGAGGTTTTCAAACATCTCTTGCGCTTTTGACTTTTCATTTGGACCAGTACGATAATTTGCACACTTAATTGATTTTAATACCAATTCCCACGCTTCCATTTCAGAAAGAGTCTGTGGTTGAGTTAACTGAGCAATTTTCTTCTTGATATCAGCTAATGTTGGAGGAAATTCAAGAGTGCAAATAACTGATTTTACAGCTTCTGTTACGATTTTTGCATTATCATCAGCAAATAATGTCGCCCAGAGATTCAGTGCTTCCTGTTTTTCTTTTGCGGTCTTATTTGCATAAAATCTGGGGTATGCGGTCTCAAGAATCGTCATAATAGCTGCTGTTTCCTGCATTGTCATTCTCTTGCATCTCCTTTGCTAAATCTGCAAAACTGACTGTCTTAGTTTGTTTTGGCGCATCTCTGCTTTTCTTAGCTTCATCCTTAATTGTTTTCTGATAATTGTACTGTGTAAGTGTCTTAACTCCGTCACGAGAACAGTTACCCAAAACACGATTAATCCAACTCCACTTTTCCCGCTTGCCCATGCTGTCTTTGAGAACTTCAAGAATTAATTCTGGTTCTAGGCCATCAATATCTATAGCTTGAGATAATATCTCAACCTGAAACGGTGTTATAGGGTTAATGTTTTGATTGAAGAACTTAAAGACTTCACCCACTTTTGACCGTCCTTCCTCCTCTTCTTCTATTGGGTTAGGTGTATATGTAGGTATAGGAGAAGGTGAAGGATTACGGTGTTCTTCGGTACTTTTCTGTGATTGTCGGTGATGGTCGGTGTTTTTCGCTGATGTACGGCGTTTCTTTTCCGGGATGTATGTCTGGTACTTATAGAAGGATTCTGGTGGAAAGCTTAGCATCTTACCGTTATCTGATAATTGGACAAGGCCAAGTTTTATCATCCCATCAACAGCATGCTGAATATCTTCTTCCGTTTTGTCTCTTCTTGCCGGAATTACCTTGTTAAAAATCTCATATGGATCTGCAGTTATAAAGCATGTATCCTCAGCATGTGGAATCATCCAAGTGTATAGCAGTGCTGCAAAATCTCCATATTCTATCGCCAATTTATTGACGGCTTTATCAATTGAAATTTCTGTTGAGATGTATCTGCGTCTTGCCATTTACATACCGCCTTTATATTGACGGTCAGGGGCCTCGACCTGGCCCCACCGTCTGTCTATGTGAACTGTTAGGGTTTACTTATTCACCTTGAAGGAATTCAGGCTTGTCACCAGAAGACTCAACTTCTGTTGTGTATTCCACTTCAATTGCATCAGAGTTATCAGGATACTCAACTGAATCTGGATTTGTAACGTCCTCATTCTTGATAACTCCACCATCAGCAACTTGAGCCTTTTGCATCTCAACTGAGAGAATTCCCCACTTAGAAAGAAGTGTCTTTATTACAGTTTTTAAAGCCATTGAATCGAAATCTTCAACCCACCTGCCATAGCCTCTTTTATAAGTCTGACTATATTTCTTTGCATGTTTTTCTACTCTTTCCTTTGTCCAGTACAATGCCTTTTCAAATCCATTTAAAAGAGCAAATTTTGCGACATACCCTATAGGCTTTTCGTCTGGTTTGACATCGTCTCTAGGTTCGTATTCAAATATGCCGAGCAGTTCATCATAGTATTTCACTTCACCAGCGTATACCGGTACCGCTCCAATCCCTTTATACTGTCCGGTCCTTAATGCCAATTGTACATATCCCTTGTAACCCATTTGGAACTGAGCTACTGACACACCCTTTTCTTTAAACGGAACAATCCATGCATAACCAAGGTTTTTATCAATGGGCAAATCTAATGTTGCAGCCACAGCGGCGGCCATAATAATAGATTTAGGTTCTGCATCCATCCCCCTTGAGACATTTATAATGCTTGATATAAATTGAGGTGCCTTATCCTTTAAGATATCTGTAAACCTGTTCTTATATTCAGGCAATGCCAACAGTGATTTTACTGTTGGTGCCTTTTGAATTGCATTTTGATTATGCATTAGTTGATTTTTCAATTCTTCATTTCCTTTACCTGCTAATGCCATTATTTATTCGACCTCCTTTTTATATTGCGAGCAAAAAAAACATTGCTCCATCTTCACCCTTGCAGTCATTTCTGCAATAAGACTCTGTGTTACCGCACATTACTGTGCATACTGATAAATAAGCACAAGTTGAACAAAAACATTTTTCACATTCTGTTCCCAAGTTTAACAAGTTTATTTTCCTCCTATCCTATCCTCAGCACTCTTTGCGGCTTTCTGGTAACCGTGTATGTACTTCCAGCCTGCATTTTCCAAGATATCTTTTTGTCTCCAACGAAAGCCAATTCTGCATCACCCATTGCAGACATAAATTCCTGTTTTATGGCCTCTTGTTCTTTCTGCAACCCCTTGATTTCCTCCGAAAGTTCTTTGTAACGGATTCTTTTGTCAGCCATATGGTCAAGATTCAAAGCTTTATCTTTAAGTTCCTGAGGATACATGGATTTCAATATACCAGTATCCACTTCACTTCCTATTGGAGCGGGGGGATTCTTTTTTAGAATGTTCTCTGTCCAGAACTCATGTACTCGGTTCTTAATTATTGCAATTATTTCTTCATTTCGAGGAATGTATCTCCATAAAAGATGCTTGTCTATCAAAGCTACAACAAAGAAGTACGGTAATCCAGTAACAGCCATGTAGTGTTGAGTTTGAAGGAAATAGTTATCAGGCAACGTGTTCTCCCTCCAGTTTTTAGCAGTAAAGCCGGAACCTGTTTTAATTTCAAGTCCACCTAATTGTCCAGCTGGTATGAAGCATTCTTCCCATTCGCCTTCTGCCACCTGAACATTAAATTTATAATCATTTATTGGTGCTAAGAGTCCGTCGATATTTGCAAGCATGTAAGGGTTTTCTTTTGATTGCATCATGTATGAAAACTCTTCAACATCAATTTGATAACCGGTTGTGCTCCAGAATTTTTTAGGGAACTTCTCACGAATGATTGGTTCCAGTGTCTTCCCCCATTCAATAAACTCGTTCTCAATTTCGTTAATTTGATTTGACATCTTGTCCATGTAAACAGAAAGCGGACTTGCGTAATTGCTTTTTCCAAACAGCGCAGCTATCTCACTGCCACCAACACCTGTTTTACGGATTTTAAGCCAATCTTCATTTGTGAGAGTGTTGACATCAGCAAGAATGTTGACATTTTTCATTATTGTTTCAGTGTTCATGCTCCCACCTGACCTTTCGTTTCAACCTTCATTTCACCTCTAGTTACCAGGGTCACGAAATACTGATATTCGTCATCAGCTTCAATCTGTCGGAAGAATTCATCTCTGGCATCTTCGTCCAGTGATTCTATTCGGTCTACACATATAAGTTTGAGTGGCGTATCTTTGGCATAGGCCTTAGCAATATCAATACAGATAGTGATCTGTTTTGCTGTATTGTGTTGCTTAAGCGTCAGTCCTTCGAAAAGAACAATGTTTTCTTCTTTATCACCATTCTTAATGGTTCCGATTGATAACCCATCAACTGGCAACTTAATAGATTTCAGCAGTTCAGCAGGCTTCTTGCGGCACAAATCAACAAACCGGTCATACTTTTCAGCAATAGCCGTTTCTTTTTCAAGCCGAGCCTGAACATTCTGGAGGTTGTGTGCCATCTCAACAAAACCTTTCATTATCTCCGCTTCTTTGTATTGTGCTTCCAGAGGCTCAATATCAACTTCCAGATTCTCCAAAAGGTAAGTCTTAGCATCTGACACCTTTTTTTCTGCTACTTCAATTTCTTTCTGCCGGTTCTCTTCAATGGCCTTAATAGCAATGTTCATTTCGTTGGTGAAAGATTCAATCTTCGTAGTAAGGATTGAGTTATCAAAGTTGTCCAGGTCTTTTTGATTGAGCTGAATCTTTGTTTCACAATCCTGAATTGCGGCTTCTTCATCTCGAATTAGTGCTTTCAGCTTTTCAATCTCTGCTTTATGGTTCTCAATACTGACTTTTACAACCTCAATTTCATCCCGAATGACCTGTTTCTGCTCTTCAACAGATTTCTTTGCCCTTTCAACTTTGAAGTCCCTCAGATCTTCTTGCTCCTTAACCTGTAAATCGTATTTATTGTTGATAGCCTGTTTCTTGGATTCCAGCCCATCAATCAATTCCTGAGCTTGTTTTCGATAATTATTGACCTGTTCGCCTTTTCGGATTTCATCCGACATTTCCATAAGTGAGTAATTCTCCCATTCAGCTACATCATAGTTATCTGGTAGCTGCTTCTTTAAGGCTTCAACTTCTGCTGCTGTTGCCCTTACTGCTCCATTTGCTTCATGCCGTGCATCATACCAGTATTTTTCTAGTTCCTTTAATACAAGCAGCCCATGCATGTTTGGGTTTACTGGCGGTACCTTACCTTCAAACCATTCTTTCATGTCAGACTGAGAAACCGATATTGGCATCATTGAAAGAAGAATTTTACTCTGCTCTTTTGGAGATTTGGTCATAAAGTCAACCGGATTGAAGGCAAAAACATCTTTGCGCTCCTTGGTTACACCGAATAACTGGTCAAGGAATGTCTGGGGTGCTCTTACAGGAATTCCGTCTCTTGTAACCTTTACTCCGCTTGTCCCGTCCTCATTTACAGTTCTTTCAACCTTCATTCCATCGTCGGTTTCAATTTCTATGTATGCCTTTTCTGCTCCGGTCCTTACGAATTTATCTCGACGGTCAGTATTGTACAAAGCCTTTTCAATAATCTCCAGGATGCTGGTCTTTCCTCTTGCATTTCCTCCCGAGATAACATTTACATTTCCAAAATTATATGTTGACTCTTCAATTCCCAGAGCCTGCCGAGTCACAAGTCTTTTTATCTTACTCATATTTACCTCCTAACTTTTCTAGTACCCAGAAGCATGCTCTTCTGTCTGGCCTTAAGCTTATTGAAACCCTCCACAGTAATTACAACAAAGCTGGTTTCGGTTTCATTGACCAGGTATTCAACATCTTTACCATATCTTTCTTTTAGGTCCGCTATTGCCTCGTCTATGTATTTCTGGAATTTACCCAACTGTAACCCCTCCATTTAGCCCAGCCCGTAAAGCACATTCTGTGCAAGCAGCCTTGACATCAAAATTATTTTTAAGTAACTCTCGGTGCTTATCGGATTCCCAGCAGCTCTCACCGCAGATTGGACATTTCACCAGTTTCCAATCTGCGGTGGTTCATTTATATTCTTGTACTTAGGCATACAAAGAACCCCTGAGTCACCTGATTTCCATGGCCACACTTTAGTTTTCATGCGAATCACCGTCCAAACTGATACTGTCAAGCTTACTCTGAAAAGCCTGCATAATGTCAATTGCCTGTTCCAGATCCCTGGCATACCAGAGTTCATTTGATAGCTGCTGTTTCAAGGCCCAGACCTCGTCTTTCTTTTTGCTGATGTCAGCAATTCCAGCATTTATAAATTCCTGAATTGGACTACCTTCTCTGATAGAATCATAACTGTTATAGCGATTCTCCTTGTTCTTACCCTGAGTATAGTCACGAATTGTTTCTTCAAATTCTCTTTTTTGCTTTTTGAGTTTTTCGATTTGCTCATCAATTTCTTTAATTGATTTCATAGCAGCGGTTAAGCCGAAATGTTCAAATGCTTCTATTTTGCGTTTTTCTTCAAGTTCTTTCTGCCTATTGTTTAGCTGCCTAGACTTGCTTTGACATTTATCTTGAAACATCTTCAAAAATTGCTCAATCCTTCTAAAATCCAAACCTCTGTCATTACGGATTATTTTTACTTCACTCACCAGTTGATCGACCTCCCTCCATCATATTCAATCTCTAGAACTATAACTTCTTCAACTCTGAACACTTCTCCATCCCAAACAACAATGTGTGTATTTGGTTCCTGACGGTTCTCATAGCCATTTTCCGTATACTCTCTCTGTGGCTTGAAATCTGATTCCTTTAAAATTCCATCAAACGGCTCTAGCTTCAAAATCAGTACATCATTTAATGACCCTGACTCGAATTCAGAATCTTCTGTATAGTAGTTTAGGAATTCTTCAACCTCGTCCGTATTGTCGCAAAGCTTGTTTTCATCCTGATAATTATCAAATATGAGATATTTCATAGATTCTTCACGGGCAATTCGAGCTTCCAACTTTCTATCGCATTCAGCACAGGTGCAGTATGCTGGGTCTGTTTTATTTTGAGACATCCATTTATATGGATCGTGATATGTAGATAGTTTTTCTGTTCCTCCGCATGTTTTGCAAACTAATTCACAATCAACTTCTTTCATCACGGCGTTATATTTACTTAAGTAACTATCTGAATAATTATTCTCAAGACACTTGCAATCAACACCATCCGGATATACCTTTTTGCATTTCGAACAATATTTCACATCCTCGCCCCCTTTTACGACCACTCAGGCCCGATATGGAACTTCTTACAGGCTTTATCAAATCGATATTCTTCGCCAGTTATCCTCTTATAAATCCATCTGTTTGTGAGATATACTTCGGGGAGTAAGCTTAATTCCTTATCCTTGGAAGTGTCCCAAGCAACAAGATTTCTTGCTATGGTTCTGGCCAGCTCATCATATAGATTTATTTGCTTTATGATTTGCTCTGCATCCGCTTTGTTAGCATACAACTCGCCAACAGTTTTGAAGTTGCCTTCCTCGGTCTTGATCTCCAGACCGAAACCTTTATTATCAAATATCATCTTGCAGTCAGTTCCTACTATGGATTCAAGTTCCTCCGTGGTTCTTATATATGGCTTTGCTTCTATCTTCAAAGCACCACCTCCTTAGAAGGATAAAGAACCATGTTTATCCTATCAATTTCACTTATTCCGTTGATGTTCTCTGCCATATTCCTGACTTTCTTTAAAAGTTCCATCAAATCAGTATGTTTAAATTCACCTTCTTGCCCCATTAGTGCCAGTCTGACTTTTCTAATCTCGCAGGCCAATTCAGGAAATTCAGAGCAGCTTTCTGTTTCGGCTTCTGCTAAATGACCAATTGCAAGCCAGATGTGCATTGGATAACCCTGACAGCATTCTGTTGTAAGCACAATAGCTTGTGCTATGTGTTTTGAAACACAGAATAAACACGTTTCTCTTATGACAATCCCCTCCTAATCCACACTTTCATATTTTTAATCATACTTATTTGTGCTTGGTCTATATCATATTCTTTTGATATAATCCTTTGACTTCTTTGATCCTTTCTGATACTCTCTATCTGTTTCCAAGTCAATTTCCCTCTGCGCTCTTTTACATCATCACTTAATTTAACCCCATGCTTGGTTTGTGAGATTTTTCTTTTTGTTTCATCACTTACACCGTGTCCGATTAAGGCATTTGAAATTTGTATCATTTTCCGATGGGAAGCTGAATATAAACTTCCCCATCAAGCTGTATAGCTCTTACTTTGCAAGGAGTTTGGTCGCATTCAGTTATAAAGTCTTTAAAATCAGATAAGTATAATTCTCCAAGGTTTACACTGTTGACACAGTAGCAACGGTCTTTTTCAAACATAACTTAAATCCCTCTTTTCCAGCATTGGCATATTTACATCGAACTCATTTCGCTGTATAATTCAATTGTCAATTTTGTTTAGCGCCTTAGAGGTGCTTTTTCTTTATAAGTCTTTAAATGTATCAATAAAAGCTACTATCAAAAGTGGAACTAATGCTATTAAGAACTCTCCGCCTGCCCCATCATAACCCCTTACTTTATCTGCGTAACTTGAAGCCCAAGGTATCAGACCACAACCGCCAATTAAAGCAAGTACATATGCAACAATTCTTCTTTTTTTGCTACACGTGGGACAGGAATATGAAAACCCTCTTTTGTGCAATTGAATTTTCTTGATGCCACCGCATCCTCTACATGTCGCTGGCAACTGCATCTCCCCCTTGTTTAAACTGTAACCTTAAATGATCTGCTATAAGTGCAATAAATTCAGAGTTGGTTGCTTTGTATTTTTTAGTACTAACTGTATAGCCAAAAAGCGAATTAATTACATCATGATTTCCCCTGTCCCATGTAACTTCTATGGCATGTCGGATAGCTCTCTCAGCCCTACTGGGAGTAGTACCATTATTTTTAGCTATAAGTGGATATAATTCTTTAGTAATACCATCAATGATGCGTGGATTCTGTATTGTTGAAATAATTGCTTGCCTAATAAAGTTAAAACCTTTTATATTACGTGGCATACCGATTTGACCTAAAAATTCGGTTACTTCAACTTCAATATCCCCACTGCAAACTTGATGCTTCTGATTGATTTTGATTGGCTCATTTGCAGTTGTAGAAGTGAAATGCCTGTAGAAATCTTCAAGAGCCATAGTGACGGTCTTGTCACTCTCATTAATAGATACTTGCATATAAATTACCTCCAGATTTAATTTTGAATTGAATTTAGATTTGGTTTCGGGTGGCAACAGCTGCAGCCTGAGCCACCCACAGCTAAATAAATAATTAGAATACCCGTGTAGTTTACTTTGCTTTTGGGTTTTGGCAGGAAGGTCGATTGAAGCTCATGCTGACGGCATTCGAATTCTTAAGTTTCCCATGGGAGCCGGTTAGCCTATTGTTTTACGCCTTCACAGGCCATCCACACGTCTGTAGACCGTTCACTCCAGCACCTTTCCAGGTCGCTTTACACCTGAACTTCAATCTTTCTTCCTTGGGCCCCGATATGTCGGGGCGGGCATTGTTGTTTTTTGTGGAGAAGAATGGATTGGCTACCACTATCACCTTTGCTTTATCAAGGTTTTATGCTTTTCACCAGCATTATTTATGCTACTTCTCCATGAAGGCGGCACATCCAACCGCCTTTAGTCCCAATGAATAAATGTAATAATTTTTTGAGTGCTAAAAATTAAATATTTTTGACAGCCGGCTTTATATTCCCGGCACATTTACCATCACCTCCTTGGGGGGTGGTATCGGGCTTTAGGATTAACCCGCAAGAACCTTTAGCTCTGCTGCCAATAACTTCCGCTCTTTACTGTAAATCCTGCTTATTTGGGCTTGTGATAATCCGACAGATTCAGCAACATCTTTTTGTTTTTCACCAGTGACAAGTCTTTTAAGAATCGGATAATTATTGAGTTTTGTTATTATAGATTTTGTGTTTAATTCGCCATCGAAATCATGTTCACAACCCAGAGAATCCATTAGGGTGACTGTCTCGTCTACACCTTCAATAGATGAATCCAACGAGACTATATTTAGATGTTTCTTTTGCTTTCTCATAAAACATCCGATTTCGTTTGAAATTACCCTAGTTGCGTATGTTGCAAAGGCAAATCCTCGTGACTTATCAAACGTCTTACAGGCCTTCCAAAGACCTATACGAGCTTCTGCCAATATTTCTTCATAGTACATTTGTGGAGTGTTTGAGAGCCATTTCTTTGCGACGTATGTAGTAAGTTTGATGTTGTTTTGGTAGAGTTCAAGAGCTTCATTCAAAGGATATCACCACCTTTAAACTAAATATTTAATTCTCATTTTCTGAATAATATTGGTAAAAATCTCTTTTAGGTACTTGTCCTCTTCTATTGCATCAAGTTTGCAGAAACTATCAATAACAGATTTAGTGGCCCCCGCATCGGATAAACGGCGTCTTTTGTTACGTACTCTGGTTCCTAAATCAGCTCTTGTTTTTTCCTCAAGAAGTTTATAACTTTCATTCCAAACGCCTTCATAATTATGTTTACTTTTTCCTGATTTAACGATATCGGATATACTGGCATTTACATATTTGCGCCACTGGTCTTTCGGTAGTTCAGCGAGAGACTCTTTAATTTCTTTGATGGTTTCTTTTGCAGCAGTAGCCTCCGACTGAGCAGAAATGGCAATTTGCTTTGTAACTGCAAGTTCCTTTTCCTGTTCGGCTAATACTGCAATAGCCTGCTGTAAGATCTGAATTTGTGTTTGAGGGACAGCGTCCTTTGTCCTGAAATATGTATCAACAAGTTCCTGATATACTTCCCATGCTTTATCTGTGTTGAGTGACTTAGCGTGAAGCAATGCACCTTTTTCTGTCCAGAGGTAATAATAATTAACCGTTGGAGCGATTCCGCAATTTGCGGATTCCTTAAAACTCCTTAATTCTTCTCCTTCCAACTTAAAGAAATGGGTTCCTTCCTGATAGCGTTCTCTGTTTCTTTGAAAATTTTCACTGATTCGCTTGATTGCTACTCCATAACCATCAGCTAGTTGCTGTGTAGTTAGAACTCTTTGATTTTTAAATTCAACCGGTATAATATCTGACACTGCTTGTCCCTCCCTTTTGTATTGAAGCCCGAAGCTAATATCAATTGCACCTTCAACCTTTTTCATCAGTTCATCATCCAGACGCCCTACATATTCACGAAGTCTACATTTATCAATTGTCCTTATCTGTTCTAGGCATATAGTAGAATCTTTGTTTAACCCGTAACCTTTAATTTTGACGTGAGTCGGTAGCTTTGTTTTTGTCTGTGAAGTTATAACTGCTGCTATAATAGTCGAACTGTACTTATTACCTATATCGTTTTGAACTATTAGAATCGGCCGGACGCCACCTTGTTCTGACCCAATATATGGATTGAGGTCAGCGTAAAATATGTCTCCGCGCTTTATTTTGTTATGCATGACCCCACTTCCTTTCATGAGCATAATTTGTTTAGTCTGCTTTTCGGTAACTTTAGTTACCATCTGTGCAAAAAATTTTTTCCATTGTTATATTAGGGTCAAATTTCTTAAAATATGTTGTGATGTTTACCATATCGGGACGCTTCCATTCGATTTTACCGGACATTTTACCTGTCACTGATGCAGGAGCCTTGCCAATGATTTGTGCAAGCTCAGACTTGTTTATTTCATATGTTGCCATTAGCCTTGAAAGCTCTTTAAATTTAACCATTGAATCACCTCGCTTTCAATTAAGTTGACAGGTAACTATTGTTACCACGTTTTGATATTACACCCTTGTATAAATATTGTCAATATATTTTTTTAATTTTTTTAAAAAAATAATTGCTTTTTTAAATAAACATTGCTACAATATTGGTAACAAAAGTTAACATATTTTAAATAAATGTTTATTAGAATCGAGGACATAAAGCAATGACTTTAGAAGTGTTTGGAAGTAGAGTTTTGAGTTTAAGAGGCGAAAAAGGTTTATCACAAAGAGAAATGGCAGAAATATTGGGCGTTTCACATGTAGCTGTTGGATATTACGAAAACGGTAAACGGGAACCAACATTATCTATAATGAAAGCTTACGCTTTATATTTTGATGTTACTTTAGATTATTTAGTAGGGTTATCTGATTCTAGGAGGTAATTTTATGGCTAAAAACAGAACGAGAAATCCTAATGGTATGGGAACTATAAGGAAATTGCCAAATGGTGGTTATGAATGGCGACAAATGAAAGATGGCGATTTACGAACTAGAACTGCAAAGACCTTGCCAGAACTCCAAGAAAAAATTAAAGAAGTGGCAAACTTACCAATAGTAAAATCCAAATACAAAGTAAATGATTGGTTTGACAGATGGTTGAATGTATATGTTGAGCCTTTAAAGAAAACTGCAACGTATGAACAATATAAAACTTTATGGGAAAAGCATATTAAACCACAAATCGGATCTAATTTAATTAAAAAAATAACTTCTGTTGACATACAGGAAATCATTTCTAGTATGAATAAAAAAGGCTTATCCACATGGACTATGAAACACACAAGAAAAGTATTGCATATTGCATTTAGTCAGGCTTTTAAAGAGAAAATAATTGCCGAGAATCCAGTGAAAGATATAGAAATTCCAAACAAACAAGCTAAACCACGAAAAACTTTAACTATCCAAGAACTTAAAATAATATTTGATGCATTGAAAGAAACAAGATGGTATTGGTGTTTTAGGTTTATGCTAGTTACTGGGCTAAGGCGTGGTGAAATTTTAGCTCTAAAGTATTCAGATATAGATTACAGAAATCGAAGAATTATTGTGGATGAATCAAATAGCTTAAATGGAATTGGTGATACTAAAAGTGCCAAAGTGCATTATGTTCCTTTATCTGAAGAAGCAATATACTTTCTTTCTAAGCAAAAAGAAATGCTGTTGGAAAGGGTTAATCCTGCATTGTTTAATACAGATTTAAAAAAATTAGATTTAATATTCCCTTCAGAAAATGGGCATTTAATGAAGCCTGATAGTTTGAATAGTGTTTTAGATAGAATTAATAAAAAAACAGGTCTACACGTAACTCCGCATATGTTTCGCCACACATTTGTCTATATGAGTAAAGGCCGGATGAATCTAAAAGAACTTCAGGAGGCTCTTGGTCATGACGAATCAACTACCACATTAGATATATACGGGACAATGTTAAGCGATACCAAAACGACTGCGAGCAAGATCGACGACGTATTTAAAGGTCTTGATGATGAAATGGAAAAAATAGAAGAAAAATCAAAAGAAATAGAGATAGCAAAGGTAATTGATTTCAATAAACGAAGGAAAGCAAAGTAAGCCGAAAGGCTTATTTTTTTACTTATAAATAACTTATAAACTTATAAATTACTTACAAATTTCACCGATGTATTTTCCATTTATTGGGAGGTAACTATTGTTACACGCCTATGTATATATTGATTTTTAAAGGTTTATTAAAATTTATTAAACTTGGATAAAAGAAGGTTTAATGCTTGGGGTGCAAGAGGTCGCGTGTTCAAGTCACGTCATTCCGACCATAGTAAATAAGGGAGTGTCGCAAAACTACTTAAAAAGTAGTCAGCGATGCTCCCTTCTTTTGCTCCAATATTTTTTGTTGTTAAATTGTTGATTACTCTGTAGTTAATTCCCTATTTTGTGGAATTTGAGCGCACTTTAATAGGCCTATTAGATTTCGTTGGAATTTTAGCAGGCTTTTACTTCATGAAGTTCTTTTCCACATCGGTCATTTTGAATTTTGGAGTGTAATTTGTTTATGTTATAGCCAAAACACAGCAGGATAAATTCGGTTTTAACACTGTTTTTCCCTCGTGTTAAAAAACGGCTGAAATTGTAATCACTTTTTAGAACTCCAAAGGCTCCTTCAACTTGGATGGAACGATTTACCCTTAGAAGAATGCCTTTCTCCGTCAAGATGTTTTCATAAGATTTTTGTCTCTTTTTTACAAATGTCTTAGATACCTGCATTTTGCGATTTCCTTGGGCTTTTGTACACTTAGACTTATAGGGGCAATTACTGCAATCTTCACATTCATATATGCTAATCTCGGAACGATATCCTGTTGCTGATTTTCTATGAGTTGTTCCTGACATTTTTAATTGTTTTCCATTATGGCACGTATACTCATCTTTCTCTTCATCATAATGCATATTTTCACGCTTGCTGATATCTTTCTTGAAGCTTTTCTTCTTCCATATCTCGTATGTTTGAGGTTTTATATAGCTTTTCTGATGCTTTTCTTCCAAATACAGATAGTTTTCTTCTCTCTCATAGCCAGAGTCTGCAATTACGTTTTCATAACATCTGCCTAAGTTTGATTCCATACTTTTTAGAAATGGGATTAGTGTAGCAATGTCATTCCTATCCTGAAAAATTCCAATGCCAGTAACATACTCGCTTTCAACTCCAATCTGAACATTGTAGGCAGGTTTTAGCTGAGCATTACGCATGTGGTCATCTTTCATATGCATGAATGTTGCATCAGTATCCGTTTTGGAATAACTGTTTCTCCCCTCGAACAGCTGGTTATGGGCATTGTATTTTTCCTGACGTTCTTTAAATTCCTTGAACTGCTCTGTGAATCTTTGTAATTGAGTTTTACGTTTTCCGATTCCATGAACAAATTCTATGTTATCTTCTTTTTGCTTGTCCTTTAAATATTCAAGAACTTGCTCTAAATCCGCCAATATGCTATCTTTTGATACTGAAAAGTTAGTCAAATATGACTGGTTTATATCCTCTAAGCAAGCTTTTATTTTCTCAAACATCTTTGCTTCGTTTTTATTGACTACTTTCTTCCATACAAAGGTATAGCGGTTTGCATTTACCTCAATTTTAGTACCATCCACAAAAAGGTTTTCAAATTTAACTTCCCCGATAGAATGCAGGTGCTGTACCATTTGATAGAATAGGTCTTCTATTGCCTCTGGAAGATAATCCTTACGGAATCTGGCTATAGTTGAGTGATCTGGCTTTGATTCCCCTTGGAGCAACCACATGAAATTAATATCTCTTTTACATGCAGTTTCAATTTTTCTACTTGAGTATATGTTATTTGAGTTTGCATATGTTATTACCTTAAACATGGTCTTTGGGTCAACTGCCGGTTTTCTTCCAGTAGAAGAGTAAGC
This sequence comes from Ruminiclostridium josui JCM 17888, assembly GCF_000526495.1. Lineage (NCBI taxonomy): Bacteria > Bacillati > Bacillota > Clostridia > Eubacteriales > Oscillospiraceae > Ruminiclostridium > Ruminiclostridium josui. Next base: position 34,254 of record NZ_JAGE01000002.1, on the reverse strand, counting down.
CTTATACAACTTTGTGTAATTCAATCCCTCCAATATTTGGCTTAGCAGTCTGACAGAATCATCTTCAGGTATTAACATCTCCAAATTTAAAGGTAAAACTAATTGATAGTATCCGTTAAATTCGGTATAATTTTTATGTTGCATAAGTTTTTTCACAAATTAAATTATACAACACTTGCGGGCCCTACGGGACCCGCATTTTACTATTTTAGGGACAAAAAGGGGACTGCTACCCAGTGAATAAATTTATTCATTGTGCAACAGCCGCTTATTTTTACTTACTTCTAAATATTTAAATATTCATTTTAAAAAAATTATTATTTCCATACTAGAAAAACACCGGAATGCATATAGCAATCCGGTGTTTTTCTAGTCTTCTTTTGTCTGTAATTCACTTATATGATACGTTATACATTTCGAGGCCTTTGGTGTTCTAGTAATCTTTGGTGCTGTATTTTTATTTATCATAGCAGCAGCTTTTACAGCTTTAGCACTACCTGTTCTTTTGGCCTTTGCTTGTAAAAGCTTGCCTAAATTTGTACTACAATGTTTGTTACTACAACTTCCATTAATAATCATTGACCCACACTTACAAAATTCTACCATATTATTCATCCCTTCTCGTTTCCTACAAAATATTAGTATATCACAAAAAGGGTAATAATTGTAATGGAAATAAATGTAATTGATAAAACCTTACTTCTTCATAACTAATTTTAACGTGACTTTAAAATTAGCTGTTCTCTTACGCTTTGTTTTAGCATTATAAAATGTCCTGTATTTATTTCTGCGTACATTAGTAACGGGATAAACTCTCAAAACCTTATGTATCATTTTAAACCTACCTATCCATAATATCCCATATAATATATCGGCATTTTAAAGCAAAAAAATAGCCTCTTATAAAACAAGGCTACAGTTTGGGAGTATTCTGTTTAAAATACACAAGGTTAATAAAGTTTACCCTTTTTAGTAAATAATCTGTAAACTATATATCCAGCAATAACAAGGATTGCTAATGGTATTAATTTTTTAAGGATAAACCCTACTATGCTAATTACCGTTATCAGTAAAAATATGGCTACTATTATAGTTATTATTCTTTTAGTTTTGTCGTCCATATACTTCTATCCCTCCGTTTTTATTATAGGTAAATTATACACTATATGTATTCTCTTGTCTATAAAAAAAATTAATTATTTTGATTCAATTATTAATTTTTTTAATATTTGAATCAATTACATTAATTTTTGTACCCTTTAGCTATCAAATTAATTGATTGTATTGCAAAGTCAACTTCATCATTTGTATTAAAACAACCTACACTTAATCTCACAATTCCGGATTTTATTGTTTTAAAATGTGAATGTGCCAACGGAGCACAATGTAGTCCCGCCCTGCATTCTATTTTGTACTGCTTGTCAAGCTGATAGCATACTTCTGTAGAATCCACTCCATTAATGTTAAAAGCCACTATTCCACTGTTTTCTTCCATATTTTCAGGGCTAAACATCTTTATATTATTAATACGGCTTATTCCATCAAAAAGTCTGACAGTCAGTTCATCCTTTTTTTTACGAATTTTATCAATACCATTTTTTAGAATAAACTCTAATCCTGCCCCAAGTCCTGCTATACCAGGTGTATTAAGAGTTCCGCTCTCAAGTTTGTCTGGCATTATTTCAGGTTGGTACAGCAATTCAGACCTACTTCCGGTACCACCTCTCATTAGTGGCCTAAGCTTTATTTGAGGTGATACATATAATCCGCCTGTACCCTGAGGGCCAAGAAGTCCTTTATGTCCAGGAAATGCAACCATATCAGCATGAACCCGGTTTACATCAAGTTCTACACTACCCAATCCCTGCGATGCATCTATCAGATACATTATTCCGTTATTCTGTGCTATTTTCCCAATCTCTTCTACAGGCATAATAATACCATTAACATTTGAGGAAAGTGTACATACAATTAATTTCGTTCTTTTATTTATACTTTTTCTTATATCTTGAGGATCAACACGTCCAAAACTGTCAGCGCTCACAATGGAAAGTTTTACTCCATTGTATTTTTCAAGTGTCTTTAGTGGCCTTACTACTGAATTATGCTCCATACAGGTGGTAATAACATGATCTCCAGGTGAAAGGCTTCCACAGATTGCTATATTCAAAGCCTCTGTTGCATTTTTTGTAAAACTTATATTCAGGCTATCCTCTATTTTTAGCAACTTTGCAATACGTTCACGTGTTGTAGTCACAGCTACAGCACTGGCAACAGACATTGCATGACTACCTCTACCTGGATTTGCGCAGTAGGTTCTCAGACATTTATCCATTTCAATATATACAGATTCAGGTTTTGGATAGGAAGTAGCAGCGTTATCTAGATAAATCATAATATACCTCAACAATTTTGGTGGTTTACTATATGGTATGAAACTATTATTTTTTTAGTTCCTCTGTAAGAAGTTCTCCCAATATTTTAACGCCCTTAATTATTTTGTCCTCTGAAAGTCCAGAAAAGTTAAGTCTCATTGTATTTTCGTGTCCTCCTCCCGGATAAAAAGCACTCCCTTGTACGAATGCCACTCCCCTTTTCATTGATTTAATTAAAAGCTCTCTACTTGACATTCTTTGTGGTAAAGTAACCCACAAAAACATCCCACCCTGAGGGTTAGTATAGGATATTTCATCTGGAAAATATTTCTTTATTGAATCTAGCATTGTATCTTTTCGCTTTTTATAAATTAGAATATTATCTTTAATATGAGCTTTAATATCATATTTTTCTATATAACGAGCAATAAGCATTTGAGTAAAAAAATTGGTATGCAGGTCCGTCCCCTGCTTTAGAAGAATATATTTTTTTAATATTTCTTTGGATGCACTTACCCAACCAACTCTGAAACCGGGACAAACTGTTTTAGAAAAAGTGCTCAGGTATACTACTCTTCCTTCAGTATCAAAGCTTTTCAGAGGAGGATAGTTATTTCCATCAAAGCAAAGTTCACTATATGGATTGTCCTCAATTATAATTAAGTCATACATATTGGCAACATCAATAAGAGCTCTGCGACGCTCCATACTCATTCTTCTTCCTGTAGGATTTTGGTAGTCAGGTACAGTATACAAGAATTTTATATTTTTATTTTCATCTAACTTCTTCTTTAAGTCCTCAATGATTAAACCTTCTTCATCCATTTCAATTTCCACATATCTAGGATAAAAGGGGTTAAAAGCATTAATAGCAGAAAGATAAGTAGGACTCTCGCATAGAACAATATCTCCCTCATCCAGAAAAACCTTAGCTGTAAGGTCTAACCCCTGCTGTGAGCCTGATGTTATCAGAATATCATCAACTTCGACACTAATCCCTTTTTCGCCCATAAGCTCTGCAATAATTTTATGTAGTTCATTATATCCTTCGGATACCCCATATTGCATTGTTTTAGCTCCATTTTCTGATAATACCTCATGGCAAAGTATTTTCATTTCTTCAACAGGAAAGGTTTCCTCAGCAGGAAGACCGCCCCCAAAGGATATTATATCCTGGGAATCTGTCAATTTTAGAAGCTCTCTTACTTCGGATGACTTAAGAGTACGAACTCTTCTTGCAAATGTATCATTTAGCATTGTATCCCCTCCTCTATAGCAAAAATTTTATAAAAACGGATTAACTTCCGCTTCAAATTCATATTTCTTTTTAAAACTACCTGCCGAATACTGCTTAATACAATTATTTAAAATAGAAATGCCCTCTTTAATGTCCTTTTCGCTAGGATAGGAAAAGTTAAGTCTTATATAGTTACCATCAATACTATAACCCGGATAGAATATATCCCCCAGCATCACCACAACCCCTTTATCAGCCAATGCTTTGACAAGTTCATTCATGCGTATATAATCAGGAAGCCTAAGCCATATAAAATATCCTCCATCCGGGACTGTTATTGTAATACCTTCCAAATTACCTTTGTTTAGTTCATTTAACATCAAATCTCTTTTCTTCTTATATATTTTTCTCAAATAATCTAAATGAGGCCCCATATATCCACCATTTAAAAATTCATTAATAAAAAATTGGGAATGCGTACTTGTTTGAATATCTGTAATTTGTTTAAATTGTATAAATTTAGCAATAATATTCTCGCTTGCCACAACAAAACCTACTCTTAAACTAAATGAAATGTTTTTTGAAAATGAGCTGAGGTAAATTACATAACCGTTATTGTCCATGCTTTTCAAAGAAGGTAATGGATTGTCACTGTAGTATAATTCACCATAAGGATCATCCTCAAGAATGGGTAAATTATAATAATATGCTAGCTTCAGAAGTCCTTTTCTCCTTTCAAGACTCATGGATATTCCCGTTGGATTATGAAAATTAGGCTGTGTGTAAATAAATTTAGGTCTGTACTTTATAAGACAGGATTCCAGAATATCCAGTCTTATTCCCTCATCATCCATTGGTATTCCTATAATTTTTGCATCATAACTTTCAAATGCTTGTAAGGCACCTATATACGTAGGTTCCTCCACAAGAATTACGTCACCTGAATCTATAATTGTCCGCGCAAAAAACTCAATTGACTGCTGCGAGCCTGATGTAACCATTATTTGCTTTGTCCCGGCATTAATACCTTTTTCCTTTATGTATGCCTTGATTGTCGTTTTCAAATCATTGCTTCCATCAACTGGAGTAGGCATAAAAAGCTTTTCTCTGTATTTTTCTATTAACTGAATGTTCAGTTTTTTCATATGATTAATATCATAGGCGTCTTCTGAAGAAATACCCGATGCAAAGGAGATAATTCTTTCTTTCTCAAATACTGACAATATATTATTGATTGTCTGCTCTCCTGCTCTTGCAGCTCTCTTGCTTTCAAACTGTCCCCACCTCAATGGGGGTATGTACATTTTCTCCTGAACAATATCTTTTGTCAGTGGAGCAAGAACCACAGTTCCACTGCCTATTTTTGACTCGACCAACCCGTCAGCTTTAAGCTCCATATACGCTTTAACTACTGTACTTCTGTTTACACCAAGTTTCATGCTTAGTGTCCTTTCAGCTGGTAAAATAAAATTTGCAGGCAGCTTACCAACAGCAATCTGATGCTCAATCTGTTTTTTTATCTGCAAGTATATAGGAGTCTTTGATTCTCTGTTTATTTGAATATCCATTTTATACTTCCTCCTAAAACTATTAACGTATTTTATGTAAATAACTGGAAATAATCAATTCAAGAATTGTAGTTATCATTAGTAAGTTGGTAAATTGGTATCATCCAATTTCATTATAAGTCATAATTAATGGGAGAAAAACATCCAATTTGAATATTTTTCCACCATCCAATTTAAAGTAATAAATAAAAAAGCTGTATCCTTGAAGTGGTTTTTCTTCAAGATACAGCCCAATTATTTGATTTCTATTTACCTATAGTCTTACTTATTCTGGTAATTACAGGTATTGCAATGATTCCTCCTATCAATGCAGTCACAAGTTGTGGCCAACTGAACATAGCTAAAAGTTTTTGAGCAAACTTTGGAAATTGGAATATATTCAGGAACAAGTTAATTGAACCATACAAAAATCCAAACTTTAAAATAGAGCCTAAAACTATACCTGCATATTTGTTTTTGCTATACAAAAAGTAAAATACAATTACCAGTATAAGGTTTGCTACTGATATTGCCGGAGCATACAAAAGTAATGCTGTTGCTAGTGGAGCGTGGTTATTAACAAGTGATGTAAACGGAGATAATATAGCAATTGCTACCCCACCTCCAATTCCCGCTGTCATTGCAGCTACCAGAATACTCATGTTTACTAGCGGGCCGACTATAAAATTGCTGTAAGGAAGGCTTCTCCCGGCCATCTGCACCGCTACTACAACAGCAAGAAGAACCGCAGTTCTTGTAATCATTCCAATCTTATCATTTTTCATATATGTCCCCCTTTTATAATTATATAAAGATATAAAGGAATGAATAATATATTGAATTATTGTATAAATATACCATAAAATTCTGCTAATTAACAGTATTTTAGCAATGTGATTAACTAAATTCCCATTTTCTATGGACTTTTCAATTTAAAAGTAGCATAATAAATCTAGAATTTCCGCATAATTTGATTGATATTTTCTTACAAATTATCAAATTTTAAATCATAGAGAAGGGAGTAATACGAAAATGAATATTTCTATTACCAAAACTACAAATCCCAAAAAGAAACCTGATCAGAACAATTTGGGATTTGGAACATATTTTACAGATCATATGTTCATTATGGATTATACTGAAGGAAAAGGTTGGCATGACCCAAGAATAGTTCCATATGCTCCTTTGGAAATGGATCCTGCGTCAATGGTTCTTCATTATGGTCAAGCTATATTTGAAGGTTTAAAAGCATACAAAGCCAAAAACGGCCATATACTTCTTTTCAGACCCGATAAAAATATGGCAAGAGTTAACATTTCAAACGAACGTCTGGTAATACCTAGAATCGATGAGGACTTTGGTGTACAAGCTATTAAAGAACTGGTTAATGTTGATTCAGACTGGATTCCGGATGCACCAGGTACATCTTTGTACATACGTCCGTTTATAATTGCAACAGATCCATTCTTAGGTGTAAGACCTTCTGATACGTACAAATTCATAATCATTCTTTCACCTGTTGGAGCTTATTATAAGGAAGGAATGAATCCTGTAAAAATATATGTTGAAAGCAATTATGTACGTGCCGTAAAAGGTGGACTGGGTTTTGCAAAAACAGTTGCCAACTATGCATCAAGTCTCAAAGCACAGGTTGAAGCTAAACATTCCGGATATACTCAGGTTCTTTGGCTGGATGGTATTGAGAAGAAGTATATAGAAGAAGTAGGAACAATGAATGTATTCTTCAAAATAGACGGAGAAGTTATCACTCCATCCCTTGAAGGCTCAATTCTTCCAGGTATTACTAGAATGTCAACTATTGAATTGCTGAAAAAATCCGGTATAAAAGTTACTGAAAGCAGAATATCAATTCAGGAACTATATGATGCACACGCAGCAGGAAAATTAGATGAGGCATTTGGTACCGGTACTGCGGCTGTTATTTCACCTATAGGTGAATTTAACTGGAACGGAAATGTTATAACTGTAAATGATGGAAAAATAGGACCTGTAGCTCAACAGGTATATGATACAATCACTGGAATTCAAAGTGGTGAACTTGAAGATACTTTTGGCTGGACACAGATAGTAAAATAATTAATTTTGATAAAAAAGCTGTTGTTTTCCATTCATGAAAACAGCGGCTTTTTATTTTGAAGTTATAATATAAATGGTACAGGTATATATTAGAAAAGGACATTCTAAAAAGTACGGTATCAGTCAGAAATGAATTATTTTTTATTTTCATCATTTATTGCTTTTGCACTTACTTTTTATTTTTGTAATAAAAGTAAAATATTCCAATATATCAAAAAGAGTTTTTTGCCTATTTGTGCTGTATTATTTATTGTAGCTTTGATAGTTTTTCCAAAGACTTCTGTTTCTTCTGCTTCAAAAGGTATCCATCTATGGTTGGAGGTTGTTTTTCCATCTCTTTTCCCATTTTTCGTTGCTTCCCAATTACTAAACCGCTCAGGATTTATCGGATTTGCAGGTATAATAATGGAGCCTATAATGAGGCCGCTTTTCAATATACCCGGGTGCGGTTCTTTCGCACTTGCTATGGGTATTGTAAGCGGGTATCCAATAGGCGCTTCTATTACAAGTGATTTAAAACGTCAGAACCTTATATCTAAAACTGAGGCCGAGAGGCTTCTTACCTTTACAAATAATTCGGGTCCCCTATTTATTATGGGAGCTGTAGCTGTAGGAATGTTCAATATGCCAGCAGTAGGTTATCTTCTATATATTAGTCATGTTGCTGCTTGCCTTACAGTAGGGTTTATTTTCAGATACTATAAAAATTATGAAAAAAGTCCTAAAAAACCTTATTTAAAGATGTCTCAAAAAATTAGAATTGAGTTTAAAAAGCTGAAGAACTCCGATATAAATCCATACACTCTATTTGGTGAATGTGTAAAAAACTCTATATCAACTATATTAGCTATAGGTGGATTCATTATATTTTTTTCAGTTTTTATAAATGTACTGATTTCAAGCGGAATTAGCGGATGTATATGCAGTAATGCTTCGGCTTTACTTGATAAATTGGGTCTGGGGAAGCAAATAATAGAAGGGATTTTTTGTGGTTTCTTTGAAATAACCACCGGTTCAAACCTTATTAACTTAGCAAATGCAGACTTGATTGTTAAACTATGTACCGTAAGCCTGATTATAGGTTGGGCAGGTCTTTCGGTACATGCTCAGGTTTTAAGTGTAATAAACGGCTCCGATATAAGCCCAAAGCCGTATATACTAGGCAAAGCCCTTCAAGGAATAATTTCATGTATATATACCTTTATAGGCTATAATTTATTCAGCAGCTTTATTCATAAATCATCTTCTGTATTTGCTAATTCAGAAAATGTATTTACCGACAACTGGAAAAGCATATTACAGTCATCTCTTCATTCTGTCTTGACAATATCAGTAATAATGCTGTTGATTTCTGTTATTTATATATGTACAACTACTTTGGTGTCAAGGAAAAACTTATTTTAATTCTTCCCTGTTGTTTCTGATAACCTCAGCAGCTTCTGACAGTATATCTTCGACTTTATTCAAAACACTGTCGGCATACTCTCTGGCACCTAACCGCACTTCTCTTGCATTTTTCTGTGCAGCAGCAATAATTTCATTGGACTGTTCATATGCTTTTTTGGTTATTTCATGCTCGTCAACAAGAGATGCAATTTTATTTTCAGCATCCTTCATTATATTGTTTGCTTCCCTCTGTGCTTCCAGCAAAATCCTCTGGCGTTCTTCCTTAACCCATTTCGCCTGCTTTATATCGTCTGGCAGCTTGAGCCTCATCTCTTTAATTATTTCGAGTATTTCTTCCCTATCCAGAAGACATTTTCCTGAAAAAGGTACACTTGGACTTTTCTCAACAAGTTCCTCCAATGTTTCCAGTATAGTTAATATTTCCATATCGAAACCTCCCCGGGTTATTTGAGTTTAAATTTATCAATAATGTCTTTTTCTATACATTCAGGAACCAGTCCACTTATATCTCCTCCATGTCTGGCAAGCTCTTTTACCATACTTGAACTTAGAAAAGAATAGTTTATACTTGACATCATAAAGAGTGTTTCAATGTCAGGCGCCTGATTTTTGTTCAACAATGCCATCTGCAGCTCATACTCAAAATCTGATACAGCCCGCAGACCTTTAATTATAACATTAGCGTTCTTTTCCTTTACAAAGTCAACCAGTAATCCTGAAAAACATTCAATTTCAATATTAGCACTATCCTTAACTACCTTTTTTAATAAGTTAACCCGTTCTTCGATAGAAAAGAGAGGATTTTTACTATGGTTTATTAATACTGCAACAATAAGTTTATCACAAATTTTTGCTGCTCTCTCAATTATATCTAAATGACCGTTTGTAACAGGATCAAAACTTCCGGGATATATAAATGTGTTCATTATCTTATCTTCCTTGAAATTTATTTTCTTTTGTAAAAAGTTAATTTTGCTTTTCCGTAAATCTGTTGTCTTGATACCAAAAGTGTGCCTATTTCCTGAGGCAGCTGATCTTCTATATCTGTTTCTACAGATATTAAAACCTTTTCATCCAACACTCCATATTTTTCAAGATCTTGCAATATTCCAGGTACAATTTCCTTTTTATATGGAGGATCTAAAAAAATTATATCAAACTTTTTACTTAGTTGGGAGAGTTTTTTCAGTATTAATTGTGCTTCTCCTAAAAAAACCTCCGATTTATCCATTAATTTTGTATGCTGTAGATTTCTATTTATAATATCTATGCTTTGTTTGTTTTGGTCACAAAACACCGCACTGTTTGCACCTCTGCTCAATGCTTCAATTCCTAGACTTCCGGTTCCAGCAAACAAATCAAGTACATTTGAACCATATATATACGGTGCTATTATATTAAATAAATTTTCTTTTACCCTGTCTGTAGTGGGCCTTGTATTCATACCTTCCAAAGTAAGTAACTTTAGCCCTTTTGCACTTCCTGAAATTACTCTTAACACGTTAATACACCTAACCTCTATTATGATAATGTAACCTTGTCCCCAAAATACTCAGCAAGGTATTTTTTCAAATCCTTCTGTTTCATAAGTCCTGGGTCAGCCTGAATAATCTCCATTGCACTGTCCTGAGCCAGCTTTAAAATCCCCATGTCCTTATATAGATTGGCTATTTTTAATTCTGGAAGTCCGTGCTGTCTGGTACCGAAAAACTCACCTGGACCTCTTATTTCTAAATCTTTTTCTGAGATTACAAAGCCGTCATTTGAGCGCGTCATTATATTCATTCTTTCTTTTGAAACCTTTGATTTTGACTGGTTAAACAAAATACAGAAAGATTGCTCATCTCCTCTGCCGACTCTCCCCCTCAGCTGATGCAATTGTGCCAAACCAAACCTTTCAGCATTTTCAATTATCATGATTGTAGCATTAGGTACATTTACACCAACCTCTATTATAGTAGTGGACACAAGAATACTAATTTCACCTGAAACAAATCTCTTCATTATATCTTCTTTTTCAGAAGATTTCATTTTCCCATGAATAATCCCTACATTTAAGTCAGAAAATACACTTTTACTTATATCCTCAGCAGTAACTACTGCTGATTTTGCCTCAATCTCCTCAGATTCTTCTACAAGGGGGCAAACTATATATACCTGCCTGCCTTCTTTTACTTTTTCCCTTACAAACTTATTAATCCTCTCCCTCATAGCTTCATTTACTGAGTATGTTTTAATTGGTTTTCTTCCTGGAGGAAGTTCATCAATTATTGATATATCCAAATCCCCATATAAAATCAATGCCAAAGTTCTAGGAATTGGAGTTGCAGTCATAACCAAAACATCAGGATTCTGGCCTTTCTCTGTTAGTATTGTTCTTTGGCGAACTCCGAATCTATGCTGTTCGTCAGTAATGACAAGTCCCAGACGTTTAAATTCTACATAATCCTCTATAAGTGCATGAGTGCCAATGACAACGTCTGTTTTTCCTTCCTTTAAATCTTCTACTATCAACTGCTTCTGCTTTTTTGTCAAACTGCTGGACAGTAATTCAACTGTTATACCAAATCTGTCAAACAAACTCTTCATAGATTTAAAATGCTGTTCTGCCAATATTTCAGTTGGTACCATTAAAGCACCCTGATAGCCACACTTAACTGCTTTGAACAACGCTAATACTGCAATCATTGTCTTTCCGGATCCTACATCCCCCTGTACAAGTCTATTCATTACATGAGAGCTTTCCATATCCTTTTCGACTTCTGCAAAAACCTTTTTCTGTGCATTTGTAAGTTCAAATGGAAGGGATTCAATAAATCTTTCCATTTCGTCTACGTGAGTATATTTTATACCCGCTCTTGTATCAGTTGCAAGGCTCTTGTAGGATAAAAGCCCCAACTGCAGCATAAACAATTCTTCAAAAGCCAGTCTGAACCTTGCCCGTTCTATATCCTGCTGAGAAGCCGGAAAGTGTATTTGCTTTATTGAATAGGTTTTGTCGGCGAGATTGTACTTTTCTCTGACAGGTAAAGGTATCATGTCTTCTAGCTCAATGTCATCTATTACTTTTAATGCCTCATATATTACTGACCTGATAATATTCTGTCTTAAATCCTTTGTAGATGAATAAACAGGTAGTATTTTCAGGCTTTTCTTCATGTCCCTGGAGCCAGTTTTTTCAAAAACCGGATTTACTATTTGAAGTTTATTAAATTTTCTTTCTGCTTTTCCAAAAAATATATAGTTTTCTCCAAGTATCAATGATTTTTTTACATATGGCTGATTAAACCAAATTGCTGTAATCTTTCCGGTACTGTCCTCTATTGATACTCTTGATATAGTCATACCTCTTCTGGGTCTTGTTGAGCTTACATTTGATACTATGGTTCCCTCAAAGGAACACGGAACGCTATTCTGAAGATCAGCTATATTCTTTATACTACTCCTGTCTTCATAATCTCTCGGGTAATAGGTTAAGAGATCAAAAAAATTGTGAATATCCAACTTTTTAAATAGTGATTCCCTTGATTCACCAACACCCTTTATATATCTGATTGACTTTTGCTTCAAATCGTTAATTGTTATTTTCTTCATTACAACCTCTTTGGTAAATGCACTAACAATATCCCCATTAAGTCTCAAGCTATGTAAATTAAATTGTACCATATTATTCGACATATAAAAAGAGCTCATGGTCCTGTCTTACTGAGCTATAAATGCTATGACTTTTAAACTAAAAAGACTTGCAGTATATGGCTTTTGTGTGTTAAAATAGTTATTGCTTGATGCCGAAATATTGAGAAAATAAAATTCTCCAACAATTAAAGGAGGTGTAATATATGGCAAAGTGTGAAGTATGCAGTAAAGCAACTACTTTTGGTAACAACAGAAGCCATGCATTAAATGCTACTAGCCGTACATGGAAACCTAATGTAAGAAAAATAAAGATAATTGATAATGGCACACCAAAGTCAATTAACATATGCACAAGGTGTCTTCGTTCAAACAAAGTTACCAGAGCTATATAATTTGATTACGTTAAATTTCTAAAAATAAAAAAGCGTTATAAGACGCTTTTTTATTTTTTTATATTTTTAATAATTTCTCATCAGTAGGTATCAGCCTATCTTAAATACCTTCTTTAATATGTTTCCAAAGAACTTAGGCATTTTTAAGACTACTATCTTCATAGTTACACTCCCCCTGAATAGCTCTTACTATCTATCATATTCCACAAAAAGTACTTTCGTGATAAAATTACAAATTCTTAACTTAAAAAAGTTGTCTAAATCTCTATTATAGTGAATAGATATATATGGATAAGCTATTTTTTTCAAAGGAAGTGGTTCGAATGTTATCTCTTTTTCATACCAGTCAAAGGAAAAAACTTATATTGATGATAGCATTTATTTTATTCTCTATTGGTATTATTTACTGTGTCTGTATTTCATTTTATGGAAACTCTTATTATACAATAGCTGTTAACAGCCAAATCTCATTTTCTTATCCACTGGATTTCTCAATTAAAAATGTATATGCCAGTGACCCTGCTTCTGCTCCTTATATTCAGGCCAACAACAGTAAATATAAGAGTTTTATTGATTATAAGTCTCCAGAAGACAAATTCCATTTTAGCTATCCTTCGAATTTCAAGCTGTATCAACAGGCTTTTCCGGGAAGTGAAATATTATATCATGTAGATTTTCAAAACAAAAACGATAATTTCTTTACAGGATTTGTTCAGGTTTGGAATCTTCCTTATGAGCTCAGTAAGTTTCTTGAAGAATCAAAAGAAAACTCCCTTTCCGATTTTATCAATTTCAATTCTAAAGAAATTGAAGTCAATAAAATGAAAGGGTACTTTTGGGAGTACACCGTAAAAAGTTCAAATGAAAATTATAAAACACTTGAAGTATTTCTCTCAAAAGATTCCAGAATGTATAGAATTAGTTTTTATTTACCTGAAAAAAATTACACAGATGAAGACTATGATATGTTTTGGAAAATGGTAAACTCCATAAAAGTAAATTAGCCATTTTTTTGAGCAACCATAATACAGTTACGGCCATTTTCCTTTGCCTTATATAGTGCATTATCTGCATCTCTTATTAATCCTACCTGATTGGGAGATGTTTCAGGATAGCACGCTATTCCAAAACTTGCGGTAACAGAAGCTGATATAAGATTATCTTTAATTACATTACTTGCAATCTTTGTCCGTAAAAACTCAACTTTTTCATAGGCCTTCTGTATTGATGTCCGTGGTAAGATAAGTACAAACTCTTCGCCTCCGAACCTTGCAATGGTATCGGTTCCCCGCAGGTTATTTTTTACTGTTTGTGCTACTTCTTTTAGTACTACATCACCAAAAAGATGTCCGTATGTATCATTAAATATCTTGAAAAAGTCAATGTCCAGAATTACTAGAGATAAACTGTACCCCTTTTCCTCTGCCATCTTAAATTCAGTTTCAAATTTTTCATGGAAGTAGACACGGTTGTAAACCCCTGTCAGTCCGTCAACTGTGGCCATTTCTTGTAGGTTTGCATAAAGCTCGGCATTTTCAATAGCCATACTTACCTGTTTTCCCATGGTAGTAAGCAGCCTTAAGTTTTCGGTATTAAATGTGTTGTTATTTCGGTGTTCAATGAGAGTAAGACCGAACTTTCTGGATTTCAAGCTCAAAGGCACACACATAAATGAGCCTATTTGTCTTGTCTGAATAAAGTCGTATTTATTAGGGTCAACCATATTTTCTATCAAAGGTTTTTCATTTTGCAGTATATCAAGGAGAAGCTTACAATTAACATTATCGGCTAAAATCGCAAGTTCCTCTTTGTTGGTAATGTTTGTAAATTGCACCTTAAGCCTGTTTTTCTTTTGATCAAATAATAATATGGTAGAATAATTTACACCCATTACACCTATTATTACATCATTAACAAAATTAAGTAACTCATTTATGTCTAGAATAGAGCCTATGGCCTCACTCACTTGTTGAAGGGTATAAAACTCTGCAATACTAGATGTGAGCCTTTTATTTGTATCTTCAAGCTTAAAATTTGTCTCCTTTAGCTTTTCATACTGGTTTTTTATTTCATCTTTGGCTGAAGCAAGCTGCTCATACTTTTCACCCAGTTCATCAATCAGTCGATGATTTTCATATTCATTTATTAAATTTTCGCAGTAAATTTCAGCACTTATACTAAAGATACAAAGTAGTAGTATGTATATGCACACTATCTTGAAAAGACAGTATAGTAAATTTGTAGCATCAAAGGACTCTTGTACACCATATAATATAAATACATAAGCTACCTTGATTATTGCACTGAAGCTCAATAATATATAGGTTAACTTTTTACCTTTATGAATGCTTATAAAGAATAAAGGCAAGACAAGAGAAAGGTACTCTATGCCATCCGAAAACGGCAATAAGAATACAGATGCCAAAAAAACTTCAATTGACCTAAAAATGTCAAATACTTTATCTGAATATAAGTTTATATTTTTTACAAATATAAATTTAGCAATATTCAAAGCCAGAATTGACACTATTAATACTGTGAGATAAATTTCCTTACTAAAATAAACATTAGCATCAGTATAAAGTTCCTGCTTGAAAATCAATGCAGAAAACAGTAATACAATAAATACCCAATAAAGGTTAACCATAACCTTTTCATATTTTTGTATTTTGTCCATATATTCCCTTTCTAACTACAATTGCATATTCTCCCAATAAATTTCTATATTGTCCCCCGGAGAAATTGTATCGGTAAAATTTGCCTGACTTCCGTTTAATTTTAATATAATGTTTCCTTTAGGTACTGACAAGTCAAAATCAATATAGTTGAAAATATCCACAAAAATATACTGCTTGTTTTCATTTAATTCAATTCTTTCGCCATTTACATAAACAACAAAACCTTTATTAGTATCAGGAATAATATTATCTTCCGTATAATCTTGTTTAAACTGATTTACTGGTACATCAACATCATCATTCTCAAAATGCTCTTGTTCTTCAAAAATCTGTTCAGGAGCAATTACTGTATTTGATTCCTCAAGTTCTGAATCAGTTATCCTGTCGTTGCCCTTTAATATATACTCAGGACTGACAGTTTCTCCATTTACCTTCAACAAACCGCTTTCAAAACCAAGTTCAAATTTTGTTATAAAGTCCTTCAGTGTAACTATTTCCTCTATTTGAACATTATCACCGTTTTTTATATCTACATCCATGCCGCATATCTGCCCATTAATTGAGCAATACGGTGTTAGTTCTATCCTGTCTTCATTTAAATAGACAGTTAGTCCCCTTGGATGTTTTATAAAATCAGATATTATCTTTTTTGCATCCATACCATTATATGAAGGTTTTATGTATATGGAATCATTATTATTTATTTTAGTATCCAAACTTGCCGGCTCATTGTTAACAAAAATTTCAGCTGCCATTCCAAGTTCGCCCTTTATAGTCATATCTATACCATTAAGTGTGAACTTCAATGGTTTACCTGATCTACCAATAAGCTTATCAGGATCATAACCTACCAATATTAAAGCATCTGCTACACTCAGCTTTTTGGAATTGAACAGCTTTATTTTATTTTCATTTACAGTGACAGTCATAAAGTCCTGGCCTTTTTGCATATGTGCCATCATAGCTATACCAAAAGGCGTAATGGATTCCGGCCCTGTTAGCCTTTTAATCTTGGTTTTTATGTTTTGAATTACATCCCTCCCTCTTACTGCAACTCGGTTATCAGGAAGCCCCAATCCTTCAGCTATCCTTTCGGTAAGCCCTGGTATCTGACTGCCTCCTCCTATCAAAAACACCGCATTTGGAGCCTTTTGATTAAATTCCAAAATTTTATCGCATATACTTCTTGCTAAAAACTCTACAGCAGGTTTTATTATTTCAATAGCCTTTTGCTGTGTAATTTCATACTTATTCCCTAATATATCTGTATACTTGATTTTTTCTGTGCCAGATGAAATTGAGATTTTTATTTTTTCAGCAGTATTAAAATCAACCAAAAACTCCTGAGCAATTTTTTCAGTTATCTCATCTCCTGCTATTGGAACCATGCCATATGCCACAACAGAGCCATCTCTGGTTAGCGCAATATCCGATGTTCCGGCACCAATATCAACCAGTACAAGATTTAAAAGTCTTAAATCTTTTGGAATAGTTACATTTATTGCAGCTATAGGCTCAAGTGTCAGACTTATTACCTCCAGTCCAACCTTTGACATAACCGTATATAAGCTGTCTACTACAACATGCGGCAGGAATGTAGCCAGTACTTCCACACCGATTTTTTTACCTTTATGCCCTACTAGTGACGAAATAACATACCCATTGAGAAAGTAGTTTACAACACTATACCCTACACAATAAAAGGTCATTTTTTCTTCATTAGATATTTCATTATCTAGTTTAAATTGTGCATTCTGGATAGCATCAACTTCCAAGCTACCCACAATTTCCGGCGTTATTTCACGTCCCTGTTCAATGTCATATTCCAGTTTTGTCTGGCTTGTTTTTAGAACCCTTCCTGCAGCTGCTATGGCTACTTTTGTCAAAGTAAGCCCAAGTACCTTCTCCAGTCGTTCTTTTACTTGAGTTATTACTTCGGCAACTTTTTCAATATCATGTATTTGACCATCCAGCATTGCACGGCTCTTATGTTCACATATCTCAGCCGCAACAACCCTGAAACATTCCTTTTCATATACCCCTACTATACCTATAACTGTTCTTGTTCCAATATCAAGAGCAAATATCAAGTCTTCTTCATTAAATGTTTCTACTTTACTTTTTGTTATCTTCTGTTTACCAGGCATACCTTACCCCCATGTATAAAAACAGTCACGACCCTATTTCTTAGTATAATAACTGCATAAATGATTTATCTCACACTTTTCACATTTAGGTTTTCTTGCGTTACACACAGCTCTGCCATGAAAAACTAACTTATGGCAAAAGTCTGCCCATTTATCTTTGGGAATTATTTTTTGCAAATCGTATTCAATCTTTTCTGGGTCTTCGTTTTTCGTTAGGCCCGTTCTGTTTGAAAGCCTCTTAGCATGAGTGTCTACAACTACTCCCTGCTTTCCGTGTATTTCATATAAGTAAAGGTTTGCTGTCTTACGTCCCACTCCGGGCAATTCAAGCAGTTCCTCCATATTATCAGGAATCTGCCCGTTGTATTTTTCAGTAATAATTTTACAGCAAGCTATTATGTTTTTTGCTTTATTTCTATAAAACCCTGTTGATTTAATATCTTCCTCAAGTTCTCTTTGCTCTGCATTTGCAAATGCTTCTGCTGAAGGATATTTTTTATATAAGTCTTTAGCAACTATATTTACTCTGGCATCAGTACACTGAGCTGCAAGCTGAGTAGAAATCAAAAGCTGAAGCGGATTCTCATAATTCAGGGAACACTCCGCATCTGGATAAAGCTTATCAAAAACTTCTATCATCTGCAGGACCTTTTCCTTTTTAGTCATAAATTTTAATACCTTCTTTTGTATTATGTTATCTGTTTTTGTCTTCTATAGCTATTTTATATAAATCTAAGTACTTTGTACAAGGTTTCTTCCAAGAAAAATCACTTTTCAGTGCTCTAATAACTAAATTTTCCCATTCTTTACTATTTTTGCAATAAATCTGTATTGCCCTATCCAATGTATTCTCAAATTCCTTTTCATTAAATTCAGTGAAAGAGAACCCATTTCCGTTTTTTCTATCCACATCATAATCTATTACAGTTTCAGCAAGGCCTCCTGTAGCCCTTACTACTGGAATTGTACCGTATCTGAAACTAATAATCTGTCCTAAGCCACAGGGTTCAAAGCGGGAAGGCATTAAAAACATATCTGCTGAGGCATATATCTTTTTAGCAAGTTTATGATTAAATTCTAAAAAAACTGCTACATTATCGGGATACTTTTTCTCAAGTTCTTTAAATGAGTTATGATAATATTCATCCCCGATTCCAAGAACAGCCAACTGTATATCATTTTCATTTATAAATTTATCAATACACCCCAAAATAAGTTCCAGCCCCTTCTGGTGTGTCAATCTCGTAACAATTGCTAACAGCGGAGCATCACTTTTAGCTAAACCGAACTCTTTCTGGAATTTTCTTTTATTTTCCTTCTTATTCCATGGACATTTAGAATCAAAAGCAGTATATACATCTTCATTCTTACCAGGGTCAAACTCCTCATAAGATATTCCATTTACAATACCATAAAGGTCTTTTTTCCTATTTATCAGTATACCTTCCATTTTTTCGCCGTATGCAGTTGTAAGAATCTCTTTTGCATACTGCTTGCTTACGGTATTTATTTTATCTGAGTACACAAGTCCACATTTCATAAAACTGAACATTCCATAAAATTCAGCCTTCTCATATGTAAAGAAGTTTTCCTCTACGTTCATAAATGCGCATGTATCAGCACTGAAATTTCCTTGATACTCAAGATTGTGAATAGTATAAACTGTAGCAATATCTTTATAAAAATCCTGTTTTGCATATTTCTCTTTCAGCAGAAGGCATAACGGGCCTGTATGCCAGTCATTACAATGAATAATGTCAGGCTTAAAATCAATATAAGGCAGCATTTCAAGGGCGGCCTTGCACAGCATTATAAATCTTTGTGCATCATCCTGATAGCAATATATACCGTCTCTATAATAATAATGATAGTTTTCTAAAAAATAGACCTTAACTTCTTTTGATTCCGGAACATGTATACTACCTTCCTTGATTACACATGTTTCTTTTCTATCCCCCATATCAACAGGAAAATCGGTAACATAAGCTAGTTCTGTATCTATACTTTTGTATCGAGGCATAAACACTCTTACATCCTGCCCCAGCAAAGTTAACTCTTTTGGAAGAGAACCTGCAACATCAGCTAACCCCCCTGTCTTTGCAAAAGGGTCAACTTCTGCGGATACAAATAGCACCTTTAACTGTTTATTCGATAAATTCACCACATTACCTCCAAAATACTAGTTGTTAATCAACTCTTTAATCATGTTTATAAAAAGATCCGATATTCTTGGGTCAAACTGAATTCCTTTACATCTTTCAATTTCGTTAATTGCCAATTCCATTGTCATTCCTCTTCTGTATGTTCTGTCACTTGTCATTGCATCAAAAGCATCCGCTATACATAATATTCTTCCTAAAAGACTGATTTCCTCACCCTTCAGCCCATTGGGATAACCTCCACCGTTATATTTTTCGTGATGTTCCAAAATTGCTTTTAAGCCGTTTCTTAAAAACTCTACATTTTTAAGTATATTATATGAAATAAGAGGATGCTTTTTTATTTCTTCATATTCATCATCAGTTAATTTGTCTGCTTTATTAAGAATTGAAGCCGATACTCCTATCTTTCCTATATCGTGTAAAATAGCAGCGTATCTTAAATCCTGTATGGTATCTTCATCCAGATTCATACGTGCAGCAATCTCACATGAAATTTCCATTACCCGTTGGCAATGTCCGCTGGTATAAGCATCCTTTGCCTCAATAGCATTTACCAAAGACATAACCGTTTGGATATATCCTGTATTTAGGGTTTCTGAGTATTTTAGAAGTTCTTCATTTTTTTTGCGAAGTTCATCCTTGGCTTTATTGAGACTTTCAATGTTATGATTCAAATCGTCGTTTACCGCAGCCGTTTCCTCATAAAGAGCTTCTATTTCCTGCTTCTGTATATATACATCATTAATCAACTGAGACTTGTAAATGGCAACAGCTGCATAATTTGCAAGACTCTGGAGAAATGTAAGGTTTACTTTTTTAAAAGAATTTTTATTTTTTGTTTCAAGAAAAATAACACCCAACTGTTCATCTGATATGTTAAGAGGTATAACAAGTTTGTCCCCGAATATGCCTCTTTTTTTAATCTCAATTCCGCATTTCACTACAACGGAATTTGTATTAAAGCATTGTGTAACAACAGAATCCTCATCAAAATACTTTCCTACTTCTCCAAACATTATTTCTCCCAATTCATATTTACAGTATATATCTTGAGAGTTTTTATCCTTGAAGCAAATAAGACACCTGTCACAGCCTGTAAACTTTCTAAACACATCGTATACATATTTAATTATATTCTCAATTTCTATTGTAGAGTTAAATTTTTCCGAAGTAATACTTAAAGCTTCCAACTGTTTCTGTTTTTCAACAAGAAGCTTTAAAGTTTTAAAATAGCTCTTCCCCGCTATTGTATTAGTAAGATAATCATTTTGCTGGAGAATTCCATATTTTTTTATGTTTTTTCGATTTTTTCTATCTATAAATATATATTCACAAATATCATATGCTAAAAATATAATACACAAACCACAAGTTACAGCCAACAGTTTCTCATCATCCATATATATTCCGTATATAAAACTTGGTAAAGCTATAACGCATATAATTATTTTAACTAGATGTAAATGATGCTTACTTAAGTTCATATATGCCTCCAGCATTTTGTAATTCCAGAAAAATCCTTTGAGTATATTCTAATTGTAATTTTTTTTTTACTTATTATCAATACAATTTATTTATTCCCTGATTTTTTTTTATTTACAATAAAAAAGCTGCCCAATGAAACAATAATTTGCTCATAAGACAGCTTTCATTTAATAGTTATTTACTTTGTTTCGCCTAATTTCGCCTGAACGGTTTTTGTATTTCCATCTCTGTAAATTTCAATCTTAACAACATCTCCTGGTTTCTTCTTATTCTTCAAATCCTCAAGTTCATCATAGGACTTGACTGCTTTATTGTCGAATTTGGTTATTACATCACCAGGCATTATACCAGCTTTAGCAGCTGCTCCAAACAGTTCAACATCTGCAACATATACTCCGGCAGGCATATTATTTTCTCTTGCTATATCTTCCGTATATTGCAGATTAACTGAAATTCCCAGATAAGGTTTTGCAACATAGGTTTTTGTCATAAGTTCGTCTGCTATTGTTTTTGCTTCATTTACAGGGATTGCAAAGCCAAGTCCTTCAAAACCTGTTGCAACCATTTTTACTGTATTTACTCCAATGAGTTGTCCCTTAATATTTACCAATGCACCGCCGCTGTTTCCAGGGTTTATGGCTGCATCTGTCTGAATAAGTCTAATTCTCTTTCCACCATCCAACTGAACAGTTCTGTTTAATCCACTAATAACACCATATGTCAAAGAACCCATGTATTCAAGGCCTCCCGGATTTCCAATTGCTATGGCCGGTTCACCTATTTTGATGTCATCTGAATTACCGAACTCTATAACAGGCAAATTTGTCTCATTTATTTTCAAAACAGCAAGGTCTGTTTTAGAATCGTAACCTTTAACTGTTGCAGTATATGGCTTATCTATTTTGTTAGGAAGGAATACTTCAATCTTTGCATCACTTCTGATACCCCTGGTTTTGTCATTTAAAGCCCCTTCAATAACGTGATGGTTTGTAAGAATATAGCCATCTGCACTTATTATTATTCCTGAACCTTCGCCGCCTCCAGACTGAACACCAAATAATTCATTGGAATTCTGATATGATGTTTTTATACCAACTACTGAAGGCCCAACCTTTTCTGCTACACTTGTAACAGCTGACTCTCCATTTTGAACAATCTCAACGCGTTTTAATTCTCCAGTATTATTGGGTTGTGCACTTTCTGTTTTTAGCCCCGGGAAATTAGTCCCCAAGTAATCTTTTATATGAGGCTGTACAATAGGTGCAACAAAAAGCATTAACAAGGCAAGAAGGGCTGCTCCAAAAAGTGAGCTTACAGCTGATACAACTACATATTTCCATGCATTTGATTTTTTAGTATTCGTTTTTTTACAACTTTCTTTGTAATAATTGTTATAAGCCGGATTCGTTACACTTTGGGTTTCCCAATTGTTATCTTTTACAATAAAGTCAGACGTACCGGCTTCTTGAACTCCGGTT
This sequence comes from Ruminiclostridium josui JCM 17888, assembly GCF_000526495.1. Classification (NCBI taxonomy): domain Bacteria; kingdom Bacillati; phylum Bacillota; class Clostridia; order Eubacteriales; family Oscillospiraceae; genus Ruminiclostridium; species Ruminiclostridium josui. The sequence goes on along the minus strand of NZ_JAGE01000002.1, from coordinate 11,613 downwards.
TCTGATTGTTGTGTGTTTAAATCGTAATTAGCAATAACTGTATTTTCATTTGTATTTTCTCCGGCTACATTATCAGCTGACTCATTATTCTCAATTACAGGATTCACTATTTCATCTTGGCTGCTGCTATTTGCGTTATCCTCCTGAGTTTCATTTATAAATCCTTGAGATTCTGAATTGCTGTTTACTTCATAAGTGCTATTATCATTCTGTGGCTGGTCACTAATTGAACCATTTTCATTTATCTTATCGTCTCTATCGTCGATCATTATGAAGTCTCCCTTCTTTTTTCTATAGTATTATTTTAAAGATGTATTTTTAAAAAAGTATGAACAAAGTGTTAATCTTCAATATGACTTTTGTTGTAATCAAGCGTAAACGTAAACTTTGTTCCTTTTCCCACATCACTTTCTACCCATATATCCTGATTGTGTTCAGATATAATATTTTTTACAATTGCTAAACCAAGGCCGGTACCTGTTTTATCCTTTCCTCTTGATTTATCAGATTTATAAAATCTGTCCCAGATTCTTTTTTTATCATCGCTGTCTATTCCGATACCGTTATCTTTAACAGTTATATAAACCTTATCCTTATTCTTTGCAGTTTCAACTATTATCTTACCATTTTCATTTGAAAATTTTACTGCGTTGTGTAAGAGATTAATAATAACACGTTCAATAGAGTCTTTGTCAGCTAATACCATCATACTGTCGATTTCAAAGTTGGCTTCTATTTCCAAATTTTTAGAAGTAATTAGGGTTTCTAACTTTATCACACATATTCTTATTAATTCGTTTATGTCAAAAGGCTTCATAGATAATGTTAATTCTCCTGATTCCATTTTCGCCAAATCAAGGAGGTCATTCACCAATCTGTTAAGCCTGTTAGTTTCATCCCTTACAATCATTAGGTAGTCTTTTTGCTTTTCAGGGGGTATGGTACCGTCAAGTATACCTTCAATAAAACCTCTTATGGAAGTCATAGGCGTACGCAATTCATGTGAAACATTTGCAATAAAGCCTCGTCTAAGATCTTCCAGTCTTTGCAAATCCTCAACCATATGATTGAAACTATCCGCAAGCTGACCGATTTCATCCTGTGAACTGACCACAAGCCTTTTTTGAAAGTCTCCCCCTGCAATTATTTTTGCGGCATTGTTAATCTGTTTTAAAGGACGTGTAAACCTAATTGAAAATATATAAACAAGAATAATGGCCAGAATTATGGCTACTCCACCTGAAAATAGAAATAGACTAAATACTGAGGTTCTTACTTTTTGAATAGCAGGTACCGGTGTATGGAGGTAAACCGCCGCTATAGTCTGCTGCCTACCGTTAATAGGAGTTACTTGAAAAGGCTTTTGGACAGTAAGCCACGAACTACCGTATTTCTGGAAAGCTTCATCATTAAAAAAGCCAAAGAAGTTTCCTGTCTCTGTTTGGGTTTTACCACTGCTATTCATTACTTTTATATACTGCCTTATATCAGGCAGCTTTGGATATCCCGTATCATCTATGTACTGCTTCAGAACATCAGTTATTTGCTCATCACTGGATACGGATATAAGTATATGCCCAGTATTATCTACAATCCAAATAATAGAATTACTTGAAACACTATACATTTCAAGAGTTTGACGAAAAATCCCCTGGACCAGCTGATTATTTCTATTGGGCAGATAATAGTTGTCAAAGAAATCCTTTATATTTTCTGCACTTTCACCAAGTGTTTCTGTCTGCTGTTTTGTAACAAAGCCATTCAAAAAATAGTACAAAAAGCCCCCTGTAACTACATAGCTTAAAACAAGCAGCCCTATAAAAACCACTACAAGCTTTTGAAATATTGTCTTTTTAAATTTGATCATTATTTCACCTCAAACTTATAGCCAACACCCCACACGGTTTTTAGCTGCCAAGGCTGACCTTCCAAATCTATTTTTTCGCGAACCCTCTTTACGTGCACATCAACAGTTCTGGAATCTCCATAAAAATCAAAGCCCCATACGTGTTCCAGCAGCTGCTCCCTTGTAAAAACTTTGTTTGGATTTGAGGCTAGGAAAAACAAGAGTTCTAATTCCTTTGGTGGAAGTTCTATCAGGTTGCCCTTGAGGCGGATTGTATAATTGCTTTTATTTATAATGAGATTTGGAAATGCAACTTCCAATGTATCAACTTCTTTATGCTCATATCTTCTTAATACTGCCTTTACCCTTGCAACAAGTTCTTTTGGCTCAAAGGGTTTAACCATGTAATCATCTGCTCCCAACTCCAGTCCAAGAACCTTGTCAAAGGTTTCACCTTTTGCAGTCAGCATAATAATAGGTATAGAGCTTACCTTCCTTATTTCCCGGCATACCTGCCAACCGTCAATTCCCGGAAGCATAATATCCAGAACTACCAGGCTGGGAGTCTGTGTTTTAAATGTATCAACAGCGTTAAGCCCGTTATAAGCATATAGGACTTCATATCCTTCTTTTTCAAGGTACAACCCTATTAACTCACATATATTTCTATCATCGTCAACTATTAATACTTTGCTTTTACTACTCATAAGTACTCCTTGTTTTGTAAATTATTTTTTCCAATAAAATTAATTTAATTATATCAATTCCATATGAAAAAAGTTAACAATTTTAAATTGTTAACAAAAAATTAAACAGTATTGGTGATAAAAATAAAAACCTCTTTATTTAGAGGTTTTCTCATACCAATAAATAAAAAGGTTTTTTAAATAATTTTTAATATTCTAGTACACAGCCATCTCTATGTATGCAGTGGAAACCCATCCCCATACTCCGTTAGCAGTACGAGCATATACCCATGCTCCATCTGAACTCCAACGTTCTACTTGAATTATTTCAGGGAAATAGAGCAATCCAAGTATAGTACTTGAAGTATTTGGTTGTGCTCTTAGTCTAACCCCATCACCGGTAATTCTATAGGCAGATAAAGTTCTGGATATTCCGTATTGCATATTACTAGAATTACTTATATCTGCTGCACATACTAATCCTTGTCCTAATATCAGGGATAAACTTAAAACCCCAGCAACTAAACCAAAATAAATCTTTTTGTGTAACATTTAATCAACCTCCTATATTTATTATAGGTATTTTATCACATTATTTACATTATTTGTATATTTATTTTTATTCGCCTACTTTGGTTCTTGAATCTTTTTGATAAAGACCAAATATTCTAAATGTTACTTTCTCCCATTGCATTATTAACAATTCTTTTTCATTCTCGCTAAAATGTTCAAACCGGCCAAAATAATTATCACGCTAAACGAAGTGCAAACAAAAAAACTCCTCGATTAAAATATCGAGAAGTCAATTTGATTCTTATGTATTTGTAAGTCCCCTCTTAGCTTACTTTCAATTCCAATCTCAGCTTATCGGCAATCATTGCAATAAATTCTGAATTGGTAGGTTTTCCTTTGCCGATGTTAACTGTATAACCAAACAGTGCATCTATAGCCTCAACCTGGCCTCTGGTAAGTGTTTGAAGTCATTTAAGCAAATCACTCTAAGCCAATAAATAAAATATTCTTTTATCCAATAAAAAATCCGTTTATAGGAGTAAAACGAAAATATTTATTGGCTTAAATTCTATAGAATTTTACCACTATTATTTTGAAAATGTTCATCATATATTCTATAATAGACCTCATATCTATTTTGATAACTCATAGTTTTATATCTAAAATCTCACGGTTATACCTTTTTGAAACATCAACTTTTATGTCACTCATATAGTAACCCCTCCAATTTACATTATTTATCTTTATTCTGTCTCCATTATATGGTAATTTTAAGAAAATGTAAAATTAGATTTAACTTATTCTATTTACATATTGTGTAAATAATGTTACGATTTTACATGTATTATTCCAATTGCTTTATCTGAAGGGGGATGAAGCTATAAGTTCATCAAACTATAAAAAATAATACGCTTACTTGAATATTAAAACAACAAAAAATTTAAAGAAGTAGAGGTACAAAGTATGAAAAAAGTGAAGGTACTGGAGTTAGTGAAAAGGCACCAATTTCCTCACAAATCATAACATATGGAGCAAACCCGCCTGACACCTCAAATCAAACCGTAAGCCTTGGAATATATGTAGGTGACATTACATGGGCTGGTGCTGTTTTATACTCTGACAAGTGGGTAAAAACAACCGGAACTACTATTACTGTGGCGGCAGGTTTCGGTCAATATGGCACTAAGGAAGATGCTATCAATAGAGTAAATCCACTAAGTCAACTCCATGCAGGCATATGGGTTCAATTAGTTGATAAAAGTGGCAAAAAGTCAGAAGTAAAATATTTACATTGCAATGGCCCAGTAGAATCAGTAACCTTTAATGTTACTTCAAATGCTGATTACTATGTAAGATTTAATTTTGATACCGGGTACTATCACTCAGGAGCATTTTCAGTTTATTAACTAAAACATAAAGTAGGTATTATTTATGATATTATCAAAAGAAAAAACTCAAATAATTAAAGTTATTTTTATCCTTTATGTGGCATTAATCATATATATAACTCAATTTCCTTTACATCTCAACTTTAATTTAAACTTTCAAAATATAAATTACAATCTTGTGCCATTTCATATTATATTCAAGAGATATGAGGTAATACAGCAAATGAAAGATGCCGGGTATAGGATAGACATAATCGCAAATATGAAGATTATCATTCAAAGCTTTGGATTTAACATAATACTATTTTTACCTTTTGGATTTTTATTACCGATACTTAACCATAATTATTTTTCATTTTTAAAAATTATTACTGTAAGTTTTGTTTTCTCATTATCTATTGAGATACTTCAACTGATTATTATGATAATCTTGATTTCTCCTAGTAGAGTCTTTGACGTTGACGATATCATTGCAAATATAATTGGTGGCATTTTGGGATTTTACGTATATTATTTTACTAGGAAATTTCTATTTTTAGTTCAGAAACATAAAGAAAGACATTCAGTTTGAGATAATCCAATAAATAGCAGGGTGTACTTATTAGTACATCCTGTTTTTATACTCTTTCAAACTGAATATAAGCCTAGTTATGGGCATTCTGAACGTAAGCGGTAAACCATGAGTACCTATACAAAAATACCGCCTTTCGGCGGATATAATTTTGCTAATTTTGAGTTGCTTTTCTGCATTCTTCAGGCAAATCTTCTGACCAAGGAAGCAGCTTGTCTATAAAGGATGTATCCTTATCATCCATATGTTGGGGAAGCTGCTGCAGTAAATATTTAAAGTAATGGTATGGTTTTAAGTTATTAGCCTTAGCTGTTTCTGCAATACTGTAAATTATTGCGCTTGCCTGGGCTCCTTGAACTGTGTCTATCAAATGCCAATTGTTTTTTCCTATGCAGAAGCCTCTGATAGCTCCCTCTGTAGCATTGTTATCCAGAGGTACGTAACCATTTTCAAGAAATGTTCTCAGATATTTTTCTTGATTTAGGCAATAGGTAAAGCCTTTGCCTGTTTCTGATTGTGATGGAACATCACTTCTATGCTCTTTAACCCATGCAAAGAAAGCTTCTACTTGTGGCTTTACAAGAAGCTTACGTCTAGCGACTCTTTCTTGTGGAGATAGCTCCACAAGATCATTATCTATTTTATATATCAAAGCTATTTGTTTTAATGCTGCATATGCTAATGTATCTTTAGCGGTTTCTTTGTCCATTGTCTTGACAACATCCGCAAACCTACGACGGGCATGACTCCAACATCCTGCTATCTTTATGTCTGGTTCTTCTTTCTCAAGCTTGTGGTAAACTTCATATCCATCGGTTACAATAATCCCTTTATACCCCTTGAGAAATTCTCTTGGATGATCAGCTTTACGCGTTTTCTGGTAATCATACAGGATAATGGGCGGAGCCTCGTACATTTTGCCCGTACGATATACCCACATGTAGCTTTTAGAACCGGCAGATCTACCATCCTTTGAAACAAGCACTGGTGTCTCATCAGCCTGTGATACGCTGCACTGATAGAGTTCCTGATGCATTCTATCATACAATAGTGACAGGTACCTCTCGGCACATTGTATTGTCCAGTTTGCCATTACCTGTCTGGATATATGTATGTCATTTCTCTTAAACTCCTGTTCCAACCTGTATAGAGGAAGAGCATTTATATATTTTCCATTTAGTATACCAGCTGCCAGAGTTGGCGTTACAATACTGTTGCGCAATAGATCAACAGGGCGGTTTGCCTTTACAATGGTTTGATTGTCCTTTCCTGCATATACTGCAACATGATGCTCTTCCACCTCAAATGTAGCAGGGTGAAATTGAAGGCGCTTGTACACTTCATCAGGCAGTCGTTTCCATGTGTCTCCGAAAATAGATCTTAGCTCATCGTCATTAAGAGTATGTTCAATGATACTGACAGGCAAATCCTTTAAGTCCTCATTACGTTTTCCTTTTGCTTTTTTTCGCTTATATGGCTTAGGACATACTTCATCAAATTCAGGTTCTTCAATAAGCTTTCCGGCAGCAGTTACTTCTGCTTCGTTAAAGCACAGTTCCATCTGCTCATCATATACCATCTTTTCAGATGAACGTCCAAATCTTTTCTGCTTTCCAATTTTATTTGCTTCTATCAGAAGAGTGATGTTTTTATTCATTTCTTCTAATTGAGTGCTTTGTTTTTCAAGTATGGCCTGCTGCTTCAGAAAAAGCTGAACAATATCTTTTTTACTATATTTAGTTAATTCCAGTTCTGTAAATGTTTTATCCATGAATCTACAATATCATGAAAAAAGACACAATGGAATAGAAAAGTCTCAAGTTTTAAAAGTCGTGGATAATTACGGAAAATATGTGAGGTTTTGCACAATTTCAAAAGAGTTATCCACTAGATAATACGGCTGGGAGACACTTTCTTAACAGCTTTTGCTTGCTCAATGGCAAGACCTTCTGTTAGCCATCGGAATTGTTTAGGTGTGATTTCTTTCATTTCTGCTTCACTGCGAGGCCATTGAAATCTTCCGCCTTCTAAACGCTTGTATAGTAATACAAAACCATCACCTTCCCAAAGAAGACCTTTTATCCTTGTTGTTTTTCTTCCGCAGAAAAGAAACAGGATATTTTGAAAAGGATTTAAATGAAATTGATTTTGAACCATCCCAGCAAGGCCATCAATTCCTTGGCGCAAATCGGTATAACCACATGCAATGTAAATCTGGTCAAAACCAGTAGCATTATTAAACATTTTGGAGTACCTTCAGTACTGTCTCTAGCAGCTTAGGGCTAGTATCATTATTAATTTGTAATTGGCAGCCTCCAACGTTAACAATCATCTCTGTGCTAAAAGATACTTCTTGCAAGGACTTATTACGGGAATTCGTGAGTTGAACGGGTGCGAAAGTGATTGACGAATCCTTTGCTGAATTATCTACCGATGAACAGAGTTGCTTACGTATTTTACGCTGCCAATAAAAAAATTGAGCCATATTCACATTGTTTTCCAAGCACCAATCCTTCACAGACATTCCGGTAGCACGGCATTCCTGAATAGTAGCAGCCCATTTTGAAAGAAGGTACTGTTGTTGTACTTTTTTAGTCTCCATTGATAAAACCTCCTTGAAAAACTTTATTAAAGTTTTTCAAGCTAACTTTAAAAAGTTGTACAATTTTTTAAAGTAGCTTGTGAAAACATGGAAGAATTATCTCATATTAAAGAGAGTCTATCGAGGTACTCATGGTTTACCGCTTACCATAATTTTCTTTACTTAATTCAACATCATACAATTCCCATATTCCATCTCCATTATTATCTCTGGTAACTCCAAAGTCTCCGGCATCAATTTCAAATGTTTTATTATCAACCTTAAAAATATAATTATTAATAAAAATCCAATCATCGGCGGCATATTGTATTTTCAGTCTTAACCCCGGAAGCGATTCCTTTTTTGTTCCTATGTAAATATAAAAGCAATTAACATTTGCATATTGAGGAGAACTCTTATCAAAATACCATGTAACTTCCTGAACTTCATCATACTGCTTACGCATTTTTTTAGTTGCTTCAGCCAATCGTTTTTTATCTGCATCTTTTTTTGCTTTTCAATAAGCTGTGCCTTTTCTGCATCGTTTTTTATTTTTATATTTATGGTTGATAGCAACCCTTTAGCTTTTTTAGCTTCTTCTGAGTCAGGGTGTTTTTGAAGTAAGTTTTTAATCTATTAATAAATCACAGATTGCGATTCACTTTTGTATGATTTGAAATTTTCATATGGGTTTGGGTGAATTAGTCCTTATTTTTGATGTAATATCATTGTTTTTATTATCAAAGACTTTAAATGTATCTGTACTAGGGTCTTCAGCAAGGGATGCCCATGAAGATACTGGACAATAAGAGATAAAGTAAAGTTCTTTGGGGATAGTTACTGTATACTCATCAACGCCGATTTTTGCTTTAATATAATCAATCTGTAAATCAGCATTTTTACCAGCCACAAATAAATATTTACTTTTATTAGTTTTAATAATTTCATATCTTAGCATATTAATATCCGCAGTTACAGAAATGATTTTGTATTTTGAATTAAGTCCCCTTCTAAGTTCTGCATACGCTAAATTTTTATTTATATAAAACAAAACATATTTTCTATCGTCTATATTACACTGATATTTAATTCTAATCTCTTTTGTACTATTAGCATATTTACTATTTCTCAAAAAATATATAATTTTGTTGTCAATATTAGCCCCAGAATCAGTCACGGAATATGATAATTGATAATTAATAATAAATGCTACTAAAAATATGAACACCAAGCAAAAAAATAAAATAATAATTTTCTTCATTATATTCCCGTCCCATTAAAAACTTTTATAAAATCGAATTAACCATATTAAAGATAGCAAAGTCTAGCTAATTAAATACTTTATTAAATCATTTCATTTAAGATTCAAACAAATTAAATACTTTAGATATTGGTGCTTCATCAGATGTTATACCTAGTGCAAAACTAAAGCTTAAAGAAGTAGGACTAAATGAGAATGATGTACTTGGATTAATACCAATCTGTCTATGTCCATATGACCCGTATATTTTCCCACTTTGTGTATTTGTAGTGGATCTAGTACAAATGGCGCTTATATATCCATGAGCATTTTGTGTTGTTTCAAATTGGGTTTCAATACCTAAAGGTACATTAATACCATATGCATTAGCCCCCCTACTTTTCATGTCTGGAGTTGACCAATCATAATTATAGCTTAAAGTCCTAACGTCTGTTTTTACTGTATGGGATGCTTGTATTGTTTCCGTATATATTGGTAAATTAGAATCAGCTCCTAAAACAATTGCATCTGTAAGTTGAGTCGAAGGTACTTTAGTCCAATTATATGTAAATTCAATAAACCACTTTTCGCTACTATAATACCAACCATAAATAGCTACATCAATCCATCCATAGGATTTTGAAAGACTCTGACTATAGGTAGTATACTCATTACTTTGTTCCTTTAACAGCTCAGCTTTATATTCTTCAGGACTATAAGCTGTCTTTTTAACTTGATTTTTATCATCTATTTCAACTTTATAATACATTTCATTCCTAGTTAATAATTTTGCATCATGATTATTTTTAATCATATCTTTATAAGATTGTGATTCTAAAACTATTTGGTCAAGAGTATTTGACGAATCAAGCTCTAGAGTAGTATTGGCATTTTTTGCAAAAGAAGATGTTACAGAAAGACAAGAAATCATTAAAGTTAATGCACATATAATTGCTAATTTTTATCTATTTTTTATAATATTAAAAGACCTCCTAGTAATTTTTAATAACTAAAAATGTAAAATTTGTTCTAGACTTTTGCTATCTCAAAAATTATAGTATCATATTCTTTTTGTATTTATTGTCATAATTTGTTATATGAACCATTATTTGTAAACCAATACCACCACAAATAAAAACACGAAAAATGAAAAAGTAAATTTCACTTGTGAAAGAGTAACGTACAGTTAGTAAGTTTAAATTCGAAGTGGAATTTAGTCGTGCACATTCCTTGGTTTGAGACATACTGGAATTTACTTTTTCATTTAACCTAATTATCACTATTTTCAATTAGTTTTACATCTACACAAAAACGTCTTTTAAAAGAGTGTTAAAAGCTTTGGTTAATCTCTTTTCAATTAAAACCCGCAAACTTTTTTCGAATAAAATATAGAGTTATGTTTACGTAAATATTCCAAATGTTCCGATGTAAATAAAAAGAGCCCTGTACATTGGTAAGGCTCTTTCGTTATTAAACCTATTTCCTTCTACTCTTTTTAATATGTTCCAGCGGCGAATACGGAATATAATTTTGCCTTAAATCTTCATCATCCAAATCTAAATATGCCTTCTCAGTCACTGTAATGCTACTGTGACCTAAAATTCTACTAAGGGCATATATTGACCCTCCCTGCATTAAAAATCTCTTTGCAAAGTTATTACGCAAAACGTGAGGGTGTACGTTTTTTAGACCTACCCTTGCAGTATAGTCCCTGAAATTCTTTTCAAAATTATTTACTTTTAAAGGATTACCTTTGTTTGTACAAAATAAATAATCGCTGTCTCTATAGCGGTCTTTAAATGCAATCCAACGTTTTAAAATTTTTGACATCTCAGTACTGAAGAAAACTGCTCTATCCTTTACACCTTTAGTATTATTAGCAGGTAAAAATATTGTATTTCTGGCGAAATCGACATCCTCGATTTTTATGAGAAGTGTTTCAGATATTCTCATTCTAGTGTCAAAAAGCAGTTGGCATATTATGCAATCTCAAAATTGATGAAACTTTGAGTTATCAAAACTTTTTATAAGTCTCAAAAAATCTTCATCTGAGATAAATTCCAATGGCTTTCTGCTGTTTTTTAATTGTTTAATTCTCGTTACAGGGTTTGACTTTATAAGATGATTATCATATAGGTAATTATAAAACACCTTAATATTTCGAATATAATTGTTAATAGTAGTCTTAGTAATAGATTTCCCAACATCAGTTCTATTTTGGGGATTATTAATGTATCTGGTTTTTTCATCAACCAAAACTGTATACTTACCCCTTGATTCAATATACTTAATATACTCCCTTATGTGTATCTCTTTTGTCTCTGCTGCTGATGTAATATTATGAATATCTAACATATACCTTTGAAAAATTTTTAATGCCTGCTCGTAACTGAACATAGTCTTAGGTCTTAATTGTTGTGCTATACAATAGTCCATAAAATCGTCAATGTCATAATCAAATTGAAACATAAAAACTCCTTCGCAATATAGATTTATAAACATTCTGTTTACCCTATAAAGCGAAGAAGTTCATTGGATTTTTAAAATTTATTTGTAGGTTTATCTTATAATTTTAAGCAAAATCCACATTACTTTGTTCCTACTAATAATTATTTATTGGTTTGTACTGTTTTATGAAATACAGTAATATCAAGCCTCTTAGCTTACTTTCAATTCCAATCTCAGCTTATCGGCAATCATTGCAATAAATTCTGAATTGGTAGGTTTTCCTTTGCCGATGTTAACTGTATAACCAAACAGTGCATCTATAGCCTCAACCTGGCCTCTG